>JBBIQK010000029.1:0-35534 GCA_037442365.1 Armatimonadota bacterium | reverse complement strand
CGCCTGCTCCATCGTTAACGGCTCTTGCTGCATCGCTGCCAGCGCCTCCCGCGCCGATTTATCGCCAGCGCCTGCCCACAGGCTCAACGCGGGCACAGCTTGCGGGTCGCCTATCGCACCCAACGCCCAGCACGCCGCCGCGCGAACATCCCAGTTCCCATCCCCCAGCCGTTTTATGAGCGCGGGCACGGCTTTGGGGTCGCCTATCTGCCCCAACGCCCCACACGCCGCCAAACGAACACGCCAATCCCCATCCCCCAGCCGCTCTATGAGCGCGGGCACGGCTTGCGGGTCGCCTATCTGCCCCAGCGCCTCACACGCCGCCACACGAACATCTTTATCCGCATCCCCCAGCGCCTGAATGAGCGTGGGCACGGCTTGCGCGTCGCTAAGCCGCCCCAACGCTCTACACGCCGCCTTGCGAACATCCCCGTCCCCATCCCCCAGCCGTTCTATGAGCGCGGGCACGGCTTGCGCATCCCCTATCTGCCCCAACGCCTCACACGCCGATTTACGGACAACTTTTCTCCCATCTCCAAGCCTTTCTATGAGCGCAGGAACTGCCTGCACATCGCCAAGTCGCCCCAACGCCTCACAAGCTTTGGCACGAACATGTTCGTCCGCATCCCCTGACCTCTGGATGAGCGCAGGCACAGCTTGGGGGTCGCTAAGCTGACCCAACGCCTCACACGCCCACCACCGTACAGGTTGTCTCTCATCCCCCAGCGCGTTTATCAAGGGTTGCACGGCAGGCGCGCCAATCTTTAGCAGCGCCTTGTGCGCTTCGGTCCAGGTACTTTCGTCTGCCAGCGCCTGGATGAGCGCAGGCACAGCAGGTTTTCCTATTTTCACCAACGCCTCACGCGCCGCCACACGAACATCATAATCCTCATCCCCCAGCGCAGTTATCAGAGGCTCCACAGCAGCTGCACCCATTGCCGCAACTGCTGCCTGCACAGATTCGTTTGGAAGGGCGCGTATAATCACACCCCAGTACCCCTCTTCCGCCAGACGCGCCGCCGCCTGCTCCATCGATAACGGCTCTTGCTGCATCGCTGCCAGCGCCTCCTGCGCCGATTTATCGCCAGCGCCTGCCCACAGGCTCAACGCAGACACGGCTTGGGGGTCGCCTATCTGCCCCAACGCCCCACACGCCGCACGACGAACATCATAATCCCCATCCCCCAACGCCTGAATGAGCGCGGGAACCGCCTGCGGGTCGCCTATCTGCCCCAACGCCTTACACGCCGCTTGACGAATCTCCCGATCCTCATCCCCCAGTGCCTGAATGAGGATAGGTACGGCGGGCGCGCCCGACTGCCTCAGCGATTCCACGACTTGTTTTCGCGATGCGGTATCCGCCCACCAGCTCTTGTCCTGCAGGGCATGGCTGCACGCAGCCATCCGCGCCAGCGCCTCGCCCACCTGCTCGGCACAGGGGTTCTGCACGACCTCGTACTCGCCCCAGCCCGTGAACCGCAGGCGAACAGGATGCGTCTTGCCCTCCGCGCACGGGATGGTCGCCTCAATCTCCACGCCCTGCACTTCCATCGCTGGCACACCTCCAGAGTCTGCACACATGCAGTATTAACGATTCGCACAGTCGGGGGCGTTTCCTGCCAGCAGGGGGCAGGTTTTTCGCCAACGCACGCCAGACGCCCCGCATGTGCCATAATATAGAGGTGGGGTACGCCCCTGCAGAGGACGACCATGACGCTGCTGACGATTGTCTACTTAGTGGGGATTTTCACGCTGCTGGTGGCGGCGCACGAGTTCGGGCACATGTGGGTCGCCAAGCGGTTCAAAATGAAGGTCGAGGAGTTCGCGATTGGGATTGGTCCCATCCTCCTGCGGCTCTGGCGCGGGCGCGACGGCACGCTCTATACCCTGCGCGCGCTGCCCATCGGCGGGTTCGTCAAAATCCCCGGCATGATGCCCGACGAGGAGCATCTGGAGGGCAGTTTCCAGTCCAAGCCGCTCTATGCGCGGTTTTTGACCGTGCTGGCGGGACCGCTGGCGAGCATTCTGTTTGGCTACCTGCTGTTTGTGGCGATTGGGCTGACGGCGGGGCTGCCTTCGCTGGACGACCCGACGCCGCAGGTGCGGATGGTGATGCCCGACTCGCCCGCGCAGGCGGCGGGACTGCGCACCGGCGATGTGCTGCTTGCCATCAACGGCGAATCCGTGAAGACGACCGAGCAGGCGGGGCAGATGATTCGCGCAAGCGCCAACAAGCCCCTGCGCCTGACCCTTGAGCGCGACGGCGAGCCGTTCACCGTCGCCATCACGCCGAAAGAGGTAGACGCCGAGATCGACGGCAAGCCGCAAAAAATCGGTCAAATCGGCGTGCTGTGGCATGTGCAGCGCAAGCGCGAGCCGTTCGTGCAGGTGCTGGCGCACGCGGGGCTGATGACCGTCGGGATGACCGTCGCGATTGTGGACGGACTGCGCCGCATGGTGTTCGGCGAAGGTAGCATTCACGAGGTGGGCAGTATCATCTCCATCGCCAGCGCGACCAACGCGACGGCGAAACTGGGCGTCGTGGAGGTCGCCGACTTCGCCGCCAAGTTCAGCGTGATGCTGGGCATTATCAACCTACTGCCCATCCCCGTGCTGGACGGCGGGTATCTGATGATATTCACGGTGGAAGCCATCCGCCGCCGCAAGCTCAGCCCCGAAGCGATGGCGCGCGTGCAGTTCGCGGGGCTGATTATCGTGCTGATGATTTTCGTGACGGTCTTCTCGCTCGACATCTACAAACTGCTCACGGGCAAGCTTATCCGCTGATGCGCGCGGTTTATTTAGATCATGCGGCGACGACTCCGTTAGACCCGCGCGTGCGGCGGGCGATGGCGCCGTACCTGAAGGCGGAGTACGGCAACCCGTCCAGTTTGCATCGCTGGGGCAGGCGCGCACGGATGGCGCTGGACGCCGCCCGCGAGACCGTCGCCGCCGCGCTGGACGCCGACCCCGCCGAGATACTGTTCGTCTCGTCGGGCACGGAGTCGTGCAACCTCGCCGTTATCGGCTGCGCCCTCAAAGCCCCGCCCCATCGTCGGCGCATCCTCGTCTCGGCGATTGAGCATCACTGCGTGCTACACGCCGCCGAGTGGCTCATTCCGCTGGGCTACACGGTGGACTACATCCCCGTCGACCGCTACGGGCAGGTAGACCCCGACGCCGTGCGCGACCGCATCCGCGACGAGACATGGCTGGTGTCCGTAATGCACGCCAACAACGAGATGGGGACACTGCAACCCGTCGAGGCGATTGCCCAGATATGCAAAGAGCGCGGCGTGTGGTTCCATGTGGACGCCGTGCAGACCTTCGGGCTGCTGCCTGTGGATGTGGAAGCGATTGGCTGCGACCTGCTGAGCGTCTCGGCGCACAAGCTCTACGGACCGAAAGGCGTCGGCGCGCTCTATGTGCGGGCGCTGACCCCCCTGCAGTCACTGATGGTGGGCGGCGGGCAGGAGCGCGACCGCCGGGCGGGCACGGAGCATGTCGCGGGCGTCGTGGGCTTCGCGGAGGCGGTGCGACTCGCGCAGGCGACTATCCCCGCCGAAGCCGAACGCCAGACCGCCCTGCGCGACCAGTTCATTCACACCGTGCTGGAGACCATCCCCGACGCCTCGCTGACGGGACACCCGACGGAGCGACTGCCCGGCAACGCGCACTTTCGGTTTGCAGGCGTACCTGCCGATAGCCTGCTGATTGCGCTCGATCGGGCGGGGATTGCCGCCAGCAGCGGCGCGGCGTGCAGCGCGGGGTCGCTGGAGCCGTCGCATGTGCTGCTCGCGCTGGGCTGGGACGAGACAGCGGCGCAGGAAGGCGTGCGCTTCACGCTGGGACGCGACACGACATGGGACGACCTCGCCTACACAGTGGAGGTGTTGCGTCAGGAGGTTGCCCGCATCCGCGCTACTCGTTCACCCGTGCGCCCCAGAGCAGGCGGTCGCGCAGTTTCTCAAAAAACTCCCCTTCGTTGAACGAGAGCAGCTTCACGCGGTAGGGCGCGGCGGTGATATGCACCGTCTGCCCCATCTCCAGCGTCCGATGGCGTCTGCCGTCGGCGGTCATGATGGCTTGCGCGTTCGGCTCGTTCGTCGCCGCGCAGCGGAGCGTGATGCTGATTCGCGCCGTGGGGGGCAGCACCAGCGGGCGCGCGCCGAGCGTGTGCGGCGAGATGGGCGTGAGGATGAGCGCCTCCGTCTGCGGATGCACCACGGGCGCGCCCGCCGAGAGCGCATACGCCGTTGAGCCTGTCGGCGTGGCGACCAGCGAGCCGTCGGCGGGGTAGGTGGTCAGCAACAGGTCGTTCACGCAAATCGTGAAGTCCAGCATCGGCGCGGTGGGCATCCGCAGCAGGGTAATCTCGTTCAGCGCGATAGCGACGCGCACCTCGTCGTCGACTCGCGCCTGCGCCATCAACCGCTCCTGCACCTGATAGTCGCCCGCCTGCCAGCGCTGGAGGGCGGCGGTGATGTTCTCTGGCTCGACCTGCGCGATGAAGCCGAACCTGCCGAGATGCACGCCCAGCAGTGGCGCGCCTGCGGGGGCGGCGATTGCGGCGCCCGTGAGCAGTGTGCCGTCCCCGCCCAGCGTGATGACCAGCGCGATGTGGGGGTCAGGCGGCTCGCTCCAGCGGGCGGCGGTCGGCTGATCGGCAAGCACCGCGCCGTACCCTGCCGCGCGCAGCCACTGCGCCGTCTCCTGCGCGTGGCGCGCCGCTTCAGGCTTGCCCGCATTAAACACAATCAGCACATCCGCCATTATCGATTCGCCAGCCGTTGCAGGTTTTTGCGGGCATCTTCCAATTTGGGGTCAAGTTTGAGCGCCTCCTGATACATCGTGCGCGCCTTGGCGACCTGACCCGCGCGTTCGTAAGCCGCGCCGAGGTTATTGTGATAAATCGCCGTGCGCGGGCTGAGCGCGACGGCGCGCTCCAGCGCCTGAATCGCCTCCTGAAAACGGTTGGCGCGCATCAGCGCCAGCCCCAGGTTGTTCCACGCCACATGCGAGCGCTCGTTCTCTTTCAGCACCACGCGGTACTGCGCCTCTGCGCTGCGCAGGTCGCCCTTCTCCATCAGCAGATCGCCGATTGCCAGCCGCGCTTCCTGACTTTTGGGGTTCTCGGCGACCACCTGCTGGTAGAGACTGAGCGCCTCCTCACTGTCGCCCTTCAGCCGTTTAACCGTTGCGAGGTTCAGCCGTGCGCTGGTCAGGCGCGGATTGATCTCAAGCGCGCGCTGGAGCGTGGCTTCGGCGTCATCAAGCCGTCGCTGGCGCAGCTGTACGAAACCGAGCTGGTTGAGCGCGTCGGCGTCGTTGGGGCGCAGGTTCAGCGCGTTCTCGAACGAAGTACCCGCCGCCGCGAGGTTGCCGCGTTGCAACTGCGCCACGCCCAGATTGTAGTGCAGGTCGGGATTGTCAGGGTTCGCCGCGACGCCCTTCTGCAGGGTCTGGATGGCTTTGTCGGGCTGACGCAGCCGTGCATAGGCTTCGCCCAGTTTGAGCCAGCCGCTGGCTTCGTTGGGCATTTTGGGCATCGCCTGCTCCAGCAGGGTCGCCGCCTGCTGCCACTGACCCTGCTCCGCCAGCACGAGCGCGTAGTTGAACTTGAAGGTTGCGTTGTTCGGGTCTAACTCCGTCGCGCGTTTGTAGTGCTGCGCCGCTCGCGCGGGCAGCCGCATCATCTGGTAGGCATAGCCGAGATTATTGTGCGCATTCGCATCGCGCGGGTTCGATTGAATCGCTTTCTGGTAATGCTCTACCGCCTTCTGATACTGGCGCGTCTTCGTGTACAGATTGCCCAGATTGTAGTGCGCGTCGGCGTCGCTGGGCTTGATCTCTATCGCCGTGCGGTAGGCGTTGATGGACTTCTCCAGCTGGTTGGTGTGCAGGTAGGCGTTGCCGAGATTGTTCCACGCCTCCGCGTTGCGCGGCGCGAGCTGAGTCGCCTTCTCCAGCATGGGAACCGCTTCCGCGTACTTGCCCGCTTTCAGGTACAGGTATCCCAGCCAGTTCACGACGGTCGGGTTGTTCTCATCGCGCTGATAGAGCGCTTCGAACCGTTCAATCGCCTCCTGTGTCCTGCCCTGATTGGCGAGGTTAACCGCCTCTTGCACGGACTGAGCGCCCATCGTTCCCAACAATCCAATCATCAGTGTCCAGCACGCCACAATTCGCATAGTCGCCTCCAGAACCTTAGACGCCCTGAAGTATACCTGCGTGCCCGCTGCAGCAGGGACTTTCACGCGGTTTTCATTCAGTAGTTATACCAATCAGCGCGTCAGACTTCGTAAATACAGGCTGCGTCGCGAAGATGACCCGAACCCCCTCCTGCAGGTTCCCCCTGCGCGCAGGGGGAACCGAGTTTGGTTCCCCTCGCTTGCGGGGGGAACCTGCAGGAGGGGGGTACTAAAGAACTTTGACGGCACATTTGGTATTAGGCGAAGTGCTGACCTTCCCGCAGGAGCGTTTGCGGGGAAGGTCTGCCAGAGCGCGTCAGAAGTAAGGGATAAGCGCCATTTTCTGGACTTTGAACAATCCAGGATCCATATAGACGCACAGGTGCAGCGCGTCATCCCAGAGGGTCGGCATCTTTTCAGTGGACGGCTCCTGCGTCCGATACAGGTGCACTTCGAGCGGCTCGTGATTCTCCGAGATGGATGCATCCCAGCGCAGGGCGCACCGATTCTGCTTCCATTCCAGCGTCGCCTGCCGTAGGTAATGCGCAGTGGGCAGCGCGCTCGGCGTATGGACGATGCGCAGGCAGGCAGCCTCGCCCGCGTTGATGACTATCGTTCCATCACGACTCACAAACCGCCCCGAAAGCACACCGACAATCACCAGACTCTCGGAGCCCGCCGCGCCTGTCGAGTCGAACCACACCACCATCCACCAGTTCGCGTCGCTGTCGACCTGTCGGAGCGCTGGAGAGGTCAGCTGCAGAGCGGCGGTTTCATCCTCTGAGGCGCGCGTGTAGACCGTCTCGTAGACAGTTTCCCACCCGGTGCGGGGCTGCTGCCTAAGCCTCTGGGTCGCCACCTGCTGGACTCGTCGGGACACGGAGTGGGCAGAATCCGCCTGGGTACGCATGCGGAAGATGTTGCATACTTTCGGACGGGCATTCGGATGCACCGCCACGCGGAGAGAGCCGTCCGCCAGCGCTGCAGGTACAAGCAACTTCTCTTGCCAGCTGCCTTTCAATCTGTCTGGGGTTATACCACTCCATAGCGCATGGCGAGCGTCTCCGTACTGCGCACCATCCAGCCAGTTCTCGATGCGTTGCGCTTCGGAACCGATTCCGTAGTGGACATCCCCGAATAGTCGCACGGGGACCTCTGCTCCATCGTCGGTGTGCCAGACGGCGCGCTCTGGAGCGTCTATTTCGCACACAATCTCCACGAGAAGGCTCTCCTCAGAATCCAGCGGCGCGCGCAGGAGTTCAGACGACACTTCAGCGACCTGTGCAGGGGCATTCGCGGGCAAAACTGGCGGTGTGTGCGGCGGCTCTGGACGACGGGCAATCAGATAGGCTCCTGCTCCCAGCGCGAACGCCACAACCGTTAATGCTGCTCGAACCGTCCACCGCTTTGTAGCAGACATCGGTCTAACCTCCTGAACCAATTGTACCGTATCCAGCGAAAAATGATTCGCTAAGCATGCTATACTACTGTTAGTAGCTATAGTAGTCGCCGCTCTGCGCCATGTACGCGCTGTAGGTCATCCCGACGAACGCGCCGCCGACCAGCAGCAGTATCGCTGCGGGCAGGGCAAACCGCGCCACAGGCGACCAGCGTTGCGCAAAGGGCAACATCCGCAGTGCAGGCGTCAGGGCAAGCAGGTACAGCAGCGCCAGTTGCCCCAGCGTGAGGTTCGCAAAGCCAAATGCAGTCGTCCACAACAACATAAACAGGAACATCGCCACTGCCACTGCGCCGCGTCCAATCGCGAACCCGCGCAGAAACGCCAGCGGCACACCTACACCCACAACCGCGCCCAGCGTGCCTGATAGCTGCGCCAGCGACGCGCTCTTGCCGCCGTAGAACAGCACGCCTGCGCTCACACCGCCCAATAGAGCAATCAGAAACGGCGTCGCAAGCCCACGCTCCTCACCCAGCGGCGCGCTCAGCGTCATCAGCAGCCAGGTCGCCAGCGCGAAGCCCACGATGTATCCCACGCCCACAGGCATCTGCCAGAAGCCCGACTCCAGCAGAGGACGAAACGGCGGCACGAACAGCCACAGTACGCCCAGCAGCGCGCCCCAGACCCACACCCAGCGATAGGACGCGCCAATCCCCGCCAGCCAGCCAAGCGGCAACACGAACAGCGCGTGCCAGAACACCCACTGAGTCGCATCTATCGGGGGGAAGTCGGGACGCCCCTGCACACGCCAGAAGAGGACGAGAAAGCCTACACTCACGCCCAGTGCGCTCATCAGCGCGTGGGCGCGGCGGAGCCGCCAGCCCAGCAGCCAGAACACCCCAGCCGCCAGAGACGCCAGCCCCGCCGTCAGCGCACTTTCAATCACTACGCTCACTGACGAATGCCCTCCACCGCGACGGTGACGCGCACCTCATCCGCCAGACCGCCGTTCAAGCCGTAGTTGATGTTGAACTGGCTGCGGCGGATGGTGAAGGTGGTCTCGAAGCCGATAATCTCCTGCCCGCGCGGGTTGCGTCCCTTCCCCGTGAAGGTGACTCGCGCCGTGATAGGGCGCGTCACGCCACGAGCGGTCAGGTTGCCCTGCACCTCGACGGTCGTGTCGTTTATTTTGCGCACGCGCGTACTCTTGAAGGTAATCTTGGGGAACTGGCGCGCGTTGAAGAAATCGGGGTTGCGCAGGTGGTCGTCGCGCTGGCTGTTGCCCGTGTCCACGCTGTTCGCGTCAATCTCCAGCTCGATGGAACTGTTCGCGGGGTTGCGCTCGTTCACAACAATCGTGCCCGAAAAGGTGTTGAAGCGTCCATAGGCGAAGCCCGTGTTCATGTGCTTCACACGGAAAATGATGAACGAATGAACGGGGTCAATACGGTAAGTCACGGCTTGCGCCTGCACCGACTGCAGCGAGCCGACCAGCATCGCCAGAACTGTTAGATACGCCAAACCTCGTGTATGTTTACGCATCATCAACCTCCTCCTTAGAGTGGAATGTTTTCGCACTTGGTCTCATCGAGCGCCGCGAGCCAGCGGGCGAAGGCGCAGAGGGTGTCGCGCTGCGCACGAAAGTAGTGGTGCTGCCCCTGCTTGCGCATGGCGACCAGCTCCGCCTGCATCAGCGCGTTGAGATGGTGGGATACCGTCGATTGCGCGATGGGGAACCGCTCCGCCAGCTCGCCGCACGAGAGTTCCCCGTGTTGCAGCAGCGTGCGCAGAATGTTCAGGCGCGTCGGGTCTGCCAGCGCCCGCGCTACCTGAATTGCCTGTCGCTCCGTCAACTCGCGTCGCTCTTTCATAGACCGATGTGCATATGTCTATACGCACGGGACGCGAAAAAGTTCCCCGAATTCCGTCAAGCAGGTATACTCCCCTTACGATGCTCGACCAGCGCAACCTTCAGAAGTGCATTCACTGCGGCTTATGTTTACAGGCGTGTCCGACCTATGTGTCTACGGGTCAGGAGGTCGAGTCGCCGCGCGGGCGGATTTACTTGATGCGTCAGGCAGTTGAGGGGCGCATTCAGTGGGCGCAGGCGCGACCGCATATCGATGCCTGTATGGGCTGTCTGGGCTGCCAGACAGCGTGCCCGTCGGGTGTGCCGTATGCCCAACTGATTGAGGGGGCGCGCGCATCGATCGAACAAGACGCCCGCACGCCCTTTCAGCGCTTCGTGCGTCAGCAGGCGATTGCACGCTTCACGAACCCGGCGCAGCTGCGCCTGATGTTGCGCATGGCAGGTGTGCTGGGCATACGGCGCACACCGCGCTGGATGGCGCGCCTGCTGGGCGCGGGCGAGTCGGTAGTGCGCCTGCCGCATCTGCCCCAGCAGGCGTGGCGACCGACGCAATCGGTGTACCCTGCCCGAACGGCGCAGCCGCGCGCGCGTGTGGGGCTGCTGCTGGGGTGCGCGATGCAGGTACTGTTTGGGCGGGTACATCGCGCGACAGTGGGCATGCTCACGCTGGCGGGCTATGAGGTGCATATTCCGCGGGCACAGGGCTGTTGCGGCGCACTGTGGGTGCATAATGGCTACCCGCAGCAGGCGCGGCGCAACGCACAACGGTTGCTGAAAGCATTCGGTGAGGTGGACTATATCGCAGTGAACGCGGCAGGCTGCGGCTCTACGATGAGAGAGTACGGCTTGCTCTTTCGTGAGACGCCCCTGCACGCGGCGGCGGAACAGTTTGCCCAGCGCGTGCGCGATGTGCATGAGTTGCTTGCCGACGCCGAGTTGCCGTCGCCTGCACGCGACGATTCGCTCTGTATCACTTATCACGATGCGTGCCATCTGGTACACGGGCAGGGCATTCGCGAACAACCGCGCGCCCTGCTTCGCCGCCTGCCCAACCTCAAGCTCGTCGAGATGGACGGCGCAGAGATGTGCTGCGGCTCGGCGGGCATTTACAATCTCCTGCAGCCCAAACTCGCGCGCGACGCGCTCCAGCGCAAGGTACGCGCGATTCAGCAGACGGGCGCAACTATCGTGGCGAGCGCGAACCCCGGTTGCACGCTCTGGATACGGCAGGGCTTGCAGGAATCAGGCGCGCCCGTCGAAGTGCTGCACCCGATGGAGATTCTGGCGAAAGCCTACGACGCCATGCCATAATAGTTAGTATGCGGTTTCGGAAGGATGCGCCCCCGCGCTGGCTCAAGCGCTGGTGCCCGGATGAACATGTGCCGAGTGTGGCGGAGATTACGCCCGAACGCCTGCAGGCGCGGGGCATCCGTGCGCTGCTGCTGGATCTGGACAACACCATCACGCCCTGGCGCAGTCGCAAAGTGCCCCCCGAAGTCGCGGCGTGGGTGCGGCAGATGCAAGCGGCAGGCACCCAGCTCTGCTTTGTGTCGAACACGCGCAACATGGGGCGACTGCACTGGCTCAGTGAGCAGCTGGGCATCCCCTACGCGCGGGGTCCCATGAAACCGCGCCGTACCATGCTCCGCCGCGCGCTGGAAATGCTCGGCGTCGCGCCCGAACATGCCGCCATCGTCGGCGACCAGTTGTTTACTGATGTGTGGGGCGGGAATCGGCTGGGAATCTACACCATCTGGGTGCATCCGATGCACCCGCGCGAATTCATCGGCACGAAGCTCAGCCGTCAGGTGGAGAAGTGGCTCCTGAAGCGGCTGGAACCCTACCGCACCGAGGACGGTTGATGATAAACGCGCACACATGGCTAACGGGCGTGCTGGGCTACCCCGTGCGCCATTCGCTTTCTCCCGCGATGCATAACGCGGCGTTCCAATCGTTGGGGCTGAATGGGGTCTACCTCGCATTCGAAGTCGCGCCCGACAGGCTTGCGGACGCGATACGGGGCATGCGCGGGCTGGGCGTGCGCGGGCTGAACCTGACCATCCCGCACAAGGAGGCGGTCATCCCCCTGCTGGACGGGCTGACAGACGCCGCCCGTCGCATCGGCGCGGTCAACACGCTCTTCTGGGACGGCGATCGACTGGTAGGCGATAACACCGACGCGGAGGGGTTCCTGCACGCGCTCCGCGAGGGGGGCGTGAACCCTGCGGGGCAGACGGTGCTGGTGCTGGGCGCGGGAGGCGCAGCGCGTGCGGTAGTGTATGCCCTGCAGACACAGGGTTGTACGGTGATTCTGGCGAACCGCTCGCTGGATCGGGCGCACGCGCTGGCAGAGGCGCTTGGGGTTGACGCCGTGCTGCCGCTGGAACGCGACGCGCTCACTCCGCATGCGGCGCAAATCCGCGGCGTCGTGAACTGTACCTCGCTGGGGATGACGCCCGACGAGGCGAGCATGCCGCCCCTGCCGCTGGAGGCGCTGCCCGAAGCGTGCTGGGTGTGCGACCTGGTGTACCGCCCGCTGGAGACGCGCCTGCTTCAGGCGGCGAAGTCGCACGGCTTGAAGACCATCGACGGGCTGGGCATGCTGGCGCATCAGGGCGCGTTGGCGTTCGAACGCTGGACGGGCGTGCCGGCGCCCGTGGCGGTGATGCGCGACGCCGCTCTGCACGCGCTGGGACTATGACCCGCGCCACACCTGCCAGAAAGTCGAGGCGTATTGACGCAAACGCGGACGCCTGCCCAGCGTGAGCGCAGTCCCCAGCATGCCTATCGCCACGCGTAGCAGCGCGCCGCTTTTGTTCAGCCAGCAACAGACCCGCGCCTGCCACGCCCCGTGAAACTTGCGGAAATAGCGCTCCTTGCCCCGATTGTAGTAAATCACCATCTGCGCCCGCTGGGGTTCGCCGCTCGCGCCCAGATGATGCACAAAGACTGCGTCATGCACATAGTAAATTCTGCCGCCCGACTGGCGCACGCGGTAGCACAGGTCGGTATCCTCGCAATAGAGAAAATACGCCTCGTCAAAGCGCGGGAACGGGCGACGCAGGAGCATGCATGCGCCCATCACCTGCTCCGTCTCGATGGTTGCGTTGAAGTCCCACTCCGTGCGCCAGTAGCCCCCAAACAGGCGCACGCGCGGGAACAACTTCGCCAGCATGCTTTGCTCGCAGAAGACCCACCAGAGGGTCAACTCGCGGGCGCAGGAGGGTTGAACGCGCCCGTCGGGATAGCGCAACTGTCCCCCGCACATGGCGGCGTCGGGATGGGCGTCCATAAACTGTACCAGCCGCCCCAGCGCACTCGCCTGCGCGCGAATGTCGGCGTTGAGGATGAGGGCGTATCGTCCCTGCGCCGCCACCAGCCCCTGATTGCACGCCGCGCCGAACCCGCGATTGTCGGGATTAGCAATCAGGCGTACCTGAGGGAACTGCTCGGCGACCATCTGTGCGCTGCCGTCGGCGGAGGCGTTGTCGACCACAATCACCTCAAGTGTGGGGGTGGTAGCCCCTGCAGGTGGGCACAGGAGCGATTCGAGGCACTCGCGCAGCAGCTCGCGCGTGTTGTAGCTGACGATGATTACGGACACATCGAGGCGACTATCCATCGACGAACGCAAGTCGCAGCTGGTACATGTAGCCGTAGCGTGTTGGGGCGCGCTCACAGGCGACCACGCGCGCATGACACGCGCCCGTGCAACACAGGATGCCGCTCAGCGCAGCGGGTATCTCCACCACCACAGGCGCGCTGGGGGCGACCGCGACGGGCGCGTTCAAACGCAGTCCCCCTTGACTGGCGTCGTGCGCCCAGCCGACCCAGCAGTCGTCGCCCACCTGCAGCGCGACCGTCACCTCATCGGGCAGCAGCACACGCTCGTAGCGGCGTCGCTGGATATGCCGCCAGCGGGAGGCGACCCGCGCAATCAGACACGGCTGGGGATGCGCCCGACGCCCCACAAACTGGACATGCGCTTCGTAGACGCCCGCAGGAGTCGTCAGGCGCACTTCAGCGAAAGTTCCCGCCTCAAACGACATGGGCAACCCGCGCTCTAATGGCGGCGTGAGAATCAGCGAATCGCCGTCCACCCCCTGCAGCGCCGTCGCGTACTGTTTCCCCGCAACGGTGAACGCCACACGCTGCCCCGTCTCCAGCGCAGGGCAGTTTTGCAGGGGGCACAGGCTCCAGCGACGGCTGCCCAGAGTGATGAGCATCCCCCCTGCAAGCGCGAGTCCCAACCCAATCCCCAGCGAAGTCCAGTCGGTCATGGCGTGCGTTTCGGAAGCGCGTTTCGCGCCGACTCCAGCTCGCGCAGGGCTTCCACGCGCAGCAGGCTGGCGCGCGCCTCCTCCTCCGGGTTGCGCGACAGCAAGTATCGTGCCATTTGCTGCGCCGCTTGCACCAGCATCTGGCTGGCAAAGCGGGCATGGGCGACTGTGCGGCGGGTTGACTCAGTAGGCTGGACGCGCTCCAGCCACCGCCCGATGTCCAGCGCGTGCAGCACCGCTTGCTCGCCCCGTGTGCGCAGTGCGCTCCAGTTGGGGCTGGGATCGCTGGCGAGCCGACGCAAATCCAGAAGCTCGCTGGCGAGGTCGGTGAGCAGTCCGCTGGCGATTTGCAACCACAGCGCGGCGCGCGCGTCGGTAAGTTCGTAGGTCCCGTCGGGCAGGCTCCCCAGCGCGCGAGTCGCCCCCAGAAGTAGGTAGCGCCGATAGGCGACCTCCGCGCCGTTCTGCTCGGCAATCGGTTGCAGGGTTCGGGCGGCGGCGTTCGCGTCGCCCTGCTCGAGAAGCATATCGACCAGCGCCAGGCGCAGCGCGACCGAATTGGGCTGTGCGTTCAGGGCTTCCTGCAGGCGAGCAATCGCCTCCGTCGCCTTTCCCTCCGCTTTCAACAGCGACGCCCACTCCAGCGCGAATCGCTCGTCGTCGGGGCGCAGTTGTATCACGCGCGCCAGCTCGCGTTGCGCCTGCTCGTTCATGTTCAGGCGACGGTAGAGACGAACCAGTTCCATGCGCAGGTCGGCGTCGTCAGGCTGCGCATTCACGGCGGCGCGTAGATGGGGCAACGCCTGCGTCAGTTTCCCCTCGCGCAGCAGTTGCTCCGCAAGCGCCTTCGGCTCATCGGGCGGAGCGCCGCCGCTGGGTTGGGCAGTTGGGGCGGGAGTCTGAATTTGCTCCGCGACGCGCGGGAGAGTGTCCCACAGTTCGCTGTCCAAACGCATGGCGACTGTGCGTCCCAGCGTTTGAAGCGCAGTCGTATCGTCCGACCGCCCCTGCTGAGAGGCGACCTGCTGGAAGCCCTCGCTCTCCCACACAGGCGCGCGTGCGCCCAGCCGCCAGACGCGGATGGCGTACTCGTAGCTGGTCTGTTCCGGCGCGCGGGTACAGCGCACCGTCATCACGAATTCCGCGCCCCACGCACGCGCCAGTTGCCCGCGCAGGGCAGGCGTTGGGTTCGCCAGCTGCTCCGCATTCAGTCCGCGCGCGGCAGCCAGTTGCTGCGCTGCCCGATGGCTTGGCGCGTACCACTCCACGCGCACCTTGCGCAGCTCCTGCAAGAACGGCGTCAGGTGCGGTTTGAGGTCGATGTTGGGGTCGTAGGGCTGGTCGTTGTGCTGTGTCGGCGGCGCGGGATCGGCAAAAATCAGCAGTATCGGCTGCGCCCAGCTAACCGCCCACAGTGTGAGTGCAAGCCCCAGCAGCGCGACTACTCGTTGCATAACAGTAGCCCGTTTTGACAGGCGGCGATGCCCTGTCGCGCCGTCTCCACATCGCGCCCTGCCTGAATCTGGCGCTCATACTCGGCAATCGCCTGCAGGAAATGCGTGCGCGCGTTCGCCTTCTCGTTCAGGCGCAGGTAGCAAGTTGCAATCTGCTGATGCACTTCGGCGGGGTTGGGCGCAGTCGGCAACGCCTGCAGGTATGCCTGGATTGCCTCACGATAGTTGCCCGCGCGCTGCAGGTTCTGCGCCTGCGTCAGCGCGTCCGAGGCGCGATTGGCAGGACGACTTTGCGACTGAGAGGGCGCGCGTTCCACACGGATTTCGTACACGCCGCGCTGGGTCTCTTCCACCTTCACATCGGGCATCACCTCGGAGTCGCGGCTGGGCGCGCCGTTGGTCTTGGGCGTCTCTTGTTTCGGCGCGGGCTTGGCTTCGGAGTCGGGCGCGGGCAGGGTCGGAATCGCGCCGCGCGGCGGCGCAGGCTCCGCAGGCGCAAGCGCCAATCGGGAGGGGTCTACCATCACAGGCGGGACGATAGCCTGCGGCGGGTTTTGCTGGGGCGGCTCCGCAGGCGGCGCAGGGATTGTGCTGGGCGGCGGGTTGATGGGCGAGACTGTCTCCCCACTCGTCGCCGCCGACGGGACAGGCGCGGGCGCAGGCGTCGGCGCGCTCCAGCGCAGAATCAGCGCGAAACCAATCAGCAGCACCAGCCCCACGCCCAGAAACGCCAGCGCGACGGGCAGCGTCTCCTGCCACAAGGGACGCACGGGCGCAGGGCGTAGCGCCGCGCGCGTCTGGCGACGCAACGCCTCCAGCCGCGCACGCTCGGCGACCCCCAGCGGGTTCACTGCCTGCACACGCTCGTAGGCGTCGATGGCTTCCGCAACCTGACCGCGGCGCTCGTGAATCAGCCCCTTCAGCGACAGGGCGGGGGCGTATTTGTCGTCCAACGCCAGCGCGCCTTCGCATGCCAGCAGCGCCTCCTCCAGTCGCCCCTGCTCGTACAGCGCCACCGCCTCGCGCATCAATCGCTCAGCGGGCGCGTCGGTGTCTGTCGTGCCGTTCCTCGTCATCGCTCCCCGCCGTATTGTACCTCAGCTTATCGTCCCAGAGGCTCCCGCTGTATTGGATTGTGTTGCTCGATGTGAAGCTGCAGGATTCGACGCTCCAGTTCAGTGCGTTGTTCTGCCCACCTGGGAGGCTGGGCAGGTTTGTTCTGATACGATGGGGGAAAAAGGCACATAACCGATAGGGCAAAAATCCCGAGAAACACCAGCAAAAGCATGGCAATCTGGTACAGTTGCATCCAGAAATTTCTCTCTTGCTGTTGCTGGAGAGCGTATTCGCGTGCGTGTCGCTCCTGCTCCTGGGCGATTTGTTGCTGTTGGCTTCGGTGTTCCGCGATGGCTTGCATCACGGCTTCGCGGCTCACCCCGGCTTCCTGCGCCATCGTGCAGAGGTCCTCGACGGAAAACCGCTCTTTTTCCAGGGCGGCTGCCCGTTTGAGGATCTCCACAGCTTCATCGGGCGTGAACCGCTCGTTCGAATTGTAGGGTTCCTGCGGTTTCATCATTCTCCCCCGAGCAAATAGATTATACCGATCGGCGGCTCAGAGTTCGCAAAGCAGCAATTTATGGAGTGCGGAAGCGGAGCTTCCGCGACGCTGAAGCTGACGCTTCAGCACTCCATAGTCGCAGGGCGCGGGCAACAGTTCGTCTCTGCAGGCACGTGCGCGGCAATTGACGAACTCTGAATGCGCAGTTGGTATTATACCCCTCAATTGGCACAGCCCCCGAAGGTATCGGGGGCTGTGCAGGTGCATAGGCGTCTACTGCCCGCGCCGGCGCAGAAAGGTAGGCACTTCCAGATCCTCCCGCGACACGCGCGGCTCCGGCTTGGGGCGTTCAGGGGTAGGATTCACCGCGCGGGGCGGTTCGGGCGCGGGCGTGCGCGTCGGGGTCGGCGTCTCCGGGCGCGTGCGCAAGAAGTCCAGCGGGTGCGGCTCCGGCTGCGCCTTGAGTTGTACCGCCGCCTCGTGGGGCAACGGCTCCTCAGGAAACCCCGTCGCCAGCACAGTGACCTGCACCACATCGGTCATGCCCGGCTTGATCACATGCCCGAAGATGATGTTCGCCTCGTTCGGGTCGGTCATCTGGTAGAGCAGGTTCATCGCCTCCTGCACTTCGAAGATGCCGATGTCCTCGCCTGTGGTGATGTTCACCAGCAGCCGGCGCGCGCCGAAGATGGACGATTCGAGCAGCTTGCTGGTGGACGCCTCCTGAACGGCTTGAATCATGCGGGTCTCGCCCGTGCCTTTCCCGATGCCCATCAGCGCAGTGCCCGCGTTTTCGAAGATGGTGCGTACATCCGCGAAGTCCACATTAATCTCGCCTGCATAGTTGATAATGTCGGAGATGCCCTGCACGCCGCTGCGCAGCACATCGTCCGCCATTCGAAACGCCTCGGTCATCGTCGTGGTGCGCTCCGACACATCAATCAGGCGGTCGTTCTGCACCACGATCATTGCGTCTACATGTTTGCGCAGCTGTTGCGCGCCTTCCTCGGCGACTTTGCAGCGTCGAGGTCCTTCGAATTTGAACGGTTTGGTGACGACGGCGATGGTGAGCGCGCCCAGTTCCTGGGCGATTTCGGCGATGATGGGCGCCGCGCCTGTGCCCGTACCGCCCCCCAGCCCGGCGGTGATGAACACAAGGTCTGCCCCTTCCAGCACCTTGCGGATTTCGTGGCGGCTCTCTTCGGCAGCGCTTCGTCCCGCTTCGGGATTGCCCCCTGCCCCCAGCCCGCGGGTAATTCCGACGCCCAGCTGCATCTTAATCGGCGCACGCGATTTGTTGAGTACCTGTGCATCGGTATTCATGGCGATAAACTCCACGCCCTGCACGCCGACTTCGATCATGCGGTTCACGGCGTTGCCGCCGCCGCCGCCGACGCCGACCACTTTCAACACGGCTTGCACTTCCAGTAGTTCAGTATCCCGATGATTCGTGCGATCCTTTGCCATGACGAGTCTCCTGAAACGGTGGGATTAGCGATTGCGTTGGAACCAGCGTTGCACGGTACGAACGAGTTGTTTCCATAAACGAGTGGGCGCAATCGGGTGGTCGGTCTCTGGGAAGAGCTGCACGCCGTAGAGGGCAAGCCCGACCGCTGTCGCGTAGGCGGGTTTCTGGAGCGCGCTGGGCAGCGCGACTTCACGCGGCTGCGGCGTCCCCAGTCGCACCGGCAGCGCGTCGAACACCTGCCGCCCCAGCTCGGTGGTGCATGGCAGACACGAGCCGCCCCCAGTCAGCACGACGCCTGCCGCCAGACGGTCGTACAGCCCAGAGCGCTCCAACTCCTCGCGGGCAAGCTCCAGAATCTCACGCATCCTCTCCTCGATAACCTCCGTAAATAGCCGCCGGGGCACCCGACGCTCCTCGTTGGTTCCCATTTCCCGATAGGATACCCTCTCGGTTTCGGGCACACGCGCCGCCAGCGCGCTCCCGAATTCGTGTTTCAATCGCTCGGCTTCCTGTGGGTCCGCCAGGCGAAACATGATATAGACATCGCGGGTGACCTGATTCCCGCCGTAGGGCACAGCGCTGGTGTAGACGAGCGCGCCGTCCATGAAAATCGCCACATCGGTCGTGCCCCCGCCGATGTCAATCAGCGCGACGCCAATCTCGCGCTCTTCGGGGGTCAGCGTTGCCAATCCCGACGCCAGCGGCTCCAGCGCTAACGCCTGCACCTCCAGCCCCGCACGCTCCACGCAACGACGCAGATTCTGCAGGAAAGTCAGCCCGCCCGTCACGAGCGTCGCCTCCGCCTGCAGATGCGAGGCGCTCATGCCGAGGGGGCTAAGAATACCCGACTGCCCATCGAGAATGTATTGCCGAATCAGCGTATGCACCAGCTCGCGGTCGGGCGGCAGATGGATTTGCTGCAGGTTGTAGCGCAGTCGCTCTATGTCTTCGGGCAGCACCTCGCGGTCGGGGCGGGTAATGGTAATCTCGGCGCGCCGCTGAATCGACTCGATGTGTTCGCCCGTGACGCCCAGCACGACGCCCGTGATGTTGATTTCGCCCATCGCCTGCGCCTCGTGGACGGCTTGCTGGATGGCGGCGACGGTCTGCTCCATATCGACCACCTGCCCCTGCTTCAGCCCACGACAAGGCGCGACGCCGTAGCCCGCAGGTTGCAGCGTTCCATCCGCCCCGCGCTGCAACACGAAGCAGCACACCTTCGTCGTGCCGATATCGAGCCCTGTGATCAGCGTCATCCTCGTTGCCGCCTGAGTGCGATTTGGTTAAGATAGTAGCGACGAATGAGCGACAGGTTCAGAAACATTCGCCCGCCGAGCGTCACCACCGCCGCCAGAAACAGGTCCACGCCAATCCGATCGCCCAGATACGCCAGCATCGCCGCCAGCAGCGCGTTCACGATGAAGCCCGACACAAACACATCGGGGTGGAATCGCCCCTCCAGCGCGGCGCGCCAGCCCCCGAACGCCGTATCAAGCCCCGCCAGCGCCGCCAGCGACAGGTACGCCGCCCACTCCTCAGGCAGCGGGATGTCCAGCGCAACCGAGGCGATAATCACGCCCAGCAATAAGCCAATCAAGCCCACAGCAATCACGGCTCAGTCCCTCCTTCCAGAGTCACGGGGCGTGCATAGCGAAACTGCGTCGAGCCGCTGAACGCGGGGATACGCACCGTGTCCAGCCGCCGTATCTCCACCATTTTCGGATCGACGCTCTTGAGGTCAGCCAGCGCGCCGCCCGGCATCTCCAGCGCGCCCACCAGCGTTTTCGGGTCGCCAATCGCCAGAATCACGAACGGCGACGCCATCTTCACATCGTTGACAAACACAACGGGACCCGTGCAGCGGATGCCCGTCGTGGAGACAATACGCTGCCCGTTGATGCTGATTGCCTCCGCGCCCGCCTGACGCAGCTCGTTCACCACACGCAACAGATCGTAGTCGTGAATCGTGTAGAGTTCAGGCAGCAGTTCGGGCGATTCGCCTGACGGACGCTTTTTGCTGTCCTGCAGGGTCAGCTCGATGCCGGGACCCTCCACCTCCAGCAAGCCCGCAATCATCTTCGCTTCCTGCAGGCTCTGGTTCAGCACCTGCGCCTGCTTGGTGCCGCTGGCGAAGGCGTTCTCCAGTTCGTTGATGCGCTGGCGCAGCTGACGAATCTCCTCTTCCAGCGCCGCGTTAGAGCGTTTCTCCTGCACATAGGCGCGCGCCAGGTCGGGCAGGCGGGCGCTGGGCAGCTCGGCGGTACGGATGCGCGTCTGCTCCTTGAACGCCATGCCGACCAGTAGCCCCACGACCAGCCAGATGGCGAAAAAGACGGTCATCTGCTTCAGTTTATTGTCGCTCATGGCTCACCCCCCGCCGCCTCACGCGGTTTGACGGCTTCCGCGTTCGGCGTGCTGATATCGATGTATTCCCACTGGCGCAGCTCCGTCAGGGGCGTATTGAGCAGGCGGACCATCGTTTTCAGCTGGGCGTCCAGTGCGGTTGCATCGCCGAAGCGAATCTGCACCGCAACGGGCGGCTCCGCGCCGCGTTGTACCGCCGCGAAGAGTTGTATCCCACTCGCACGGGACACACGCACCCGCGGATGCTTCACCTCCGAATGGTTTTGAATCTCGTCCAGAATCTTCAGCGCTGCTTGCATCTCGCCCTCTACAGTGCAGCCGCTGTTGATGCGCGCCATATCCTGCGCGTAGCGAATCACGCCTGCAATCGGTTTCGTGGATGGATTCGGCGGCTGGAACAGGAATCCTGTGCGGTCGGCGAACAATCGGTCGCCATTTGCGCCCTGTATCTCAACGAACGGCGTGCGTGGGGTAATCTGCAGGCGCGCGCGTCCAACGCCCCGCGCCTGCCAGCGCGCCTCTTGCACCCAGTCCAGCGACTGAGCGGCGCGTTCCAGCTGGCGTGGGGTGTCGCTCAGGGGAATCGGCGATTCTATGTGCGCCTCAAGCAGTGCATAGAGCGCAGGATGCGCCTCCGACGGCGCGCCCGCAGCCTCCAGTCGTGTCAACTGCGTGCGCGGCGAGAACCAGAGGCTCAGCGAGAGCGCGCTCAGCACGGCGCACCACGCAAGCGACTCCGCGTTGCGCCACAGCCACGCCCAGAGCGGCGACGCACGCCTTGCCCGACGCCGCACGCGCCCAGCGGCGCGCGCAGGCGCAGGTGCAGGCGCGGGCAGGCTGAACCGACCCGTCGGCTCCAGCACAGGAGCGTACCGCGGCGCGCCTGCCCGGCTCCGAATCCGCACCCGCTTGCCTCGTTCCCGCACACGCATGGGCTACACCTCCTCCAGCGCATCGCAGAGGATGCGCTCAACCAGCTCGCCGAAGCTCAGCCCAGCGGTCTCCGCGCTGCGCGGCAGCAGCGAGGTGGGCGTCAGCCCCGGAATCGTGTTCACCTCCAGCACATAGGGGGTCGTCTCGCGCACAATCATATCCACACGGCTCATTCCCTGACAGCCCAGCGCGAGGTGTGCGGCGACAGCGGTCTGCTGCAACAGGTCGAGGATCTCGGCGGGCAGGCGCGCGGGCACAATCTCCTCGGTCTCGCCAGGCACATACTTGGCGTGGAAGTCGTAATAGCCGCTTTTGGGCGCAATCTCCACGGGGGGCAGTGCATACGGCTCGCGCCGACCCAGCACGGGCACGGAGACCTCGACGCCCTCGATAAGCTCCTCGACCAGCGCGTTTTCGTCGTAGGCGAACGCCTTGCGCAGCGCACGCGGAAGCGCGTTCCATTCGAACACCCGCGTTGCCCCCAGCGTCGAGCCGCCCTGATTGGGCTTCACGATGATGGGCAGGCGCAGCCGTCGCTGCACGCGCTCAATCGTCTCGTCGGAAGCGTCGCCCACCAGTAGCGCGTTGGGCGTGGTCAGCCCCACCTCACGGAACACCATCTTCGCGATGTATTTGTTCATCGCCAGCGCGCTGGGCAGCACGCCAGAGCCTGTGTAGGGGATGCCCAGCAGCTCCAGCAGCCCCTGCACCGCGCCGTCCTCGCCGTGCTTGCCGTGGAGCGCGAGGAACGCGACATCGGGGCGCTCGCGCGTCAGCAGCTCCTGCAAACCCCAGTAGCCCTCCTTGCCCTTAATCAGGGCAGGGTCTACAGCTACAGCGTGATACCTGTCGGGGTTCAGCGCCTGCATCACGCGCAGCCCCGACAGGAGCGATACATCGCGCTCCGGCGAATCGCCGCCCATCAGCACGGCGACTGTGAGCCGTCGCGCCTGACCACGCGCCTCAAGCCGACGCAGGAGCGCGGGCGCAACTTTTTCAATATCCCCTGCCCCCATCACTGCCACCACATCGTTGGGCTGCAGGTGGGGCGTCAATCGCGAGGGAATCTGCTCTTTGATCGGTACATAGAGCGTGGGCGGGCTATCGCGCTCCAGCAGTCCCTCAGCGATCAACGACGCGCTCACTCCCGGGATCGGTTGCTCGCGGGCGGGGTAGATGTCGGTGATGACCACAAAATCCGCCGCTCTGAGGCTATCAATCAACCCGTGCAACTGGTCGCGCGTGCGGCTGTAGAGATGCGGCTGATAGAGCACCACCAGTCGGCGATTGGGGAACCGCTGGCGCAGCGCGCTCAACGCCGCGCGTATCTCGGTCGGATGGTGCGCGTAGTCGTCCACCACCGTGATGCTCATCGCCTCGCCGACGATTTCCTGCCTGCGTTTGACCCCGCGAAAGCTCGCCAGCGCGGACGCGATGACCTCCGTCGGTATCTGGAGCAACAGCGCGATGCAGGTCGCCCCCAGCGCGTTTTGCACATTCTGCTCGCCCAGATAGGGAATCCGCAGCGTCGGCTCGGTGTCTGAGAGCCAGTGGCTGTTGTAGACTTGAAACTCGGTGTAGGTCGGCGCACGCTCACGAATCTCCGCGCGCAGGTCGTTGTGCGACGCCAGCCCATACAGTATCGGGGGACGCTCATGCCCGCCGATCCCGTGCAGCATCTTCAGCATTTCGCGCACGCCCGGACTGTCGCCACAGGCAACCAGGTAGCCCTCGTGGGAGACATGCTTGCCAAAGTTCACAAAGCTTTTAAGGAGTCGCTCGTAAGTGCCGTGATAGTCCAGATGGTCGGGCTCGATGTTGGTGATGAGCGCGAGGTAGGGCTTGATGTCCAGAAACGATTCGTAGGCTTCGCAGGCTTCCACCACTGCCCACTCACTGTCGCCCAGCCGCAGGTTGCCCTGCCACGGGGGCGGCATGGGCACATCCGCGCCTATCAGCACGGTGGGGTCGTAGCCCGCGGCTTCCAGTATCGTGGCGGCCATGGCGGTCGTGGTGGACTTGCCGTGCGTCCCCGCAATCGCGATGACTTTGTAGTCGCGCAGGAGCCACCCCATTAGTTGCGAGCGTCGCCAGATGGGGATTTCCCGCCGCAGCGCCTCGATCACTTCGGGGTTGTCCGGGTGGATGGCGTCGGAGACCACCACCCAATCGGGGCGTCCCATGCGGCTGGCGTCGTGCGCGGCGTAGGCGTCCACCCCAATCTGGCGCAGGGCGTCCAGCGTGGGCGACTCGGCGAGGTCGGAGCCGCTCACGGTCGCCCCTTTGTGCCGCAGCCAGCGCGCCAGCGCCGACATCCCCGCGCCGCCAATTCCAACAAAGTGGAACTGCATCGCCAGGCTCGGTTCCCGATTCGTCGTCAGACGGATGCCTGTGGGTGTGTACACCTGCCAACCTCCTCCAGCAGTTGCACGATGCGCTCGGTCGCGTTTGGAATCGCCCATGCCTGTCCAGCTGCCTGCATCTGCGCGCGCCGTCGGGGGCAATTGCGCAGGTCGAGCAACCGCTCTGCCAATCGCTGGGGGGTGATCGCGGATTGCTCCATCACTTCCGCCGCGCCCCGTGTCGCCAGCGCCTCGCAATTATACCGCTGATGCCCCCCCGCCGCATGGGGGTACGGAATCACAATCATGGGCAATCCGTTGAGCGCGAACTCGGTGAGACTGCCCGCGCCGCCGCGCCCGATGACCACATCCGCCGCGCGATACGCCAGCCCCACCTCGCGCCCCGTCAGAAACGGACGCGGATGATAGTTGCCGTTCAGCCCCAGCCGCTCCGCCGTGCTGCGCACCAGTTCAAAATTCGCTTCGCCTGTGAGATGGAGCCACTGCAGTTCACCCGACGGCAGATACTGCACAGTGTTCAGCACGGCTTCGTTCAACGCCTGCGCGCCCTGACTGCCTCCGACCACCAGCACGGTGAGTCGGTCGCGCTTCAGCCCGAAGTAATCGCGCGCTTCGGCAGGCGTCACATCGGGCAGGTAGACCTCGGAGCGCACGGGCAGCCCGGTGCGCACCGTCTTCGCGTCGCCGAATACCTGCGCCGACTCCTCGAAGTTCACGCAGACCCGCATCGCGCGACGCGCCAGCCAGCGGTTCGCTTTGCCGGGCAGCGCGTCCGGCTCCAGCAGCACCAACCGCTCGCGCAATCGCAAAAACGCCATTGCGATGGGAATGGAGGCATATCCACCTGTGGTGAACAGCAGCTCTGCGCCAAATGCGTGCAGATACCTGTACGCCTCGCGTCGCGCACGCCAGAGCGCAAGCGGTACAGACCACAGGGTGCGCCGTGTGGAGCGCAGCCCGCTCATCTCCAGCAGCGCATGCGGCACAGGCAGATCGACGCGCCCCTCGATGCCGTGCTGCGCGCCGAGATACAACACCTCGTGTCCCCGCGCCTGCAACGCCTGCGCCACCGCCAGCGCTGGGAACAGATGCCCGCCTGTAATCCCGCCCGCGATTGCAATCTTCATGGCGACTCCCGCATCAATGCGACTCCAATCCCAACGGCAGCCATCAGGCTCACCAGCGCGGAGCCGCCCGCGCTCACGAACGGCAAGGGTAAGCCCATCGTGGGCAACAAACCCACCGCCATACTGAGGTTCATCAGCGCGCCGACGCCAATCCATACGCCCAGCCCTGCCAGGTAGAGCCTGCCCGCGCGCGTGGGCGCACGCCGCGCACTGGCAAAACATGCCCACACCAGTATCCCAAACAGCGTTATCACGCTCAGACTGCCCGCCAGTCCGAACTCCTCAGCGATTGCGGCGAAGATGTAGTCGCTCTCGACGGCGGGCAAGCTGCGCTTCTCGCGCCCCTCGCCGATGGCCATCCGAATCAGCCCGCCGCTGCCCACTGCAATCTGCGCGCGCACCATCTGGTAGCCCACCTCACGCTCGTGCGCCCACGGGTTCAGCGTCGCTTGAATCCGCTTCACCACATACGCGCCCGGCTGCGTCTCCCACGGCTGGCTGCGCAGTGCGCCCAGCAGCAGCGGCGTCGCGATAAGCGCGCCTGCGAACACCACACCCGCCATCACTGATAGGAGAACCCACTGAGCGCGCAAGCCGCCGAGAAAGGCAACCCCAAAGCCCAGCATCAATATCAGCGTCGCCGTGTCTTTGTCGGGTTGAAGCACGATGAGCGCCGCCCCCGAAAGCCACAGCAGAACGCCTATCCATATACCGCGCCCGACGCGCGGCGCGCTCCAGACCGCCGTCATCCACAGCAGCGTCGCCAGTTTGTAAAACTCGGCAGGTTGTATGGAAACGCCGCGAAGCGAGGGCAGACCAATCCAGCGCGTCGCGCCGTTGATGGTGAGTGTGCCCGGCAAATCCAGCGTGAGCCACAGAAGCGCGCCCCAGCTCAGCAAGAGCCACATCCACGCGCTCGCCAGCCAGAAACGTCCCCTGATACGGCTGCAGCCCCGCAGCGCACCCACGCCGACCAGCAGCCATAGCAGCTGCATCAGCACGGGGCGCACAGCGCCTGCGACATCGGGCATCGAGCCGTCTTTGCCCAAACGCCCCACCTCTACAACCACCACACTGCCCTGAAAAAAAAGCCCCACAAGTGCAAGCGCGAGCGGCGCCCACAAGAGCGCGGCATGCGCACGCCCAGCGCCCCCCGCCGCGAGCGCCGGTGTAGAGTAAGGCGGCTCCATCGCATAATAACCGTTTCTCAGTGTGTGCGACCGTCGCATCCATGCACCTCCCGTATCAGGCGTTTGAACTGCTCCCCTCTGTCGGCGAAGTTGCGGAACTGGTCGAAGCTGGCACAGCCCGGCGCGAGGATCACCGTATCCCCCGCACGGGCAAGCCGAGGGGCTTCGGCAACCGCGTGCGCGAGGCTCTCCACATACTGCCAGTGCGTGTATCCCAGCGCCTGCAGCGCGTCGCCAATCGCCTGCCCATCCCTCCCGATGAGCAGCACATACGCCGCATGGCGCGCCAGCGACTCCGCCAGCTGAGGAATGCTCTCGTTCTTGTCCACCCCGCCCGCAATCACCAGGCACGGCTTGGGCGTCGCCTGAAGCGACTTCTCCAGCGCGTCCGCGTTGGTACACATCGAATTGTTAATGTAGCGCACGCCGCCCCACTCGCCGACGAACTCCATCCGATGGGGCGCGCCTGTGAAACTCGCGAACGCTTCACGCAATTGCTCAGCGGTACATCCCAGGATACTGGCGACGCATGCCGCGGCGAGCGCATTTTCCAAGCCATGCACACCCTGTAGGGCAGGCTTGAACATGTCGTTAATATTCAGGTTTTCGTCTGAAACTTTTACAAACGGAGCAGCAGCGGAGAAGTAGAGGATTTTGCCCTCACCCCCTTGCCCCCTCTCCACCACCCACTGCACGCCCGGGTCGCCTGCATTTAACACCGCCCAATCGTCAGGCGTCTGGTTCGCCAGAATCTTCGCTTTCGCACGCGCGTAAGCCTCCCAGCTGCCGTGATAGTCCAGATGGTCGTTTCGAATATTCAGCAGAACCGCCACTTTGGGACGGCAGGTGTGTGTGTGCAACAGCTGGAACGAGCTGACCTCCGCCACGAGCCATGAATCGGGCGCGGCGCGTTCGGCGGCTTCGGTAAGCGTCTGCTCATCCTTAATCCCTGCAATATTGCCGCACAGGTGCGCCTGCAGCCTCATCGTGCGCAGGATGTGGTGAATCAGCATCGTGGTCGTGGTCTTGCCGTTCGTGCCCGTAATCGCGATAATCGGCGCGCGCGCGATACGGTAGCCCAGCTCAATCTCGCTCCACACGGGCACACCCGCCGCATCCGCCAGCGCAAAGATTGGGTGTGTGGGCGGCGCGCCTGGACTGACCACGACAAGGTCGTACCCCTGCAGTCTGGCGGGCGCATCGCGCTCGGCGTGAATCGGAATGCCCTGCGTCAGGAGGGCATCGGCGCGCGGCAGTTCCGTGAGGGGCTTTCGGTCGTACACTTCCACCCGCGCGTTGCGTCGCGCGAGCGCACTTGCCGCCGCGACGCCGCTGCGCCCCGCTCCAAGAATCACCACGCGTTTGCCTGCAAACTCATCCATGTTCGGTTCACCATCGGCTCACTACAACGCCGCACGCGGCGGCAATCGCGCCCACCAGCCAGAAGCGCATCACTATCGTCGGCTCCGCCCAGCCCAGCAGCTCGAAATGATGATGGATCGGCGTCGCACGAAAGATACGCCTGCCGCCCCGCAGCTTGACCGAGCTGAGTTGCACCACGACGCTGAGTATCTCCGCTGCGAACACCAGTCCCACCAGCGTGAACGCGCCCCACCAGTGCGCCTCAGGCGCGTGAATCAGCGAACGCAGCGTCAGCAGACCGAAACTGGCGCCCAGAAACATCGACCCCGTGTCGCCCATGAACACGCGCGCAGGGTACACATTCCACCACAGGTAGCCCACACACGCGCCCGCGACCATCAGCGCATAGAGCGCCCAGCCGCCGTGACCTGCACTGATGGCATAGACTCCTCCCATCGCCAGCGCGGTCAGTCCCGCCGCCAGCCCATCCAGCCCGTCCGTCAAGTTGAACGCATTCACCCAGCCGACCACCCACAACACCCCCACCGCCAGACTCAGCGCGGAGAGCGGCAGTTGTGCCCCTTCCCCACCGCTGGCAATGCCGAACAGAGAGTCGGTACTCGCCGTCCCCGACGCCGCAAGCCACAACACATACACACTCACACCCGCCGCGACCAGCTGCAGGGCAAGCTTCTGTTTCCACTCCAGCCCCCGCTGCCCGGTCCAGCGACGAATCCAGTAGTCGTCCACCAGACCAATCAGCGCGAACCACACCGCGCCTGAGAAAATTACCAGCATGGGAACCAGCGCGTCGCGCGTCTGCCACCCTCCCAGCGCCAGCCCCACCGCCACGCCGAGCATGAGCAACAGCCCGCCCATCGTGGGCGTGCCCTCTTTGGCACGATGGGTCTCTGGCGCGTAGGCGTAGATGGTCTGCCGCGCCTTGATGCCCGCCAGCCAGCCAATCACCGGCTTGCCCAGCAGCAGGGTGGTCAGCGCCGCCCCGAGGAACACGCCCGCTTCGCTCATCGTATCACCGCCTGCTCCAGCCCCAGCGCGCGTGAGCCTTTGAGTAGCACGCAGTCCTCCCTCTGCACCGTGCGCAGGAGCCACTCACGCGCTTGCTGGGGCGTCTCGAAGTGCAACAGTCGGCTGGGGGGAAACCCGCCCTCCCTGGCGGCAGCCGCCGTCCATAGCACTTCGGTTCCAACTAAGACCACATAGTCCAGCGGTTGCGTCGCAAGCCAGCGTCCCAGACTCCAGTGCAACCGCATGCTGTACGCGCCCAGCTCTTTCATATCGCCCAGCACCGCAATCCGCCTCCGCGCAGGGATTTGATGAATCAGCACCTGCAACGCGGCGCGCATCGAGTCCGGGTTCGCGTTGTAGGCGTCGTTAATCAGCGTCCAGCCCTCTGGTTGGCGTTGCACCGCCATCCGCATTTCTGGCAGCTGGAGATTGCTCAGCGCGCGCGCCGCTGCTTCGGGCGCAACGCCCAGCACGACCGCCGTCAGCAACGCCGCCGTCGCATTCACCAGCAGATGCTCACCCAGAACGGGCAGCTCCAGCCACACCCGCGCCTGCACATCGGGCAGGTTCAGCGCCACGACGCCCGCTGTGTAGTCCTCGCCCAGCTGCACCTCCGTCAGGCAGGCATGCGCCTCAGGATGACGCCCAGAGGTGTAGATGGTCTTGCACGCGCATCGCGCCCGCAAAAACTCGTAGAATTTGTCGTCGCGCGGCAGGATGGCAATCCCGTCGGGCGGCAGCGACTGCACCAGCTCCGACTTGGCTTCGGCAATTGCCTCGCGACTGCCCAGCTGCTCGATATGCGACCAGCCAATCTGCGTGATTACCCCCACGCGCGGCTCGGCAATCTCCGCTAGGTAGGCAATCTGCGTGCGTCCGCGCATCGCCATCTCCTGAACAAGGTAGCGACAGTGCGCGTCCAGCTCAAAGAGGGTCAACGGAACGCCGAGTTCAGTGTTATAGTTTCCTGCGCTTTTTTGCACAGCGCTCGGATAGCCCGCTTCCAGCGCGACGGCAATCATCTCTTTGGTGGTGGTTTTGCCCGTGCTGCCCGTGACGCCCACAACTGTCGTATCGAACTGCCTGCGGTAGTGGCGCGCGAGATGTCCCAGCGCGTGAACGGTGTTCGCCGTGCGCAGCAGCGGCATCTCTTCCGCGCCCAGCGGCACATACTCCACCAGCGCGGCGACGGCGCCCCTGTCGAACACCTCCTGCAGGTACTGGTGTCCGTCCGTGCGGTTGCCCCGCATGGCGACGAACAGGTCGCCCGCCTGCACCACACGGCTGTCGGTACACACGCCTGTGACGGCGACCGCTTCAGGATCGCGCACGTTCACAGGCTTCGCGCCCGTCGCCTCAATCACCTCGGAGAGTCGCATCGCTCGTCTCATGGCTTCGCTCCTGCTACTTCCTTAGCGACCTCGATGTCGCTGAATGGCAGTTTCTCGTTGCCCACAATCTGGTACGGCTCGTGCCCCTTGCCTGCCAGCAGAATCAGCTCGCCCGGTTGTGCGGTGTGCAGGGCGTTCTCAATCGCGCGGCGGCGGTCTGGCTCCACCAGCGCGACTCTGGCTCTCAGGTCTTCGGGCACGCCTGCCAAAATCTGCTGCAGAATCTGGTTCGGCTCTTCGGTGCGCGGGTTGTCGGAAGTCAGAATCACGCGGTCGGCAAGCTCGGCGGCAATCCTGCCCATAATCGGGCGCTTGGTCGCGTCGCGGTCGCCGCCGCAGCCAAACAGCACGGTCAGGCGCGTCGGGTTCAACAGTCGCCCCGCGTGCAGCACCCGCGCCAGCGCGTCTGGTGTGTGGGCGAAGTCCACAATCACCGTGTAGTCGGCGTTTATAGGCGCGCGCTCGAAGCGTCCCGGCACCTGAGACAGGTTCGCCAGCCCGCGCTGGACACTCTCCAGCGGTATGCCCAGCGACAGGGCGGCGGTCGTCGCCGCAAGCGCGTTGTAGAGGTTGTACGGGGCAATCAGCGGGATGTGCATCTGCCGTTCGTGAATGCCTTCACCCCCTGCGCCCCCCTCTCCCGGCACGCTGGGCGAGGGGGCGGGGGTGAGGGTGGAGTGAATAGCTGTTCGAATCCAGAAGCGCAGCGCGTCCTGCCCGTACTCCACGCGCGTCGCCTGCACAAGAGCGCATTCGTTCTCGCCGTAGGTATAGACCGCGCCTTTCGCCTTCGCCGCGAACCGCCTGCCCCACGCATCGTCGATGTTAATCACCGCGCGGTACGGCTTGCCCGACTGTTCTGCGAGGTCGGTGAACAGGCGCAGTTTGGCGGCGGCGTAGGCTTCCATCGTGCCGTGATAGTCCAGATGGTCCTGCGTCAGGTTGGTAAACACGCCCGCATCGAAGCGCACGCCGTCCGCGCGCCGCTGATCGAGCGCGTGCGACGAGACCTCCATCACCGCCGCCTGTGCGCCCAGCGTATGCGCCTGCCGAAGCAACGCCTGCAACTGATAGACCTCTGGGGTGGTGAACTCGCCCTCTTGTGCCAGCGTCTCGCGCCGACCGTCAGGGTACTCCATCCATGCGCCTAAGGTGCCAATCAGCACGGTTGGTTTCCCCCAGGCGACCAGAATCTTCTGAAGCATATGGGTGGTGGTGGTTTTGCCGTTCGTGCCCGTGACGCCGATGGTCAGCATATGTTGCGTCGGGTCGCCGTAGAATCGCTGGGCAATCCGCCAGAGCGCGTCGCGCGTATCGGGCACACGCACAAAGGGCATGTCATTTGCCAACCGTTCGACAGGCGCCTGCACCATGACTGCCGCCGCGCCCCGCCGAATTGCATCCTCGATGAAGCGATGCCCATCCTGCTGCCAACCGACTAGCGCCACGAACAGGTCGCCGGGTTGCACACGGCGCGAGTCGACGCAGACGCCCCGGATTTCGGCGTCGCCCTGCGCCTCCAGTATCGGCAACCCGTGTATGAGTTCGCTCAGTCGCATAGGCTCACCCTGCGCGCGTGCGCGGATTGAAAATGGCAGGCTGGGCGCGTACTCCCGCGCGTCGCGACGGTGGAATGCGCCAGTGCCACATCAAAAACTGCGCCACCTGACGGAACGCGGGCGCGGCGACCTCGCCGCCGTAGTAGCCGTTCTGGGGTTCATCCGCCAGCGCCAGTATCACGGCGCGCGGGGCGTCGGCAGGCACAATCCCCACAAACGACGCGATATACTTGCCCGGCGCGTAGCCGCGCCCTCCCTCGATAGCTTTCTGCGCGGTGCCCGTTTTTCCCGCCACCCAGTAGCCTTTGAGCTGCGCATTTTTGCCCGTGCCTTCCTCGACCGCCTGCACGAGCCCGCGAAGCACCAGACGCGTATGCTCGACGGGCACAATCGGCTGCGGGTCGCGGCGCATGGGGGCAGGTTCCAGCACGATACGGGGGGCAATCCAGCGTCCCTCGTTCGCCAGCGCGCCGTAGGCAGCCACAAGCGCCAGCGGAGAGACCATCAAGCCCTGCCCGAAGGCAAGGTTCGTCGTGCGCAGTTCCCTGCCCCAGCGCACATCCTCAGGCGGGATTGTGCGCCCGACCTGCTCGCCCGCAAAACCCGCCTCCAGCGGTTCGAACAGCCGAAAGCGTTGCAGCGCGCGGTACACACCCTCCAACCCCGCACGCAATCCCATCTGCGCCATCGCCACATTACACGAATGGCTGAGCGCATCCTCCAGCGTCTGATGTCCATGTCCCCTGCCCCGCCCATGCACCACGCAGCGAATCGACTTATTCCCCACTCGCATCGCTCCCTGACAGTAGTAGCGGCTTGTGAGGCTGATCGTGCCCTCCGCCAGCAGGGCGGCGACCACCAGCGGTTTGATGGTGGAGCCCGGCTCGTACAGGAACTCCACCGCGCGATTGCGCAGGGGTTCCATCGCACGGTCGCGCTCGGCGGGCGTATCGTTGCGCGGTGCGGTTAGCCCCTTGCGCGTGGCGAGGTCAAAGGTCGGACGGTTCGCAACCGCCAGAATGTCGCCTGTGTGGGGATCCATGACGATGATGAGCGCGCCTTTCGGACGATGCGTGCGCCAGAGCTGTTCCAGCGCGTTCTCTGCCGCTTTCTGAACATCGGTGTCCAGCGTCAGGCGCACGGACTCGCCATCCGTAGGCAGCTTGCGCTGGCGCAGAGTTTCAGGAATAATCAAGCCACCCGGCGCGATTTCACCCTCTTCCACGCCGTTCTTGCCCGCCAGCACGGCGTCATAGCGCTTCTCGATGCCGCTCACGGCGACCAGCATGTTGCCCTCTTCGTGGCTTTCACGCAGTTGGGTCAGCCCGATTACCTGCGCCGCGAGCGAGCCTTGCGGATAGGCGCGGGTAGGCGTGTGTTCGCGCGTTAGCGCCGGTCGCTCGTCGCGCTTGAGGTGGCGGAACGCCGACTCAAAGTCCGCTTGCAACGCGCGATAGCGTTCCACGGGCGCACTGGCGGCGATGCGCAGGTAGCGACGCCCCGACTGCTGCGCATTCAGGATTTGCGCGCGCAACTCCGCCGGGTTGCCGCCCAACCGTTTGGCGACGATACGCGCCACAACCTCGGGCGCGCGCACAGTGGTAGGGTCAATCGCAATATGACAGCAAATCTGGCTCTGCGCGAGCGGTTTCCCGTTTCGATCCAGAATCGCGCCGCGTTTTGCCAGCAGCGGACGGCGGCGCAGGCGGCGACGCATACCCGCCTCGTACAACGCCTCGTGCTGAAACACCTGCAACTGCACCACGCGCGCCACGACCAGCGCACCGCACACCCCTATCGCGGCTTGCACCCATCCTATTCGCTGAAGCTCCTGCGACTTCAGACGCACAGTGGCATGGCGATGGGTCGTACGCGCTTTCGCCATAGTTCCCCTCACGGCTCCACATCGCCCAGCGCCACAGGCTTGGGCAGCGGCGCAGGCGTATCCAGTCCGATGATGGTCAGTTCGGGCTGCTCGTCGACGCGCACCATCCCCGCCTGCTCTGCCCACTGACGCAGGGCAACCTCGTCAGTATACACAGCAATCTGTCCACGCAGGCGATCGATATTCAGCTGCGTGCGGTCTATCTCATGCTGCAGGTTGGCGCGGCGGGCGTTCTCGTAGTTCAACATCGCTACGGCGGTCAGATGGGTTGTGAAGACCGCCACAATAACGCCGATGGGCGCGAGCAGCGCTGGGCGTGTGCGCGCTTTTCGACGCGGGCGTGCAACAGGCGCATTGGTCGGTTTTGGACGCGCCGACGGCGTCCGCCTGCGCCCCTGTTCGGCTTTCGCTTTCGGTTTCGCTGTTGTTGGCATGGTCATCCTCCTTCTCCCTACCCAACGCGACGGGCAGCGCGCAGTTTCGCGCTCCGCGCACGGGGGTTGTCCTGAATCTCCGCTTCGCTCGGCTCGAGGGGTTTGGGGGTCAAAATCTCAAGCACAGGGCGTTCGATCGCCTCCCCAGCTGCGCCTGCCCCGACAGGCGCGCGCGCCCGCTGGCTCAGGCTCCGAAAGGCGTGCTTAACCGCGCGGTCTTCCAGCGAGTGGTACGCCAGTACACAGAGAACGCCGCCCACTTTCAGGCAGCCCGCCATCGCTTCGAACGCAGATTGCAGGTCGTCCAGCTCACGGTTAACCGCAATCCGTATCGCCTGGAAGGTGCGTGTGGCGGGATGGATGCGCTTGTCCTGAAACTTTTTGGGAATGGCTTCCAGCACCGCCGCGGCGAGGTCGCCTGTGGTGTTCATACGCCCCTGATCGCGCCTTCGGATAATCGCGCGGGCGATGGGTTTCGCCCACTGCTCGCCCCCGTACTCGCGCAGCATGCGCATCAGGTCGGGCATCCGAACACGCTGCAGCAAGTGGTAGGCAGTGGTGGGCTGTTCCCTATCGAGGCGCATATCCAGCGGCGCGTCGTAGCGGAACGCCAGCCCGCGCTCCGGGTCGTCCAGCTGCTCGCTGCAGACCCCCATGTCCACCAGTATCGTATCCACAGCGTCTATTTGCAATTCCTGCAATACCTCAGGTAAATTTCTGTAATCCGCGTGAATATAATGCGTCATGCAGGGAACATCGGCAAGATTCTGCTGGGCAAGTTCAAGCATCTGGGCGTCGCGATCGAGCGCGATGAGTAGCCCGTCGCGTCCCAGTCGCTCCGCGAGGGCGCGCGCGTGCCCCCCTGCCCCGACGGTGGCGTCTACCGCAACGCCCCCAGCGGGCGGGTTCAGGTACTCCATCACCTCACGCAACATCACCGGCTTATGCATTTCAGATGTCCATCTCTGCCGCGTACTTCATCAACTCAGTACCATTTTGCAACGCATCACTCATCAAGTCGTTGAACACGGGCTTCGACCAGATTTCCAGTCGGTTCGCACAGCCGACAATCATCACCTCCGAGTTTGGTTCGATCTGCGCCCACTCGCGCAAATCCTGCGGGATTGCCACGCGCCCCTGACCGTCGGGAGCCACCTCCGTCGCCGCGCTGAACAGAAAGCGTTGCAACTTCAGCTTGCGCGGGTCAAAAGTCGCACCCGACTCGAACTTCTGCCCCAGCTCCTGCCAGCGTTCGCTGGTGAACACGAACACGCAGCCATCGAAGCCGCGCGTCATCACGAAGCGCTCCCCAAGGCTCGCACGGAAGCGCATGGGGATAATCACGCGCCCCTTGTCATCCACTGCGATGTTGCTCCCGCCTTGCAGGATAGCCATTGGCAACCACCTTAATTACCACCGAGTCTCCACTCGGCTACCACTGAGTCTCCACTGGCTAATATTATAGCGCATTTGGCGTGATTTGTCAAGGGGTTTCGCCCCATTTAACCCCAGAATTGGGGCAATTGGGGGGAAATTCGCCCATATATGGGCTGGTAAGGGTACATCACTTGAGTTCACTTGGGGGAAGGCACACCCCATTTTTGGAATGCCTTCCCCAATCAACCCCACAAACGCCCCCTATCCCCCGACACGCACACCCAGCAACTACCACAACAC
>JBBIQK010000028.1:0-37121 GCA_037442365.1 Armatimonadota bacterium | reverse complement strand
CGTTGTTCTTTGATGGTGGTATAATCCCCGTATGGGGCAGGCGTGTGCGTGCGCGTGTGGCGCGGCGCGGCGGCAGTATTGGACGATAGGCGCGGGGCTGGCGCTGGCGTTCGGGGCGGAAGTCGCGGAGTGGCTGGGTCTGGAAGGCGCGCTGCCGATGGCGCTGGCGGGCGCGGCAATTCTGCTGGCGGGGCGTGGGGTTCTGTGGCAGGGGCTGCGTGCGCTGATGCGCCTGCGCCCGAATATTTATTTATTGATGACGCTGGCGAGCGCGAGCGCGCTCGCGCTGGGTAAGTGGGGCGAGGCGGCGGTCGTGCTGACGCTCTACGCGCTGGCGGAACTGCTGGAACAGCGCGCTGCCGAACGCTCGGAACGGAGCCTGCGCGCCGCACTGATGATTGCCCCCGCGGAAGCGACTGTCCAGTCTCCCGACGGCGCGTGGCAGGTCGCGCCTGTCGCGCAGATTCGCGTTGGGCAGCGCGTGCGCATCAAGCCTGGCGAGCGCGTGCCTATCGACGGCGTTGTGCGGGCGGGCGCGTCGGCGGTAGACCAGTCGCCCATCACGGGCGAAAGCATCCCCGTCGAGAAGGGCGTGGGCGATACGGTCTACGCAGGATCGCTGAACCTGCACGGCTCGCTGGAGGTGGAAGCCAGCACGACGGCGGAGGGCACGCTCGCCGCGCACATCGCGCGGGTCGTGGCGCAGGCGCAGGCGCGCCGCGCACAGGTAGACCGCCTGATTGACCGATTCGCGCAGGTGTATACCCCGCTGATGCTAACGCTGGCGACGGGCGTCGCGCTGCTGCCCCCACTGTTGACGGGCGCGCCGCTGAGCGAATGGCTCTATCGCGGGCTGGTGTTCCTGGTGCTGGGCTGCCCCTGCGCGCTGGTCATCAGCATTCCCGTGACGCTGCTGTGCGCGCTGACGGGCCTCGCGCGGCAGGGCGTGGTGGTCAAGGGCGCGGCGGCGCTGGAACACGCCGCACGCCTGCGCGCCGTCGCGTTCGACAAAACGGGCACGCTCACACACGGCGCCCTGCGCGTGGAATCGGCGCAGAGCCTCGACAGGCGACCCCTCGCGGAACACCTGACGATTGCATGCAGTCTCGCCAGCCATTCGGAGCATCCGATTGCGCAGGCAATTCGCGCCTACTGCGAGCGGCAGGGCGCGCAGGCGTCGCCGCTGGAGGCGTTCGAGGCGTCGCCGGGGCTGGGCGTGATGGGCGTCGTGGACGGCGCGCCCTATCGGATGGGCAACCATCGCTTTGTGGAACAGCATAACGCCTGCTCCAAGTCGTTGGAAGCGTTGCTGGAGAGTCTGGAGGCGCAGGGGCAGACGCCCGTGGTGTTGTTTGACCATCAGCCGCGCGCGGTGTTCGCACTCAGCGACACGGTGCGCCCCGACGCGGCGGAAGCAATCACCCAGCTGCACGCGCTGGGGGTGCAGACCGCCCTGCTGACGGGCGACACGCAGGCGACCGCCGACGCCGTCACGCAACGCACGGGCGTGCAGGAACGCTACGCGGAGCTGCTGCCCCATGAGAAGGCGCAGGTGGTGGACAGGCTCCGCCAGCGGTATGGGGCGGTCGGGATGGCGGGCGATGGCGTGAACGACGCGCCCGCGCTCGCCAGCGCAGATGTCGGAATCAGCTTCGCCGAACGGGGCGCCGACCTCGCGCTGGAAACCGCCGATATTGCGCTCATGACGCACGACCTGCGCCGTATCCCCCATCTGATTGCCGTCGCCCGCCAGGCGATGCGCATCATCCAGCAGAACTTCGCCTTCGTGTTGACCGTGCGGGCGGTCTTCATCGCGCTCGCGCTGACGGGCAACGCGACGCTGTGGGCGGCGATTGTCGCCGATATGGGCAGCACGCTGCTGGTCATCGCCAACGCATGGCGCGCGGGCAGACTCTCCCACAGCGGGTACACTATCTCCCAGTGAGGTCGACGATGACGGAACGCAAACCCGAAGGCTATATCAACGGAACGCCCCTGCATCCCGAAAGCCTGATGATGGGCTACGGCTACAAGCCCGAATGGTCGGAAGGCGCGATTAAGTGCCCCATCTTCCAGACTTCGACCTTCGTGTTCAAGACCGCGGAAGAGGGCAAGGCGTTTTTCGAGCTGGCGTATGGGCTGCGCCAACCGAAGCCCGGCGAACAGACTGGTCTCATCTACAGCCGCATCAATAACCCCGACCTGGAGATCCTGGAAGACCGCCTGTGCCTGTGGGACGACGCGGAGGACGGCGCGGTGTTCGAAAGCGGCATGGCGGCGATTGCCACCACCGTGCTGGCGTATGTGCGTCCGGGCGACATGATTTTCTACAACGAGCCTCTTTACGGGGGCACGGATCATCTGTTCCGCGCTGTGTTGCACGAGTTCGGCATACACGCCGTGCCGTTCCCTGCCGGCGCGCCGAACGCGCAGGTGGAAGCGATTCTTGCGGATAGCCCCCTGCGCGACCGACTCGCGATGATTTACATCGAAACGCCCGCCAACCCCACCAACGCGCTCGTCGACATCGAGTTCTGCAGCCAGCTGGCGCACAAGTACGCCCCCAGCGGACGCAAGGTCATCGTGGCGGTAGATAACACCTTCCTGGGACCGCTCTGGCAGCATCCGCTCAAGCACGGCGCAGACCTGACGCTGTATTCCGCCACGAAGTATATCGGCGGGCACAGCGACCTGATTGCGGGCGCGTGTCTGGGCACTCGCGCCGCGCTTGCGCCTGTCAAAGCGCTGCGCACCTTTCTGGGCACGATGGCGGGCCCCTGGACGGGCTGGCTGTTGCTGCGCAGTCTGGAGACGCTCAAACTGCGCATGACCGCGCAGATGAAAAACGCCCGCTATGTCGCCGACTTCCTCGCCGACCACCCGAAAGTGCAGAAGGTCTATTACTTGGGACACCTGACGGAGGAGCATCCGCAGTTCGCGCTCTACCGCAAGCAGTGCCTGGCGCCCGGCGGGATGATTTCGTTCGAGGTGGTGGGCGGCGAGGCGGAGGCGTTCCGATTCCTGAACGCGCTCAAGCTCATCAAGCTCGCGGTGAGCTTAGGCAGCACCGAGTCGCTGGCGGAACACCCTGCCACGATGACGCATGCCGATATGCCGCGCGAGACCCAGCAGGCGTTCGGCATCACCGACGCGCTCATTCGGCTCTCGGTGGGCGTGGAGCATCCTGAGGATCTGGTGCTGGACCTCAAGCAGGCGCTGGAGCAGGTGTAGGGGGTGGGCGCCTCCCCTCTTGACACGTCGACCACGCGATTGGGGTATAATTGCGCTTGCCATGCGCGGGTGGTGGAATTGGTAGACACGCATGGTTGAGGGCCATGTGGGCATAGCCTGTGTGGGTTCGAGTCCCACCCCGCGCACCAGAGGCGTGGGCGGTTAGCTCAGCGGTAGAGCGCTTCGTTCACACCGAAGAGGTCGCTGGTTCGAGTCCAGCACCGCCCACCATGCAACGACAGCCGTCCACGCGCAGGCTGTCCGCATCACGCCCCGTATGGCGCGCCGAGCCTCTCCCACACGCGAGAGGTTTTTTAGTACCGCGCCCACGGGCAACCGCACGAAGGAGTCATGCGATGAAACAGTACGCGCTTGAGCAGATACGCAATGTGGCGTTGGCGGGACATGGCGGGAGTGGCAAAACGACTCTCGCGGAGCATCTCCTCTATATCGCTGGACATATCGACCGCGTCGGCACGATTGAGGCGGGCAACACGACCTCCGACTTTGACCCCGAAGAGCAGCGGCGCAAGATTAGCCTGAGCGCGACCCTGCTGCCTATCGAGTGGGAGGGGCACAAAATCAACCTCATCGACACGCCCGGCTTTCCCGACTTCATCGGCGAACTCTACAGCGCCGTGCAGGTGGTGGACTCGGTCATCCTGGTCGCCCCGGCGCAGGCGGAGCTGGAGGTCGGCTTCGAGAACGCCTGGGAGCTGTGCGAGTCGCGCCGCCTGCCGCGCCTGATTTTCGTGAACAAGATGGAGCGCGACGGCGCGGACTACAACGGCTTGCTGCAGACCCTGCGCAACGCCTACGGTAATCGGATTGTGCCGCTGCAAATCCCCATCGGCGCAGAGACGCAGTTCAAGGGCGTGGTCGATGTGCTGCACCAGAAGGCGTATGTGGGCAAGGACCGCGATATTGCGGCGTCGCCCGTGCCTGCCGAGCTGCAGGGCGAGGTCGAGCGCGCCCGTGAGATGCTGATGGAAGCCGCCGCCGAGACGGACGACGCGCTGCTGGAGAAGTATCTGGAGGGCAACCCGCTCAGCGACGACGAGCTGGTGCATGGCTTCCACGAGGGCGTGCGCACGGGGCGGATTGTGCCCGTGCTGTGCGGCTCTGCCGCGCTGGGCGAGGGTCTCGCACCGCTGCTGCAGGCGATTCTGGAGCTGACGCCCAGCCCCGCCGAATCGCCCGCGCCGCAGGCGACCGACCCGCGCACGGGCAACCCCGTCGAGCTGAAGCCCGACCCCAGCGCGCCGCTCGCTGCGTTTGTGTTCAAGACCACCGCCGACCCCTTCGTGGGTAAGCTGACCTACTTCCGCGTCTATTCGGGCGCGCTGCGCGGCGACTCGCAGGTCTACAACGCCCAGAAAGAGCGCGATGAGCGGATTGGACAGGTATTCTACCTGCGCGGCAAAAACCAGATTGCGACCACCGAAGTGCGCGCGGGCGACATCGGCGTCGTGGCGAAACTGCAGGAGACCAGCACGGGACACACCCTCTGCGACAAGAGCCGCCCCATCGCCATCGAGCCGATTCAGATGCCCGACCCCATCTACACGGTCGCTGTCGTCGCCAAAACCAAAGCCGACGAAGACCGCCTGGGACCCGCGCTCGCACGCCTGCAGGACGAAGACCCGACCTTCCACGCGCGACGCGACCCCGAAACAGGACAGACGCTCCTGTCGGGTATGGGCGACCTGCACCTCGAGGTGATTATCGACAAGCTCAAGCGCAAGTTCAATACCGAGGTGACGACCGAAGAGCTGCGCATCCCCTACCGCGAGACCATCACGCGCCCCGTGCAACGCGTCGAGGGCAAGTTCAAGCGCCAGTCGGGCGGACGCGGGCAATACGGACACTGCTTCATCAACATGGAGCCGCTGCCGCGCGGGTCGGGCATCGAGTTCACCGAGAGCATCGTCGGCGGCGCCATCCCGAAAAACTACCTCCCCGCCATCGAGAAGGGCATCCGCGAGGCTGCCGAGAAGGGCATTCAGGCAGGCTACCCCGCCACCGACTTCAAGGTGAATGTGGTGGACGGCTCCTATCACGAGGTCGACTCCTCGGACCAGGCGTTCCGCATCGCGGGCAGCCTCGCCTTTCAGGACGCCGCGATGAAGGCGGGCCCAGTGGTACTGGAGCCGATTCTGGAGCTGGAGGTCGATGTGCCGGAGGCGTTCACGGGCGATGTGATGGGCGATTTGAACGGACGGCGCGGGCGCATCGCGGGCATCGAGAGCCTTGGCAACGGCAGGCAGTGCATCCGCGCGACCGTGCCGATGAGCGAGATGACCCGCTACGCGCTGGAGCTGCGCTCCATCACGCGTGGGCGCGGACGGTTCCGCACGAAGTTCTCACACTATGAGGAGGCGCCGCACACCGTCGCGCAACCGCTGATTGAGAAGCACAAGCGCGAGAAAGAGGCGCAGGAACACTGAGCGGCAGGCGTGGGTTCCGCGCCCACGCCTGTTTCACTCCCGCTTTTCGGGAATCCACACCCTGCCGAGCGCGCGCATCTTGCCCGACTCGCTCACAATAGAGTCCACTGCCAGCCCGTCGTACAGCCCCAAGTCGCGCTCGATGTCGATAATCGGGTTCAGGAACTGGCGCAGCAGGTCCGCCGACTCTGGGGGCAGGTTCGCACCCTCAATTTGGATTTGCACATCGGCGAGGTCGAGGTAGCGTCCGTCGCGCGGGGTGAGCGTACCCACCGCTTTGAAGCGCACCTCGCCCACGAACAGCGCGGCGACGCCCTGCACGGTGGTCTGCTTGGGCGTAATCTGCACGGCGACCTCGCGGATGTAGGGCGCGTACTTGCGCGTGATATAGGCGGCGAGGTCGCGCTCGTTGACCACAATCTCGCACGCGCCGACGCCCGTCGCGCTCAGGCGAAAGATGCGTCTGGAAAGCGCGAGCGACTTGTCGTAGTAGACTTCGGGAATGACCGCCTGTGCGCTCTCCGCACGCAGCCCGCGCAGATTCGCGTTCTCCATCCGCAGCACGAACTGTTTGATGCGCCCCGATTGGGGGCGTTCTGGCTCCAGCGTGAAGGGCAGTCCGTTCAGCGTGAAGTCGCGCGCCTGCACGGTGAGCGTTTTGAGGCGTCCCTGCGCCAGCCCGTCGACGCCGTCTGGCGCAATTTTGACCGTGAACACGCCATCGCCAATGCGCTGGCGGATTTCCCGCGCCGCGCTCTTTTCAATCTCGCGGACGACGCCGCGCCCCAGAGTCAGCACAATTGCGAACAGCGCGAGCCATTCGCGCCTCACCGTGCGCCCTCCAGACGCGCCAGCTCGCTGCGGATGTCCGGATTCGTCGGGAAGTTCTCCTGCATCAGGCGCAGCAGCTCAATCGCGCGGAACCGTTGCCCCGCCATCTCCAGGTAGCGGGCGAGTTTCAGCCCCGTCGAGATGTCGTCGGGCGCAGCGCGATAGAGCGCCTGCAACGCGAGGATGGCGTCCACCGTAGACCCGTACTGCTCGGCGTGCATCACCCAGTTGCGCAGGAGGCTGATGTCGTTCGGGTTGAGGCGCGCGAGCTGGCTGTAGACGCCCAGCATCTGCTCAGGGCGCTCCAGCGCGCGCAGCAGCCCCAGTTGCAGGTTCAAAAGCGCGGTATCGTCGGGCTTGACGCGCAGGCGGCGGCTCACCAGCGCCAGCGCGTCTTCGGCTTTGCCCTCACGCTGCAGCAGCGCGACATACGCCTTCAGCGGCTCCTCACCGGGAGTGCCCTGCTCTGCCAGAGTCTGGAGCAGGGCGCGGTAGGCGTCCGTGCGTCCCAGCTCGACCGCCAGCTGCTCCAGCAACGGGTAGAGGCTGATGTCGTCGGGGTTGAGGCGCAGCGCGCCCGTGAGCGTCTCCCACGCGGTCTCCTTGCGCCCCTGCTGAATCTGAATCTGCGCGATGTGATAGAGCGTCCAGCTGTCGTTCGGCTCCAGCTGGCGGGCGCGTTCGTAGGCGCGCAGCGCGTCGTCGGGGCGCTTCAGCGTCTCGTAGACCACCCCCAGCAGGCGATGGAGCGCGGCGTTGTTCGGCTCGCGCTGGAGCATCTCTTCAAAGAGCGCGACCGCCTGCTCGCCCTTGCCCGCCTGAATCATCTCGCTCGCCAGGAACGGCAGGAACCGCGCGCCGTGCCGCTGCGCCATCGCCTTCAGATACTCCAGAAGGTCGTCCGTGCGGTTCGCCTCGCGATACATCTCCAGCAGGCTGGAAAAGGCGAGCGGGTTCGGCGTTTCGGCGTCGAGGGTGAGCCGTTTGTAAATCGCGAGGGCGGCTTCGGGCTGCTCCAGCTTACGGTGCATCGCCGCCGCGCCGAGCAGGGCAATCTCGTTATTCGGGGCTTGCTCCAGCACGCGCTGGTAGAGCTGGAGCGCCTGCGCGGGGTCGTTGCGCCGCTCGGCAATCCGCGCCTTGCCCATCAGGGCAAACACCTCGTTGGGCGAGTTCTGGAGCAACTGGTCGTACAGCGCCGCCGCCTCGTCCTCGCGTCCCTGTCGCACGAGGAACTGCGCATACTCGCGCACGAACTCGGTCTGCTGCGGGAACTTCTGCAGGAGCTGTTTGTATTCCTCTTCCGCAAGGCGCGGGTTGCGATTGCGCTCAAACATGCGCGCGAGTTGCAGAATCGGGCGCGGGTCGTCGGGCAGGTTGTTCGCCCAGTTGCGCAGGAACGGCAGGATTTCGGTCTCCTGCTCCTGCGCGAGCAACACCTGCAGTTGTCCCTCGTAGGCGCGCGCGTTTTTGGGCATCAGTTTCAACACCTGCGCAAACTGCTCACGCGCCTTGCCGTACTGCTTCAGGTTCAGGTTGCAGTGCCCGATTTCGGTCAGAATCTCCAGATAGAGCGGCTCGCTGGGCGAGGTAAGGTTCAGCGCGGCGCCCAGATGGACGAGGGCTTCCTGATAACGCGCCTGTTGCATCAGGATCAGCCCTGCGCCGAGATGCGCGTCGGGGTTGCGCGGGTAGGTCTTCGTGATATGCTGCAGGTCAGCGAGCGCGGCGTTGAGGTTGCCCGCCCGTTGATACAGCATGGCGCGTTTAAGGCGCGTCGGCAGGTCGTCTGGCTCGCGTTTGAGCGACTCGCTGTAGGCGCGAATGGCGTGTTCGGGCAGCCCGCGCGCCTCGTAGGTCATCCCCAGCGACTTCCAGCCTGTCGTGTAGTCGGGCTGCAGCTCGGTCGTGCGCTTGAAGTGCTTCTCTGCCTCATCATAGCGTTGCAGCTGATACGCCGCGATGCCAAGATTGTAGTGAATGCGGAAATCGTTCGGGCGCGTCTGGAGCGCTTGCTGGAACTTCTGTCGCGCGACGCCCCATTCCCCGCGCAGGGACGCCAGCGCGCCCTCCAGCACGGGTAGCTCAGGCTCTTTCGGGAAGCGGTCGCGCAGCATGCGCAGGTAGCCCTGCGCGTCGTCCAGTTTGTTCGTATCGAGGCACAGGCGCGCGAGTTCGACCAGCGGCTTGGGGTCTTTCGGGTTCAGCGTCGCTGCACGGCGCAGGTGCGTGAGCGCACGGTCTGTCTGGTTCAGCAGGCGGTACACCAGCCCCAGATTGAGATGCGCGGGCGCAAAGTTCGGCTGTTTCTGCACAATCTCGCGCAGGAGCGGCTCCGCCTCACGCAGTTTGCCCTGCGCCGCCAGCCGCGTCGCGCGTTCGAACCGAGTCTGCAATTCCTTCGGGAGCGTCGCCTGCGTCCACCCCAGCGCAATCACCAGCGCCAATCCCACCAACAGCCATGCGCGTACTCGCATCACGCTGGGAAGTATACCTGATAGTCCCCCATATGCCCCCTGCGGAGGCAGGGTCAGGTATCCTTTAGGCAGACCGACGACGAAGCATGGGTATAATTTGACTGAACGGTCGGTCTATAACCCAGCGACGGGAAGGAGGCAACCGATGGACTATCAAGAGGAGCTGAACCGCCAGCTTGCAGGCGAGGGCATCGAGATTCGCGGCGCGGTGCGTCCCGAATGGACGACGATTCTCACGCCCGACGCCGTGCGCTTCGTAGCGACGCTGACCCGCCGATTTAACCCCATCCGCAAAGAGCTGCTCGCCCTGCGCGAGGCGCGGCAGGTGCGACTGAATATGGGCGAGATTCCCAACTTCCTGCCCGAAACGCGCGCCGTCCGTGAGGGCGACTGGCAGGTCGCGCCCTACCCGCCCGATCTCGCCGACCGACGCGTCGAAATCACGGGTCCCGTGGAGCGCAAGATGGTCATCAACGCGCTCAACTCGGGCGCGAAGGTGTTCATGGCGGACTTTGAGGACGCGAACGCGCCCACATGGGAGAACTGCGTGCAGGGGCAGCTGAACCTGTATGACGCCGTGCGCCGCACGATTGAATACGCCAGCCCCGACGGCAAACAGTACCGCCTGAACGAGCAGACCGCCGTATTGTGCGTGCGCCCGCGCGGGTGGCATCTGCCCGAAAAACACCTGTGGGTGGACGGCGAGCCTGCGCCCGGCGCACTGATGGACTTCGGACTCTATTTCTACCACAACGCGCACGAGCTGATTCGGCGCGGCACAGGACCCTATTTCTACCTGCCCAAGCTGGAGAGCCATCTGGAGGCGCGCCTGTGGAACGAGGTGTTCCTCTTCGCGCAGGAGCAGCTCAGCGTCCCGCGCGGCACGATTCGAGCCACCGTGCTGATTGAGAACATCCTCGCCGCGTTCGAATGCGAGGAAATCCTCTACGAACTGCGCGAACACTCGGCAGGACTGAACAGCGGGCGGTGGGACTACCTGTTCAGCATCATCCGCAAGTTCCGCACTTGGGAGGATCTTGTGCTGCCTGACCGCGCGACGCTCACGATGACCGTGCCGTTCATGAAGGCGTACTCCGAGCTGGTGGTGCAGAGCTGCCACAAGCGGGGCATTCACGCGATTGGCGGGATGTCGGCGTACATCCCGCGCCGTGACGACCCCGAAGCGAACGCCGCCGCGATTGCGCAGGTCGTCGCCGACAAGCAGCGCGAGGTCAGCGAGGGCTACGACGGCACATGGGTCGCTCACCCCGGACTGGTGCCCGTTGTGCTGGAGGTGTTCAACGCGCACATGCCCACGCCGAACCAGCTGCATGTGAAGCCAAGCCGCGCCATCGCTGCGCAGGAACTGCTGAACTTCCCCCGCGGCGACATCACCGAGCGCGGGATGCGCACGAACATCAATGTGAGCCTACGCTATCTGGATGGGTGGCTGCGGGGCACGGGCGCGGTCGCCATCAACTACCTGATGGAGGACGCCGCAACCGTCGAAATCTCACGCTCGCAGCTGTGGCAGTGGATTCGACGCGGGGCGCGCCTCGCCGATGGACGCGCCATCACGCCCGCGCTGTTCGAGCAGATGCTCGCGGAAGAGTTGGAAAGCATCCGCGCCAGCTATGGCGCCGCCGCCGCCCAGAGCCGACTGGACACCGCCGCCGCCATCCTGCGGCAGGTCGTACTGTCGGAGCCGTTTGTCGATTTCATCACGCTCGTAGCGTATGAATACATCGATTGAAGGTTGTGCGGGGTAGCCTACCCCGCGCTGTGCCCAACGCGGGGCGCATGGAACGATCAACGAGGATGAGGAGAGAACCGAATGCGAGAAGTGATTGAGCAGCTGGAACGAGACTGGCGTGAGAACCCGCGCTGGCAGGGGATTCAGCGTCCCTACACGGCAGAGGATGTCGTGCGTCTGCGCGGCTCGATTCAGATTGAATACACGCTGGCGAAGCTGGGCGCACAGCGACTGTGGGCGCTGATGCAGACCGACCCGTATGTCGCCGCGCTGGGCGCGCTCACGGGCACACAAGCCGTGCAGATGGTGCAGGCGGGGCTGAAGGCGATTTACCTCAGCGGCTGGCAGGTCGCCGCCGACGCGAACCTGTCGATGCAGACCTATCCAGATCTCAGTCTGTACCCCGTCAACAGCGTGCCCGCCGTCGTGAAGCGCATCAACAACGCCTTCCGCCGCGAGGACGAGAAACAACACGCGCAGGGACGCAAGGACATCTACTGGTATGCGCCGATAGTCGCCGACGGTGAGGCGGGCTTCGGCGGCGTGCTGCACACCTTTGAACTCACCAAAGCGCTGATTGAGGCGGGCGCGGCGGGCGTCCACTACGAAGACCAGCTCGCCTCCGCCAAAAAGTGCGGGCATCTGGGCGGCAAGGTGCTGGTGCCCACGCGCGAATTTATCCAGAAGCTTGTCGCCGCGCGCTTCGCCGCCGATGTGATGGGCGTACCGACAATCCTGATTGCCCGCACCGACGCGCTGAACGCCACCCTGCTCACCAGCGATATTGACCCCTACGACCAGCCGTTCATCATGGGCGAGCGCACCTACGAGGGGTTCTATGTCGTGCGCGGCGGCATCGAGGCGGCGATTGCGCGCGGGCTGGCGTATGCGCCCTACGCCGACCTGCTCTGGTTCGAAACCTCCACGCCCGACCTCCACGAGGCGCGCCAATTCGCCGAAGCCATTCACAAGCAGTTCCCCGGCAAGCTGCTGGCGTACAACTGCTCGCCGTCGTTCAACTGGAAGAAGCTGCTGGACGCCGACACGATTGCCAAATTCCAGCGCGAGCTGGGCGCGATGGGCTACAAGTTCCAGTTCATTACCCTGGCGGGCTTCCACGCGCTCAACTACATCAGCTTCCAGCTGGCGCGCGGCTACGCCGAGACGGGCATGACCGCTTATGCCGACCTGCAGGAAGCCGAGTTCAAGGCGCGCGAGCAGGGCTTCCGCGCGACCGAGCATCAGGCGTTCGTCGGCACGGGCTACTTTGACATGGTGCAGGAAGCCATCACGGGCGGGCAGGCGTCCACCCTCGCCATGCACGGCTCTACAGAAGAGGAGCAGTTCTGAAAACGACGCCCCTCTTGCGGCGAATTGCGGCAAGGGGGGCTGATGCAGTCCTGCGCCAGCAGCGTCAGCAGTGAGGCGTGCGCGTCTTTCTCACCACGCCGCTGCCGCCATCTCCGGGTGCTTGCTGAAAAACCGCTTCAGCGCGGGCCAGACATCCTCTTTGGAGCTAATCTTGACCACCACCACGCGCGGGTCGTCCTGAAACGCTTCGGTAATCGCCTGTCCCAGCGGCGCCAGCCCGTTCGAACTGCCCCACAGGTCGTTGGCAATCTCGCCGTAGCCAACCAGGTTGGAATATTCCACCAGCTTGCGCATATACTCCACCACCTCATGGTCGCCCCAGTTATAGCCGTCGGAGAACATAAACGGGTAGATGTTCCATTCGCGGGGGTTGTAGCGTTTTTCGAGGATTTCGAGCGCGAGCTTGTAGGCGGCGGAGAGGCGCGTACCGCCCGAATCGCCCGCCGAGAAGAAGGTATGCTCATCGACCTCTTTCGCCTCCGTGTGGCAGGTGATGAACACTATCTCGGTGGCGGTGTATTTGGTGCGCAAAAAGCGCGTCATCCAGTAGTAGAAGCTCCGCGCGATGTACGCCTCGAACTCGCCCATACTGCCCGACACATCGCGCATGGCGACCACAACCGCATTGCGCTGCTTTTCGGGCACAATCTCCCAGCTTTTGAAGCGCTTGTCTTCCTCCCGAATCTCCCAGCCGGGGTTGCCTTCGGCGGCGTTGCGCTTCCAGGCGTTGATGAGCGTGCGTTTTTTGTCGATGTTCGACTGGGGTCCGCGCCGCGCAATCGTATCGAAGCGCACCTGATCCGCCAGAATGTCTTTCGTGCCCTTCTCGCGCAGGTTGGGCAGGTGGAGGTCTTCGAACACCATCTGCACGAGTTCCTCGATAGTGAATTCAGCTTCGTAGAAGTCGACGCCGGGCTCTGTGCCCGCTTGCTTGCCTGCGCCTTGCCCTTGCTGCCCAGAGCGTCCAATCACATCGCCGGGCTGACTGCCGCCCGGTCCCTGCCCGACGCCCTTTTTGCCGTGCGGGTCGTAGCGAATGTGGGGCAGCTCCAGCCCGCGAATGGGTATCTTGACGATTTTGCCGTCCTCGGCGGTGATGATGTCCTGCTGCCCGATAATCTCGCCCAGATTCTGCTTGATGACCTCTTTGACCTTCTCGTTATGGCGCAGCCGATCCTTCTCGGCTCGGCGGTGCAAATCCCACGAGTCGGTCGATAGCCAGTAGCCCGGTCTGCCGTTGTCCACCGTATTCAACCCCCGTCTTAAGATACCATGATTCTCGGCGAAAGTTCCTCTGTAAGACAGCCCCCCAACGGCGCGTGTGCGTGAGGAAACCATTCGCCACTGGGCGCGTCTAACGGCGGGTACACTTTTCAGGTTAACGATGAGACGAGGCGCGTTGAATCTGATTGGGCTGACTCTACTGTTATTGCCGTGGTTGGCAGGCTGCGGCGGTGGGCGCGCGACGCCCAATCCCCCCGGGGGACGCGGTTCACTGCAATGGACGGTCATGGTGTTCATGAACGCCGCGAACGACCTCGACGACTACAGCGAGCTGAACATCAACCAGATGGAGCAGATTCAGACCAATCCGAATGTGCGCGTGGTGGTGCAGTGGAAGCGCGCGGCGCGGTTTGCCCCTTCGGGGAGCTGGACGGGCACGCGCCGCTACCTGATTCAGTATGATACGGACTCGCAGCGTATCAACTCGCGCCTGCTGGAGGATCTGGGGCAGGGCGTCGATATGGGCAGCGCGGAGACCCTGCGCGAGTTTGTGCGCTGGGCGCGCGCAAACTACCCCGCCGATCGCTACGCGCTGGTCATCTGGAACCACGGGTCAGGCTGGCGCTCGCGCGCGGCGTTTCGCGGGCGCGCCGTGTCGTTCGACGATGAGCTGGGCACCAGCATCAAAATCTGGGAGCTGCCGACCGCCGTCCGCCCCAGCTCCGCTGACCCGCGCATGGATGTGCTGCTCTTTGACGCCTCGCTGATGCAGATGCTGGAAGTCGCCTACGAGTGCCGCGAAATCGCCCGCTACATTGTCGGCTCGGAGGAAAGTCCTCCGGGCGAGGGCTACCCGTACCAGGAGATTCTCAAGCCGCTGATGGACAACTCCGATATTGCCCCCGCGCAGTGGGCGAGCGCCATCCCGCGCGTCTTTGTGAGCTGGTATCACCAGAACTACCCGTTTTACCGCAACATCACGCAGTCGGCGGTGGACGCTGCGCGCTTAGAGGCGGTTGCCAGCGCGCTGGACGCGCTTTCGGAGAGCCTGATGGCGAAGCGCACGCTGTATGTGAACGCGCTCGCCCGCGCCCGACAGGACGCGCAAAACTACTCGACCTATCCTGAATATCGCGACCTGTGGCGCGCAGCGGAACTCATCAAACAATACACCGCCGACGCCGAGCTGAGCCAGCGTGTGAACGCGCTGCACGCCGCGCTCCAGCAGGCAGTGATTGCGAACGACCGCGACACGCGCGCCGACTCGCGCGTGTTTCACTCTTACGGGCTGTCGATCTACTATCCCGATTCGGGCAGCTATCTGGGGCGGTACAGCAACACCGCGCTCGCACGCGCGACTCGCTGGGACGACTGGCTGCAGGTCGCGCCGTGACACCCACCAAAAGCTATCCTGCTCGCCGCGCCACGAGGATATACTCCGTCGGGTAAGCGATGTAGTCCGCCGCCTGCGTTCGGGCGAACTTGCCCGTTTGTCGGTCGCGCGTGCGGGGCAGGATTTTGCTGGGGATTTCGCGCAGGATGACCCGCTCCAGCACAAAGCCCAGCGTCGCCAGCTGCTCGGCGAACACCTGCGCGTTCTGCACTTCCACCCCGTGCAGGTGCGTGTTGCCAATCACGATGCAGGCGCGTCCGCCCGTGCGCATCACGCGCCGCCACTCCGCAAAACAGGCGTACATCTCGGCGAAATAGAGGGCGACCTCGCGCGCCTTGCGGGAGTTCACGAGGCGAAGCTGCTCGACAATCCGCTCCGCCAGCGGCGAGCGCATCGCGCCCGCAGGCTCGTGAACGCCGTTGGAGCGTCCGATAAACCGCTGACGGAACGCCCGCAGGTCGGTCGTCATCTCAAACCAGAGCGCGCTCAGCTGGTGCAGGTCGGCGTACTCGTAGCTAGTGACATAGGGCGGCGAGGTGACGATGAGGTCTACCGACTGATCGGGCAGAGGCAGGGCGCGCGCGTCCGTGCAATAGCACTCTGCGGGCGTGTCGTGGGTGTGCGCGGCGTGCAGGACCTGCCAGTACTCGCGGTTGCCGCGCGCCATCCGCTTCACATGTCGGAAAAACACAAGCGTCGGGTCAGGGAGGGGCTTGTCCATCTTGCGCATGGGCTTCACGCTCCGATCGTGCCACCACGAGACGGGCTTCAGCGTGTGCGAGAGGGCGCACCGAAAGAAGGGCTGCACGGCATCTTCCAGCGTTTCGTAGCTGCGCTGGATACGATTCAGAGCGTCCAGCACATCCTCGCGGAACCAGTAGCGCAGTCGCTCGTGCCAGCGGTCTGCATTATCAGGCAGCGGCTCCACACCGAACAGCGACGGCTGCAAAGGCGAATCGACGCGGGCGCGCACACACGCAATGGCTTCGTCCAGCAAGTCTGGTTCGAGGGCGCGTACCTTCGCCTCAGCCACAAGGTGCGCCACAGGATTGATGTCCACCCCCACGCTCGGTCGTCCCAGCCGCCGCGCCTCCACCAGCGTTGTGCCAGACCCCATAAACGGATCCAGCACGGTGTCACCCGCGCGTGAATATACCTCTATCAGGCGCGCCGCCAGCTGGGGAATGAACTTGGCGGGGTAGCGATGGTAGCCATGCGTCGCGTAGCTCGTCTGCGCCTGGGTCAGATGCGCGAACGCCCACGAGTGGTCTGGCGTCGCGCCCGCGAACAGGCTCTCGACAACCTCCGCTGGCGCCTCTAACCTTGCTCCCGCCATCGCTCTAGATCCTCTATCAGACGGTCTATATTGCGAAAAACGCGCCTGTAGTGCTGAATCTCTGATTCTTCACAGAAGAGGTATATCCTGTCGTAGAGGGCTATCGACATACGCGCCTGTTTCGAAGACAGTTCACCCTGACTGGACGCTTTTGTGAGAACGCCATCATTATCGAGTGTGATGAAGCAGAACCGAATGCCCCGTCCACGAAAGCGTTCCGCCCAGTAGAGATCCTGCTGAAAACGCTCGCGTAAGGAAACCTTGCAGCTGTAGACGGCGATAATACGCTGGGGCGTCTGGTTTGCATCAACCTCATATGCAGTGATGTCAACTTCCGACTCCGCTGTGACCGATTGCAGTTCGCCACGTATCCATAGTCGTTCACTTAAGGGCTCTTTGAGCGCGCGTGGGAGGCTGTTCCATCGCGTCGCGGCGAGTCTCGTGTTTCCCGATAGTTGGGCGGTAAACTCTTGCAAAATTATCGATTCGAACGCGCGTCCCGAAGCCGATTTCCACGATTGCTCCGCATCGCCCGATGGTTTTTTCTGACGATACACGTTCAGGTATCTCTGTTTCAGCTCTGCCCATGCGTCTCTCGGAGCATGCTGCACGCGCAGCTGGACATATTCCTGCACCAAATCTATCTCGATAACGCTCATATCCGACCACAGGCAGGCTCAACGCCCACTCACAGGCTCGGAGCCAGTCAGCCCCTCGAACGACTCGCCCGCATGCGGATGCGTTTTGTCTTCAATCGAGGGTCCCCAGGTGTCCTGCGCGAAGGGGATTTCCTCGCCGCCCAGCGGGAAGTCCTTGCGCAGCGGATGCCCCACCCAGTCGTCGGGCATCAGGATGCGCTTCAGGTTCGGATGCCCCTCGAACGGGACGCCGAACATGTCGTACACCTCGCGCTCCGGGTAGTTCGCGCCCTCCCAGACGCCCGTCACGGAGGGCACGCGCTCGCCCGCGTCCACGCGCACCTTCAGAAAGATGCGCTGGAAACTCACGGGCGAATAGAGGTTGTAAACCACCTCGAAGCGTTTGGGCTTCTCGCCCCTCTCCCAGTAGGGCAACCAGTCCAGCGCGGTGATGTCGCTGATGTAGAGATAGCCCAGCTCAGGGTCATCGCGCAGCAGGCGGCAAACCTCCAGCAGCCGCTCCTTGCGGATATACAGCCATGTGTCGCCGCGAAACTCGTACACTTCCTCGACGGCGTCGGGGTACTGCGCGGCAATCTTCTGGTACTCGATGCGCTCGCTCATCGGTTCTCTCCTGGGAGTGCGGCGACGGGTTCGGTCGGGGGCGCGTTCAGGGCGGGCGCGGGTTCAGGCTTCAGCCGCCGATGCTCCACAGGATCTTCCCAGTCCAGCGCGCCCTTCTTCCATTCGTACAGGAAGCTCACCAGCAACAGCAGGGTGAACACGCCCACCACGCCGACGGCGAACAGGCGCGTGTCGGGCGGCATCTCGCGCACCGCCACGAAAAACGGATACAGGAAGGCAATCTCCACATCGAAAATGATGAACAGCATCGCGGTCAGGTAGAAGTGAATGGGGAATCGCTCGCGCGCGCTGCCGACGGGGGTGATGCCGCACTCGTAGGGCGAGCCTTTCGCCAGCGAGGGGCGCTTGGGTCCCAGCAGCCACGAGCCGCCGACCATCACCGCCGCAATCACGGCGGCAATCACGAACAGAATCAGCAACGGCAGATAATCGCTCGGCATCGCGGCTATTATACCCGCTGCTGACTGCGCAGGTAGACCATCAGGCAGGCGATGTCGGCGGGGCGCACGCCGGGCACACGCGCCGCCTGACCCACCGTGCGCGGGCGCACCCGCGCCAGCTTCTCGCGCGACTCTTTGGAGATGGTGGGCAGCGACTCGTAGTCCAGATCGTCGGGGATGCGCCAGTGTTCCACCTTGCGCAGTTGTTCAATCTGTTGCTCCTGCTTGCGCAGGTAGACTTCGTACTTGGCGAGGATTTCAACGCGCTCGGCAATCTCAGCGGGGGCGCGCAGCGCGTCGGGGAACAGTTGCTGCAGCAGTGTGTAGCTCGCTTCGGGGCGGCGCAGGTACTCCAGCGCGGAGAGTCGCGCGTTCACGGGCGTACCGCCCAGCGTCTGCAGCTGGGGGTTGTGTCGCCCGCTGATTTCCAGCGTGCGCAGGGTCTCCAGTTCGCGCTGGGTCGCCGCGCGCCGCTTGAGGTAGCGTCGCCAGCGTCTCTCGCACACCAGCCCCAGCTCACGCCCGATGGGGGTCAACCGCTCGTCAGCGTTATCGTGGCGCAGGTGCAGCCGATGCTCCGCCCGACCCGTCAGCATGCGGTAGGGGTCTTCCACGCCCTTTGTCACCAGATCGTCGATCAGCACGCCGATATAGCTGCTGGCGCGCTCCAGCACCAGCGGCTCGCAGTTCTGCACATAGCGCGCGGCGTTGATTCCCGCAACCAGCCCCTGCGCCGCCGCCTCCTCGTAGCCCGAAGTGCCGTTAATCTGCCCCGCCAGAAACAGCCCGCGCACCGCCTTGGTCATCAGCGTCGGGTACAGCTGGTCAGGGTATACCATATCGTACTCCACCGCGTAGCCGGGGCGGAGCATCACGACCTCTTCCAGTCCGGGCAGCGTGCGCAGGAACGCCAGCTGCGCCTCTTCGGGCAGGCTGGTCGACATCCCCTGCACATACAAATCGTCGGCGTCCCAGTATTCCTGCTCCAGAAACACGGGATGGCGGTCTTTGTCGGGGAAGCGCACGATTTTGTCCTCGATGCTGGGGCAGTAGCGCGGTCCGACGCCCGTGATGCGCCCGCCGTACATCGCCGACAGGTGCAGGTTCGCGCGGATAATCGCGTGCGTGCGCTCGTTGGTGTAGGTCTGCCAGCAGGGCAGCAGCGAGCGCGGCGGGTTCAGCGCATCGTGCAGGTACGAAAACGGCGGGCACGGCTCCGACGGCACTTCGGTCAGATGCGACAGGTCGACGCTCTTTTTGTCGATGCGGGGCGTCGTGCCCGTCTTGAAGCGCCCGATACGGAACCCCAGCTGGCGCAGCGATTCGGTGAGCCTCACGGACGGCTGGTCGCCGAAGCGCGCCGCGCGGATTTTGTGCGCCCCGATATGGCACAGCCCGTTCAGGAAGGTGCCCGTTGTGATGACCACCGCGCGGGCGGTGAGTTCCCCGTCGCGCGTGCGGACGCCGTAGCACACCCTGTCGCGCACCAGCAGCCCCTCTACGGAGTTCTCGATAAGCGTCAGGTTCTCCTGGGATTGCAGGGCGCGGAGCATCTCGGCGGGGTAGTGCGCTTTGTCGGCGTGCGCGCGCAGGGTGCGCACAGCGGGTCCCTTGCCCGTGCCCACGAATCGGATATGCGTCAGCGTGCGGTCGATGGCGACGCCCATCTGCCCGCCCAGCGCGTCGATCTCGCGCACCAGCTGCCCTTTGGCGGGTCCTCCGATGGAGCAGTTGCAGGGCATGTGCGCGGTGCGTTCGATGTTCAGCGTGACAACCGCTGTGCGGCAGCCCATGCGCGCCGCCGCCAGCGCCGCCTCGCACCCCGCGTGCCCCGACCCCACCACCAGCACATCGAAGTCAGCCATCGGGCGAATTGTACCTGAGGCGCGCCGCCTGCGCCCGAATCGCCGCGCGATCCGACTCGCTCAGCCGACGCAGGTTGCGCACCTGCTGCCCCAATCGTGGGTGGTTCTCAAACAGCGACTCATGGCGCATCAGGAAGTCCCAGTAAAGCGTCGTGAAGGGGCAGGCGTCCTCGCCGACGGCGCGGTCGGGCTTGTAGCGACACCCCGCGCAGTAGTTGCTCATCCGCTGCAGGTACTTGCCGCTGGCGATATACGGCTTGGACGCTATCAGCCCGCCGTCGGCGAACTGCGACATGCCGTACACATTCGGCAGCTCCACCCACTCCACCGCGTCCACATAGACCGCCAGATACCATGCATGCACCTGCTTGGGGTGTACGCCTAGTAGCAGCGCGTACAGTCCTGTGACCATCAGCCGCTGGATGTGGTGCGCGAAGCCGTAGCGCAGGGTCTGCCCCACCACTTCGCGCAGGCAGTTCATGTCGGTCGCGCCTGTCCAGTAGAAGTCGGGCAGGTCGGCGTCGGCGTGCAGCGCGTTGCGCTCCAGATAGTCGGGCATATGCAGCCAGTAGACGCTGCGAATATACTCGCGCCAGCCCAACAATTGCCGCACGAAGCCCTCCACACTCTGCAGGGGCGCGCGCTTCTGATAGTAGGCGTCCACTGCCCGCTCGATGGCGATGCGCGGGTCGAGCAGTTTGAGGTTAATCGCCGACGACAGACGCGAATGATACAGGTATGGCTCGCCCGTCCACATCGCGTCCTGATACGCGCCGAAGTGCGGCAGGCGGTTCTCGATGAAATCGTCCAGCGCGCGTGCGGAGTCTTCAGGCGTGACCGCCCAATCGAAGTCGCGCAGGCTGCCCGGATGGTTGGGGAATCGCGTCTCCACCAGGCGGATGACCTCCTGCGTGATAGCGTCGGGCGGAAAGCGCACGGGCGGGGGCACGAGTCCAGGACCCGCCTTGCCGAACGACTGGCGGTTCTCGGCGTCGTAGTTCCACGCGCCGCCGACGGGCTGCTTGCCTTCCATCAGGATGCCTGTGCGCTGGCGCATCGCGCGGTAGAAAAACTCCAGGCGCAGCTGCTTGCGGGCGGCGGCGTGTTGTTTGAAATCGTCTACCGTGATAAGGAAGTGTCGGTCGGGACGCACTTCGAGCGGCGCGCCCAGCTCGCGCGCGGTCTGCTGCAGGCTCTGGAGCACGCGGTACTCGCCCGGCTCGACGACGATAAGTTTCTGGGGCTGATGCGTGCGCACGGCGCAGGCAAGCTCCGTCGCGAAGCGGCCGCCGTTGTCGGGGTCGTCCAGCGCATGGTAGTGTACCGTGTAGCCCTGCTGGCGCAGCCAGTCGCGGTGATGGCGCATTGCGCTGAGGAAGATGGCAATCCGCGCCTTATGGCTCCACACATGGGTCGCCTCTTCGGCGACTTCCGCCATCCACACGGCGTCGCAGGCGGGGTCAAACCCGTCTAGCGCAGCGGAGCGACGATCCAGTTGATCCCCCAGTATCAGCACCAGATGGCGCATAGCAGGAGTGTACCCTGATTGTTGGGGGCGGCGTCGCGTGTTGCAGGCTATTCGGGACTATCCAGGTAGGCGCGCACCAGCGCCCGGAACAGCCGCCCGTGGGAGCCGTTGCCCAGTTTCAGATGCACCAGCTCATGCACAAGCACCTGCGCTCGGAACGTGGCGGGCTGAGTCAGCAGGTCGCGGCTAAGGGTCAAGCGTCCGCGCGTGGAGACGCTCGCCCATTTGCGATGCATGGGGCGTATATGAATTTCACGCAGGCGTTCCTCCACGCCGATGCGTCGCGCCCACGCGCGCGCCTCTGCAACGAGAATAACACTTGCGACCGCCTCGCCCAGCGGCGAGGCGGTGTTCACGCTTGCGCCTTCCGTAGCAACTCCAGTATTCCTTCTGCCCATTCCACAACCTCCTGAACGCCGCACGCCATAAGCGCTTTATAGAGGTTTTTGCGCAGCTCGCGCTCCTGTTGGACGCTGGTTGCCCAATGCGGATACTGCTGAATCAGGCTCCACTGCGTGCGCCAGTTGCTCCGCCTGTGCAGAGTCCATCCCCCTTTGCAGTTCGCCCACCATCCAGCGCACCACCGCCATCGGACGCACCGCCGTGCGCCCCTACAGAAGGTAACATGCCCACAGGCACAGGTTCGTAGGTAAACAGGTGGCGCATGAGGCTTTTCTTCAGTTCGCGGGCGGCGGCAATCACGCGCTCGATGGCTTCTCTGGCTGCCTGCCTGTCCGCAATAAATGCACAATCGCCCGTGTTCAGCAAGCGGTGGGAGGGGGATGGGTACAGTCAGAAATTCGCGAGGCTTTACTCGTTCTTTTCCGCTAAAACACTTGGCATGTAGTTTGAAACTTTCCCAATTATGTGGCATCATTAGATAATAGAGAAGATATTCAATTTCAAGTAGTTCACAGTCTGCCCTAATATCGGATGCTCCGAAGTTACTACAGCACCTGATAGCTCGTTTGGTATGACCCCATAGGCACCTTTCCGTATGTTGATTTTGGAAAATATGAAATCACCGGTTTCTACACGAAACATTACTTGACTGGATAGCTGGCATCCACAGACAATACCCTTCAAAGCCACTTTCTTAGCATATAATCTCATCATAATTCTTTTATATAATTCGTTTGGTTGGACAAACACGCGCCTTGTCTTCGTTGGAACCTCAAGCAGTACCTCCCCCAGCCTGACCACCTTCCATTCTTCGGGCAGGGGTCCCAGTTCGGTCATGCGGTAGCCTTCAGACAGGTCGGGGTTGTCATGGCTGCCTGTCCGAGATGCGCCCGATACATCCGATGCTCTGCGTGCCATCATTGCCATTTCACCCAATTTTCGCCCTATTCTCGCCCAATTTGCCCTATTTTTGCCCTATAAGCGGTTCCGCGCCCGCGCTGGACCACCTATCTTAATCAGGATTCCCCTCTGGACGAGATCGGTCAGGTCGTCTGACGCGGTGCGCTTGCTAATCCCCACGAGTGTCTGGGATTCCCTATTCGTGATGCTGCCCTTTTCCTTCACATACAGCACCGCTTGGATTTGCCGCTCGTTCAGCCCCTGTTTTTTCAGCTGTTCGGGGGTGTAGGGGTCTTTCCAGAAGGCGACCCGAACGTCGCCCTGCTGGTGGGCGAATTGGGCATGGGCGTTCAAGCGCCTCTGCCCCAGCGTTCGATGATGCCCGCGCGTTCAGGGGTTAGAGGTATCATATCCCCATGCGAACGCTAATCGCACTGGCGATAATCGGGCTGGCGGGCTGGCTGCTGTTCCCCGCTGCCCCGCAGAAGGAGAACCGAGCCATGCACACGGGCATGAAACGGTTGCTGGTGGTCACGCACACGGCGGGCTTCCGACACGGCGACTCGATTGAACTGGGCGAGAAGATTCTGGCGGACATCGGCGCTCGCAGCGGCGTGTTCGAAGTGGACTACTGCCGCGACGCGAGCGAAGTGCAGAAGATGCTCACCCCGCAGTTCCTCAACGAAGGCAGGTACGACGGCGTGGTGTTCCTGAACACGACGGGCGACATCGGCATCCCTGACCTAGGCGCGTTTCTGGAGTGGCTGCAGGGCGGCAAGGCGTTCATCGGCATCCACGCCGCTGCTGACACCTACCACAACCGCCCCGAATACCTGGAGATGGTGCAGGGGCAGTTCGCCTATCATGGGCAGCAGACCAAAGTGGCGGCGAAAGTGGAGCAGCCCGACCATCCCGCAGTGGCGCACCTCGCGCCCGAATGGACGGTCTTCGACGAGATTTACCTGTTCAAAGAGAACAACCGCCCGCGCGTGCAGGTACTGCTCTCGCTGAATCGCCATCCCGACGACGGCACGCCCCAGGCGGGCAAGGAGGGCGACTACCTGCTGGCGTGGTGTCGCGAGTACGGCAAGGGGCGCATGTTCTACACCGCGCTGGGGCATCGGCTCGATGTCTGGCAGGACGAGGCGTACCAGCGCCACCTGCTGGGCGGGATAAAGTGGGCGCTCCGCCTGCAGGAGAAGGGCGCGGTGAAGTTATAAGGGTCAGGCGATACGACGGCGCATAGAGCGTGCAGGAACACTCAGGCGTGTGCGTGAGCGGGCGCGACGCATGCTCGCCAGCGAGCGACCGCTTACGGTGGACGACTACCTGCGCCTCGTGGACGCCGACGACCTCTACGAACTCATCGACGGCGTGCTGGTGGAGCGCACGAGGGCGGCGATGTGGCAGCGCGAGCAGCTCAACGCCTGGATGCTCGCGGCGTTGCCTCCGTATGTGGAGGCAAACGGGCTGGGGTTCGTTTCTGGCTCGCGCACGGCGGTGAAAATCTCCGAGTATCGCGCTCGCCTGCCCGACCTGCTGTTCATTCGCCGCGACCGCGCCGCGATTATCACCGACTCGGCAATCATCGGCGCGCCCGATTGGGTGCTGGAAATCCGCTCGCGCGCCAACTATCCCGCCGAATGGCGTAGTCTGGAGGTCGATTACTGCACGATTGGCGTGGACGAATTGTGGCTGCTGGACCCGCAGGCGCAGGTGGTGCGGGTGGCGCGACGGCAGGCGCAGGGCTACAAGACCTTCGAGCAGTCGGCGGGCGCGCTCCATTCTTCGGCGATCCCCGGCTTCTGGGTGGATGTCGCTTGGCTGTTTTTCGGCAGTGCGCGTTCCAGCACGCTGGAAATGTTGCGCCTGCTGGGGATTAATCCGTAGCGCTACACCAGCGGTTGCAGCCGCGCCCGTAGCCCCTCGGCGCACGCTTCGAACCACGCGCGTCCCAGCAGCAGGAACCACCACGCGGCGGGGCGCGCATGCGTTTGCTGTAGCCCCTCCACCGTCAGATAGGCGTCTCGAATCTGCTCCAGTCGTGCGCGTTCCGCTTCGCACTCCAGCTGGCGCACACGCGCGCGCAACGCCTCCGCCTCAGGCGTGTGTCCGACCTGCAGTCGTTCGGCGTTCAGTCGCCGTATCTGTGCCTTGAGCGCGTGCAGGCGCGGCGCAAGCGCCGCAAACTGTTTCGGATTGCGCTGAATCTCGGCAATCAGGGCGCGTCGCTCGGCATGTAGCGCGTGCGCGTGCTGGCGCAGCGTGTCGGCGTGCGTCCCGACCGTCTCGGCAAGCGCGCGCAGGCTGGCGTCGTAAGTCGCCCGCGACTCGCGCCAGCGTTCGCCCGTCCGCTCCGCCAGCAGCGCCATCAGCGTACGTGGACGACGCGCCTGCGCCAACTGCTCCATCAGCTGCCGCTGTGCGTCCAGCACGGCGCGCCAGCGCAGGGCAAGCACATCGGAACAGAGGGTCGGCTCGCCGAACGCGCGCGCCAGATGCTCTGGCAGGCGCAGGTTCACACACCGCGCCGCGCTGAGCGTGTCCCATGTCGGGTAGCGTAGACGCAGCAGCGGATGCACACGCGCCTCGACGCCGCCCGCCTGTAGCCCCTGCAGAAAGCGCGCCGTGCGCGTCAGGTAGGGCGACCCGCGCTCGTTGAACACGAATACAAACTCACGCGCCAGCATGGGCACCAGCGTAATCGCCTTGCCGACCAGAGTGCAGGCGTCGCCCCACTGCGCTTCGATGAGCTGCGCCAGCCCGTGAACATCGGCAATCGGCGCGGGCAGACGCACAATCTGCGGCTCTGGCGTCAACACGACCAGATACCGCTCCGTCAGCAGCAGCGTGCCCCGCCCTGCCTGCGGAATCAGTAGATCGAACGGCAGCGCGCCCTCGCCGAATTCATCCAGCGTGTAAATCGGCGAGTCGGCGACGGCGGCGTTGTAGGCGTCCTCGCACGCGCGGCGCGTCGCAGGGTTCACGAAGGCGTCCACCAGCGCGAAACGCGGCAACCCCGCCGTGCGCGTGTTGAAGCGCAACAACTCCGTCGTGCGCGTGAAACCGACCGTGTCGGGCAGCGCGTCGCCATGCAGCGATTTCAGCAGCTCAGGATATAGCTCGACGAACAAATCCGCCAGCGAACCGTTCGGGTGGGCGTCGGCGTACTGGCGCACGCGCGCGCGGAGCGCGCCCGCCCATGCACACGCACGGGCGCGGGCGTCGGCGTCTTCCAACATCTGGCACGAGCCGTCCAGCCCGAACTCCAACAGGGCGTCGAGCGCGGGCGCAACGGCGTGGAGGGGAATCTCGCACACGGGGCGCGGCGCAGGGTCGCGCGCGACCAGCCCGCGCCAGCCCCACGCCTCGGTCAGCGCGTCGATGAACGCGCTCCGCCCCTCGCTGCACGACTCGGCGACCCGCGCCACATGCCCGCCACTGTGAGCAAACATCTGTAGGGTAGGTACGGTCTCGCTGCCGAACAGTTGCGCCATCTCGCCCGCTGCCGACCAGAGCGCGCGCGTCGAGCCGTCGTTATGCGGCAACAGCGCGAACCCATCGATGACCTGCGCGCCGCGCGGCAACTGGCGCGTGTGCAAGCGCGCGAAATAGTCTGTATCGTGAACGCCGAAGAGGATGGAGCGTGTGGGATCATGCGCCGCGAGATGGCGCAGCAGGGCGAGTTTCATCGGCTCGTCCCAGAAAATCGTCTGTCCCAGCGCCAGCAGCGGCGCGTCGGGCGCAAGCCGCTGGAGCGCGTCTAACACCTCAGCGGGCGGGCAACAGTTATCGTTCGTTTTCATAGTCCGTGCGCTATAAACGCCCCAGAGTCTACCCCATGCGCGGGTATAATAAAAGCATGCCGCAGTTTAAGGAAGGCGATCGGGTGCAGGTGCGCGCTCGCGAGGCGCAGGGCAAGGAAGCGCAGGAGGGACGCTACGCGCCCCATCTCGCGAACGCCGTCGGAACCATCCTCAAAATCTACACCCCGCAGGAGATTGCTGTCGATCTGGAGCTGGAGAGCCTGCCCGAAGCGATTCGCGAACGCCACGCCGAGCAGCAGACCCGCATGCACGAGCGCTGGCTCAGCTCCCTCTCTGACGAGGCGCGCAACCGCCTCTCCGACGAGGAGAAAAGCTTCCATCTGCGCTATGTCGCGCTTCTGGCGGGAGACGACCTGATCCCGCTGAAAGCGTCGGGCAGCCCGCGCGCGTCCGCAAAATCTGCGGCGCCGTCGCCCACGAAAGCTGCCTCATCCCCTGCCCAGCCGCCCGCTGAGGCGAAGGCGTCCCCAGCCCGCGCCGCCCGAACCGAGCCGAAACCGCGCGCCGCCGCCCAAAGCGCATCCCCCGAACCTGCCAGACGACCCACCCCAGAGCAACTGGAGCAACTGGAAGAGCAGTATCTCAAGACGCGCAAACGCAAAGGCTCCTGAAAAAAACACACACTCTCGGAAAAATCGAGGTATACTTCGTATCAGCGTCTGTGAGCGCGGCAGCTCACAAGCAGACGCTTTGTGCTGGACATTCAGGAGGTCTCTATGGATAAATTAATTAATGCTTTAGTCCCTTTGCAGGCAGATAATCCGCTGGGGCTGCCTGTGATTCGCTCCGTGAAAGAGGCAGTTCCCCTTCGTGGGATGAACATCCGTTCGGGCGTGTTTTATGTGATTCCCGAGCGCCAGATGCGCGACTATGCCCGCATGCTCTGGGAGCATCCTCGACTGGGCTTCCTGCAGAAGGTGCGTTACAATGTGCTGACAGCCTATCTGCAGAATCCACCCAGCCCGGAACCGGGCAGAGTGCTGTACCCCAATCGGGCGGTGTTGGTGATTTACGACTACGACAACAATCTGGGCTACCAGATTGAGGCAGATTTCCCCACGCCCAAGCGCGTGGAGATAACCCCGCTCAAGGGGCAGCCGGACTATTTCAGCGAGGCGGAATACCACGATGCGGTGCAGGTGCTGGCGTCCGACCCGAAATACGGCGAGCCGCTCCGCCGCGGGATAGCCTACTGCTCGCCCGGCATGCCCCCTGTGATTACCGAAGCCGCGCCTGAGAACCTGTGGGAGCGCATCGACCCGTTCCCCAGCTATGTGCCCGACCATCGGATGGTCTCCGTGCTGTTGCACTTCCGACCGGGTAGCGGACGCGAGTCGACCATCGGGCATTTCCTGATCGACATGACCGACGGGCGTGTGTCGGCGTATGGCACAGGCGGCAGCGACTTCTACCCCGCCGCGTGTGGGGGACCACCTAGCAGTGGTGGTTGTAGTAGTATAGGCGGCAACACATGGCAGGCGCTTGCCTGGCCCGCGAGCAACCCCGTCTGGAGCATGCTCGTGCGTCGCCCTAGTGGCAGCACGGGCGATGGACAGACCTACGGCTCTGGCGTCGAGATTGCGGATGTGTTCTACAACGGGCGTCTGGTGCTCAAGCGCGGCGGGATGCCCGTGTTGAATGTGTTTTACGATGGCAACGGCTGCGGACCGTACCGTGACTGGCTCTATTCCGAGACCTGCTTTAAATGCACGGGAACCGACTTGGGCAACGGGCTGCGCTTCGCGAACGCTGGCTCGCGCGCGGTTACCATCTGCGACGACAGCAACGACTCGGGCAACTTCCGCGGGGTGGGCATCCATGAAGACACCAATGGCGAGCTGGTGCTGATTACCGAATGCTCCGCAGGCTGGTATCGCTACATCACGGGCTGGCGTTTCAACCAGAGCGGCATTATCAAGCCGCGCTTCCTGTACGGCTACACCGACAGCAGCTGCGTCTGTGTGGGTCGCCTGCACAATGGCTACTGGCGGCTGCACTTCGCGCTGGATGGGCTGGGCGGGCAGGTGGTCGAGGAGACCGACTCGCCGCGCGGCGGGCGCCGTGAGAACTGGCAGCCCCTCCGCATCGAGGCGCGTCGGTTGCGCTGGCCTAACCGTTCGATGCGCTGGCGCGTGCGCAAACTCAGCTCGGGCTTCACCGCCGAGATTGTGCCCGGCGCGAAAGACGGCTTCCACGAGCGCAACAATACGGGCGAAGGCGATGTGTGGGTCGTCAAAGCGCGCAGTACCGAGATGATAGGCAACACTGGCTCGTTCGGCAACATCACGCAGTACGTGAATGGCGAGCGCACGCTCAACGAAGACCTCGTCGTATGGTACGGGGTACACCTGCGCAAGCGTGGCTCGGATACCTTCGAGTGCCCGCCGCTGGGTCCCGACATCTACCTCAGCGGGTAGGCGGGCGTACACTCCCTTCCCCTGTCGCCCCTCGCATGATCACAGGCGGGGGGCGTTGTATTTTTATCGGTCGACTTGCGCCCCCTAAAAAATCGACCCTGCCCGCGCCGATAATATTCTCACACGGAGGCGATTCATGTCCTTTCTGCAGAAGATTCTGGGCGTCGGGCGAAGCAACTCGTACGATTCGGGTATCAAGTGCTATGACGATGGGCGCTTTGAAGATGCGCTCAAGCTGTTCGAACACGCGCTGACCGAGACGCGCGATGTGATGGTGCAGAAACTCGCGCGGTTTTACATCGCCGAATCGCACGCCCAGCTGGGTCAGGCGGCGCTGCGACGCGGACAGTATGCGACTGCTGTGAGCCACTTTGAACGCGCGCTGGAGATTCACCCCCACTACGCCGATCTGCACTTCGCGCTGGCGTTCGCGTTGCGCAAGCTGCGCGACTATGAGCGCGCCGCCGCCCATTTCAAAAAAGCGCTGCAAATCAACCCGCGCTTTGCGAAAGCGGTGCTGTTTCAGGGCATCCTCTGGTACGAGATGGGACGGCGCGAGGATGGCTTACGGCGCATCGAGGAGTCGCTGACGCTCGATACGGGCTTCGACCGCGCCCGTTTCGAGCAGGCGCTGGAACACGACCGCGCGGGACGCATTGACCAGGCGATTGCTCTTTTCGAGACGCTCAGCTCCAACAGCACCGACGACGCGCTCTACCATGCGCAGATGGGCGATGATTTATATCGGCGGGGCGATTTCGCGGCGGCGGTCGCCGAGTACCGCAAAGCGCTCGCCATCCGCCCCAACTTCGCCGACATCCGCAACCATCTGGGGATGGCGCTCGCTGCGCTGGGCAACGAGGCGGAAGCGATTGAGCAGTTCCAGCACGCGCTGGAGATTAACCCGCGCTATCTGGAAGCGCGGCTCAATCTGGCGATTACCCTGCGCGATATGGGGCGCGTCGACGAGGCGCGCGAACATTTCCGAACCGCGCTCGACATCGACCCCGAAAACGCGGTCGCTCGAAGCGCGCTCAGCGACCTCGCCGCGTAGCCTATTTTGTGTGGCTGTAGGGGGAATCCTTCAGGCGCAGCGTGGTGCGCACACCACTACGCTGCGCCGTGATTTCGACATCCTCGGGTCGGACGCCTTTGGGCAGCGTGATGCGCCACTGGTTCTGGGTGCGTTGCACGCGCAGAGTCTCGCGTTTTGCGCGCGCCTGCACCGTCGAGGCGGTGGGGCTGACCTCGCCAATAATCACATCACCCCGCTGTTCTGTCCACGCCAGAAACGGCTCGCGCCGACTGATGGAGCGCACATATGCCAGCATCGCCTCCAGCGCGTCGGGGCGCATGCCAATCGCGCCCGGCATACTCTCCACCACCTCGCGCAACTCGCTGGCAGAGGCGTACTTTTTCTCGAAATCCCGATCGAGCATCGCGCCCTCCTTGCCATGACACGAACTGCACTTGCGGTTGTAGGTCTCCACTACGGCAATCGGCGCGGGGCGCACGCTGCCCATGCTAATCGCCACGCTTGCCAGCACGATTGCCAAGCCTGCCAGACTAATTCCTCGACGCATTCTGCCCTCCCGCCCATGAGATTCGGTAGATGCGGTTCGTCGTGTCGCATGTAAACAGCACGCTTCCGTCAGGCGCCTCGGCGCAGTCCACCGGGCGCGCCAGCGGGCGATTGTTCGCCCCCAGCGTCTTCACAATGGTCAGGCTACCGTAGGGTCTGCCCGTGACGGGGTCAAACAGCACGCGCTCGATGCGATACCCATCAGGAACCACCCGGTTCCACGACCCGCGGCACGCCACGAACATATCGCCCTTATGTCCGGGGAAATGGTCTTTCGTGAGGAAGGTGAAGCTATTCGCCGCCCAGTGCGCGCCGAAGCTCCACGCAGGGGGCACGGTCTTGTCAGCAAGCTCCACGATGTCTTTGCGGTTCTGGTACTCGATGCGGGGGAGTTTGTTGCCCGTGATAAACGGATGCCCGTAAAACTTGCCTGCTTCGTAATGGTTCAGCTCGTCGGGCGGGTTGTGGTCGGTGATGGGCTGGAACTGCTGCGGGCGTTCGCCCAGCGTGCGTCCGAACCAGTCGCTGCCGTGATCGACGCCCCAGACCTCATTCGTGCCCGGACGCAGGCGCAGCTTCTCGGTGTTGCGAATCCCGCTGGCAAACAGCGTTTTGCCGGTACCGTCCTTGTTGAACCGCCAGATTTTCTGGCGTTCGGTCTCGGTCTCGTCGTTGATGTTGCCCGCATCGCCGATACCCGTGTAGATATAGCGGTCGGTCACCAGCACGGGTCGCCACCAGTGTCCGCCGCCGCGGGGCAGCTGCCCTTCGGGGATGACCGTTTGCACCTCGTCCGCCTTGCCGTCGCCGTTCGTGTCGCGCGCTTTGTGAATCGCGCCCGTTTGCGTGAACCAGAGCCAGCCGTCCGCAAAGTGCATCCCATGCACAGTCGGGTAGCCCGCCACGAAGGTGTTGACCACCTCGTAGCGGTTGCCGCGCAGGCGCAGGGCGAGGATGTCGCCGCGCTGGGGACGGCTCAGGTAAAGCGTGCCCCTGTTGTCAAACTCCATAAAGCGCGCGTTGCCCAGATTCTCAGCGACCAGCTCCACACGGTAGCCTGGACGCACCCAGAATTCGGGCACGCCCGCGCCGCGCACGCCCGCCGTCGCCGCAGGAGCGGCGGAAGAGGCTTGCGCGGGACGCGAATTCGGGGAACGCTGCGCCGTCAAACAGCCAATCAGAACAGTCGTAATCAGTACGCCCATACCAAACCCAAGCGCTAACTGACGGTTCATAGCGCGTGAATTGTACCTCTTTTCCACGACCGTCTGCAGAAACCGCGCCCCCGCGCCGATAATGCCCCCTGATGATACGCGGACTGTATGTGGCAGCCGAAGGAATGGCTGCCCGACAGAAGGCGCAGGACGCGATTGCCAACAATCTGGCGAATCTGAACACCACAGGCTTCAAGGCAGACCGCCCCGTGTTCGAGGCGGTCTACGAACGGCAACTGTACCGCATAGAGGGGACTCGCTCTCAGCCGATTGGCGTGCTCTCGGCAGGGGCAATCCTGCGTGAGCTGTATACCGACTTCCAGCAGGGCGCGCTGACGACCACAGGCAACCCGCTCGATGTCGCCATCGATGGCGCGGGCTTTTTCGCCGTTCAGACCGCGCAGGGCGTGCGCTACACGCGCAACGGGGCGTTCCAGCTCGATGCGCAGGGGGTGCTGCGCACGCGCGACGGCGCGGCGGTGCTGAGCGAGGGCAACCAGCCGATTCGAGTGCCCCCGAACGCGCCCGTGCAGATTGCCGAAGACGGAACCGTGCGGGCGAACGGCGCGCCCGTCGGACGGCTGCTGATTGTGCAGGGCGACCTGACCAAGACGCCCGAAGGCGACTTCGCAGGCGCGGCGCAACCCATCGCCAACCCGCGCGTCGTATCGGGCGCGCTCGAAGCCTCGAATGTGAACATCGCCCGCGAGATGGTGACCATGATTGAACTCATCCGCGCCTACGAAACCCACCAGAAAGCCATCCACGCGCACGACGAGACGCTCGGACGCGCCATCAACGAGCTGCCAAAGATTTAGGAGGCAAACCCATGATACGCGCTCTCCACACCGCTGCAGCAGGCATGGAATCGCAACAGTTCAATATCGATGTTATCTCGAACAACCTGGCGAATGTGAACACGAACGGCTACAAGACCGTGCGGGCGGATTTCGAGGATTTGCTGTACCAGACGCTACGCCCTGCGGGGGCGACGGCGGCGGGCGGCGCGCAGCTGCCCAGCGGCTTGCAGGTCGGACTGGGGTCGCGCCCTGCCGCCACCTACGGACTGTTCAGCACGGGCGCGATTCAAATCACGGGCAATCCGCTCGACCTGGCGATTGAGGGCGACGGCTTTTTCAAGGTGCTGCTGCCCGACGGCGCGATTGCCTACACGCGCGACGGCGGCTTCAAACTCGACGCGCAGGGCAGGCTTGTGACCTCCAACGGCTACCCGCTGGAGCCAGAGATTATCATCCCGCCCGACGCGGAGCAGATTATGGTCGGGCGCGACGGGATTATCAGCGTGCGGCGCGGCGGGCAGGACGGCGTCGAGGAGCTGGGGCAAATCACGCTCGTGCGGTTTGTGAACCCCGCGGGGCTGAATCGGATTGGGCTGAACCTGTATCGCCTCACGCCCGCCGCAGGCGAGCCGATCGAAGGCGCGCCCGGCGCAAATGGCATTGGCAGCATCGCAGGCGGCGCACTGGAAGCCTCGAATGTGCAAATCGTCGACGAGATGGTGCGGCTGATTATGGCGCAACGCGCCTACGAGGTCAACTCGCGCGCCATCCAGACCGCCGACGAGATGCTCAGCGTCGCCAAAGACCTGAAGCGATAATCGTCTCACGGATGTAGCTGCGCAAAAGGGTATACTGAGGGCGTGCGGGTGATTCTCCGTCGGGCTGCGTCTGTTCAAGCGTCAGGAGGTTCGATCCATGCCTGACATCGAGACCATCGTCGCCCGCCTGGAGCAGCTGTACGGCGCGCCCGAATGGCGTCCGCGCCAGAACCCGCTGGAAGAGCTGATTCACTGCATCCTGTCGCAGCACACCTCCGACGCGAACTCGTTCCGCGCCTACCGCCTGCTGCGCGAGCGGTATCCCGACTGGGAGGCGGTCGCCCGCGCGCCTGTGGAGGAGTTAGCCGAGACCATCCGTTCGGGCGGGCTGGCGAACCAGAAGGCGCCGCGTATTCAGGCGGTACTGCGCGCCATCAAAGCCGCCCACGGCGACTACACGCTCGACTGGATGCGCGACGCGCCAACCGACGAGGCGCGCCAATTCCTGCTAAGCCTGCCCGGAATCGGACCCAAATGCGCCGCGATTGTGCTGTGCTTCGCGCTGGGGCGTCCCGTCATCCCCGTCGATACGCATGTGTTTCGCGTCTCGTGGCGGCTGGGACTGATTCCAAAAGCTATCGGCGAGGCGAAGGCGCACGACGCGCTGGAGGCGATGATTCCAGAGCCGCTGGTCTATCGGTTCCATGTCGCGCTGATTCAGCACGGGCGCGCCGTGTGCAAGGCGCAGAACCCGCGCTGCGCTCAGTGCCCCCTGCAGGAACTATGCGCCTACGCGCAGGGACAGGAGGGCGCATGAAGCGCCCCTGATTCACAAACAGATTACGCCCTTCTGCTCCTGCAGCCACCGCTGGAACCGCAGGAAATACAACACTCGCTCGCGGTATGGCTTCAATACCTCGCAGGGAACCCCCACTGGCGCGACCCGCATGGTGATGAAGAAATCGGACGAGTGTATCAACAGGTAGCTCAGCTCAGAATCGAGCGCGCCAATCTCCATGGTCTCCAGCACGCGCCGGTACTCCAACTCGTTTTTGGGGTTATGGCATCTCTCGATAAACGCGCGCAGCGGTTCGTGCGCGGGCGTGTACCCGCCCACAAGTACCCAGAAACTGGCGGTGGGAGCGCCCTCCGAAATAAGCAGCCAGTAGAGGTCGCAAAGCGTGTTGTAGAGCATCCCCGCGCTGACGGGGAACTGATGCATCAGGCGCGCCAATCCGCGCCTCAGCGGATACTCGGCGCGTGCGTCCTCGGTTTCGAACAGCAGCCGCTCTCCCTCCACCAGTCCGATACGCGCCCTCCATTCGGGGCAACGCCCACCCCGACTGAACTGATACGCCATGTCGGTACCGAAAGCGTACTCGTGGGCGTAGCGGTTCAGTACGGGTACTTCGAGCCAATCGGTCGGTGTCACTTCAGGCAAGATCTCTCCTCGATTCTTGATTTATCGGCGCGCGTTGTTCGATGCACACGCCGACAGCATATACTATTATTTGCGTGCAGAGTTCCCGATCGCCTGCTCCAGAAGCGCGAGTTCACTTCTCATCGACGCGCCTCCTGCACGGGCGCACAGGACGGTAGCAACCATCCACCTGTTCACAACCCACTGTGTATATTATACCGATAACGTCTGAAGCGTCGCCGACAGCAATACCCCCAGGCTACCCGTATGTTTCGTGGTATACTTAGCATATGGAGGGTACGATGAACAGACAGCGTGGTTTCACCCTCATCGAGCTGCTGGTCGTCATCGCGATTATCGCGGTGCTGGCGGCGATCCTATTCCCCGTCTTCGCACAGGCGCGTGAGAAAGCACGGCAAGGCGCATGCCTCTCGAACCTCGGACAAATCTCCAAAGCGTTCCTGATGTATGCGAACGATTATCAGCAAACGATGCCGACGGTGGGCTGGGTGTTTCGCCCGACGCCCGACGACGCGCGCCTGTGGACGGCGATGGTCGCCCCCTATGTGCGCGATCGCGCCATTTTCCGTTGCCCCAGCGTGTCCGACAGCGAGTACGGCGAGGTTTGGGCACAGCGCGCCCGACTCTCCTACGGGCTGAACTGGTTCTGGGGCTTTCCGTACCAGCCGTCGATGGACTATATCGTGTCGCTGAGCAAGGTCACACGCCCCGCCGCTGCTATTCTGGTGCTGGATAGCGTGCCGCTGCCGCCGTCCACCGACCCGTTCGGAGGCTATATGGTGACCCCATTCGGCTTCGAGAACCGCACGCGCGTGCTGCCGATGAACAAACCCAGCGGCTATGCGACGCGCCATGCGGAGGGCGTGATTGTCGCCTTCGCCGACGGACACGCGAAGTGGTTCAAAGGCGACCAGCTGTATGCGCGCCAATCCAACGGCACGCCTATCCTGCAGGCGAATGACGAAACGCTATTTGACTGCAATCCTGTAAAACTGAAGTGGGCGGTACATCTGGGCGAACGCGCGAACTGCCCATAAGGAGGTCTGTTATGAAACCCAGGGGGTTCACCCTGATTGAACTGCTGGTTGTTATCGCGATTATCGCCATTCTGGCGGCGATATTGTTCCCCGTGTTTGCGCAGGCGCGTCTGAAAGCGGAACAGACCGCCTGCCTGACCCACCAGAAGCAGATGGGGCAGGGCGTGATGATGTACCTGCCCGACTATGACCATGTGTTCCCACCCTCTGGCGAGGGTACGGGTCCGCTCCCGAACTGGGCGGAGCGCATCTACCCGTATGTACGCAGCCTCGAGGTATTCACCTGCCCGACGCAGGGCATCTCCTACGATGTCGTGCGTCGCTGGTACAACCTCGGTCGCTCGCAGGCGGAGGCAATCTACCTGCGCTACGGCGTGCGCAACTTCTCGGCGAACGCTTATGTGCTGGCGTGGATTAACCCGCCCTACCCGCGTGCGGGACCGGGCGTCGTGCGCCCAGAAGCCGCTATCGAGGAGCATGCCCGCACAATCGTCTTCAACGAGTGCGTGGGCGTCGGCACGGTGCTGCACCGCGACCGCAACGGCGTGCTTGTGCCCAACAATATGCACTGGTGGTGGGCGATTTCCGACGAGTGCTGGGTCTGCGCGGAGTCGGCGCGCGACCCCGACCTGGACGAAAACTTCTGGACGAGCCTGCTGATTCACAACGGCGGCGCGAACTACACCTTTGCGGACGGGCACGCAAAATGGATGCGCCCCGACCAGACCTATATGCCGCGCCGTTGCCAGGGCAACACGCCCATCGGCAACATGTGGCAGTGGGGTGAAACGACTCTGGGACGCTGCGGCGCGAACGATTGCCCGCCCGCAATGCGTCAGGCAGTGAACAACTTCTGCCGCTAACACGCGGCGCACGGACGAACCCAGCGCAGGGACGCGCAACCAGCCCCAGATTTGGGGCAATCGATAATGAGGTGAAAGGCTATGAGACGCACATTTGAAGTGCTTGGGCTATCAGTGTTGATGAGCATCTCGTGGAGCCAGACGCTCCACACGACCCCGCACGGCGAGGGCATGCGCGGACTTGCGCCCGCTACACGCCCTGCTACCCCGACCCTCCGCTGGCAGAAGTCGCTCCCGCTCGGCATCGGACATGGGAGCATCACCTTCAGCAACGGCGGGCAGTTCCTCTACTTCAAGACCTTCGGCGCCGCTCAGGGACAGGTGTTCAAGGTGAGCGCGACCGACGGCAGCACGGTCTGGGCGACCGACCCGACGACGCTGGGATTCGGCAACTTCTCCTACGCTGGGGTCACGGTCGACGAAGCCGCAGGGCGCCTCTACACCAGCGCACGCGCCTCCGCGCAACCCACAGGGCAGTCGTTCATCGCGGCGTTAGACATCACCACAGGCGCGACGATCTGGCTGCGCACCGCCAGCGACCTCGGACTGGGCGGCGCCGACTTCGGGCGCGGCAATGTGCTGCTGAGTCCCGACCGAACCCGCCTCTATGTGCGCGACAACGCCGACCCGTCGCGTATCGTCTGCCTGAACGCCGCCAACGGCAACCTGCTCTGGATCTACACCTCGCCGTTTGGTGGACC
>JBBIQK010000027.1:0-37675 GCA_037442365.1 Armatimonadota bacterium | reverse complement strand
CACAACCCCAGATTCGGGGTATAATCGCCCTACAAAGGAGGCGTTGCATGGAACCATCGGAGCGCACGGATGTGTATGCACTGTTGCGCTACACGCTGGAGCTGTATCTGGCAAGCGCATGGCAACATATGGGGTTCCTTCCCGACCCTGCCACTGGGCAGACCCATGTCGCGCTGGAGGAGGCGCAGATCGCCATCGATTGCGCCGACTTTCTGGCAGGAAAACTCAAGCCGCGCCTCGAACCAGAAGAGCAACGGGAGTACGAACGGCGACTCCGCGATTTGAAGTTGAACTTTCTTGCCAGGCAACGCGAGCAACGCACGGAGGCATAACAGATGGGGATGATTGTTTGGGCGCGAACCTTCGCGCAAGGCATTCGGAAGGGCGTATGGCGTGCGCAGACAGCAGGACGCATCTACTGGACGCGCGCTCAGGGAGTCTGGCGGTCGCTGCCTGAGACCGCACGCGAGCAGATGCGACACTGGCGCGGCAAAAGCGTCGAGTTCCCGATAGAGGAACAGCGCGCCCTGCTGGCAGAGTATTACGAACGATTTGAGCAGCTGGCGGAGCAGATTTGCGATGCGGCGTTCGCAGGCGAGGGCGCGCCGTTTCAGGAGCAGTACGCCCAGGCGCGTCGCTGGCTCCTGCGCGCGTATCCCCAGATCAAACCGTACCTGACCGCGCATCTGAACTGCGACCCAAGCGACGCGGAGTTCGGCAGGCGCATCGCGGGCAGGGCGACCGACGCGATGGAGGCGCTGTTTATCGCGGAAAGCCTCGACGCGGTCATCCGCAACGATCAGGGCGACCTCATCGGGCGGCTGGAGCGGGCGCGCAGCGCGCTCTACCGCTACAGCGACTACCTGCGCGAGGTCATCAGCGGGTAGAATTATCCCGCTATGAACCCGATTGTTCCGCTGACGGCAGTGCAGTTGCCGATGAGCAAGCCGCGCCGTCGCACACGCGAGGTCAAGGTCGGCAACATCGGCATCGGCGGCAATAACCCCATCCGCGTGCAGTCGATGATTACCGCCGAGACCATGAACACGCCCGCAGCGGTCGCACAGATTATCGAACTCTACGAAGCAGGCTGCGAAATTGTGCGTATCACTGCGCCGAACCTGCGCGAGGCGCAAAACCTCGGCGAAATCCGCAAAGAACTCCAGAAACGCGGCTACGGGCACATTCCCCTCGTCGCCGATGTGCATCATCAGGGCATGGACATCGCCCTCGAATGCACCAAGCATGTGGACAAGGTGCGCATCAATCCCGGGCTGTTCGTGTTCCGCAAGCCCGACCCAACCCGCTTGGAATATAGCCCTGCCGAGATTCAGCAGGAGCTGGAAGCCATCGAGCAGGCTTTCCTGCCCGTGATTAGGGCGTGCAAGGAGCGCGGGCTGGCGATGCGCATCGGCGTCAATCACGGCAGCCTGTCGGAGCGGATTAAGGTGATGTACGGCGACTCGCCCGTCGGGATGGTCGAGTCGGCGATGGAGTACCTCAAAATCTGCGAGGCGCATGGGTTCAAAAACCTGGTGATTTCGCTCAAGGCGAGCCGCGTGCCGATTATGCTCTCTGCCTATCGGCTCATGGTCAAACGCATGGACGAGGAGGGGATGGACTACCCGCTGCACTTAGGCGTCACGGAGGCGGGCGACGGGATATACGCGCGGATCAAAAGCGCCATCGGCATCGGCACGCTGCTGGCGGAGGGGATTGGCGACACGATTCGCGTCTCGCTGGCGGAAGACCCTGTGCAGGAGATTGAGGTGTGCTACGATATTCTGCAGGCGCTGGGACTGCGCAAGACGAAGGTGGAGTATATCGCGTGCCCTTCGTGCGGGCGCACGAAGTTCGACTTGCCGACCGTGCTGAATCAGGTGCGCGACGCGACGAAGCATCTGGTGGGGCTGGATATCGCAGTGATGGGCTGTCTGCACCCCGATTCGCCCGTGGTGACGCGCGAGGGGTTGCGCCCGATTGCGCAGGTGCAGGCGGGCGACCGCGTGTTGACCGATCGGGGCGACTTTCAGCCTGTGCTGCAGGTGGAAACGCATGACTTCTCTGGCGAATTGGTCGAGCTACACTGTGCAGGGATGCCGCCCGTGCAGTTCACGCCGAATCATCCCGTGCTGGCGCTTGAGCGTCCCGCGCGCCTGCGTTCCGACCGCCCCCGCTACGCCAACATTGCCGACTGCGAGGGTCAGAGCGAGCAGGCGCGGTGGTACGCCGCCGACGCCCTGCAACGGGGTATGGTCGTGCTGCATCCCATCGTGCAGGGCGAGCAGGCAATCGACAGCGTCCCAGAGTATCCCGATGCGCCTGTAGACGAGGCGTTCCTGTTGACTGCGGGCTGCTATCTGGCGGAGGGTTCGCTGGGCGGCGCGCACGGCAGGGCACAACAGGCGTTCTTTACCTTCGGCGCGACCGAGGCGGCGCTGGCGCGGCGACTGTGCGACGCGCTGCACGCGCATGGCGCGCCCGCACGCACGCGCGCGCGACGCAACACGCTGGAGGTCATGTGCCACTCTACCATGTGGGCAGAACGCTTGCAGCGCCTTTTTGGGCGGCGCGCCGAAAACAAGCGCATGCCCGACTGGATGCTCACCCTGCCGCGTGCACAGCAGGCGTTTCTGCTGGGCGCGCTGTGGCGCTGCGACGGCTACTGTGGCGTGGTGCAGGGCTACCCGCGCGCCCAGTATGTCACGGTCTCGCCCACACTCGCCTTTCAGGTGCATCAGCTGTTGCTGCGACTGGGCGTTGCGGCGGGGCTGACGCGGCGCGTGCCGCACGGCAAGCAACCTGTCTATACCATCTCGGTTGTGGGCGACGACGCCCTGCGCCGCTTCGCCGAGCAGCTGGGCTACAAAATCGAGATTCCCGACCATCGCACGCGCACGGGACGCCTTGCGCTGGATGCGCGATACCTCTACCTGCCTGTGCGCACGGTGAAGCGCGCGCCCTATACGGGCGTGGTCTACAACCTTGAGGTTGCGAAAGCCCATACTTACACAGGCTCGCTTGCGCTCACCCATAACTGCATCGTGAACGGTCCGGGCGAGATGGCAGACGCGGACTACGGCTATGTCGGGCGCGGGGGCGGCAAGATCGCGCTCTATCGCAAGGGGCAACTGGTCAAGAACGATATCCCCGCCGAGCGCGGCGTGGAGGAGCTGATTGCGCTGCTGAAAGCGGACGGCGTGTGGCGCGACCCTGCGTGAGGTACAATAGCCCTACTATGCGTCTGAAATGGCTGTTGTGCGTCGCGTTGGTGACGCTTGGGATGAGTGTGATCGCTGAACCGCGCCTGCCCCGCGCGGACGCCCGTGCGCTGGAGCAGCGCATCGCGCGCGCGAAAGGCAAGGTGGTCATCGTGAACTTCTGGGCGACATGGTGCGGTCCCTGCATGGAGGAGCTGCCCGACCTCGCGCGCTTCTATCGCACTTACAAAGCGCGCGGCGTGGAGATGATTGGCGTCTCGTTCGACGACGAGGAGAGCGCAGACCAGACCGTGCCGCCCGTGCTGCGCCGTCATCGTGTGGAGTACCCCATTCTCATCGTCAAGCAGAATTTCGACCAGTTTGCCGACCGCTTTGATAAAGACTGGCGCGGCGAAGTGCCCCGTTTTTACCTGTACGATAAGTCGGGCAAGCGTGTGAAGGCATGGTCGGGCAAGACCAGCTACGCGATGCTGGAGGCGGAAGTCAAGCGATTGCTGCAGGCGCGGCGATGACAGGGCGCGGGCTGCCCTTCTGCAAGATGGAGGGTATCGGCAACGATTTTGTTCTCATCGAGTCGCAGGCGGCGCAGGGGCTGGATTTGAGCCAGCTGGCGCAACGGCTCTGCCATCGCCCGTTCGGAATCGGCGCGGATGGGCTGCTTGTTGTTGAGCGCGGCGCGCACGCGCCGGTTCGAATGCGCATGTTCAACCCCGACGGCACGGAAGACTTCTGCGGGAACGGCTTGCGCTGCGCCGCACGCTACGCCTATGAGAATGGATATGTCGACGCGCCCGAATTCGCCATTGAGACGTTGGGAGGGCGACTCGTGCCTGTACAGATTCACCTGCATGAGGGCACCGTGGAAGCCATCAGCACCCGCCTACCCTCCCCGCGCTTCCGTCCGCACGAGATTCCCGCGCTTGTCGACGGCGAGGTGGTCGAGGATTACCCCCTTGCAATCGACGGGCGCGCGGTGCGGATTGCGTGCGTCAACACAGGCACGACACACACGGTGATTTTCGGCGACTCGTTGCCCGACGACGCGCTGTTTCTGGAGGTCAGCCCACGGATTGAGACGCACCCAATGTTTCCCGAACGCACGAGCGTGCTGTGGGCGGCAGTGGTTGGTCGAGACGAGGTGCACGTACGTATCTGGGAGCGGGGCGTGGGCGAGACGCTGGGCTGTGGCAGCGGCGCGGCGGCGGTTACTGTGCTGGCGCACCGCGCAGGCTGGACAGATTCCTCGATTACGGTTGTCTCGAAGGGCGGCACGCTACAGGCGAGCCATCATCCCGATGGTGTGGTTCTGACGGGTCAGGCAAATCGGGTGTTTACGGGCGAAGTGTACCTATAAACAAGAGGAGGGAAGCGTGCGATTGGCTTCCCTCCCTCTCACGGTTTGATAGGGTGTGCGTCTTACTGACCGCCGCCGGTACCGCCCTCGGTCGTACCGCCCGTACCGCCAGCGCCACCTTCAGGCGTGGCAGGCGTCGCAGGCGCAGCACCGTTAGTGTTGTCTCCAGGCGTGGTCGTGGTCCCGCTGTTATCGGTACCTGTCTCTCCCTGCTGCCCGCACGCGCTCAGCGACAGCGCGGCAATCACTGCCAGCAGCGACAGCCCCAGTGTAAGCAACTTCTTCATGTCAACCTCCTCTAAGTGTGTTATGCGCTCAACGCGCTGACTGTAATTATACCCAGTATGACAAAAAAAGCAAGGGGGTCAGAAAGTCGGCACATTCGGCTGTTGCATCTGCTGCCCTTGCTGCGCTTCCCCGGGGTTGCCTCCGCCTGCAGGGGGAGGCGTCGCAGGCGGCATGGTGGTGGGCGCTGAAACGGACGGCGCAGGCGGCGCCGGTTCAGGACGATTCAATATCCAGTAGCCTACTCCTCCAACAATCGCCAGAAGCACCACCACAATCGCAATTGCCACAGGCGTTGGAATTTCTTGTTTCATTGTGCCCTCCCTGTTGGATGGAAGCGGCGGCGCATAACTACGCCGCCTCGCTTGGAAAGTTTAGATGTTGAACTCGTAGTCGGGTCGGAATAGCCACGGATTGCAGCCATCCCACCAGTAGAAGCCGGGGTAGCCGTTGGCGTCGTAGCCCGTGTACGGGTCAACGCGCCAGTCGGTGTTCGCGGGTGAAATCTGCGCGCCCAGCCGGCGCCACTTCGCGCTGCCATCGGCAAAGGCAAACAGCGCGCCGTTCGAGTGAATCCACATCGGACCATCCAGCACGAACATCGCGCCTGTCGGGTAGGCGTTGCCCGGATTACCGAAAGTGCAGCTGAAGTAGCGGCACGGGCGAGTCGTGCCCTGATCACAACGCAGCGCAGGGTTGGTCAGCCCGAACCCGTCCACGCTGGACTTGCCGCGCCCTTCCCAGAGCAAAGGTAGCTGCGAGGGTCGCGCAATCTGCGCTTGCGTGTAGGCGTGCAGCAGTCCGTTATAGGTATAAGCGACCTTCGCTGTCTGCGTGGCGGCGGCTGCGTAGTTGACGCCCGCCAGACGCTTCGGCGGACACGAGGGACACTCGTACAGCCCGTAATTCTTCACATAGGGCTGAATCGAGTTCGACCAGTGCACCTGGAACACTGTCCACGCCGGACCAGGGTTCGGATAGCGCCAGTTATAAGGCACATCATGGTAGTAATTCCAATACCACTGGTTGTTGAGCAGACCGAACCCCAAGGGGAAGGTCTCGTCGTAGTCGTTGATGTACATCATAAATGCGAGGGCGTTTTGCTTCGTGTTGCTCGTACAGGTTGTCTGACGCGCTTTGTCGCGCGCCTGCGCAAACACAGGGAACAAGATTGCCGCCAGAATGGCGATAATCGCGATAACAACCAGCAGCTCAATTAGGGTAAAACCCTTCCGTCTGTGCATCGTATTACCTCCTCAGAATGATAGGCTACAGCGCGAAGGCTGTTTCCCAGATTATACCTCACCTAAGACTAAGAATACAAGCGATAGGTTCCCGTAAAGGCAAAAACGCGGGGGAAGGTCTCCCCTGCGTGGTCGTTTCCGTCTTATGAGACTGCTTTACTTCGGGACAACATTCCGCGCCTGCAGACCCTTGGGACCTTGCACGACTTCGAACTCGACGGACTGCCCTTCGTACAGCGTCCTGTGCCCTTGCATTGTAATTGCAGAGTGATGCACAAAGACTTCACGACCGTCATCCGCTACGATAAACCCGTAGCCCTTCTGGTCGTTGAACCATTTGACTTTACCCGTGTCCATGACTAACCTCCTTCCGGGATTGTGTAGACGGGTAGACCACACACCCCGATGGTGATGCTGGCGTAGTATACCTGAATGGCTTGTCAGAAATTGCAAGGGTTTGCGCGTCAAATGGGCGATTCGGGGGCTAATTCGCCCCGACTGCCGCGTTTGGTCAGTGGAACCCCCTGCCGACAGAAGGGGCATTCGTCGGGCGCGTAGGTCTGCGCGGGCAATCGGAGCGCGCTTGCCAGCGGCGCACCGAACTCAACCGGCGATTCGGAACGGTCAATTAGCACGCCAATCCCCAGTACCCGCGCCTGAGAACGCTCCAGCAGCGCCAGCACCTCACGGATGGAAGTGCCTGTGGTCAGCACATCGTCCACGACTAGCACAGGCGTGTCGGGTTCCAGTCCACTGCCCCGACGAAAGGCGCGCTCGTCGCCTTCTCGCTCGGCATAGAGGGCGCGTACTTTCAGCTGCCGTGCGATCTCATACGCCACAATTACCCCGCCCAGCGTCGGACCGACAATCGCTTTCGCCTGACGCCAGGCTTTCTCTGGCAACTGGCTCAGCATCAGGTCTACTGCTGTCTCCAAAAGCGTGGGTGACTCCAGCAGCCGAAACTTTTCGAAGTAGAGGTCGCTGTGCCTGCCCGAAGTCAGCAGAAAGTGTCCGTGCAGCACCGCGCCGATTCGCTCCAGGTCTTTCAGGGTCATTGGTCTACCTCGAAGCTCTGCGCAGGGGTGGGAAACTGTCGCTGGCGCACTTCGTCGGCGTACTGGCGCAGGGCGTCCGTGATCACCGTGCGCAGCTCGGCGTAGCGTCTGGTGTGTTTGTAGGTCTGCTCACTCAGCCCCAGAATGTCGTGCCAGACCTGGATTTCGCCGTCGCAGTGGACGCCCGCGCCGATGCCGATGGTGGGGATGCGCAGCTGTTCGGTGATGCGCCGCGCGAGGCTGGCGGGGATGACCTCCAGCACCACGCTGAACGCGCCCGCCTCCTGAACTGCCTGCGCCGCCTCGATGAGCGTCTCCTGTTCCGATTCGGTACGCCCCTGCAGGCGGTAGCCGCCGAACTGGTGAATCGACTGCGGAGTCAGCCCCAGATGCGCCATTACGGGGATGCCGACGCCCACCATGGCGCGGATGGCGTCCAGCACGCGCGGGCTGGCGCCCTCGACCTTGACCGCTTCTGCGCCCGCCTGTATCAGCGCGCCCGCGTTGTAGACCGCGTCCTCCACCGACACGCCATAACTCAAAAACGGCATATCCGCCACCAGCAGCGCGCGGCGCGTCCCCCGCCGAACCGCCTGTAGGTGGTGAAGGATAGTCTCCACGCTTACGGGCAGCGTCGTCTCGTAGCCAAGCACCGTGTTGCCCACCGAGTCGCCCACCAGGATTACATCGACGCCTGCCGCGTCCGCCAGTTGCGCGCTGGGGCAGTCGTAGGCGGTGAGGGCGACAATCCGCTGCCCTTGCGCCTTCATCTGCTGCAAAGTGCGCGTGGTGATTTTGTCTGGCATGGCTTGGAATTGTACCCGCGTTCCAAGCCGATGGCTCAGTCCAGGAACTGAATGGTGGCAGGCGGCGTGACGCCCGATTCTGCGCCGCGGTGTAGGAACTCCTCAATCGCGCATCTGCCCCGCGCGCCCATGTCCAGCGTCAGCGCGTTCACATACATCCCCACGAAGCGGTCGGCGATGTCGAGGGCAATCCCGCGCCCGAACTGCATCGCGTAGCGCATCGCCTGTGCGCGGTTCTCCAGTCCCAGCCGAATGCTCTCGCGGAAGGCGCGGGCGATCTCGCGCTGCACCGAGTCGGGCAAATCGCGGCGCACGGCGTTAATCCCCAGCGGCAGGGGCAGCCCGCCCGTCTGCTCGCCCCACCAGACGCCCAGATCCAGCAGCAGATGCAAGCCCGCCTCACGGTGCGTGAGCTGCCCCTCGTGAATCAGCAGTCCGACGGGAACCTCGCCGCGCTGCACAGCGGGCATAATCGCGTCGAAGGGCATTTCGACGGTCTGCGCGTCGGGCAAAAACAGACGCAACGCCAGATACGCGCTGGTCAGGTAGCCCGGCACGGCGATCGTATAGGCGGGCAGTTGCTCCAGCGGGATGGGTTCGCGGCCGACAAGCATCGGTCCGTAGCCGTCGCCGAAGCTCCCGCCCTGATTCAGCACGCTGTAGCGGTCAGCGACATAGGCAAGGTTATGCACCGACATCGCGGTGAACTCCAGTTTGCCCTCGCGCGCCCATTCGTTGAGCGTCTGGATGTCGCGCAGCACGTGCTCGAACTGTAGCGGGGTGTCCACCAGCCCTTCCGCCAGCGCCCAGAACATAAAAGCGTCGTCGGCGTCGGGGCTGTGTCCGAGACGGATGGTCATCGCGCGCCCTCCGCGCGTGCGATGCCGCGCCGTTTCGCTGTTTCAAAGCCCCGCACAATCTCCTGTGCGATTTCCTCATCGTAGATGGGGAAGATTTGCACATCGGAGCTTTGCAGCATCGAGAATCGGCTCATCAGCCACCAGCTGCTGCCGACCTCTGCGCTGATGATAGGCGACGCCCAAGGCTGCTCGCCGACTATCAGCAGGAGCCGTTCGTCGCGCGGCTTCTCGCCGAGCGCGCGCAGGCGAGCGACCTGCTCGCGAGCATAGTTCCACAGGCGGGCGCGCCCTTCGGCGGTCAGGCGCAGATGCACCACGAAAAACCGCCCCTGCGCCCGAAGCGTCTCGGCGGCGCGCTCCTCCGACCACACCTGCTCGATGTGTTGCTCGGTCAGCACCACGGGCAGCGTGCGGACGACCTCCTCTATCGGCACGCGCTTGAAGTTCTGCTGGTCTTCCGCGCCCAGCTCCGGGCGCTCGAAGCCGACCTCGCGCAGCTGCTCCATCACTTTGGGCACTTCGTGCGTGATGATGATTTTCCAGCGGCGCTCTTCCATCTCGCGTGCGGGGAAGCCGAACACCGTGAACTGCGACGGCGTTAGTTTGGAAAGCTGCATGCGGCTCGCCTGATAGTAGCCCACGCCTATGTTGCCGAGATAGAGCGCGAGCAGAACCCCAATCACAATCAGTGCCAGCCGCGTCGTTGAACGCTGCCCTGTGCGCATAACCCTTAAAGTATACCCGTCGCTACTTCTTGAAGCCGTGTTCGATCTTCTTCCAGTAGGTCTCGAAGTCGAACCCTGGACTGTGCGCGGGCACATGGCAGGTCATGCACGATTGCGAACCCGCCTTGCCGAGCCGATTGTTTTCGGGGTCCTGCACATGCTTGCGTGCGGGTCCATGGCAGCTTTCGCAGCCGACATCCTTGAGGGTGGGCGTCTTTTGCATGCTCTGGAACCCGCCTTCGAACTCCATCCCGACCACATGGCACACCACGCATTCGGGGTCTTTGTCGTGTTTTTCGTCGATGAGCGTCTGCATGGCTTTGGCGTGGGCGGTACGCTGCCAGATGCGATAATCTTCAGAGTGGCAGGGCATGCACGCGCGGCTGCCCGCGAAGGTATCCCCGTTCAGTGTGGGGCGGCGCGGAACCATCCCCAGCAGGTCTTCCGCCTCGACCCGCGCCAGATAGCCGAGCTTGACGCCCATCACCTGCTCATCGTCTTTGAAATCCTCGGTCAGGCGCGTATACTCCACACGGGCGATGGTGTAGGGGGCGTTTTCGCTCAGGTACGCGACGCCGACGAACTTGGCGTCGTTGCCTGCGAACACGAGGCGCGTCTGCCCGACCTGTTTCGTGGGCAGGGGACCGTCGCCGCCGTTCGCGTACACAATCAGATGGAAGTAGGGGTGCGCTTCCGCCAGCCGCGCCGCCTCCTGCTCCGTGCCGTAGAACAGCAGCACGCGCAGGTCGCCCATCGACTCAATCTGCGGACGCAGGGCGTCCAGCTGTTGCTGGGCGGGAATCACGCTCAGTTGCGGGTTGCGCTTGCGGATGGCGTCCGCGTGTTGCTCGGAAATCAACCCAACAATCAGCGCGCGCACGGGACGCCCCAGATGACTTGTCTCGACCAGCGTGAAGGCTTCGAACGCGGGGTTGCCCGCCTCCTGTACATTCCCGCAGAGCATCGCGCCCTTGAACTGCACCTGCAACGCCCGCAGGTAGTCCATCCCCAGCTGGAAGTCGTACTTGCCCAGATTGAGCGCGCGGTAGCCCATCGTGTTGAGCATTTCGATGAGCGCCTCGGCTTTCAGCTCGTCCTGACGCCCCGCCGCTTTGGTCAGGTCGCCGTTTTCGAGCGCGAGCAGCGTGTGCGTCTCGGCGAGCTGTTTGAGCAGGGTCGCGCGTCGGGGAATGCCGCCCACCATCGGCTTGCTACAGCCGCATGGGGTCAGATAGCCGTTGATTTCGGAGCCAAAGACGACGCTCAGCGGCAGGGCGCGCGGTTCAGACGCGGCGGGACGATAGAACCCCAGCGCCACAAGCGCCAGCAACGGCGCAAGAAACACCACCCATTTCGAACGCATGGTTTCACCTGCCTAATTATAGCCCATCGGGTACAATTTGCGTGATGTCTACACAGCGCCTGCGCGAGTCTCTGGGCAAAGTGCGCGTCTTTCTGGAAGCCATCAAGTTCGAGCATACGATTTTTGCGATGCCGTTCGCGCTGTTGAGCCTGCTGTACGCGGCGGAGGGGCTGCCGTCGGCGCGTGTGGTGGGCTGGATTCTGGTCGCGATGGTCGCAGCGCGCACGGCGGCGATGGCGTTCAATCGGCTGGCGGATTGCGATGTGGACGCGCTGAACCCGCGCACCCGCGCCCGTGCGCTGCCCGCAGGCTTGCTGACCCCGCGCCAGATGGCGACGGCGACGGGCGCGGGGATTCTGGTGTTCCTGTACGCCGCGTGGCAGCTGAACCCACTCTGCCTCGCGCTCGCGCCCGTTGCGCTGGGGGTGATTCTGGGCTACTCGTATGCCAAACGCTTCACGCCGCTGTCGCACTACTGGCTGGGGCTGTCGCTGGGGATTGCGCCCAGCGCGGTGTGGATTGCCGTGCGTGGGACGCTGGAGTTGCCCCCTGTGTGGCTCACGCTGGGGGTGCTGTTCTGGGTGGCAGGCTTCGATATTCTGTATAGCCTGCAGGACGAGGCGTTTGACCGCGCGCATGGGTTGCGCAGCCTGCCGCAGACGCTGGGCGCGGCGCGAGCGATTCTGGTCTCGCGCCTCTCGCACGCGCTGTGCGTCGCCTTTTTCGTGGCGGGCGGGCTGGCGCTACGGGCGGGCGCATGGTACTTCGCGGGCGTGGCATGCGCCGCGCTGATGCTTGTCTACGAGCAGTCGCTGGTCAAGCCCGACGACCTGAGCCGACTCGATGTCGCCTTTTTCACCATGAACGGCTATGTGAGCATCGGGCTGTTCGCGTTTGCGCTGTTGGATCGGGTGTTTTAGCATGCGGAAACTGCGTGTGGGCAGTGTGCCCTATATCAACGCCGCGCCGCTGACGCGCTGGCTGGAGACCGACGAAGCGAAGCCCTACGCCGAGGTCGTCTACGCGCCGCCGTCTGCGCTCGCGCGTATGTTGCAGGCGCGGGAACTGGATGTGGCGCTGGTTTCGTCGATTGAGCAGGCGCGCCGTGAGGATGTGCGACCCGTCGCGAATCTGGGCATCGCGTCGCGCGATGAGGTGCTGAGCGTGCGGCTGTTCTGCAAAACGCCCCTGCGCCATGTGCGCGCCGTCGCGCTGGATACCAGCTCGCTCACCTCCGCCGCGCTGACCCGCATCCTGCTCGAACGCGCCTACGGCGTTCAAGTCGAGTATCAGCACGCCGCGCCTGACCTCCGCGCGATGCTCCAGGGGGCAGACGCCGCGCTGCTGATTGGCGATCGCGGGATGACGGCGACCCACCCCACCGTGCGGGAGACGCTCGACCTGGGCAAGGCGTGGCGCGCCTACACAGGGCTGCCGTTCGTGTGGGCGAAGTGGCTCGCCAACGCTGAGACGCCCGAAGCGCCCCTCGTTGAACTCCTGCAGCGCGCCTACCAGTGGGGCGCGGCGCACATGGACGCCATCGTCGCGCAGGAATCGCAGCGCACGGGTATTCCCCACGCGCTGTGTGAACGCTATCTGAAGTCGGTGATGGTGTATGCGCTCGACGAAACGATGGAGGCGGGCTTCGAGCGGTTTCTCAGGGAGTACGCCGCGTTGCCGATGCAGGATACACCTTAATCCTGCGCGTTGGAGCATTCTTGACGGGCGCAGGCGCGCAGGTAGCTGCTGGGAGGCGTTTCGCGCGAGAGTTGCCCCAGTATGAACCGCGCCGCCGCAATCACGCCCGCCAGCTCCACGCCCGTCTCGATTCCCATCCCGTGCAGCATGTAGAGCAAATCTTCCGTTGCGAGGTTGCCCGACGCCCCTGGCGCGAACGGGCAGCCCCCCAATCCGCCTGCGCTGGAGTCGAAAATAAACACGCCGTACTGAAGCGCGGTCAGCACATTCGCCAGTGCAGTTCCGTAGGTGTTGTGGAAGTGATAGGCGAACTGCTCCAGCGGCAGCAGGGGCAGCAGCGTCTCCGTTAACTGAGCGACCTGCGTGGGCACGGCGGCGCCAATCGTATCACCGAGGCTGATTTCGTCCACGCCCATTACGAGCAGGCGTTCCACAATCGGCGCGACGGCTTCGGGGGCGATTGCGCCCTCGTAGGGGCACACAAACGCCGTCGACACATACCCGCGCGCCCAGCAGCCCGCTGCCTTCGCTTCGCGTACCACCTGTTCGAACTCGGCAAGCGACTGCTCGATACTGCGGTTCAGATTGCGCTGACAGAAGCTTTCGGAGGCGGCGGTGAAGACAGCAATCTCCCGCACGCCTGCCGACAGGGCGCGCTCCAGACCCTTCAGGTTGGGCACCAGCACGGGGTAGCGCACGCCTGCACGCCGCGTGAGCGATTGGATGACCTGCTCCGCGTCGGCAAGCTGGGGCACCCACTTCGGGCTGACGAACGCCGTCGCCTCCACCACAGGCAGCCCCGCGTCCGTCAGCATCTCGATAAAGCGCACCTTCGCTTCGGTGGGCACGGGCGTCGGTTCATTCTGCAAACCGTCCCGCGCGCCGACCTCAACCACCTTCACAGAGCGCGGCAGATTCTGAAACATTTTCGAGGGTTGCATCGTAGAATAAATTACCTGATGGAGACAGGCGATGGGTACATCGGAACGGCTGTCCGTGATTGAGGAGGCGATTCAGAAGCTCTCGCCCGAAGAGTTGCGCGCCTTTCGGCTCTGGTTCGCCGACTATGACGCCCAGCGATGGGACGCGGAATTGGAACAGGATGTCGCCAGCGGACGACTGGACGCCCTTGCGGAAGAAGCACTCCGAGACTACAGAGAGGGACGCTGCCAGGACCTGTGAAACACAAAACCACGCCGCGTTTCTGGGAATGTTATCAAAAGTTGCCTGAAGAAGTTCAAAAACAGGCAGACCAGTGCTTTGAACGACTGAAAAGCAATCCGAAACATCCGTCGCTGCACCTGAAAAAGGTCGGGCGGTTCTGGTCTGCTCGGATAGGAATGTCCTACAGAGCGCTTGCGGTTGAGCAGGACGAGTGCTTAATATGGTTCTGGATAGGCAATCACTCGGAGTATGATCGGCTACTGGGGCGTGAGTGAAAAAAATGCCGGGGCTTTTCAGCCCCGGCTATTGGGGGGTGAGTGGTCTGTGTGTCAGTAGGGGGATGGTGAAGTCGTTTTCTTGCCGTTCTTCTCTTCGGGCACTTCTGCCACCAGCGCCTCGGTCGTGAGCAGCATCGAAGCGATGGACGCGGCGTTCTCCAGCGCGGTGCGGGTGACCTTCGCCGGATCGACCACGCCTGCTTCGAGCATGTTCACGAACTCGCCTGTGGCGGCGTTGTAGCCCTGTCCCTGCGGCAGTTCTTTGACCTTCTCGACGATGACGGAGCCTTCCACGCCCGCGTTGTGTGCGATCTGGCGCAGCGGCTCTTCGAGCGCGCGGCGGATGATGTGCGCGCCGATTTTCTCGTCGCCGTCCACCTGCAGGGAATCAAGGGCGCGAATCGCGTTTACGAGGGTAGTACCCCCGCCCGGCACGATGCCCTCTTCAACAGCGGCTTTTGTGGCGTTGATGGCGTCTTCGAAGCGCGCTTTCTTCTCTTTCAGCTCGGTCTCGGTCGCCGCGCCGACCTTGATGACCGCCACGCCACCCGCCAGCTTCGCCAGTCGCTCCTGCAGCTTCTCGCGGTCGTAGTCGGACTCGGTGGTCTCAATCTGCTTGCGGATTTGCTGGATGCGTCCCTGAATCGCTTCGGGCTTGCCGCTGCCGCCGATGATGGTGGTGTTCTCCTTCTCGATGACCACCTTCTCAGCGCGTCCCAGCTGGTCCAGCTTCACATTCTCCAGCTTGATTCCGAGGTCTTCGGTGATGAAGGTTCCGCCTGTGAGGGTGGCGATGTCTTCCATCATCGCCTTGCGTCGATCGCCGAAGCCGGGCGCCTTGACTGCGGCGCACTGGAACACGCCGCGCAGTTTGTTGACCACCAGCAGCGCCAGCGCTTCGCCCTCCAGGTCTTCCGCGATAATCACCAGCGGCTTGCCCGCGCGCACGACCTGCTCCAGCACAGGGATAATATCCTGCGCCGCGCTGATTTTCTTCTCATACAGCAGAATGTAGGGGTTTTCCAGCACGGCTTCCATGCGCTCGGGATCGGTGATGAAGTAGGGCGAGATATAGCCGCGATCGAAGCGCATGCCCTCCACCACTTCCAGCGTCGTCTCCGTGCCTTTGGATTCCTCGACCGTGATGACGCCGTCTTTGGTGACCTTCTCGATGGCGTCGGCGACGACCTTGCCGATGGCGGCGTCGTTGGCGGAGATGGTCGCCACCTGCTCGATCGCCGCGCGTCCCTCGACGGGGGTGGCGGTCTCCTGAATGAACTTCACGACCGCCTCGACGGCTTTATCGATGCCGCGCTTGACATACATCGGGTTCGCGCCTGCGGCGACGGCTTTGAGCCCTTCCTTGAAGATGGCTTGCGCCAGCACGGTGGCGGTGGTGGTGCCGTCGCCAGCGACATCGTTGGTCTTGGACGCCACCTCGCGCACGAGTTGCGCGCCCATGTTCTCGAATCGGTCTTCTAATTCAATCTCTTTTGCAATCGTCACACCGTCGTTGATAACGGTCGGCGAACCGAACTTCTTCTCCAATACAACATTTCTGCCTCGCGGTCCCAGAGTGACCTTAACTGCGTTTGCAATCGTATCTACGCCTCGCTCCAGCGCCTGTCGCGCCGCTTCCGTATACAGAATTTCTTTCGCTGCCATCGGATCACCTCCTTAGGTGTTATTGCTCCAGAACAGCTAAAATATCGTCTTCGCGGAGGATGATATATTCCTCGCCGCCGATTTTGATTTCCGTACCGCCATACTTCGAGAACAGCACTGTATCGCCAACATTCACTGCCAGCGGGACGACTTTGCCATCGTCCATCAAGCGCCCGGTTCCCACAGCCATGACCTCGCCCTCCTGCGGTCGCTCTTTCGCTGTGTCGGGCAAAATAATTCCGCTTTTGGTTGTCTCTTCCGCCGTTTTGGGGCGGACTACCACGCGATCGCCTATCGGTTTAAGCATGTCCACAGCACCTCCTTCTCCGATATTCAGAGTCTCCCGCGACGGGAGATTGGCACTGCCATAAATTTAGCACTCGCGATGGGCGAGTGCTGAACGCGGCTATATATATACCCTATGGCAATCGGGTTTGTCAAGGGGTGGGGCGTTGAATTGGGCAAATCGCGTGGAAATCGGTAATTGTGCGGGGGGTGGGCAGACGGTTTCAGCGATTTTTCAGTATTTTTTCAGGGGCGAATTCATTAATTGGGGCGGAGGTAAACAACGATGCGTGGTCTCTCTACACTTGGAGTTCGGTTCGATGGGCGAGTAATGGCTCGCCAGGCGTTTCGAGTCGTTTCGATGCTTGCTGTGTTTGGTGCAGCGAGCCTGACCCTGCTTAATGCCAGCCCGTTCACCGTGACGATACGGAGTGGTTCTGGCGTGACCTACATTGCAAGCGACCGTTGCGGCGTCCCCTTGCGCTCTGCTTCTTTCACAGGCGCGGATTTCTCAGCGGCGCAATCGGGCGCATCTGCAGTGGTGGTATCACCCCCTGCTGATTGGCTTAGTTCACTCCCAGCAGACCCGAATGCACAGTGGATTGCGGTGAACGCCAATCGAGGCCCGTACTCTGCGCTATTTGCCCAACGATTCCAATTACCCTGCCGCCCGCTGGAGGGCAGTGTCCAGCTCATTTTCCACTGGGCAGTGGATGATGTTCTGGGAGACCCAGCCTCAGGACCCCACGCAGGTCCGAATGTCGCCGGCGTCTATATCAACGGCGTCCCGCTCAACATCTCTGGGGGCAATCGTCTCTCTCAGACCACGGTTAGCGTGTCAGTGCCTGCCAGCATCCTGAATCCGGGCGCCAACTGGCTCTATGTGTATATGCGCGACGCAGGGTGCGGGATAAGCGGCGTTATCTACTCCGCGACTCTGCGGGGAGTCTGCCCGTCGTGTGCGCAGGACAACGAGCAGGTCTGGAACAAATGCTTGCCCTCGACGCCCTCGGCGGTCATCGACTGTGCGCCGCCCACGCCCTGGAATTTTCTTGCGGCGCAATCCACGGACGACTTCGTGGCGACCTACACGGGGCTGGTGAACACCGTCGAATGGTGGGGCACGCTGAGCCATCCCAGCCAGCGATTCCGCCGCTTCCAGATCAACTTCTACCCGCAGGATCCTGACTGCACGCCGCCGTATGGCAACCCCATCTACTCTGCCTGCGTGTACGCCTACTCGCGGTTCGCTGGGTACGATTGCAACGGCAAGCGCGTCTGGAAGTTCACCGCGCACCTGCCGCCGCCCTACTTCAATCAGGTCGCAGGTCAGAAATACTGGCTGATGATTAACGAGATTGACAGCGAAAGCATCCGCCCTGGTCGGACGGACTTCGAGTGGTCGGGTCATTCCGCGTGCAACTCGTGCGACGACGGCCCCCAGGTCTGCAACTGCGCGGCAATCAAGTTCACGGTGGAGAATGGCGTGGTATTTGTGAACCCGGTGCTGGGGTGTCAGGGCGAAGTAACCGATCTGGCGTGGGCGTTGCGCTGGCGCACACTTATCCGATTCGTGGGCGACATGAGTACGCTGCGCAGTGCGCTGGTGAGCATTCGCCTGCCCGATGGCGGACCCGTGCTGGAGTCGCAGCCCATCATCCTGCGCGACCCGCAGGACTCCGACGGCGACGTGCCGTTCCTGCTGACCTCGTTGCCTGAAGGCGCCTACGAGCTGGAGGTGTCTATCGGCGGCGCGTTGCCCATCAGGGTTCCCGTGACGCTGGAGGGCGGCGTGCTTGAGGTGAACCTCAACACCCTCACGATGGGCGACCTGAACGGCGACGGCAGCGTCGATGACGCCGACCTGCTGGTGGTGTTGTTCAACTTCGGCGCAGGGCGGTAGTTCAGACTCTGCTCTCCGTGCCTGACCAGTGCGTGCGGCGGGAACGCCAGCCCGCCGCACGCAATTTTTTCTGTCGGACAAGAACGATGTCGCCGCTACACCACGATGTTCACCAGCTTGCCCGGTACGACGATGACCTTGCGCGGCGGCTTGCCCTCCAGGTGCGCTTGCACGCGCGGGCTTGCCAGCGCGAGTTGCTCCATCGCCTCGCGCGTGATGTCGGCGGGCACGGTAATTCGATCGCGCAGCTTGCCGTTCACCTGCACAACCATCTCGAACTCGTCCGCGCGCGCCAGCGACTCGTCATGCTGCGGGAACGGCTGCTGCAGGGTGAAGCCCTCGAAGCCATACGCCTCCCACAGCTCGTCGGCGATATGCGGCGCGAAGGGCGACAGGGCGAGGATGAAGCACTCCACCGCCTCGCTCACGACCGCCATCGCGTCGGCGCAGCACGGCTGATGGTTCACCTGCTTCCAGTAGTCCTCGAGGTGATTGAACCACTCCATCAGCGTGGCGACCGCCGTGTTGAAGCGGAAGTCGGGGATGTCGGCGGCGATTTTCTTCAGGCTGGCATGCGTGCGCTGGCGCATTTTGCGGGCGGATTCGTCCAGTGGGCATTCGGGCGTCTGGCAGCTCTCGTTGAGGATGGGGCGCCAGTCGCGCACGAAGCACGGGCGCGCCTCGCGCATCAGCCGCCACACCCGCCCCAGAAAGCGGTGCATCCCCTTGACGCCTTCCTCTTTCCACTCAATCGCCGTATCGAAGGGCGCGACGAACAGCTCGTACAGGCGCAGGGTGTCCGCGCTGTAGCGCTCCACAATCTCGTCGGGGGTGACGACATTGTAGCGCGACTTGGACATCTTCTCCCACTGCCACAGCAGGTGCGCTTTTTCCGCGTCGGACATCTGCTCCAGCTGGTCGCGCCGCACGAGAATGCCGATTTCACCCTCGCGCAGGGTTTCGTCGTCGCGCGGCGGGCGGTAGGGCGTTAGCGCCAGTACCATGCCCTGATTGCGCAGGCGATAAAACGGCTCCTTGACGGGCACGAACCCTGCGTCGTAGCCCACCTTCGTCCAGAATCGAGCGTACAGCAGGTGCATCACGGCGTGCTCCGCCCCACCGACATAGTAGTCCACGGGCATCCAGTAGCGCACTTTGTCCTGCGCGAAGGGTTCGGCGTCGTTGTGCGGGTCGCAGAAGCGCAGGAAGTACCAGCTGCTGCAGGCGAAGCCGCCCATCGTGTCGGTCTCGCGGCGAGCGGGCTGTCCGCACTGCGGGCAGGTGGTTTCCACAAACTCCGGGATATTCGCCAGTGGCGATTCGCCCGTGCCAGACGGCTGGTACGCGTCCACATCGGGCAGTAGCACGGGCAACTGGTCTTCGGGCACGGGCAGTTCGCCGCATGCGGGGCAGTGAACAATCGGGATGGGCGCGCCCCAGTAGCGCTGGCGGCTAATCAACCAGTCGCGCAGGCGGTAGTTCACGCGCCGTGTGCCCAGCCCGCGCGCTTCGAACCACTCTGCCAGTCGTTGCATCCCCTCGCGATTGGGCAGCCCCGAAAATTCGCCGCTGTTGACCATCACCCCGTCGCCCGTGTAGCATTCGGGCGGCGCGTTCGGGTCGGGCGCGCCGCCGTCGGGCGTAATCACCATGCGGATAGGCAGCCCGTACTTGTGGGCGAAGTCGTAGTCGCGCTCGTCGTGCGCGGGCACCGCCATAATCGCGCCCGTGCCGTAGGTCATCAGCACATAGTCCGCAACATAGATAGGCACAGGCTCGCTGTTCGCGGGGTTGATGGCGTAGGCGCCTGTGAAGACGCCTGTGCGCTCGCGTTCGGCGGAGAGGCGCGTCGCCTCGTCCAGTCGGCGGGCGCGGGCGCGGTACTCCTCCACCGCCGCGCGCTGTTCGGGCGTCGTGATGGTGTCCACCAGCGGATGCTCGGGCGCCAGCACAGCAAAAGTCATCCCGAACACCGTGTCGATACGCGTGGTGAACACGCGAAACTTCAGCTCGGAACGCCCCTGCACCGCCATCTCGAACTCGACGCCCTCGCTGCGCCCAATCCAGTGGCGCTGCATCTGCTTGATGCCTTCAGGCCAGTCCACCTCGTCGAGGTCTTCGAGCAGGCGGTCGGCGTAGGCGGTGATTTTGAAAAACCACTGGGGCATATCGCGCTTGTCGACCAGCGCGCCGCAGCGCCAGCATTTGCCGCCCTCTACCTCCTCGTTCGCCAGCACGGTGCGGCAGCGGGGGCACCAGTTCACGGGCGCGTTCGCGCGGTACGCCAGCCCGCGCTGATACAACTGCAGGAACCACCACTGCGTCCATTTATAGTAGTCGGGTTGGCTGGAGTTAATCTCGCGCTCCCAGTCGTAGGACAGCCCGATGAGGGTCATCTGTCGCTTATAGTTGGCGACATAGCGGGGCACAGTCTGTTTGGGGTGCGAGCCTTTGTTGATGGCTTCGTTCTCGGCGGGCAGCCCGAAGGCGTCCCAGCCCATCGGGTGCAGCACGTTGTAGCCGCGCATGCGCATCAGGCGCGCCACCGCGTCGCAGGGGATGTAGTTGCGGCAGTGTCCCACCGAGAGCCCGTCGCCCGATGGGTAGGGGAAAAACGCCAACACATAGCATTTGGGCTTGCTGGGGTCGTCCTGCGTGCGGAACAGGCGCGCTTCCTGCCAGCGCTGCTGCCATTTCGGCTCAATGGATCTGGGGTCGTATGCCTCCGTCATCGTCTGCGTCTCACCTCGCGCGGGGCGAATTGTACCCGATACGCCTCAGACGCCCATCTGCCCGTAGTCGCGCATGAGTCCAATCACCTTGCCGATGACCCGCGCATCCTCGACGGGGGCGTAGATGGGTTCGTAGGCGGGGTTCGCCGACTCCAGCCGCACGCGCCCGCGCTCGAAGTAGATACGCTTGATGGTCGCCTCCTCGCCTATCAGCACCGCGACCAGCTCGCCGTTGTAGGCGGTCTGCTGCGGCTTGATGACCACCAGGTCGCGCGGCAGGATATGCTCCCCGACCATACTGTCGCCCTTGACGCGCAGCAGGAAGGCGTTCTCCACATTGCGCACCATGTCGGCAGGCACGGGAATGAGGTCCTCCACATTCTCGTAGGCAAGCACGGGAGTTCCTGCGGCGATGGTGCCCACCAGCGGCAGCAGGCGCGCGCGCTCCCGATCGGGCTGGTAGTCGGGGTGAATCACTCGAATCGAACGCGCGTTGCTGCTGCGCTCGATGTAGCCCTTGCGTTGCAGCGCGTCCAGATGCAGGGTAATCCCGCGCAGGCTCTTGATAACGCCGATGCCCTGCTGAATCTCGCGGATACTCGGCGGGTAGCCGTTCTCCTGCGTGAACTTCACGATAAACTGCAGTATCGCCCGTTGCGATTTGGTCAGTGTTTTTGCCATCATCGCCTCCTGTTGGTAGGGAGGGCAGGACGCGCCCTCCCCCCACTCCGCTCCGAACAGTCCACGAAACAGCGGCTCACGCTGTGTAGAATATTGTACACTATCATTTGTCTACGAGTCAAGGGGGGGTGTCGTAAATCTCGATGGGATAGGTTTTTCGCGCTTTGTGTGCGGGAACGACGACTCAAACCATTCCTCCCCACATGAAACCTGTCTGCTCAGTATGTTGGGGTCCTGTCAGGGTAGGCATGCGCGCGGGCAGGCAGGCATGGTATACTTTCGGCGCAACACGGAGGGCAACGATGCGCAGGAGCGTAGGGCTGCTGTGGCTGACGCTGATGATTCACGGATACTCGCAGGCGACGCTAACGCTTACCCCCATCGAGGCGACTTCGAACCCCAATTTGATCCGCAACGCCAGCTTCGAGTCGGTTGAGAACGACCTGCCCGCAGGCTGGCGCTGGGATAGGCGCAACACCGACTCAACCGTGCAGGTGGTCGCAGAGGCGGGCGCGACGGGCGAGCGCTGTTTGAAGTTCACCAACACGACGCCGTTCGGAGCGGACATCTACGGGCTGCTGCGCTACGAGGAAGGTGTGCCCGTGCAGAGCGGGACGGTCTACACCCTCAGCTGCCGCTACAAGACGCGCGAGGGCTATGTGGGCTTCATCGGCGGGGGCGAGGGCTGGCGCGTGCGCCTGCCGCTGGAAGACACGCGTGGGCTGTGGCGACGCGCCGAAATCACCTTCGCAACGCGCGAGAACGAGACCCGCTTCGACCTGGTGATTGTCATCGAAGCGCCGACCGACGGGGTGTGGATCGACGCTGTGCAGCTGGAGCAGGGCAACCGTGCGACGCCGTTCACGCCTGCCGAAACGCCTGAACGCCCCCTCCTTACGCTGGACGACATCGGCGACGAGATTTACATGGGTGAGGCGCGAGGGCGCGTGGCGTTCGAGATTTACACCGCCCAGCCGCTGCGCAACGCAATCGTTGAGGCGTCACTGGGCGAGCAGCGCGCCCTGCAACAGCGCGTGAATCTGAATGCGGGGCATACCCGCGCCGTGTTCGAGTTCGACGCGCCCAACACCCCTGAACAGACCCTGCGCCTGCAGATTCGGCAGGGCAGACAGACGCTCGCCGAGACGGAGCGCCCGATGCGCTTGTTCACCCGCGCGCTGGCGCAACAGCGACTGCAAGCCATCGCGGCGCAACTGCCCGAATGGGAGGCGCAACTCCAGCGCGTGCGCGCGCTGGGTCAGGACCCCGCCTACCCGCAGGCAAGCCTGACCATCCTGCAGGAGTTCGTGCGCTATGTGGGCGAGGATTTGCAGAAGGGGCAACTGCAACGCGCCTACGCCCAGCTGGACGAGATGGAGCGCGTCGCCGCGCGGCTCAACCAGCGGCTGGCGGAAGCGCTCAGCGGCGGGAAACCCCTGCCGACCGTGCCGCGCTATGTGACCTCGCTGGTTGAGATACGCGGCGCGTCGCTGATTGCCGACGCCGAGAACCCCCTCACAGGCGCGCGGGAGCGTCGCCCCGTGTTTTTCGTCGGCTTCGGGCACTTCGGGCAGGTGCGCGCCGACATCGAAAAGTTCCCCAAAATGGGCTTCAACCTGATTCAGATTGAGCGCGGCGTGTGGGACATCCTGCCCGAAGAGGGACGGGTGAACCTCCAGCCGATGGAGGAGGATGTGTTGCCTGCCCTGCGCCGCGCCGCCGCCGCGAATGTGAAGGTGGACTACCTCATCAGCCCGCACTATATGCCCGAATGGGTCTACCGCAAGTATCCGCACCTGCGCCAGTCGCGCGACGGGTTCATCAAATACAGTCTCTTCGCGCCCGAAAGCCTCGATGTGCTGCGCCAGTATATTGGGCGCTTCGCGCCGCTGCTCAAAGACCAGCCCGCGCTGCTGAGCATCTGCCTCTCCAACGAGCCAATCAATGTCGAATCGCCCGACTCGCCCCCGCATCAGCAGGCGTGGCGCGCGTGGCTGCAGGCGCGACACAAAAATCTCATCACCCTCAACACGCGCTGGAAGACAAACTACACAGACTGGAACGAAATCCCCATCCCTGAGGCGGATTCAGGCGCGCCCTACGCCGAATGGCAGGAGTTCAACGCCGAGACGCTGGCGAACTGGCACCGCGCGCTGGCGGACGCCGTCAGCCAGTACCTGCCCGACACCCCCAAACACACGAAGCTGATGAGCTGGAGCTTCACCAACGACCGCGAGCTGCCGCGCGGGGTAGACCCCGAGCGTTTCGCCGCGTTTTGCGAGCTGAACGGCAACGACGCTTCGACCTACCCGCTGTGGGAGCGGGACGCGGCGTGGGCGTTCGGCTGGGTCACGACTATGCTGGCGCACGATCTTCAGCGGTCGTTGCGCGACGCGCCCGTGTTCAACTCCGAGAACCACATTATTCGCGACCGTGAGACGCGCTATGTGCCGCCGCAGCATGCGCGCGCCGTGCTGTGGGAAGAAGCCATTCGCGGGCTGTCGGCGACGACCTTCTGGGTGTGGGAGCGCACGGACGACCCCAAAAGCGACTTCGCGGGCAGCCTGCTCCATCGCCCCGAAATCGTCGAGGCGCTGGCGCACACGACGCTCGATCTAAACCGCCTCGCGCCCTACATCGCCGCGTTGCAGAACCAGCCGCCCGATGTGCATCTGCTCTATTCGCAATACGATATGGTGATGCAGGGCGTAGACGCTGTGGTGCCGCGCGACAGCCTCTATATTGCGCTGACCATGCTGGGCGTGCGCGTAGGGTTCATCACCGAGCGCCAGCTCGCCGCGCGCCAGCTGCCCTCCAACGCCTCGCGCCTGATTGTCGCCAACACGCAGTATATCACCGACGAGGCGTTCGCGGGGTTAGACCAGCTGCGCCAGCAGCGCGGGCTCATGGTGCTGGGTTTCGGCGAGCCGTCGCTGCAGTTCGACCGCTACGGCAGGAGGCGCCTCTCGCGTCCGGGCACGACGACTTTTGAGCGCAACCCGCTGCTGGATGCGCGGCGGCTGTTTATACGCCTGCAGCCGCTGCTGGGCAACTGGGGGATTGCGCGTCCCCTGCGGCTGCTGAGCGAGAACGACCAGCCTGTGTGGGGCGTCGGCTATCGCGTTGCGCCTTACGAGGACGGCTATGTCGCCAGCCTGTGCAACTACACCCGCGCGCCCATCACCGTGCGCCTCGTGAGCGACGCGAACCAGCCCATCAAAGCGACCAACCTTATCGACGATACGACGGTCGAGGGCGCGCTGACCCTACAACCGCTGGAGCCTGTGCTGCTGCGCTGGGCGCGTTAAGAGGTATACTGGAGCTGTGCCAGAAGCCGCGTTGCCTGTGGCAGCCGAACAGACGCCCGCCGTGCCCCGCGTCCTCTCCGACGCCGAGCGCGACCAACTCCGACGCCTGCAACTGCCCGAGGAGGACGGTGTACCCCTGGAAAGTCATTACCTTGTACTGCAAGCCGACCTGCTCGCGGAACTCATCTACTACCTGTTCGGCGCACGCGACGACTATTTCTGCGGCAGAAATATGTTCATCTACTTCAGCCTTGCACAGGCGCAGGAGATACTTGAGTATGTGCGGGGCAAGCCCGAGAGCGTGCGCTACAAGGGACCCGACCTGTTCGTCGTGCTGGGCGTGGACGGCAAAAAACGGCGCAAGAGCTGGCTGGTGTGAGAAGAGAACGACAAGTTCCCTGACCTGATTGTGGAGATAGTGTCGCCCAGCACGAAAGAGAAAGACCTTTCGGACAATCTGGAGTTGTACGCGAAGGTGTTTCGCACGCGGGAGTATTTTTGGTACGATGAAGAGGCTGGGGAGTGGGCGGGGTATCGGTTGGAGGGCGACCGTTATGCGCCGATTGAACCCAACGAACAGGGCTGGCGCTGGAGCGAGGTGTTGGGCGCGTGGTTTGGGGTGTCGGACGCGCCGTACAGGGGGTGGCGGTATCGGTGGTTGCGGTTGTATGACAGGGAGGGGCGCTTGATACCGACTGGCGATGAGCGCGCCGAACAGGAACGCCTGCGTGCAGAGGCCGAGCGGCAACGCGCCGAGCAGGAACGCCAGCAACGCGAGCAACTCCAGCAGCGGCTCGCCGCGCTGGAAGCCGAACTCAAAAAACTGCGCGGCGAGGCATAGCGACGCGCCTCTGCAGGGAACTTGCGCCGTCTCCGAAAATGTCGAAACAGTCAGGAGATGGCAACATGTTATTACTGTACCGTTTCCTGTGGATTGCGTCGGCGCTAGGGATCGCAGCAGTGATGGTGATGCTTTCCAGCCCGCGCGCCAGCCGCCCCGTGATTGCGGATGTCTGGGTGGCGGTGCAGCAGGGGCGTTTCACGCTGCAGGCGCCGCGCGAGTTCCGCGCCCGACGCGACGCGCTGACCCAGATGGGCATGAACAAGCCAAGCAGCCCCGTGCAGTTGCAGGACGCCCTGCGCATCGAGCGCGGCGCACGCACTGGCATGAAGCTGGCGCTGGTAGCCCTGCGCACAGACCTGCAGGTCGAGGGCGAGGAGACGCCCGCCGTTGCAACGCCTGAACAGAACGCCGCGCGCCAGCTCCAGCGCATGCATAGCGCCCAGCTGGAGCACCTGCGTGAGGCATACGCTGAGTTCCGCGAGACCCAGACGCGCCCCATCCGTGTGCAAAACGTGCCCGCCCTGCGCACCGACTACACCTTTACCCTGACGCACTGGGTACCCTTTTTCAATACCCCTGTTCAGGGCTATATGATTACCGTGCCCGTGTCGCAGAGCGAGGCGTTGCACATTATCGCCTATGCGCCGCCCCTTCAGTTCGAGGCGTATCGCCCCGTCTACAAGCGGATGGTCGAGAGCCTGCGACTCAACGCGGGGACAACCACTACAGCGAGCGGAGGCTGGGAATGATGCAAAACAATCCTCTGTATGAAGCGGCGGAAGAGGCGAAAAAATCGGTCAAGTTCCTCTACGAGGTCAACACGGGCTACACGCTGACCGCGAAGCTGGAGCGGTTTTTCGGCGTCGGGCTACTGCTGGCGCTGTTGAACCTCATCTTCATCGCGTGGCGTCCAGAATGGTCGCTGTGGAGCAACCTCGTGACGCTGTTTTTGGTCGGAGTATGGCTGCCCAACTCGTACTTGATTGACCGTCTGGAAGACCTTGCGGGCTATCGCGACTTGCTGATTCTGGCGATTCTGCACGGCGTGCTGGGCAACCCGGTGGCGGCGTTCGCGGTGTACGGATTGCTCGCGCTGCTGTTCTGGGCGATTGCGCGCGGCGAGCAGAACAATCCCGCCGCTATCTTCGCGCTGGTGTATGTGGGCTTCCGAAGCCTGTTTGATGCAGCGTGTATCATGGCAGGCGCGCTCGATATTGCCGATTGGCTGCGCTTCCAGTTCGACTTCATGACGGTGCTGCCGTTTCTGGCGATGAGCGTCGGCTGGTTCGTCGGGAGCCTGTTCCGCAACGATTAGGTAAACTACTCTCCGCCATGGAGGGTCAGGCGGCATGGAAAGTCTCGCTTCACGGCGGGCACAGCGGCGAGTTCTGCGAACACGCGCAGGGCAGCCTGCGTGAGATGCTCGAAGCGGCGCACCAGGCGGGCTACGCGGTCTTCGGCGTGGCGGAGCATATGCCCCGCGTCGAGGCGCGCTTCCTCTACCCCAACGAGGTCGAGTGGGGCTGGACGCCCCAAACGCTGGAAGAGACCTTCGACTGCTATGCGCACACCATCACCCAGCTCGTGCAGGAGTTCGCCGACCGCCTGGTGGTGCTGCGCGGGTTCGAAATCGAAGTCGTGCCCGAAGACCGTTATGTCGAGCTGGTGCAGGGCTACCGCGCGCGCTACGGGTTCGACTACATCGTCGGCTCCGTGCATTACCTGCACGACGCCTCCATCGACGGCTATTCGGATCAGGATTTTGTGGCAATGATGGCGCAGGTGGGCGGTATGGAAGCGGTCGCCGTGCAGTATTATCATCGAGTCGCCGCGATGGCGCAGGCGGTGCGTCCCGAAGTGATTGGGCATCTGGATCTGGTGCGTCTGAAGGCGACGCGGCTGGGGCTGGCAGAGCAGGTCGCCACACCGCGGGTGCGTCAGGCGGTCGAGCATGCGCTGGAGGCGATTCGGGCGGTCGGCGCGCGCGTGGAGGTGAACACCGCCGCGCTGCGCAAGGGTCTGGATCAGCCCTATCCCGCCGACTGGATTGTGCAGCTGGGCGCGCGGATGGGCGTGCGGTTCTGTATCGGCGACGATAGCCATCGCCCCGCGCAGGTCGGCTTCGGGCTGGAGGAGGCGCGCCTGCACCTGCTGCGCAACGGCGTCCGCGAAGTGCATTTCCTCACGCGTGAGAGGGACGCCATCGTACCCGCGTCTGCCAGTCTCGAGGGCTGACGCGCCGCTTCCGTACGACGCCTACAAACTCACGCTCTCGCCCGGCTGGAGCGCAATTATCTCCAGCCCATCGATGCCGCGCGTCTCCTCGCGGAGCTGGTCGGGCGTGCCCGTCAGCAGCGGGAAAGTGCCCCAGTGCATCGGGATCACGCGCTTGACGCCCAGCAGCCGAATCGCATACGCCGCCTCGCGCGGTCCCATCGTGAACACATCGCCAATCGGCAGCATCGCCGCCTGCGGCTGATACAGCTCCCCAATCAGGCGCATGTCCCCGAACACGCATGTGTCGCCCGCGTGGTAGAGCGTCAGCCCGTTTTCTAAGCGCACCACATAGCCCGCAGGCTCGCCCGCGTAGACAATCTGTCCGCCCTCTTCCAGACCGCTGCTGTGGAAGGCGTTCACCATCGTGATAGTAATCCCATCAATTACGACACTGCCGCCTTTATTCATCGGCTGTACCTTCTGTATGCCGTGCCGATTCAGGTACAGGTACATCTCGTAGATGCAGGCGACGGTCGGCTGATGAGTCTTCGCAATCGACACGGCGTCCCCGCAGTGGTCGCTGTGCCCGTGCGTGATGAGCATAATGTCCACGCCAGGCAGTTGCTTCGCATCGTCGGGGCATGCGGGGTTGCTCTGCACCCATGGGTCAATCAGAATGCGCTTGCCGTTCGGAGAGGTAATTAGAAAGGTCGAGTGTCCTAGCCATCGAATCTGCGTTTGCATCGCGCCAACCTCCGCCGATAGGATACCCGACATGCGCAGCCTCGAGTGGGTAGTTTTTTTGAGACATGCACCGTTTGTGCGCGCACCCAGCGTATGTAAAGGCGCGCCTCTGCCCGACAGTTAAAGCCGTCAGGTGAAGACGCAGTCCACCTCTGTGCTTGCCCCCCTTTCCTAAATCGCTTCTGAGAGGAACACACGCCTGCGTGGGGAATCTAACGCAGTATGCGTATTCGTGCTTGCGTTGGAGTGTTCTTGGGTCTCTATGCGTTGTTGTTGAATACCTTCGCGCAGTTGCCCGCGCCTGCCCCGCAGCCGATTGTCGGGGCGCGGATGCCTGCGCTCAGTCCCGACGGAACCCAGATTGCGTTTGTGTATCGGGGCGACCTCTGGGTGGCGCCCAGCGCGGGCGGGCGGGCGACGCCGCTCACGCGCCATGTCGCCTACGACGCCTACCCGCTCTGGTCGCCTGACGGCAAGTGGCTTGCGTTTGCCAGCGTGCGAAACGGCAACTGGGATGTGTTCGCGATTCCCGTCGGGGGCGGCGCGCCCGTGCAGCTGACCTTCCATGCGCAGTCCGAAATCCCCAGCAGCTGGAGCCGCGACGGGCGGTTCCTCTATTACAGCGCGTCCTACGACTCCAACAACCCCGCGCTTGTCGAGCTGGAGGTCGCCACGGGCAGGTTCCGCCGCGTGGTGGAGGACTATGTGTCGCTCTCGGGTCCGCAGATTGCGCCCGACGGCAGGACGCTGGCGTATGGGCGGTATGGGTTCCCCTGGTGGCGTCCGCGCTACACGGGTTCGGGCGCGATGCAAATCTGGCTCTCCAATCTGCAGACGGGCGAGCGGCGCGCGCTCACCCGCGACCAGAATCAGCACCTGTGGACGCAGTGGCTGCCCGACGGACGCACGCTGCTGACCGTGACCATCGGCGAGAAGACACCCGATTCGCCGCGCATGGGCGAGCGGCTGCCCGTGTTTCAGGACAACGCGCGGCGCACGCCCAATCTGTGGACGGTTGACCTCAACGGGCGCAAGCGGCAGTTAACCCAGTTCGTGGGCGGGGCGGTGCGCTTCCCGACCGTCGCCGCCAGCACGGGTGATATCGCGTTCGAATACGAGGGACGCCTCTACCTGCTGAAGGCAGGGCAGCGCCAGCCGCAGCAACTGAGTTTCGTGGCGGCGCAGGACGATGTGCTGACCACCCGCCAGCGTGAGCTGCTCGCCAGCGGCGTCGAGGAAGCCGAGCCGTCGCCCGACGGCAAACAGTTCGCCTTCCGCTTGCGCGGCGACCTCTGGCTTATCGACATCGAAAAGCCCAAAGCGACACCCGATAAGCGCAACGCCGAGTTCGCCCGCCAACTCACCGACTGGGTGGGCGACGACTCTGATTTCGTCTGGTCAAAAGACGGCAAGACGCTCTACTTCACCTCCGACCGCAACTATCACCAGCAACTGTACGCGCTGAACCTGGAGACGCTCGAAGTACGACGGCTCTTTGACCGCCCCGCGGATGTCACGCGCCTGCGCCTCTCGCCCGACGGCAAGCAGCTGGGCTTCTGGGTCTCGGGCGCGGACGGCGGGCTGTTCGTGCTGACTCTGGAGACGGGCGAGGCGAAGAAGGTACTGCACGAACCGGGCACGCACTGGTACGGGCTGGGCGGCGGCGATTTTGCGTGGTCGCCCGATATGCGCTGGCTGTGCGTGCAGCGGCGCGCCGCCTACGGGGCGTGGAACCTCTGGATTTTGCCTGCAGACGGCAGCGGTGCGCCCGTCAACATCACGCGCCTGAACGCCTTCCATAGCCAGCCTGCATGGTCCGCCGACGGCAAGTACCTCTACTTTTTCAGCAATCGCGCGGGGAACGCCCTCTACGCCATTCCGCTCACGCGCGAGACCGCCCGCCGCGACGACAAAGACATCCAGTTCGAAAAGCCCAAAGACGACCCGCCGCTGGAGGTGCGCATCGACTTCGAGGACATCGATCGGCGCATTCGTCGCTGGAACGCGCAGCCGCCGCAGGGCGATTTGACCGCCGCCAGCGACGGCAGGATTTACTTCATCTCGGAAGGCGACCTCTGGCAGGTCTCGTATGACGGCAGCGAGAGTCGGCGGCTCACCAGCGGCGGCGGGCACGGCGCGCTGCGCGTCTCGGCGGACGCGAAACGGCTCTACTTTATTCGCAACGGCGAGCTGTATGTGATGCGCCTGGACGCCAACAACCGCGTGGACAAGGTGGAGTTCAAGGCGGACTACGAGTTTGACGCGCAGGCGCAGCGCGAGGCGGCGTTCGTGCAGTTCTGGCGGGCGTATGAGCGCGGCTTTTATGACCCTGCGATGCACGGGCGCGACTGGGCGGCAATTCGCGAGCGGTATCGCCCGCTGCTCACAGGCGTCGGCGTGCCCGAAGAGTTCGGCGTGGTGCTGTCGATGATGGTCGGCGAGCTGGAAGGCTCGCACACGGAGGTCTCGCCGCGCTCTAGCGCGACGGCGCGCAGCCCCAGCACGCCCCACCTGGGCTTCACCATCGACTACAGCCATCGCGGACCGGGGCTGAAGGTCGCCGCCGTGCCCGAAGGTTCGCCCGCCGCGTTCCCCGAAACGCGCATCTATCCGGGCGAGTATGTGCTGAAGATCAACGGCGAGCCTGTGCAGGCAGACCAGAAACTCTGGCAGCGCATCAACGACAAGGGCGATCGCACCTTCGAGTTTCTGGTGAACCGTGCGCCTGTGGAGGAGGGCGCGCGCACCGTGCGCTACCAGCCCATCAGCGGCGGCGAGTGGAGCCAGCTGCACTACCAGAATCGCGTCAACCGCCTGCGCACGCTCGTCGAGGAGCGCACGAACGGGCAGGTCGGCTATGTGCATATCGCGGCGATGGGCGGCGGCGACCGCGAACGCTTCGAACGCGAGTTCTACGAGTACGCGCAGGGCAAAAAGGCGATGATTATCGATGTGCGCTTCAACGGCGGGGGCAACATCGCCGACACGCTGGTCGACTGGCTGGAGCGCAAGCCCTACGCCTACTATGTGCCGCGCGACGGCGCGCCTAATCTCGGTCCGCCCAACGCGCTCGATATGCCGATGGTCGTGCTGATGAACGAGCGCAGCATGTCCAACGGCGAGATGTTCCCCTACGCTATGCGCGCGCGCAAGCTCGCGACACTGATCGGCTGGGAGACGCCAGGCTATGTCATCTGGACATGGGGGCTGAGCCTCGTGGACGGGACGGGCGCGCGCATGCCGCAGCAGGGCGCGTACCGCATCGACGGCTCCAACATGGAGAACAACGGCGAGAAGCCCGACATCGCCGTGTGGCTCTCGCCCGAAGATTGGCTGGCAGACCGCGACCCGCAGCTCGATCGGGCGCTGGAGGTGCTGGGTGCGCGAATCGCGCAGAAGTAATACCAATCTGCCTGCCACGATTCCTGAAACGGGTATACTTCCCAACACGGAGGATACACACGATGAGAGGACGCAAACTTATCGTCAACTGGCAACACTCCGCCGATGAACTCATCCAACTCTACAAACGCACCAAAAACCCACACATCGCACGACGCATCCACGCACTCGCGCTCCTGCGACAGGGCAAAACCCTCACTGAAACCGCCACCCTGCTCGGCGTCTCCGCACGCGCCATCCACAACTGGCTCGCGTGGTACCGAACCGACGGACTACACACCCTCACCCAACGCGCCCGCGGCGGCTGCGGCACGCGCCCGCCCCGTCCCCTCACACTGGAACAGCAGACACGCTTGGTACAGCAGGCATCGACACACGGTTTTGCGAGCATTCAAGACGCCATCCGCTGGTGTGCGCGTGAGTTGGGCGTGTCGCTGTCCTACGACCAGATGTATAAGCTGTTTCGGCGATTGGGGTTTCGGCGCAAGGTGCCGCGTCCGATGGCGGTGGGGGCGGACGCTGCGCTTCAGGCGCAGTGGAAAAAAAGGGGGCTTGGAGAGGCGTTGCGGGCGCAGGGGGGTGGAGGGGCGTGTGGTGTTTGTGGATGAGATGCGTGTGGGGTTGATTGGGGTGGTGCGTCGGCGTTGGGGAGCGCGTGGGGTGAAGGTGCGTGCGCGTGTGGAGCGTCGGTATGTGTGGCGGTACTTGCAGGTGGCGGTTGACCCGTTGACGGGTCGGGTGTGGTGGTGTTGGTCGGAGCGGTTGGGTAAGGAGGCGGTGTGTGCGGTGTTGCGGGTGTGGCGCGAGGCGGGTGTTGGGGCGGTGGTGTGGGATAATGCGCCTGCGCATCGGGCGCGTATGGTGCGTGAGGTGGGTGTTGGGTTGGTGTATTTGCCTGCGTATTCTCCTGAGTTGAACCCTGTAGAGCGTGTGTTTGAGGAGTTGCGTCGGAGTGTAGAGGGTGTGGTGTATGGGGATATTGAGGGGAAGATGTTGGCGGTGGAGAGTGTATTGCGTGAGTTGGCGTCGTCGTCTGCTCGTGTGTTGCGTTTGGCAGGTTGGTCGTGGATACGGGAGGCGTTGTTGTCGTTGGGAGGTGGCAATTCATGAACTCTGACCCGCAGATTGGTATAAGAATCACGGCAGCGCGAGTTTGCCCGCGAGCGTCGGGCGGCTCGCGCCCGTCGTGTTCGGGTAGGTCGCGGGCAAGCCCTGCAGGAACCTGTCCGCCAGCACGGCGAAGGCGATGGCTTCCTTGAAGTCGGGGTCTATGCCATATGCGGCGGACGATTCCAGCGTGAGCTGGGGCAGGCGGCGGGCGATTCGGCGCATCAGCGCGCGGTTGTGCAGCCCGCCGCCCGAGACAATCAGCCGCCTGAGGGGGCAATCGGGCAGCACCCAGCGCTGGAGCGCGTCGGCAATCGTCGCGGCGGTCAACTCGGTCAGCGTGGCGACAAGCGTTGGCAGCGGCAGGCTGGGAAAGCGTGTGTGTATCTCCTCCAGCAGCGCATGCCCGAAGGTCTCGCGCCCCGTCGATTTGGGCGGCGGCTGCTGGAAGTAGGGATGCCCCAGCAGCCATTCCAGCAGAGGCGTATGCGCCTCGCCTGCGTCCGTCAGTGCGCCGTCGCGGTCGAAGGTCTGCGCGCCGCCCGTGCCCTGTTGCACGGCGAGGTCGATCAGCGCGTTCGCGGGTCCCGTGTCGAAGGCGCGGATGGCGTCGGGCGCGCCGCCTGCAGGCAGCACGGTCAGGTTCGCCATTCCGCCGAGATTGAGCGCGGCGCGGGGCTCCGTATCGTGGCGCAGCAGGAGCCAGTCCACAATCGGCACGAGCGGCGCGCCCTGCCCGCCATACGCCATATCGCGCGTGCGGAAGTCGGCGACCACAGGCGCGCCCACCCGCGCGGCAATCCCATCGGGCTGCCCAATCTGCAGCGTGTTGGGCGTCGGTATGTGGAGCGTCTGCGCGTCGGGCGCATGCCAGACCGTCTGCCCGTGCGAGCCAATAAAGTCCACGCGCGGCGGGTTAGCCTTGGCGATGACCGCATGCGCCGCCTGCGCGAACCGCGCGCCCAGATAGGCGTCCCACGCGCACAGCTCGGCAAGCGCGCCCGACTCGATGAGCCGTAGCAGCCCTGCGCGTTCGTCGGGCGTGTAGGGCAGGTAGTGAGTCGCGAGCGTCTGCACGCGTATCGCATCGCGCGCGCCCTCGATACGCACCAGCGCGGCGTCAATCCCGTCCAGCGAAGTGCCCGCCATCAGCCCGACGCTATAGCGTGGCGCGTCGGTATCGGGGCACGGGAACCTGAAAGCGTCGGGAATCGTCATAAGCAGCGCAACCTTACTTCAGGGAGACGCCAGGGGGCGCAGGCGGGGTATCCGCGCCCCCTGTGTGTGGTGGGGTTGGTGAGGAAAAGTCGCCCGGAAAGGAGCCAAACACGCGCTCATTTCCTCGCCATCCCACATTATACCCCATCAAAGCCCGTAAAGGGGCGTGAACTTGCGCTGGAAGTAGTGCAGCAGCGGTTCCGCGCTGGGGGGCGCGCCCGTGATGCGCTCGATGAGCTGATTGGCGGGGTAGCGCTGCCCCTGACTGTGCACCTTCTCGCGCAGCCACTCCAGCAGCGGCGCGAATTCGCCCTGACGAAACTGCGCGTGCAAATCGCCCAGGTCGCGTTCCGCCGCCTCGAACAGCTGCGCCGCGTACAGATTGCCCAGCGTGTAAGTCGGGAAGTAGCCAATCATCCCGCCCGACCAGTGGACATCCTGCAGCACGCCCTCCGCGTCGTTAGGCGGCTCGAAGCCCATGTAGGCTTTGAACTTCGCATTCCACGCCTCCGGCAGATCGGCGACCTGCAGCTCGTTGCGCAGCAGCGCCAGCTCCAGCTCGAAGCGTAGCAGAATGTGCAGGTTGTAGGTCACCTCGTCCGCCTCGACGCGAATGGTGGAGGGCTGCACCGCGTTGACGGCAAACACGAAGTCGTCCAGCGCGACCCCGCGCAGCGCGTCGAAATGCTCCTGCGCGATGGGGTAGAAATACTCCCAGAAGGCGCGGCTGCGCCCCACGAAGTTCTCCCACATGCGCGATTGCGATTCGTGCATCCCCAGTGAGGTGGACGCGCCCATCGGCGTGCCCCAGTGCTCCTCAGGCAGCCCCATCTCGTAGAGCGCGTGCCCCAGCTCATGAATCGTGCCGAACAGCGACGGGTTCAGGAAGTCCTCGTAGTAGCGCGTGGTGATGCGCACATCGCCGGGCGTCAGGCGCGTGGCGAAAGGGTGGACGGTGGGGTCGAGCCGTCCGCGTTGCCAGTCGAAGCCGATTCGCTCGGCAATCAGGCGGCAGAGGCGCTCCTGCGCCTCGCGGGGGTAGTGGCGGCGCAGGATGCTGGCGTCGGGCTGGCGCGGGGCGCTCTGAATCTGCGCCACGAGTTCTGGCGTGTGGCGGCGCAGCGGCTCGAACAGCCGCTCTACCTCCTGCGCGGTCATGCCCTGCTCGTACTCGTCCAACAGCGCGTCGTAGGGTTCGCGCTCATAGCCCAGTCGCTCGGCAATCTCGCGCACGAGGCTCACAATCTTCTCCAGGTGCGGCTGGAACAGGCGGAAATCCGACTCCTCACGCGCCTCTTCCCATACTTTCTCGGCGAGGCTGGTGACGCGCGTGAACTCGACCACCAGCTCGGTGGGCAGTTTGGTGAGTTTGTCGTATTCGCGTCGCCACTGACGGATGTTGACGGCGGGCGCGCTGTCGGGCGGCTGGGTCAGTTCGCTATTTTCCAGCTGGCTCAGCCACTCGCCGATGCGCGGGTCTGTCGCGCGCTGGTGGAGCATGCCCGACAGCATCGCGAGCTGGTTCGCGCGGTACGGGGCGGCTTTGGGGGGCATCATCACGCGCTGGTCCCAGCCCAGCACGCCTGCAATCGAGCCCAGCAGCGCGGTCTCCTTGTGCCAGTTCTCCAGATTCTGATAAATTGCACGGGCGTCCATAACGGCGGGATTATACCTCTGGCGCGAAAGTTGCTGTGGGGGATGGTATGCGCCACAAGGAGACTCTGGGACTGTGCCTGCTCGTGATTGCGGATGCGTTGAGTACCTACTGGCTGATTACGCGCGGCTATGCGACCGAGTTCAACCCGCTGATGGACTGGCTGATTCAGCTCAGCTGGGGCGCGTTTTTTGGGGTGAAGCTCGCCGTGCTGGCGATGGCGGTTGGGTTAGCGGAGTGGTATCGGCGGCGCAACCCGCAGTTTGTGCGTCGCTGGGTGCGCTTCGGCGCGTGGGCGTACCTGACGCTCTGGATTGGGGGCGTGATTGTGAGTGGTTTTGTGGGATTATGAAGGGGGTCCCCTGCTTTTGGTGGAGCAGGGGAACACGCTTTGGGACTTAGCACCCCGCGCCGAAGTTGAACAACACCTCGAGCAGGTCCGCGTCGTCCACCACGCCGTCGCCGTTCACATCTTCAGGGAAGCAGCCTGTCGCGCCGAAGGCGAACAGCACCTGCAGCAGGTCGGCGTCGTCGATGCAGCCGTCGGCGTTGATGTCGCCAGCGGGGGCGGGCGCAAAGGCGTACAGCGTCTGCGAGTCGGCGCTATCGCGCGAAGCAGCGACATACACCGCGCCGTCGGGCGCGACGGCGGGCGAGTTGTTGCCGAAGTAGTTGTAGGGCAGCTGGAACCGCCAGAGCAACGAGGCGTCATTGCCGTTGTCGCGCACCGCGTACAGGTAGGTCGTGGCGAAGTCCACCTGATCGCAGGCGTACAGCACCCGACCGCAGGTCACGACGGGCCAGCCGCTGAACTCGCCGCTGCCTTCAGGCTTGAACTGCCAGCGGATTGTGCCATCGGGACGAATGGCGGTGATGCCGCCGCCCTGCTGCCCCAGCTGGTTGAAGTCCACATTCACACGCTTGCCTGCCAGACTACCCGATAGGGCGACCAGCTGCAGTCCATTCACCACTGCGTACTGATTGAACAGGTCTATCTCGACGGTGATGCTAATCTCGCCGTTCGTGGGAGAGATATTGCGGTACACGACATAGTTCACATCCTCCTGATAGCCTGTGAAAGGGGTACTGGAGGCAACCGTCTTTGTGACGCCGTTCACCGTAAACACCGCGTTCTGATCCGTAGCGATTGGCGTGAAGCTGTAGAGGTACAGGTCGTAGTTGCCTGCGGGTACACCGGTCAGGCGGATGGTCGCGGGTCCGTTGTAGCCCAGCGCGCCGATGTAGTGGTAGTCGCGCATCAGGTCGTCGCCGTCCGAAGGGGGATAGGTGGACGACTCGGCGAAGTCGATATTCTCGAGGGTGATTCCCGTCGCGCTGTCGTCGTTAGCGCGCAGGTTGGTCAGCGTCCACGGACGCGTGACCTGGTCGCTGGCAGCCAGCGAGTTCCAGAAGTCGCCTGCCTGCCCGGTGGCGGCGGGACCGTTCATAATCGGCGGCGGAATGGTGACGCGCCCGCCGCTGTAAATCGTGCCGTCGCCGCCCACCACAGGATTCTGGTACTGGTTCATCCCGTTGAACACATTCGAGAAAATCTGCCAGAGAATCTGCCCGTTAGTCGCATTTAGCGCCGTGAAGACAGGATTCCCTGCATCCGAGAACGAGTTCGCGTACAGCGTGCTGAAGTCGAGGCTGGCAACTACATTGCCCCACCAGCGATAGTTCAGCCCCAGCGCGACATTCGCGCTCCAGACCGTGCTGGCGGACGCGCCTGTATCCTCGATGACCACGATAGAGCCTGTGGTTGCGTTGTTGCTGAACGCGATTCGTGTGCGCCCGGAAACGGGGTCTGTCCACGCGGGTCCGAGCGTCTGGAATGGGGGTGGTCCACCAAACGGCGAGGT
>JBBIQK010000026.1:0-37692 GCA_037442365.1 Armatimonadota bacterium | reverse complement strand
CGTTCGCGTATGGAGGCGTGGGCGCGTTGCGGGTTGGCGTTGTATTATTTGCCGCCGTATAGTCCGCACAGGAACTTGATGGAGACGGTGTGGCGTCGTGTGAAGGGGAGTTTATTGCCGCGTCGTTCTTATGAGCGTGTGGAGGCGTTGCGAGAGGCAGTGATTGCAGGGTTGCAGCAGTTGGGAGGCAAGGAGTTGAAAATCTAATGCAAAGACACTTAGACCGCCTCTGGCGGCACAGCTGGCGTAATTGCTCCTTCTGAAACTTCGAGCAGGCTCAGGTATACTTCCTTTGAAATGACCCGAGCGGCGTTTCGGGAGCGGTTGGCGCAGGGCGCGCTGGTCGCCGATGGGGCGCTGGGCACGATGCTTGCCCTGCGCGGCGTTCCCCAGCCGTATGAGCTGGCGAGCCTGACCCATCCAGAGGTGGTGCGCGCCCTGCACCGGGACTACTACGACGCGGGCGCACGGCTGATTGAGACCAATACCTATTTTGCGAACCGCATCCGCCTGCTGAACCTGCCGGAGCGCGGCAGCGAGCTACCCCCCGCCTACAGCCTGCTGGAGCAGTTCGGCTCGCCCGATGTGCTGGTACAGCGCATCAATCGCACGGCGGCGCAACTGGCGCGCGAGGCGGTCGGCGCGGACGCGTTCGTCTTCGGCGCGGTCGGACCCGTGGGCAAACCGTTGGAGCCGATGGGTGAGGTGCGACTCGCCGAAGCGGAGCAGGCGTTCGAAGAACAAATCCGCGCCCTGCTGGAGGGCGATGTGGATGGGCTAATCTTTGAGACCTTCATCGATCCGCAGGAGCTGGCGCTGGCGATTCGTGTGGCGCGTCGCCTCGCGCCCGAGGCGCCCATCATCGCCTCCAAAGGCTTCGTGGAGGACGGCGAGACGCTGATGGACGGGCTACCCGAACGCTTTTCCGAGCAGCTTCAGGCGCTGGATATCGACGCGGTGGGGGGCAACTGCATCGTGGGTCCGCAGCGGATGCTGGACATCGTGCGGATGATGGCGGGCGCGACGGCGCTGCCCATCAGCGCGATGCCCACGCCGGGCTTGCCCCAGCTGGTGCGCGGGCAGGTGGTGTACGACATCCATCCCGACTACTTCGGCAAGTACGCGGCGCGGCTGGTGGAGGCGGGCGCATCGATCGTGGGCGGCTGCTGCGGCACGACGCCTGACCATACCCGCGCCGTCGCCCAGTACGCACACACGGCGAAGACCCGCCCCCGCACTGCCGTCGCCGTGCGCACGCGCGAACGCGCCCCAAAAGAGGAACTCCCGACCGCTGAGCCGTCGCGCCTGTCGCAACTGCTGGGCAAGGAGCGCGTGATTACCGTCGAACTCGACCTGCCACGCGGGCTGAAAATCCAGAAGGTCATCGAGAACGCGCGCCTGCTCAAAGAGAACGGCGTGCATCTGATCGACATCTCGGACGGGGCGCGGGCGCGCCTGCGGATGAATGTGATAGCGACCTCGCACATCATCCAGCGCGACGCGGGCATCGAGGTGATGATGCACTTCGCCTGTCGCGACCGCAACCTGCTGGCGATTCAGTCCGACCTGCTGGGCGCGCACGCGCTGGGCATTCGGAATGTGCTGGCAATCACGGGCGACCCCGCGCAGATTGGCGACTACCCGACGGCGACCAGCGTGTTCGATGTGGACGCGGTGGGGCTGGTACGTATCCTGCGGCGGTTCAACGAGGGGCGCGATCTGGCGGGCAACAGCATCGGCGTGTACGCGAACTTCACCATCGCCGCTGCCTACAACCCCCTCGCGCCTGACCAGGACGCCGAAGACGAACGCCTGCGCCGTAAAATCGACGAGGGCGCGCACCTGATTTACACCCAACCGCTGTTCGAAATGCCCTTCGTGGAGCGCACGGCGGAGCTGCTACACAAACTGCGCACGCCATGGCTCGTGGGCGTGTTGCCCCTGCGCAGCGCGCGCCACGCCGAGTTTATGCACAACGAAGTGCCGGGCATCGAGATACCCGAAGCCATCCTGCGGCGCATGGCGGACGCGCCCGAAGACTCCGCGCAACAGGTCGGGCTGGCGATTGCGCAGGAGTTCGTGCGTCAGGCAGACCCCTACGCGCAGGGGATTTACCTGATGCCTCCCGCAGGCAACGCGCAGATTGCCCTGCAAGTGCTGGAGGCGCTGCCGCCGCGTTCGCAAGCGAGGTAGAATTGGAGTATGCCTCCGACGGCGACGCAGACAGCGCAGTGGACACTCGAGGCGTGGCTGCAGGCGGAGCTGGAGCCGCGCTGCGAGCTTATTGGTGGTACACTCATGCCGATGGCTTCCCCAACGCGCCGCCATCAGGAGATTGTGCTGACCACTGCCTATGCGCTGCGCCAGCATGTGCGTGCGGGGCGGCTGGGCGTCGTGCTGATGGAGGTGGATGTCGCCCTGCCGAACGGCGCGGGCGTGATTCCCGATATCTGCTTTGTGCGCGAGGCGCGCGCGGCAGAGACGCTGACCCCTGCAGGCAAGGTACAGGGCGCGCCCGACCTCGCAGTGGAGGTGGTCTCACCGTCCACGCGCGCCCGCGATACGGTGGACAAGGTGCGCCTGTACCATCAGGCGGGCGTCGCGTGGTACTGGCTCATCGACTCGGAGACGCTCGCCGTGCAGGAGTTGCGCTGGACGCCTGAAGGGTATGTGATTGGCGCAACGGCGACGGCGGGACAGACCTTCCAGCCAGAGGCGTTGCCCGGCTTTACAATAGACCTGCAGCGCGCGCTGGAGGAGTAGCCGTCAGCACAGGCGCGCGAACTTGTGCTTGCCCACGCGCAGCAGTCGCCCACGCAGCTCGTCCGCAGGGAACACGGCGGTCGGGTCGCTCACGCGCGCGCCGTCCAGCTCCACGCCCCCGCCCTGGATCAGCCGACGCGCCTCCGAGTTGCTCGGCGCGTAGCCAATCCCTGCAATCAGCGCGGCGAGCATCACCGTGCCGTCCTCGCGGATGAGCTGCGACGGGATGGCGACTTCGGGCGCGTCGGTGGGCGCCTGCCGCTGCGAAAAGATACGCAGGAACTCCTCGTCGGCGTGCGCGGCGGCGTCCTGCGAGTGATAAATCGCGACAATCTCCCGCGCCAGCCGCCGCTTCACATCGCGCGGGTTGACCCTGCCCTCGCGCCAGTCGCGCTCCAGCGCCTGCACCTCCTCCAGCGGCACATCGGTACACAGCACAAAGTAGTGCGTCATCAGCTCATCGGGCAGGCTCATCACCTTGCCGAACATCTGGTCGGGCGGCTCGCTGATGCCGATGTAGTTGCCCAGCGACTGGCTCATCTTCTCCTTGCCGTCCAGCCCAATCAGCAGGGGCATCAGGAACACCACCTGCGGCTCCTGCCCGTACTCGCGCTGCAGGTCGCGCCCGACGAGGTTGTTGAACCGCTGGTCGCTGCCGCCCAGCTCCACATCCGCCTCAATCGCGACCGAGTCGTAGCCCTGACAGAGCGGGTAGAGGATTTCGTGCATCCCCAGCGGCAGGTTGTTCGCGAGGCGGTTCGCGAAGTCCTCGCGCTCCAGAATGCGGGCGACGGTGTAGCGGCTGGCGAGCTGAATCACCTCCGCAAAGCCCATCTTGCCCAGCCAGTCGGCGTTGTAGTAGACCTGCGTGCGCTTGGGGTCCAGAATGCGGAACAGTTGCGGCTTGAGGCGCTCCACATAGCCCATCACCTCATCGCGGCTGAGCTGGCGTCGGGTCTTGGACTTGCCTGTCGGGTCGCCAATCATCGCCGTGAAGTCGCCCACAATCAGGCAGGCGGTGTGCCCGAAGTCCTGAAACTGGCGCAGTTTGCGCAGCACGACCGCCCAGCCGAGATGCACATCGGGCGCGGTGGGGTCGATGCCGAGCTTGACGCGCAGGGGCTTACCCCGCGCGAGTTTGGCTTCCAGCTCCGCTTCGGTGATGATGTCGTCCGCGCCGCGCCGCAGCGCGCCGATCTGTTCCGCGATACTTGCCTGCATCGGGCGAGTAGTGTACCCTATCCAGCAGGCGCAAAGTCGTGTATCCGTCTTCATACCCATCGGCGCGGCGCCCCTGACGCGCCCGCACACGCCGGCGCACACCCGCTGAGTCGTGTCGCGGGCGTGGGATTGTCGGCAAACTATCCTTCGTGGAAGGACAGCTTCTGGCGGTGATTCAAGAGAAGGTGGTGGAGGGCGCGACGCGCCCGATACCCGCTTTCACGCGGCGCGATGTTCGCGTACATGCCCTTCCGAATAAAGCCTTTGCTGTGATAGGCATGCGGCGCGCGGGCAAGACAACTTTTCTCTGGCAGGTTGCGCACGATTTTCTGCTGCGCGGCGCGTCTCGCGAGCAGGTGCTTTACTTCAGCTTCGAGGATGAACGGCTGCTCGACCTGCATGCAGGCGACCTCCAGCATATCATAGAACGCTACTACTACCTTTACCCACACCTGCGCGATAGGCAGCGCGTGTTGCTCCTGCTGGATGAGATACAGCTGGCGCCGGGCTGGGAGACCTTTGTACGGCGGATTATGGACAGCGAGGCGGTGGAAGTTTACCTGTCAGGCTCTTCTGCACGCATGCTGGCGTATGAGATTGCCGCCAGTATGCGTGGGCGCGCGCTGCCCGTGGTGATTTTCCCGTTTAGCTTTCGTGAATACCTGCGCCATCTGGGCGAGGAGCCAGCCGACTCTTTCGCGCGCCTGCCCAAAGCGCAGCGCTCCGCACTGCACGCGCAGTTGATGCGCTATCTGGAGGCGGGCGGCTTTCCTGAAGCGGTTGGGCAGGAGGCGATTGATCGGCGCGAGCTGTTAACGAACTATGTGGACAGTGTTATCCTGCGCGATGTAGTGGAGCGCTATCGGGTAAGCAACCTGCCCGTACTGCGCCGTCTGACGCGCCAGCTGCTGGGCAATCCCGGCGCGCCCTTCAGCGTGAACCGATTCTACAACGAGTTGCGTTCGCAGGGCTTCTCTGTGAGCAAGGATAGCCTGTACGCAATGGTCAGCTATCTGGAGGATGCGTTTCTGGTGCGGTCGGTACCGTATTTCTCCTACTCGCAGGCACAGCAACATTCCAATCCGCGTAAGGTCTACCCGATTGACATGGGATTCGTTCCATTTTACACTGCGCCGCGCGCGCTGCCGCTGGGGCATACGCTGGAGACCTGTGTGCTGATTGAGTACCTGCGTCGGCGCGCAGAGGTGGCATACTGGCGCACGCCCGCAGGCTACGAGGTCGACATCGTGGCGCAACTGGCGGACGGGACACTGGAGCTGGTGCAGGTATGCGCCAGCTTGAGCGACGCTGCAACACACACGCGCGAGACGCGCGCTCTGCTGGACGCGCAGGCGCATTTCCCGCACGCACAACTACGAATCATCACGCTGGACACTGTTCCCCCAGCGGACGCCCATCCGAACATCCTCTACAGCTATGCTGTTGAGTGGCTGCTCGGTTAAGTCAGCATTCACTCAAATAGCTCCAGCTGCTGAATGCGGGCGGGTTGTTTGCGTTCCTCGCGGCGGGCGCGCGAGCTGTGGCGTTGCAACAGTTGCTCGCTGAGGGCTTTCGCTTCGGGCGTGCGGTAGGCTTCGTGGAGCCGCTGGCGGGCGGCGCGCGCCGCCGACTCGTGCGCCACAATCGGCGCGGGGTAGTCCACGCCAATCACGCACCCGTACTGACGCTGCAAATCGGGCGGCATGCGGTACGGCTCGTGGACCCACGCGACGGGCACGCGCCGCAGCTCAGGAACCCAGCGGCGAATGAACGCGCCCGTCGGGTCCTGGTCATGCGACTGCTTGACCACATTATAGATTCGGAACGCGCTGATGCCCGTGCTGCCCGATTGCATCTGAATCTGGCTCCAGTGGATGCCCGGCTCGTAGTCCACGAACAGGCGGGCAAGATGCAGTCCGACGGCGCGCCACGGCTGCCACAGGTGATAGCACGCGAAGGCAGTGAGCATCGCCCGCATGCGAAAGTTAATCCAGCCCGTCGCGTGAAGCATCCGCATGCAGGCGTCCACGAAGGGGTAGCCTGTGCGTCCCTGCGCCCATGCGTCGAACAGCGCAGGGTCAACTTCCGTGCGCTCGTGCGCCAGTGCAGGGTGCATCGGCTCGAACTCAATCGAGGGCAGGCTCTCCAGTCGCTGGATGAAGTGGCTGCGCCACGAGAGGCGCGCTTCGAACGCCTGCAGGGAACGCAGCGCGCCTGCCTGTCTGGGGTCGTTCTGGGCGAGGGCGAGGGCGCGGCGCGTCGCCTGTGCCGCCTCGCGCAGCGAGAGCGCGCCCCATGTCAGGTAGGGCGACAGGCGCGAGCATGCGCTGGGCGCACTGAGCGGCGAGGACAGCCCCCGCGCGTAGCCGCGCACCCGATGGCTCAGAAACGAACGCAACAACGCCAGCCCGCGACTGCGCCCGCCCCGCTGCGCAAACGGGCGCCCATCGTCGCCGACCGAGTCAGGCAGTGGGTCGGAACGCAACGGCGCAATCTGCAACACAGGCGGCGCGGGAACCAGCGGACGGTTCATCTCCGCCTCCCAGTGGTCGCGCCAGCCCTCGCGCGATTGCAAGCCGCGAATAATCCCATCCTGCGGAATCTCGTGGAACGGCACGCCGCGTTGCCGCGCCCAGCGACGCACGGCGCGGTCGCGCTGGAAAGTCCAGTCGTTGCCCACCTCCTGATGCGCCCACAGCGCGGCAATCCCGTGCGCCTGATGAATCTGCTCCAGCGCCTGCACGGCGTCGCCTGTGCGCACAATCAGCCCGTGCGATTGTCCCCCCAGCGCGCCCAGCGCCCGATTCAGTTCCAGCAGGCACTCACGAGCGAACTGCCACTGGCGATTCGATGCGTCGGGCTGACGCCAGAGGTCGGGCTCGAAGATATACAGCGGCGCGACCCACCCGCGCTGGCTCGCTTCGTAGAGGGGCGCGTGGTCTACCGTGCGCAAGTCGCGCTTGAACCACACCACCTGCAGCGGCGGCATGGCAGGATTCTACCTCACTTCGCCAGTCGCAGGATGGCTTCCGCAAGGCGATTCGGGTCGTGGCGCACATAGTCGCTCTGGCTGATGAAGTTGCCTGTGATGACCTTGTAGCCCATCTGGCGGATGCGATCCACATCGGGCAGCACCAGGTCCTGCCCGCTGGCGCGGTAGCGCTCCATCAGTTCGGGCTGTGGCGTGGCAGTGTTGACCAGCACATAGTCGCATACGCGCCCGCCCGCGTGCGCCTCCAGCGCGCGCACATGGTCGGAGGCGGTGAACCCGTCGGTCTCGCCCGGCTGAGTCATCACATTGCACACATAGACGCGGAAGGCGTCGGTCGTGCGCAGCGCGTCCGCGATTTTGGGCACGAGCAGGTTCGGAATCACACTCGTGAAGAGGCTGCCCGGTCCCAGCACGACCACATCCGCCTGTCGGATGGCGTCGAGGGCTTCCTGAGGCGGCTCGGTATCGGGCGGGTTGAGGTGCATGCGGCGGATGCGGGCGGGATACTCCACAATTCGGGTCTCACCCTCGACGCACGCGCCGTCTTCCATCTCCGCCCGCAGGCTCACATGGGTCAGCGTGGAGGGCAGCACGCGCCCGCGAATCGCCAGCACCTTGCTGATTTCCTGAATCGCCTGTTCGAAATCGCCCTTAATCTGGGTCATGGCGGCAATCAGCAGGTTGCCGACCGAATGCCCGCTGAGGTTGCCCGTAGTGTCCTTGAAGCGGTGTTGCAGCAGGGCGGTCATGGCGCCTTCGGCGTCGGCGAGCGCAATCAGGCAGTTGCGAATATCGCCCGGCGGCAGGATGCCCAGCTCCTGACGCAGCCTGCCCGACGAGCCGCCGTCGTCGGTCACGGTCACAATCGCGACGATGTTCGCGGTGTAGCTCTTGATGCCGCGCAGCATGGTGGACAGTCCCGTGCCGCCGCCGACGACCACCACGCGCTTGCCGTGCGCCATCAGCGCGTAGCGCGAGAGCACATCCCACACGCGCCCGCTGGCGCGCGGCTGCAGGATTCCGACCAGCGTGCGCCATGCGCGGCGCAGCCCCCACCACCACACGCCCAGCCCCGCCGCCATCAGCGCGACGCCCAGCCCCCAGCGCATCGCCTGCGCCGCACGCGGCGTCGTTGCCGTCTGGCGGATGGATTCGTCAACTGTGCGGTACAGCCCGTCCAGCCACTGCGCGGGCGCGCCTGCCAGCCCCATCCATAGACCCCCCAGCGCAATCAGTAGCCCCACGCTGGACAGCGCCAGCCAGCGCTTGACCTGCATGCCGGGCATCAACCAGCGCCAGCGACCGTCTCGCATGCTACGCCTCCTCCCCGCGCCCCAGATCGCGATGCTCGACCACCGCGCGGTAGCCCCGCTCGGCAAACCACTGCCCCAGCGATTCACTCAACACGACCGAGCGATGCCGACCGCCTGTGCAGCCGATCCCCACCGTCAGGTACGCCTTCCCCTCGCGCTCGTAGCGCGGCAGCAGATACTCCAGAAAGCCCCGCATCGTCTCCAGAAACTCCTGCGTTTCGGCGTCGCCCAGCACATAGTCGCGCACGGCGGCGTCTGTGCCCGGCTTGGGCTTCAGATGGGGCACATAGTGCGGGTTGCGCAGGAATCGCACATCAAACACGAGGTCGGCGTCGGCGGGCACGCCGTATTTGAACCCGAACGAGATAATCCGCACGCGCAGGGGCGCCTGCGCTTTCGAGTCGGCGTACAGGCTGCGGATGGCTTCGCGCAGGTCCTGCGGTTTGAACAGCGTGGTGTCCAGCGTATGGTCGGCGATGGCTTTCAGCGGGGCGAGCAGCGCGCGCTCGGTGCGGATGGCTTTCGGCAGGCTCGGCTCGCGGTTCGCCAGCGGGTGCGGGCGGCGCGTCTCTTTGAACCGGCGTACCAGCACCTCGTCGGCGCAATCGAGGAACAGCACCTCGACAGGCGCGCCCTCCGCGCGCATCTGGAGCGCGGTCTGCTCCGCATCTTCCAGCGGCTCGCCCGAGCGGGTGTCCACCACGACCGCCACGCGCTGCCCTGTTGCGACGCGCTCCCGCAGCGCGCCCAGCATCGACGGCGGCAGGTTGTCGATGCAGAAATAGCCGATGTCCTCCAGCGTCTGCAGGGCGAGCGTCTTGCCCGCGCCCGACACGCCCGACACAATCACCAGTCGCCCCACGCTCATTTTTTACCCCCCAGCACCAGCGCGCTGAGTGCGCCGTGCGTCAGCCCCACCAGAATCGCAGGCGCGATTGCCGACGCAGGCTGCCCCAGCAAGTAGCCCGCGAAGAGCTGCTCGCTCAGCTGCGCGAAGAAGTAGAACACCAGCCCGTTCACCACCAGCGCGACGAGCGTCAATTTCGCGGCGCGCCCCTTGCGAAACGCCAGCGACGCCAGCCCCACAAACACGGCGACAATCAGGCTCATAATCGCGCTCATCGCCAGCGATTCCTGCCAGTACGCGCTCGGCTGGATGTCCAGCGCAACGATGAGCCGCTCCCCGCCGCTGTAGGGCGGCTCGCGGTCTATGGCGTCCACGCCGACGCGCGTCTCCAGCGCGTTTTCGTAGCGCGTGCGTAAGGCGTTCACCCCGTACAGCACGCCCATATGCGCCCCCGTCAGCAGCACATACAGTCCAATCCACAGCGCCAGCCCGCGCAGCAGTCGCCCCACCCCATTACCTCCGTTTCTTCGGCTCCTCGCGCAGCAACACGCCGCTCAGCAGACCGTTGATAATGCCCAGCACGATGCTCCCATACAACGCCGCCCAGAAGTTGCCCACACGGAAGTTGAACGGCGCAAGCGCAAACACCGCCCAGAACAGCAGCGTGTTCACCAGCAGTCCCGCTATGCCCAGCGTCAGGCAGTTCAACGGCAGCAGCGCGAGTTTGACCCCGCGCCTGATGAGCGCGTTCACCAGCCCCAGCAGCAGCGCCATCAGCAGGTTATCCTGCCACTTTTCGCTGGGGCGCATATCCAGTCCCAACCGCGCGCCGCTCCAGAAAGTCAGGTGAAGCGCGACCGCAAACACAAGCCATTTAAGCAGGAACTGCATCGCGCAAGATTATACCGCGCAGAAAGACAAGCAGGGGCGCGGCTCTCACGCCCCTGCACACGCCCGAAAACGGCTCAGGCGATAGCTATTTCGCCGCTTTCTGGAACTTCTCGTAGCGCTCGCGTATCTCCTTCTTTATCTCTTCGGGCATGCTGGGGTCTTTCTCAGCGAGTTCGACCGCCCGCTTCTGATATTTCAGGGCGTTCTGCACATCGCCGCTCTTGAAGTAGGCGTAGGCGAGCGTGTCGAGAATCGATGCGTCCTGCTCTCTGGTCAACTCGACGGCGCGGCGGGCAATCGCAATCGCCGTCTGATAATCAGGCGACTTGAGCGGCGGCTCGGTCGCGTCGTCCACAATCGTCCACGCCAGCATGTTCAGCACTTCCGCGTTGTCCTTGAAGTCGCCCTGCGCCAGCTGCTGCGCGTAAGCGTAGGCGCGCGCCTCGTCAATGCGCAACAGGGTCTGATAGCGGACAATCTTGAGCGAGTCGTAATCGGGATATTTGGGAATCATCGCATCCAGCTTCGCGAGCGCGTCCTCGTACTTGCGCTGTTGCATCAGCTGGGCGTATTCGGAGTAGTCTTTCTGGAGGGCTTCCATCTGCTCGCGCATGCGCTTCTGGCGTTCCGCTTCCGCTTTCCAGTCGAAGTTGCCCGCAAGCACCTGCTCCAGCACCCCGTCGAGGTTGTCCATCGGGTGTCCTATCCAGACGATGCGCTTCTGCTGGTCCACCACGAAGGCGGTCGGGATGCCATTTTGCTCGGCGGCTTCCATCCAGTTTTTAGCGATGACGCCCTCCACGCCGTCCACCGCCACGATGTAGTTCATCTGCGCGCCCATGTCCTGCACGAACTTCTCCACGCGCTGGATGTGGGCGTTGGGGTCGTTCTGGTCGGCGCGCTCCCAGACGCTCACGCCGACGATGGTGACTTTGTCCTTGTATTTCTCGGCGAGCTTGGTCAGATGGGGAATAGTCTGTCGGCACGGACCGCACCAGGTCGCCCAGAACTCCACGACATAGACTTTGCCCGATTCGAACGCCTTCACGGGTTGCCCTTTGACCCATTTGGCGACGGGCAGGGCGGGGGCAGGATCGCCCACCTTGAGCGTTTGCGCCCAGCTGCTGAGCGCGACAGTCAGCAAAACCGCAGTAATCGCATATCGCATGTGGTTCACCTCGTTGCCGTAGTATACTTAATACGCGCGAGCGACTGCGATGGATGAGCCGCTGATTACGGTCGTTGTGCCGATTTACAACGAGGAAGGTACGCTGCTGGAGCTGCTGGAGCGACTGCGCCGCGCCCCGTTCCGCAAGGAGATTATCGTCGTCGACGACGGCTCCACCGACAAAACGCCCGACATTCTGGCGGAGCAGCGGGACATTATCGCGTTGCGTCACGAGCGCAATCGGGGCAAGGGCGCCGCCATCCGCACCGCCCTGCAGCACGCCACAGGCGAGATTCTGATTATTCAGGACGCCGATCTGGAGTACGACCCGAACGAAATCCCGAAGGTGGTTGCGCCGATTGTGCGGGGCGAGGCGCAGGTGGTGTACGGCTCGCGCTTTTTCAGGGGCTTGCCGCGCGAGATGCCCCTGCCGAATAAAATCGCGAATCGGCTGCTGGCGTGGGCGGTGCGCCTGCTGTTTCGCTATCCGCTTACCGACGAGGCGACCTGCTACAAGGCGTTCCGCACGGAGCTGCTGCGCTCGATGAACCTCACATGCGAGCGGTTCGAGTTCTGCCCCGAAGTCACGGCGAAGTCGCTCAAGCGCGGCGTGTCCATCCTCGAGGTGGAGCTGCTGCACTATCGCCCGCGTCGCAAGGCGGAGGGCAAGAAAATCCGCTGGACAGACGGTCTGGAAGCCCTCTGGACGCTGCTGCGCTACCGCTTTCGGGATTAGCCCGCGGGAGTTAGCTGCCCTGCCCGTCGCGGGCGGCGTCCACCTCGTGCAGGCGTTTGCCCAGCACGATGCGCGTGATGGCAGCCACCGTGTCGCCCGGCGCGAGGTCAATCAGCTTCACGCCCTGCGCAATTCGCCCCGTGATGCGCAAATCCGCCACGCGCAGCCGAATGCCCTTCGCGTTCGAGGTGACGAGGATGAGCTTGTCGTCCTTCTCCACCACCTCCGCCGCGACCACTGCGCCCGTCTTGCGCGTGACATTCATCGTGAAGATGCCTTTGCCGCCGCGCGATTGCACGCGGTACTCTTTCAGCGGGGTGCATTTGCCGAACCCGTTCTCGGAGACGACCAGCAGCAGCGCGTCGGGTTGCACACGGCACGCCGCGACCAGCGCGTCGTCCTTGCCCAGCCGAATCGCCTTCACGCCGCCCGCCGTGCGACTGCGCACGGGCACATCCGATTCGGGGAAGCGGATCGCCAGCCCCGCGCGAGTCGCCAGCAACACATCGTCCGTGCCCGAAGTGTGCAGCACCCAGCCGAGCGAGTCGCCGCTTTCGAGGTCGAAGGCGTTCAAGCCGTTGCTGCGCAGGTTGGCGAACTCGCTGAGCGCGGTGCGCTTGATTTCGCCGCCGCGCGTAATCATCGTGAGGTAGCCCTCGCTGGCGAAGTCGCGCACCGAAACGGTCGCCGTGACCTTCTCGTCGGGCTGGATGTTGATATAGTTAATCACCGACGTGCCGCGCGCCTGCCGCGAGGTTTCGGGAATCTCATACGCCTTCAGGCGGTACACGCGCCCCCGATCCGTGAAAAAGAGGATGTAATGGTGCGTGCTGACCTGGAACAGGTGTTCCACCTCGTCCTCTTCGCGGGCGGTGGTGGCGATCACGCCCTTGCCGCCGCGCTTCTGCGAGCGGTAGGCGTCCATCGACACGCGCTTGATGTATCCGTCGCGCGTAATCAGGATGAGCGTCTCCTCTTCGGGGATGAGTTCCTCTTCGGAGATGTCTTCCGCTTCGCGGGCGATGATGCGCGTGCGTCGCGCGTCGCCAAATTTCTCCTTCAGCGTGCGCAGGTCGTCCTTGATGATTTGCTCCACCTGCTTCGGGTCGGAGAGGATATGCTCCAGTCGGGCGATTTCGCGCAGCAGCCCGCGATACTCGTCGGCGAGCTTCTGCTGTTCCAGCCGCGCGAGCTGGCGCAGTTGCGTGTTCAGAATCGCGTCCGCCTGCAACACGGTCAGCCCGAAGCGGCGAATCATCTCGCGGCGGGCGACCTCGGCGGTCTCCGACTGGCGAATGATGCGGATAATCTCATCGAGGAAGTTGAGCGCAATCTGCAGCCCTTCGAGGATGTGCGCGCGCGACTTGGCGCGATAGAGTTCGTAGCGCGTGCGCCGTTCAATCACCACGCGCCGATGCTCCAGATAGTGATCCAGCAAATCCAGCAGGCTCATCACGCGGGGCACATTGTCCACCAGCGCGAGCAGAATCACACCGAAGGTGCTGCGCATCTGGGTGTGCTTGAGCAAGCTGTTGAGCATGCGGTTCGGGTTCACATCGCGGCGCAGTTCAATCACCACGCGCATGCCCGTGCGGTCGGAGTAGTCGGCGAGGTCGGTGATGCCGTCCAGCTTGCCCGCCTTGACCAGCGCGGCGATTTGCTCAATCAGGCGCGCCTTGCTCACCTGATAGGGCAACTCGGTGATGACAATCGCGCTCTTGCCGCCGTCCAGCGGTTCGATTTGCGTCTTAGCTTGCATCACGACGCTACCGCGCCCCGTCTCATACGCCTGACGGATGCCCTTCGTGCCCAGGATCAGCGCGCCCGTCGGGAAGTCGGGACCAGGCAGCAGCTTCAGAATCGGCTCCAGCGTGCAGGTGGGATGCTCCAGCCGATAGATAAGCGCGTCGACCACCTCGCTCAGGTTGTGCGGGGGGATGTTGGTCGCCATGCCGACGGCGATTCCGCTGCCGCCGTTGCACAGCAGGTTCGGGAATCGCGCGGGCAGCACCGTCGGCTCCTCCGCGCTCTGCAGGTAGTTCGGCATCCAGTCGACGGTCTCTTTGTCGATGTCGGCGAGCATCTCCATCGCGATGGGCGTGAGGCGGGTCTCAGTATATCGCATGGCTGCCGGAGGATCACCGTCCACGCTGCCGAAGTTGCCCTGACCGTCCACGAGGGGGTAGCGCATGTTAAAATCCTGCGCCAGGCGCACCAGCGTCGGGTAGACCACCTCCTGCCCATGCGGGTGATAGTTCGCGGTCGTCTCGCCGCACACTTTGGCGGACTTGGTGTGTTGGGAGTCGGGGGTCAAGCCGAGTTCACGCATCACATACAGAATCCGCCGCTGCACGGGCTTGAGACCGTCGCGCACATCGGGCAGTGCGCGCGCGATAATCACGCTCATCGCGTAATCGAGGTAGGAGCGCTTCATCTCCTCCTCGACGGGAACCTGCAACACCTCGCGTCCAATCGGGCTACTCATACATCATAAAGGATACCCGAAAAGTTGCCTACCCAAACCACTCGAAGTAGTCGGGGCTGAGGTCCACCTGCACATTTTTGACCTGCGTGTAGAGTTCGAGCAGGCAGTGCAGCCCCAGCTCGCGTCCGAAGCCGCTGAGTTTGTAGCCGCCGTAGGGCGCCTGGGGCGGAATCATGTTGTAGCAGTTAATCCACACTTTTCCTGCCTGAATCTGGTGGGCGACGCGCAGCGCTTTGCCGATGTCTTGCGTCCACACGCCCGCCGCCAGCCCGTAGTCGGTGCTATTCGCCAGCCGAATCGCCTCCTCCTCGCCCTCGAACGGCATCAGCATCGCGACAGGACCGAAAATCTCTTCGCACGCAACGCGCATGGTGGGCTGCACCTCTTCCAGCACGGTCGGCTGGAAGTAAAAGCCTTTATCGAACGGCGGCTCCATAATGCGTTTGCCGCCCGTGAGTATTCTCGCGCCGTCCTGCACAGCTGTACGCACATAGAACTCGGTCTTTTCGAGCTGCTCGCGCTTGTGCAGGGTGGCGAACTCAGTGGTGGGGTCGAGCGGGTCGCCCATCTGCAGGCGCTGGGCGCGGGCGACGAATGCGTCGCGGAATCGCTCAAACAGGGGGCGCTCCACGAAGATTCGCGTCGCGGCGGTACACATCTGCCCCTGCGCAAAGTAGTTCGCCAGCAGCGCGTGCGCCAGCGCGCGGTCGAAGTCGGCGTCGGCGAACACCAGAAACGGCGACTTGCCCCCCAGCTCCAGCGACACAGGCGCGATATGCGTCGCGGCGTTCTGCATCACGCGCACGCCGACCGCCGTGGAGCCTGTGAAGGAGACTTTATGCACGCGCGGATGGCGCGCCAGGAGGTCGCCAATCGTCGCGGGCGTGGGGTCGGTCAGCACATTGAAGACGCCTGCAGGCACACCCGCCTGATGCATCACCTCCGCCAGCATCAGCGCGGTGAGCGGCGTAGTGGGCGCGGGCTTGAGAACCATCGTGTTACCCACCGCCAGCGCGGGCGCAATCTTAATCGCCGCCAGCCACAGGGGGAAGTTCCACGGGGTAATCGCGCCGACCACCCCATATGGCTCGCGCCGCGTGTAGTTCAGGTACATGCCGGGCACGGGAATCGTCTCGCCCAGTGTGGCAGGGGCAATCCCCGCGAAATACTCGAACACGGCAATCGTGGCGGGGATGTCGTGCGCCATCGTCTCGCGGATACAGCGTCCCGTCTCCTGTGACTCGGCGAAGGCGAACTCCTCGTAGCGCGCCTTGACGCCCTGCGCGACGGCGCGCAGCAACTCGCCGCGCTCTTCGTGGGAACGCGCCGCCCAGTCGGGGAACGCACGGTTGGCGGCGTCCACCGCCGCGTTCAGTTCCGACTCGCCTGCAACGGCGCACAGAGCAATCGTCTCGCCGTTAGCGGGATTGCGCACTTCGTAATGCTCGGTGGTGTCCACCCATTCGCCGTCGATGTATAGCCTGTAGGTCTGCATCGTCGCCCTCCGTGGGGGGAGTTCGATGGAAGGCGCACGAGTCCTGCCCGACAGGAGTTTTGCGGGCGCGGGCGAATCGTGCGGGCGTGCAGAGCTGGCGGATTACTCCTGCGAAGCGGGTGCGGGGCGTCTGGCGTCCGCCGGGCGATAAGTCCATCACCCATCGCGCGGTCATTCTGGGGCTGCTGGCGCGGGGCGCAACGGAGATTGAAGGCTTTCTGGAGTCGGACGACTGCCTGCGCACGCTGCGGATGGCGCAGCAGCTGGGGGCGCAGGCGGAGCGTGTGGGCGCGGCGCACTGGCGAATCATCGGGCGCGGCGGACAGCCCCTGCAGGAGCCGTCCGACACGCTCGATGCGGGCAATTCGGGCACGACAGCGCGCCTGATGGCGGGCGTGCTGGCGTCGCAGCCCATCTTCAGCGTGCTGACGGGCGACGAGTCGCTGCGGCGGCGTCCGATGCGGCGCGTGGTGGAGCCGCTGCGACGCATGGGCGCGCACATCGACGGGCGCGAGGACGCGACGCGCCTGCCGCTGGCGATTCGCGGGGGCGAACTGCGCGGGATGCCGTACCTGACCCCCGTCGCCAGCGCGCAGGTCAAATCGTGCCTGCTGCTGGCGGGCTTGAACGCGGCGGGCGTCACGGAGGTCACGGAGCCGTGCCTCTCGCGCGACCATACCGAGCGCATGCTGCAGGCGTTCGGGGCAAGCCTGGAGCAGCAGATGAACGCGTCGGGCGCGCACCGCGTGCGCCTGCGGGGCGAGCAACCGCTGGAAGGGCAGAGGCTGACCGTGCCGGGCGACTTCTCGTCGGCGGCGTTCTGGATTGCCGCCGCGCTGCTACTGCCCGGTTCTGAGCTGACGATTGAGCATGTGGGCGTGAACCCGACGCGCACGGGCATGCTGGAGGCGCTGGCGCAGGCGAGCGTGCATCTGGAGTGGAGCGCGGTGAGCGAGCAGGCGGGCGAACCGACGGCGACCCTGCGTGTGCGCTCGCAGCCCCTCGGCGCGATGCAAATCGGCGGCGCGCTCGTGCCCAGCCTCATCGACGAAGTACCCATCCTCACCCTGCTGGCAACGCAGGCGCACGGAACCACCGAAATCCGCGACGCCGCCGAACTGCGCGTCAAAGAATCCGATCGAATCGAGACAATCGCCGCTGAGCTATGCAAAATGGGCGCACAGATTGAACCCCTGCCCGACGGACTACGCGTGCAGGGACCGACGCCCCTGCGCGGCGCGGAGGTTCGCAGTCATGGCGACCATCGGATTGCGATGACGCTTGCGATTGCGGGACTGATTGCCCGTTCAGGCGAGACCCTCGTTCACGATGTCGCCTGCGTGCAGACCAGTTTCCCCGAATTTGAGGCGCTGCTGGAGACGCTGGTGGAACGCTAAAATGGCGCTGGGGGCTTACACCCGCCCCAGCACCAGCACGCTGTTGTGCCCGCCGAAACCGAAGGAGTTGGTCATCACATAACGCAGCGAGGCAGGGCGCGCTTCGTTGGGCACATAATCCAGGTCGCACTCCGGGTCGGGATATTCGTAGTTGATGGTGGGCGGAACGGTCTGATTCTGCAGCGCCAGCACGCAGATGGCTGCCTCGACGGCGCCCGCCGCGCCCAGCAGGTGTCCCGTGACCGACTTGGTGGAACTCACGGGCACGCGATAGGCGTCTTCGCCCAGCAGCCGCTTGATGGCGAGGGTCTCTTTGGCGTCATTGTAGCGGGTGGAAGTGCCGTGCGCGTTGATGTAATCGATATCGGTCGGCTGGAGTCCGGCGTCGTGGATGGCTTTGCGCATTGCCCGCAGCGCGCCGTCGCCTTCGGGGTCGGGCTGGGTGATGTGGTAGGCGTCGGCGGTCATACCGTAGCCCAGCACCTCCGCATAGATGCGTGCGCCGCGCGCCTGCGCGTGTTCCAGCGACTCCAGCACCAGCACGCCTGCACCCTCGCCCATCACGAACCCATCGCGCTCGGCGTCGAACGGGCGGCTGGCGTGTTCAGGATCGTCGTTGCGCGTCGACATCGCCCGCGCGGCGCAGAAGCCCGCAATGCCAATCGGTTCAATCGCTGCTTCCGTGCCGCCCGCCAGCATCACCTCCGCGTCGCCGGACTGAATCAGGCGCGCCGCCAGCCCAATCGCGTCCGCGCCCGTCGAGCATGCCGTCACCGCGCACAGGTTGGGTCCCTTCAGCCCGAACTGGATCGAGACCATGCCCGACGCCATGTCACTGATCATCATCGCGGGCAGGAACGGGCTGACGCGGTCGGGTCCGTGCCGCTCCAGCAGGCGCACCTGCGTGTCCATGTAGTCGATACCGCCGATGCCCGACCCAATCAGCACGCCCACCTGTTCGCGATTAGCGTCGGTAATCGCAAGTGAGGCGTCCTCCAGCGCAAGATGCGTTGCGCCGATGGCGAACTGAATGAAACGCGAGGCGCGGCGGGCGTCCTTGCGATCCATGAACTGTGTCGGATCAAAGTCTTTGACCTCCGCCGCGATTCGCGTGCTGTAGCCTGTTGCGTCGAATCGCGTGATGGGCCCCACCACCCTGCGGGGCAGGGTCAGCCCTTCCCAGAGCGCCTCTTTGCCCTGCCCCAGCGGGGTAATCAGCCCAAGCCCTGTGATGACGACCCGACGGCGCATCTCACTCTTCCGCTTGCAGCTTCTCGCTCAGCAGGCGTACCGCGTCCGCCACCGTGCGCACGCGCTCCGACTCCTCCTCCGAGATGGAGACATCGAACTCCTGCTCGAACGCCATCACCAGCTCGACGAGATCCAGCGAATCGGCGTTGAAGTCGTCGATAAAGCTCGCTTCGGGAGTGACGGCGTTCTCATCGACGCCCAGCTGCTCCACGATGACCTTCTGCACTCGCTCGAAGATTTCCTGTTGACTCATGGTTGGTCTACCTCCTCTGATTAGGGTTAGATTCCGACGGTTAGTCCGCCGTCGATGATAAAGACCTGTCCTGTGATGTAGGCGGCGTAGTCGCTGCACAGAAAGAGTACCCCATAGGCGATGTCCTCGGGGGTTCCGAATCGCCCGACGGGGATACGCTGCAGCGCATAGTCGCGCGCCTGTTGCGGCATCGCCTGCGTCATGTCCGTTTCGATCAGTCCGGGCGCGACGGCGTTGCAGGTAATCCCGCGACTGCCCATCTCCAGCGCGACGCTTCTGGTGAAGGCGATCAGCGCGGCTTTGGACGCCGCATAGTTCGCCTGCCCCACATTGCCTGTCAGCCCAACCACCGAACTGATGTTCACGATTCTACCCCAGCGCTGGCGCATCATGGGTTTGAGCGCGGCGCGGCTGTACAGAAACGCGCCCTTCAAATTGGTTTGCAGCACGGCGTCCCAGTCGTCGTCCTTCATGCGCAGCAGCAGGGTGTCGCGCGTGATGCCTGCGTTATTGACCACGATGTCGAGCCGCTCCCAGTGTTTCAGGGTCTGTTCGATCACGGCGTCTACCGTGTCGGGGCTGGCGACATCGCCGCCGAAGGGAAGCGCGTGTCCGCCCGCCGTCTCGATGGCGTGCGCGACTTCCTGTGCGTTCGTCTCAGTACGGCTGAGCAGGGCGACCTGTGCGCCCGCCGCCGCCAGCGTCTCGGCAACCGCCCTGCCAATCCCTCTGCCTGCGCCTGTGATAAGCGCCACGCGTCCCTCTAACGAAAGATTCATGCAACGCCTCGCAAAGCTGCGACGGTCTCGTCCAGCGTCTTAGAGTCTACCACACGGAGCGTGCGCGCATCGGGGGCAATTCGTTTAATCAGCCCTGACAGCACATCGCCGACGCCCAGCTCGATGAAAGTGTCCACGCCCAGCGCCCGCATCGCCTCTACGCTTTGCTGCCAGCGCACCGGGCGGGCGATTTGCTGTCCCATGACCTGTCGAATCTCCTCCGGGTCGTCCAGCACGCGCACTTCGATGGTCGAGAAAAAGGGGTACACAGGCTTCTGGAAGTTCGCCTCGCGGTAGGCTTCGGTCATCAGGTCAGCGGCGGGCTGCATCAGCGGCGAATGGAACGCGCCTGCGACCATCAGGGGCACAATCCGCCGCGCGCCTGCTTCCTGCAAGCGCTGGGCAGCGACCTGCACCGCGTTCACCGTGCCCGAAATCACAATCTGATGGGGGGCGTTGTAGTTGGTCGGCACGACCACTTCGCCCGTCTCCTGCTGCACCTGCTGGCAGATTGCCTCCACCTGATCGCTCGTCAGTCCCAGCACCGCCGCCATCGTGCCCGGCGTCTGATACGCCAGCACATGCATCGCTTTGGCGCGCTGTTCGACCCAGCGCAGGGACTCCTCGAGCGTCCACACGCCCGACGCCGCCAGCGCGGGATACTCGCCGACGCTGTGCCCTGCAACGAAATCGGGGGCGAAGTCGGGAACCGCCTCGCGCAGCGACTCCCACGCCGCGTAGCAGGTCACCAGCAGCGCGGGCTGGGCGTTTTCCGTGCGCTTGAGCGTCTCCTCGTCGGTTTCGAAGCATAGCTGGGGAAACGAGCGTCCCGAAAACTCACTGGCGATTTCGAACACCCGTCGCGCGGCGGCGCTGCGCTCGTAGAGTTCGCGTCCCATCCCTGGACGCTGCGCTCCCTGCCCTGGGAAAACGACCGCAATAGCCATGACGGGGGAGAGTATACCTCAGTCGGACACACGCTCCTCCGTAAATCCCGAGCGGTCCTCGAGCAGCCGCCACGAGCGCACTTCGACAGGCTCGCCCCCCACGACGGAGACAATCGGATAGGAGTAGTAGGGCAGGGCGTGTTCTCGGTCGTACTCGGAGGGGATGGCGGGATGGTCGGGATGTGAGTGATAGAACCCCAGCAGGAGCAACCCCGCCGCGCGCGCCTGACGCTCCGCCATCAGCACCTGCTGGGGGCTGACATAGAAGCGCCGCTCGCGCTGGTCGGCGCGCTCATTCGCCAGGCGGATGACCTGCTGGATGACGCGCGTATCGCCCGTTTCCGTGCCCAGCAGCGCGCCGCAGCATTCGTGTGGGTACTCGTCGCGGGCATGGGCGCGGATGGACTCCGCCACATCGGGGGGAAGTCTCAGCGTCATGGCGTCTCGTCGTCCCAGAATCGCTCGGAAAGGTACTTATCCGCGCTGTCGCACAGGATGGTGACAATCACTGCGTGTGGTTCGACGCCACGCGCTTCGGCGTCGCGCAGGATGTCTTCCGCGACGCGCAACGAACCGACGACCGCCGCCGCCGCTGAAACGCCCACCAGCAAACCCTCTTCACGCGCGAGCCGTCGCGCCATCGCGTAGGCGTCTTCCGTGCTGATGTCGAGGTTCGTATCCGCCAGCTTCGGGTCGTAGATGCCCGGCACAATCGCCGTCTCTAAATGCTTCAATCCCTCCAGCCCGTGAAACGGCGAGTCAGGCTGCAGCGAGATGAGCTGAACATCGGGCTTGTATTCGCGCAGGCGTCGCCCAACGCCCACAAAAGTGCCCGTTGTGCCCAGCCCCGCCACGAAATGCGTGATGCGCCCCTCCATCTGTTGCCAGATTTCGACGCCCGTGGTCTCGTAGTGCGCCTGCCAGTTAGCAGGGTTGTTATACTGGTCAGCGTAGTAGTAGCGGTCAGGATGCTGGGCGTAGAGTTCGCGCGCTTTGCGAATCGCGCCGTCGGAGCTTTCCAGCGGGTCGGTGAAGATAACCTCCGCGCCATATGCCTTCAGGATGCGTTTGCGCTCCACGCTTACATTGGCAGGCATGCAGAGTGTGACGCCGAAGCCCAGCGCCGCCCCAATCATCGCGAAGGCGATTCCCGTGTTGCCCGAAGTGGCGTCCAGCAGCCGCTTGCCCGGATGCAGTTCCCCGCGCTCGATTGCCGTGCGCACGATGTTCCACGCCGGGCGATCCTTGACCGAGCCGCCGGGGTTGAACCACTCCGCCTTGCCATAAATCTCGATGCTCTCCGGGAGATGGCGCGTCACGCGACGCAGCCGAATGAGCGGCGTATAGCCAATCAAATCAACAATTTCAGTTGCCTGCTGCAGCTCGTGCGGCAGACGCATATAGCACGGATAACTCATAGTGCGTTGGGATACCTCCTGTATTTAGCGTGGCTAAATTATACCCCACCTGATACGCGGGCAGGAGGTATGGCGAACCGTTGGAATCTATGGCGCGCGATGCGCAAACGACGGCGAGTTCAACGCGGCTTTGATGAAGGGTGGAAATATGCGCTCCAGGTCTTCCTGCCTGAATGCTTGCTCTTGATCTTTCCCTCTTTGCACGCGCAGATCGACTGGAGCCAGCCTGTGGTGTTTCTGCGCACGGAGCTACATCGTCTGGCGCCTTCCCAGCTGCGACGCGGCATACGGAGCGTCGATGTGCTGGTGCAGGTGCATTTTCGGGACGGCAAAGCACGGGTGGTGCTGTTGCACATCGAAATTCAGGCGCAGCGCGACCCGAACTTCCCCTTGCGCATGTTTGTATACTACTATCGTATCTTCGACGCGAATGACTTCCCGGAACTCATCAGTCTGGCGATACTGGCGGACGACGACCCCGACTGGCGTCCGAACGTGTTCGAGCGTCAGCTGGCGGGGTGCAATCTCCGATTTGAGTTTCCCACCGTCAAGCTTCTGGACTTTGACGAGGCGGAGCTGGAGCAGTCGGAGAACCCGTTTGCGCTGGTGGTACTGGCGCATCTGCGCGCGCTCAAGAGCCGCGGGCGACCCGAACTGACGCTTCGGGAGAAAATCGCCCTGATTCGCGCGATGCAATCGAAGGGGTATACTCCTGAACAGGTCACAGAACTCTACAAGGTGGTGGATTACTTTATGGCGCTGCCGCAGGAATACGAGAAGCGGTTCAAGGAGTTCGTGCGCGAGATCGAGGAGCAATCCGAGTGGCCGCTCACCAGCTTGGAACTGCTTGCCCTGGAAGAGGGCTTCGAGGAAGGCTTCGAGAAGGGGCTGCAACAGGGGCTGCAACAGGGGCTGCAACAGGGACAGCAACAAGGTGAACGCGCAGCGCAGACACGATTAGCGATGCGCATGCTCCGGTCGCGCTTTGGGGACGCCGCGCTCGAACTGGAGCAGAAACTGGCTCAGGTACCTGCGCTGGAGACGCTGGAGGAGCTGGCTCTGATTGCTACGCAGGTCGCTTCGCTGGAGGAGTTCGCTCGCGCGCTGGATTCCGCCATCCGTCAGGCGCAGGAACGGAATTGAGGCAGTCTGGGGCGCAAGTGTGTCGCCCCAGACGGTCGGTCAGGACTGCTGGCTGAGCGCGCGCAGCCGCTGGGTGGTCGCCATCGGACAGAAGCGCGGTCCGCACATACTGCAGAACGGCGCGAACTTGTGCGCCTCTTTGGGCATCGTCTCATCGTGCAGAGCGCGCGCCGTTTCGGGGTCTATCGCCAGCTCGAACTGGCGGTTCCAGTCGAACTCGAAGCGCGCCCTGGAGAGCGCATCGTCCCAGTCGCGCGCGCCCGGAATACCCTTCGCCAGATCCGCGGCGTGCGCGGCGATGCGATAGGCAATCAGCCCCTGCTTGACCTCCTCGGCGTTTGGCAAGCCCAGATGCTCCTTCGGCGTCACATAGCACAGCAGCGCGGTTCCGTGCCACGCGACAATCGCCGCGCCAATCGCGGAGGCGATATGGTCGTAGCCCGGCGCAATGTCCGTCACCAGCGGTCCCAGCGTGTAGAAGGGCGCCTCATGGCACCACTCCTGTTGCAGGCGCACATTCTCCTCCAGCAGGTGCAAGGGGATGTGCCCCGGACCCTCCACCATCACCTGCACCGATTGCTCCCACGCGCGTCGGGTGAGCTGTCCCAGCACGCGCAGCTCCGCCAGTTGCGCCTCGTCGTTCGCATCGGCAATCGAGCCCGGGCGCAACCCATCGCCCAGACTGATGGTCACATCGTACCGCCGGCAGATGTCCAGCAGCTTGTCGAAGTGCGCGTAGTAGGGGTTCTCGCGATGGTGAACCAGACACCACTCCGCCATAATCGCGCCGCCGCGACTTACGATCCCTGTCAGCCGCTTCTCGGTCAACGGGACGAAACTGCGCAGTACGCCCGCGTGAATGGTCATGTAGTCCACGCCCTGCCGCGCCTGATGCTCCACGATGTCGAGAAAGTCGCTCTCGCGGATTTCGTCCACACTGCGCGCCTGAGTCAGCAACTGATACACGGGCACGGTTCCAACGGGCACGGGCGAATGCTCGATAATCGCCGTGCGAATCGCGTCGAGGTCGCCCGCCGTCGAGAGGTCCATCACCGTGTCTGCGCCCCAGCGCAGGGCGGTGCGCAGCTTCTCCAGCTCGTTCTCAAGGTGCGCGTCCAGCGCGGAGCTGCCGATGTTCGCGTTCACTTTGGTGCGGAAGCGTTTGCCAATCACGATAGGCTCAAGGCTCGTGTGATGGATATTGGCGGGGATAATTGCGCGTCCGCGGGCGACTTCGGCGCGCACCAGTTCTGGGTCAACGCCCTCGCGCTGGGCGCACGCGCGCATCGCGTCGGTAATCACGCCTGCCCGCGCGTAATGCATCTGCGTTACGGTGTCCTGCATGCGTAGCCTCCTGATAGGTTCTCGCGGGGCGATGCAGCGACAGGGGGAATGGCAGTGAGCAAGGCTCGCCGCGTTCCCTCCGCCGGTATTACCCGGATCAGGTTCAAGGGGTCCCTTGCTGGTGCAAGGTCTCAGCCGCCGCACCAGCTCCCCCCGCGGTCGCCTCAGTATACCCGACGCTTACAACACCTGTCGAAGCGCGTCGGCGAAGGCGTCAACCTCCTCGCGCGTGCGCGTCTCCGTGACGCACACCAGCAGGTCGTGCGCCATCGAAGAGTCGTAATCGCCCAGCGGCAGCCCGGCGATGATGTGGTGTGTTAGCAGCGCGTCGCACACTTCGTGCGCGGGGCGCGGCAGGCGCAGCACGAACTCCTTGAAGAAGGGCGCGCTGGGGTATTTCAGGCGCACGCCGTCTATCTGGGTCAGTTGCGCGGCGGCGTAGTGCGCCTTCTGGGTGCAGGTTTCGGCAAGCTCGCGAAAGCCACTCTTGCCCAGCGCCGACAGAAACACCGTGCTGGCTAACGCGCACAGCGCCTCGTTGGTGCAGATGTTGGAGGTCGCTTTCTCGCGGCGGATGTCCTGCTCGCGCGTGCGCAGGGTCATCACATAGCCGCGCCTGCCCTCCGCGTCGGTCGTCTGCCCGACGATGCGTCCGGGGATGCGCCGCAGGTGCGCCTGCTTGCACGCGAACAGCCCCAGCATCGGTCCACCGAAACCCATCGCGTTGCCCAGTCCCTGCCCCTCGCCGACCACGATGTCGAAATCGTAGTCGCCCGGCGGTTTCAGCACGCCCAGCGCTATCGGGTCGACGCACGCAATCGCCAGCGCGCCCACCCGATGCGCCGCCTCCGACACGGGCGCCAGCGGCTCAATCGCGCCGAAAAAGTTCGGGTACTGCACCATCGCACACGCTGTCTCGTCGTCCAGCGCGTCAGTCAGCGCGTCGAGGTCGGTCAGCCCCTCGCGCGCGGGAACCTCCACCAGCTGGCGGCTGTTCGTCCACAGGTAGGTGCGCAACACCTGCCGATAGTGCGGATGCACCGCCTGCGAGACCACCACCTTCGAGCGCCCCGTAATCTGGCACGCCATCAGCGCGGATTCCGCCAGCGCGGTCGAGGCGTCGTACATCGAGGCGTTGGCGACCTCCATCCCCGTCAGCTCGCACACCATCGTCTGGAACTCGAAGATGCTCTGCAGCAGCCCCTGGCTCGCTTCGGGCTGGTAGGGGGTGTAGGCGCTTAGAAACTCGCCGCGACTGATGATGGCGCCCACCGCCGCCGGGATGAAATGGTCATACGCGCCCGCGCCCAGAAAGCTCGCCCAGCGCGTCGTGTCGGCATTCTGCGCCGCCAGCTGGCTCAGCCGCCGAAACAGCGCATGTTCGTCCAGCGCGGGCGGCACAGGCAGCTCGCCCTCAATATACAAATCGTCGGGAATGTCCCGAAACAACTCGCGAATCGATGCAACGCCAATCGCTTCCAGCATCTGCTGGATGTCCTGCTCGGTATGCGGGATGTAGCGCATGGTGTGCCTCAGAGGTTTCGGTAGGCGCGGTACTCGTCCGCGCTCATCAGGTTCGCCGCCTGGCTGGGGTCGCTCAGGCGCATCTTAATCATCCAGCCCTTGCCGTAGGGATCCTGATTGATGGTCTCCAGCGCGGATTGAAGGGCAGTGTTGACCTCCAGCACCTCGCCTTCCAGCGGCGCGTACAGGTCGGACGCCGCCTTGACCGACTCGATCACGCCGAAGGTTTCGTCGACCTGCAGGTAGCGTCCGGGTTCGGGTAGCTCCAGAAACACGATATCGCCCAGCTCGGACTGAGCATAGTCGGTGATGCCGATGGTCGCGGTATCGCCCTCGATTCGCACCCATTCATCGCTTCGGGTATAACGCAGTTCAGCAGGCGTATTCATAGCAAGCCTCCAGCGCAGTATTGTACCTAACCCAACGCCAGCTGCCCGTTCTGTACCGTAATCTCATAGTGCTGGGGCGCGCCATCAACGGCGTGTATCATCGCGGGCACATGAGGCGCCAGCAGCAACAGCAGGCTGCGTTCCACCACGCGCTCCAGCTCGCGTGCGCCGTAATGCTCGCTGAAACCGCGCTCCACCAGCCACGCCACTGCCTCGTCGCTGACGCTGAGTTCAATATTGCGCTTGCGGTAGACCTGTATAATCTGCTGCAGGAGGCGGTCGCGCACAATCTGGCGCACGGTCTCACGCTGCAGGGGACGGAACACGCAGATGGCGTCCACACGATTGATAAACTCCGGCGCGAATTGCTGGGCGAACGCTTTGCGCCAGTCTTCGAGGCTGGGCGCCCCGCGCAAAAAGCCGACCTCTGTTTCGGGCTGCAGGTTGGAGGTCATCACAATCACCGTATCGGCGAACGATACGCGCCTGCCCTGTGCATCGATGATATAGCCGTCGTCGAAGATTTGCAGGAACAGTTTGTGTATCTCGGGATGCGCTTTCTCCATCTCGTCCAGCAGCACGACGCAGAAGGGGTTCTCAGCGACGAAGTCGAGCAGCGGCGCGCCTCGCTCGAACCCGATATAGCCGAACTCCGCGCCCAGCAGACGCGCGGCGGTGTGCGCCTCGTAGAACTGGTTCATGTCCAGGCGCATCATCTTATCGCGCGAGCCGAAGAAGTATTCCGCCAGGGCGCGCGCGGTCTCGGTCTTGCCCACACCTGTCGGACCCGCGAACAGAAACACACCGTTGGGGCGTTCGGGACGCAGATCGAGGCGGCGGATTTTGAGGCTGAACACGCGCACCAGCGTCTCGATGGCTTCGTCCTGACCCATCACGCGCGATTTGAGGAACGCCTCCAGTCCGCGCAGCGATTCGAGCATCGCCGTCTCGCCCCCGCCGATGGGCAGCCCCGTCACGACGCCCGCCGTCTCCCACACGAGGCGCGGCTCGATATACGCCTGATTCTGCGCCCGCGCCCTGCCCGCCACATGATCCATCAGCAGAATCGCCTTGTCGGGGAAGGGGCGATGCTGGATATGCTCGTCAGCGACCTGCACAATCGTTTGGAGCGTCTCGTTGGGGAACGCCAGCCCGTGCTGTTCCTGAAACAGGCTCGCCAGCTGCACCAACACCTGCAGGGTCTCCTCGCGGTTCATGGGGCGCACCTCGATGGGCTGGAAGCGTTTCAGTAGGTCGGGCGCGCGATGGGCATGATGGCGAAACCCCTGCAGGCTGCTCGCCGCGCCGATGATGGGCACGCGCCGCGCCACCAGCGCCGAGAGGAACTCCAGACGCAGCGCTTCGATCTGCGGCACGGGCGCGGTCAGGAAACTTTCGAACGCCTCGATGTAGAGAATGGCGTTCAACTGGGTTGCCTCCTCAATGAGCTTGCCCATCAGTTCGGGGTGATCGAACAGCTGGGGCAGCATAATCAGCGGTCGCTTGCGCAGGGGGTCGGGCGCAGTGTCGCTGGCGATGCGCTCGGCGACGCCCTGCACCACCGCGCGCCGTCCCACTCCCTCGATGCCGATTAGCACGGCGTAGGGGTTCACGGGGCGACACAGGGTCTCTATCAGCAGCGCCACCTCCTGCTCGCGTCCCACCACGCGCGGCAGCGCACCCTGACGCGCCTGCTCGGTCAGGTTCGCGCCGATTTGCAGGATTTTCGGCGGCGCGGGAAAGACGCTCTCCTGCGGAATCAGCTCCGACAGCAGCGCAATCGCTTTCAGCAGGTGCATCTCATCCACCACGGGACGCTGCTCGCGCGCGGCAATCCGAATCGCCAGATCAATCACCGACTCGTAGGGGATGGCAATCGGCGAGTTGGCGTTCAGCAGCTCTTTTTGAACCGCTGCCGCGAGGGCGTCGATGTCGATGGCAGGCAGCAGCTGTTGCACAATTGATGCGTGGCTTTTCAGGATCGCCAGCAGCAGGTGTCGCGCGTCGGGCGCGTGCCCACCCGCCAGCACCACCGCCTCTTCCACGAGGTGGTGTACCGTTTCGCTCAGGTGGTCATCGGGTAGCAGTTGTCGTTCCATACGCTACTCCCATCGGTGATAGGCGGGATGGCCGGGCTTGACCGCGACGAACACGCCGCGGCAGGTCGCGCACACCGCGCCGTTGGCAATCAGTTCGCCCTCCACGATGACCTTGCTACCCTGCGCCTCCACTGGGCGCGCACGCAACTGCACAGGCGCGTCCACGGGCGTCGGACGCAGCATTTTAATTGTGTATTCTGCCGTGACGGTGGGGGGGATATGTTCCAGTCCCTGCGTGGTCATCAGATGGTACGCCGCCGTCCAGTTGCAGTGGCAGTCCAGCAGCGCGCCGATGACTCCGCCGTTCAGCGCGCCCGGAAACGCCTGATGATGAGGCTGCGGCTGCCACTCGGCGACCAGTTCGCCGCCTTCGCCCACAAAGCTGCGAATGTGCAGTCCCTGCGGGTTCGCGGGACCACACCCGTAGCAGATGCTGTTCGGCGCGAAGGTCTCCTGAAGGCTCTTGCTCACAGGATTCCTGTTCGAGACTTGAGGTGCTGTTCCTGCTATAGTAGGCGGGGTTCGAGCGAAAAGGCACATTAAACTACTCGTTCGTGCGCGTTTGGCACAAAAGTTGCTATAGTGGGAGAAAGGGACTCTGACTCCCAAACAACCGAGAGGAGGTAGTCTGATGAAAAACTTCTACACGCGCGTAACGCGCCTTGGAGTGATTGCTACGATGACGCTTGTTATGAGCACGACCTTGCACGCCCAAACGCTGGTTGCTTCGGGAGTCTGGAGTGGCAACGGACACCTGTACGAAATTTACAACGCTTCCGGCATCACATGGGACAATGCCAATGCTTTCGCGCAAAGCCAGACGCGCGCGGGCTATATCGGCACAGGGTATCTCGCGACTTCCACCAGCGCCGCCGAGAACGCGTTTATCGCGTCGCTGAATGGCAACACGCAGCGCTGGCTGGGCGGCTTTCAACCCCCGAACGAGACGAATCCGCTGGCAAACTGGCAGTGGGTGACGGGCGAAGCATGGAGCTACACGAACTGGGCGTCGGGCGAGCCGAACGATGCCTATGGCCCTGCTTCCGAACAACATCTTGCGATTGGGCTTTTCTCGGCGGACACATGGAACGATGAGAGCAATCTCGGGCAAATAGGGGGGCTTATTGTCGAGTATACCCCTGTGCCTGAGCCTGCGAGCATGCTGGCGCTGGGCGCGGGTCTGACGGGGCTGTTGGGGCTGCGCCGTCGCCGCCGCGCCTGAGCCTCTTTCCATCTCCCCTTGCCGTTTGCACGCGGCAGGGGGAGTTTCCCCCTTTCATTCTTCCATGCGTACTGCCCACAGGCGCGCTGTATGGCGTCCGTTGGCGCGCCAGCCTTCCGAATACGCCACGACGCGCATTGCAGGCGGCAGCAGGCGGGGCAACTCGTTTGTCCCCACAACCCGCGCGTCGGCGGCGGGCTTGCCATATCGGGCGCGGTGCGTCGGTGTGAACGCCTCGATAAGCAGGCTCCCGTTCGGGTTCAGCCACGCGCAGGCGCGGGGAATTAGCGCGCGAGAGAGGAAGTAGAAGAGCGTAATACAGTCAAATGCGCCGTCGGGTCGCCAGTCGGCGTGTTCGAGGTCGGCGCACACCCACTGGATGGGCGGGCTATCGGACACATAGCGATACTGCAGGTCGCGCCCGCGTTCCAGCGCTTCGGGCAGCCGATCCACCGCAACTACCTGCACGCCCAACGACGCCAGAAAGACCGCCTCGCGCCCGCTGCCACAGCCCAGATCGAGGGCGCGCCAGTGCTGAAGCGACGCTTCTGTCAGTTGCTGAAACTCCGCTGCGGTAGCCCTTCTGTCCGCGCATGCGCGCAGACGGGTAATTTGGAGTGCTGAAGCGGGAGCTTCAGCATGCGGAAGCTCCGCTTCCGCACTCCATACAGACGGCGCTTCGCGCACATGTTGCAAATATAGTGCAGGGGCGCTCAGTACCTCCTGCAGCCATTCGTTCGGCGCCCAGAGTCGGTAGCGTGCGTTCGGGTCGGCGTCGGCGGGGGGCGCGGGCGCGAGTCGAGCACGCCTGCCCCGCGCATGCAGCCAGCCCAGCGCGTGATAGGCGTCAGGCGCATCGCCCAGCACCCACACCTCGTGATGGGGCGGTGGCAACTCGTGCGTGCGCCCATCCAGCGCTGCCAGCGGGAGATGAACTGCGCCCGCCCATGCGCCCGAAACGCTCAGGTAGCGAGTCGGTAGCAATCTCACCTGCAGGAGGGTACCCCACAGGTATACTTGCGCCGATGAAAATCGCGCACCTGAGCGATGTGCATCTGGGCTACCGCGCCTACAGCCGCACGAACGAGCATGGCATGAACCAGCGCGAGCATGATGTGCTGCAGGCGTTCCGCCGCGCCCTGCGCGCGGTTCGAGACGCCGAACCCGACCTGGTGCTGATTACAGGCGACCTGTTCCACGCGGTGCGCCCCCCCAACTCCAGCCTTATCGCCGCCTACCGTGCGCTGTCGGAGGTGCAGGCGCGTCGGGCAGGTGCGCCGCTGGTGATTATCGCGGGCAATCACGAAACGCCGCGCGTGGCAGGCAGCGGCTGTATCCTCGCGCTGCTGACGCACATCCCCGGCGTGCAGGTCGTGTATGACCGCATCGAGCAGCTGGAGATTGCCGCGCTGAACGCCACGCTGCTCTGCATCCCGTCGCGCGGCGTTCTGGAACTGGAGCGGAGCCTGCTGCAGCCCAACCCGCACACACGCTGGAACCTGCTGCTGCTGCACGGCTTGCTGGAGGGCATAACGCCCTTCGCGCTGGAGCGACCGATTGATCGTCAGAAGGTTGTGCGCGATGAATGGGACTACATCGCGCTGGGCGACTGGCACCTCTACACGCAGGTCGCCAACAACGCGCTGTACCCCGGCGCGACGGAGTTCACCAGCACGAACATCTGGGAAGAGGCAGGCAAGGAGAAGGGCTGGATTCTCTATGATACTGAAACGCGCACGCACGAATTTTGCCCGATACGCACGCGGGCGGTGTTTGACCTTGTACCGATAGACGCCGCCGAGTTGACCGCCACGGAGTTGAACGAAGCCATCGAGGCGCGGGCAGACGCGCTGGGCGATTCCCTGCAGGGGGCGATTGTGCGCCAGCGCGTGTGGAACCTGCACCCCGAACTCCGCCGCCAGATCGACGGCGAGCTGCTGCGGGAACTCAAGGCGCGCGCGTTGCACTACCTGTTAGACCTGCGCGCGCCGCGCGTCGCCGCCAGCGGGCGCATCCGACCGGGCGCTACCGACGCCGAAAACGAGAACCGTCTCACGCTCATCGACGAGTGGCGCCTGTTCGCGCACGCCTACGACCTGCCCGCAGACATCGACCGCGCTGAGTTCACCATACTGGGGGAGCGGTACTTATCCCAGTCGGCGGATCATAGCTCATAAGTCATCCAGCTGCGTTCAGACACTCGCAGCAACGCAGGCTCGGATTTGCGGAATCTGATACGCTGATTGGTATAATTACAGAAGTGGTGTTCCAAGCGTATCGTTCGGATGCGCTCGGCAAAACAAACGCGATTCTGTTGCGTCTAAGAGAGTGTCTGGTCTGTGGAAGCCGCGCTTTCGCAGATCCTATCTTAGGGCGTTTTGCGTCCAGGGTACAACGGCTTTGCAAACGCGCTCGCCCTGTATTCTTTTGAGGAGGTAGGTGGAGTATGCGGACGACCCGTGATGGGCAGACCGACCTGCGGCGCTATCGCGCCGTCATCCAGCGCGCGCGGGCGCGAATGCGCGCGGGACACGCCGCCTCGTCAACCCCCTGTTATCTGGATGCCTGTCTCGGACGCGAGCAGGAACTGCAACAGATAGAACACTGGTATCGCACGCCCGACGCGCCCCTGCTAACGCTCACGGGTCCCTCCGGTATTGGCAAGACCCATCTTGCCTGCGCGTTCCTCAAACGGATGCAGGCGGCGGGTACGCCCTGCATCTATGTGAACCTGACCCTGCTGAACGCCGCCGAGCAAATCCTGGCGTCGCTGTTTCACACGCTGGATATTTCCTTCCCGCTGGAGTCGGACTGGCAACGGCTGGTCGCGCGCCTGTTGGTGGGGGGCGAGCTGGTTGTGCTGGACGATTTTGACCGCCTGTTGCCTGAAGGGGCGGCGTATGTGCAGGCGTTGCTGGACGCCGCGTCTCGCGCCAAAATCCTCGCGACTTCCCAGAAGCCGATGGGGTTGGCAGCCGAGCAGGTGCTTCCCCTGCCGCCGCTTGCCTCGCCCCCTGAGACGCTCACTTCCGTGGAGGCTTTGAAGCAGTACCCAAGCGTTGCGCTGGTGTTGCAGCAGGCGGGTGGACGCTTCCAGCTCACGCCGCAGAACGCCCGTAGACTTGCGCAGATATGCGCCCAGATGGGCGGTCATCCGGGAAAGCTGGCGGAACTGGGGCTGTGGCTGTATCAGGACTCGAATGCGCTCTACACAGGGCGGATTCACGGTCTATTGGGATTGGAGCCTGTCGGCGCACAGGCGCGGACCTCACGGGGTCGGTCGCGGGGTCTGATTGACACGCTGCGTGAAGAGGAGCAGCGCATTTTGAAGTGCCTACTGGTGTTTGTGGACGCCTTTGACGCGGAGTCGGCGGCGGCGGCGCAGGTGAGTCCGGAGCAGATGCGAGCGTTTCTGGATGCGATGCTGCGGAACGGCTTCCTGCAACGGCTGGTCGATCAAGGAGAACCGCGGTATCGGATCCATCGGCAAGTCCGTTCGATCATCCCCCCACTACCTGAGACGCAGGAGCATGTCGTGATGGAGCGTCTGCGAGTCTACTACATGGGGCGTTTACAACGCATGGATACCACGCTGCCAGTCACCCAGATACGCCAGTGGTGTTTTCGCGAGCGGTATATGCTGCAGAGCCTTCTGGACTATCTCAGTGAGAGACGCGAGTGGGGTGCTCTCGCGGAAGTGTTGAGCCTTGTGACTCGCGCGTGTGATTATCGCCCGCCTGCGATGTTGCTGGACTGGGGGTACGAGTTTGTCAAACAGCCTATCCCACTGCCCACCGAGGTACATCGGGAAACAATCTATATCGTTTTTACAGGGCTTGTCAACATAGGCGATAACGCGCGCGCGAAACAGCTTGTGGGCTTACTGCAAGATTCGCCGCAGTATCTGCATACGGTGGGGCGCTTCTTCCACAATATTGGCGACGGCGATCAGGCGCAGGTGTGCTATGAGCAAGCCATTCGGTACACCGCCAATCACGCGCGCGAGGCGGCGGTGATGTCCGCGCTGGAACTTGCCGAAAGCGACGCCGTATCAGGCAACCTGACGGAGGCGGAGAGAACTTTGACCACTGTCGCTCAAGACTATCCCCTCTGGCACATGCCTGAAAGGGTTCGTGGATGGTTTCACTATGTCGGCGGGTATGTCGATTACCAGCGGGGACGCTTTCGGCGCAGCCGAGAACGGTACGAACAGTGCCTCAAATTGGGAATGTATATGCCTTACACTCTGCGTGAGTTGAGTCGGGTCTATCTGGAACTGGGCGACTATGCACGCGCCGAGCAGTGCGCTATGGAGGGGCTTCAACGCCTGCGTGAGGAGCCAGAACCAGTCCCTGCGCCGATTCACGCACTCAACAGCTGTCTGGGCGACCTGTATGCGGTGCAGGGGCGCTACGCCGAAGCGCTCGCCTATCACCTGCCTGCGCTGGAGTTCTGGCAGAAGGAGGGGCAGCCGCGCTGGACCTGCTGGACCCTGAATCGCCTTGCGGAAATCGAGCTGCTGGCGCGCGAAGCCGAGCATCCCTGGCGATTGGCTGACGCGCTGGAACGCGACGCACACACCCTGCTACAGCAGGCATGGACAGTTATCGAACCGACCTATATGAACCTGCCTCACAAGTCGCGCACGCATCACAACCTCGGCTGGCTCGCATGGCATGAGGGACGCTTACTGGAAGCCGAGTATCACCTGAACGAAGCCCTCGAAATCCGAAAGGGCTACGGCAATCTGTACGGCGTTGCACGCACGCTGGAGATTCTCGCGCGCCTGCGGTTCAGCCAGCAGCGGTACGATGAAGCGCGTGCGCTGCTGTATGAAGCCAGCAAGCTCCGCAATCGTATAGAAGCCAAACCCTATCCCGCCTTGAAATATCAGAACCTCAAGATTCATCGCCGCCGCCGCCGTCTCTGAGCAGCCAATACTCCAACTGCAAAATTGCCTTTTTACTGCACGGATTCGAGGGGATTTTTGCTGGAAATCTCCCCAGTGCCCGCTTTATAATTAGGGCAGAGCGCGTGCGAGAGGGAAGTACAACCAAACAGAAAGTCGCCTCACGAGGGGCAAGTCAATCGAGCCTATTTCGGGAGCGAAGCGCAAACGCCTTATCTGCCTGCCTATATTGCGCCTCATGGAGCGTCTGACCTCCGCTTCATGAGGCTTTTTTTCAGTATCGTTAGCCGATGCAGGTCGACTTTACAGAAGGCTTCAGGGATCGGGGATGCGCGGACGCGAGGAGGCGTTTCGCAGTAGTGGCGAGGCTCTCAGCCGCTGCGGGCACACGCAGCGGCTGAGAGAGACGACTGGTTAGCGCGGGCGGTCGTCGTCAACCGTGAAGCGGAACATCACACAGGTCGTGCCGCAGATTTGCGGGTTGGTCTCCGCCAGATAGTTTAGCGAGACCGCCTTCGCGTGCCCATCTACCCACACGACATTGGAGAGCTTCATATGCCGCCCCAGAATCGCGCCGTTGTTGCGGCGGTTCAGCAGCGCAGGGAACGGGAAGGTCTCCACCGCTCGGGTGGGCTGGTCATCGCGCACCAGGTCGGCGCGATAGAAGTCCGCGCTCTGCCCCATGTTCTGCACCTCCGCGACCAGCACGGTGTCGGCAGGCTCGGCGATGATTGCCAGCGGCTTGTTGTTCGGCGGCGTGCAGGTCGAAAGCGCGGTCTGAATGCCGCAGCCGCCGTAGTACATGTTGTTGATGGCGTAGCTGCCGAAGCGTCGCCCGACATTCGTGCGTCCATTCGGGTCGCCGCAGTCCGCTTCGCGGAACACATTGCGCCCATCGGGCGAATAGGGCTGGTACACATAGCGCTTGTTCTCTGCCAGCGTGTGCGCCTGCCCGTTCGGCAGCGTGCCCGTAATCGGCGCGAACGGGTCGCTTGGACAGTTGAACAGCTGCGTGTTCTTCACATAGGGCTGAATCACATCCATCCAGCGCGGCGTGGAGCAGTTCACAAAGTGGTCGCCTTCCGCCACGCGGGGCGGGTCTGCAAAGGCGTTGCGCGGCACATACTCGTCGAAGTCCTGTACATACATCTGGATGCCAAGCCCAATCTGCTTGACATTGCTCAGGCAGCCCGTCTGGCGCGCCTTCTCCCGCGCCTGAGCGAACACCGGGAACAGGATCGCCGCCAGAATCGCGATAATCGCGATCACCACCAGAAGCTCAATCAGTGTGAATCCCTTACGCATGGTCGGTACCTCCGCATTTGATTAAACCTCTGGGTGTGTTATAGAGAGGTTAAGACAAGTTCACTCCCACAGCGCGGCGATTTGCGCGAGGGCGCAGGCGGCGGCGTGTTCGGTGCGCAGCACGCGCGCGCCCAGCGATACGGCGCATGTTTCGGGCTGGCGCTGCATCCAGTCGCGTTCGTCAGGGCTGAAGCCGCCCTCCGGACCGACGACAAGGCTCAGCGCTTCGGGCACGGGGATGCGCCGACCGCGCTGCTTAAGGGCGATGGCGTCTGTCCACTCGTCCAGCACGAACACGGGGCGCGGAAGGTTCTGGAACGCGCCTTTCCAGTCGGGCAGGAGGCGCACTTCGGGCAGGCGGGCGCGGCAGGCAAGTTCCGCCTCCTCCTGCGCGATGAGTTGCCAGCGCGCCTGACGCGACAGCGCACGCGCAGGCTCCAGCTTCGCAATCGAACGCTCGCTCGGCGCGAACAGAATCGTTTGCGCGCCGCCCTGCACGCACAGCCGGATCGCCGTCTCCGCCTTGTCGGGGCGCAGCAGCGACTGCAGCACCGTGACGGCGAAGGGCAGCTCGGTTTCGAGGGCGCACGCTTCCAGCGTTTCAATCCGCAGGTTCTCACCCAGCTGCGCGCAATAGACCCCACCTGCGCCGTCCAGCAGGCAAATCCAGTCGCCCGCGCTCAGGCGCAGCACACGCCCCACCTGATGCGCCACAGGGTCGGGCAGTGTGCGCGTCTCCAGCGTTGCGGGCGGCACAAAAAAGCGCGGTAGGGCGCGCGGCGTCAGCGCTTGCGGAACACGGCGGCGACCCATGTGCGGCGTTTGCGCACCTCCTCCAGCACAAGCCCTGCATCTTCAATCGCGCGGCGCACCCGTCCCCGCCAGTTGCGCCCGCTTGTGCCCGACACCAGATACAGCCCACCCGCCCGCAGCAGGGGGGGAACCTGCGGCGCGGTGGCGACTAGGAAGTCGCTGATGATGTTGCACACAATCAAATCGTAGTCGCCTGCCAGCGCACGGAACCCGTCCCCAACGACCGCCTGCACGCGGTCAGCGACGCCGTTGCGCTCAATATTCCCCTGCGCGACCTTGACGGCGAGCGCGTCGTCGTCCACCGCCAGCACTGCCTGTGCGCCGAGCTTCGCCGCCGCAATCGCCAGAATGCCCGTGCCTGTGCCCACATCCGCCACGCGCATACCGGGCTGCACATACCGCTCCAGCAACTCCAGACAGAGCGCGGTGGTGGCGTGCCCGCCTGTGCCGAACGCCAGCCCGGGGTCTAACTGGATGAGAACCTCGTCGGGCGCGGGCTTGTAGCGGCTCCAGCTGGGTTGCACGCGGATGCGCTGCCCGAACCGACGGCTTCGAAAGTAGCGCCGCCACGCCGTGTGCCAGTTCGCCTCTGTGACGGGCTGCACCTCGACTTTGTGGACGGGGGGCAGGTCGTATTCGGGCAACTGCTGCAGGCGGGTCTCAATCGTGTGGAGCCGCTCTTTCTCTGTGGCGGGCAGGTAGGCGACCACGCTGTAGGGCTGGTCGCGCAGCTCCACGCCTGCACAGCCCGAATCGATCAGCACCGCCGCCACAGCGTCCCAGGCAGGCGGCGACGCGACGACACGGATGCTGAGCCATTCCGTCGGCTTCATCGGAGCGAATTATACCAACCGCTAGCGGCGGGTCATTGGCATCAATTTAAGCCCTTTTGGGCTATAATCTTAGCATGCACAACGGCAACTGACATCTACTGAACAGCTGGAGAACATCCTGCGACGACTCTTGGACACCGAAGCCGACACACTCG
>JBBIQK010000025.1:0-38570 GCA_037442365.1 Armatimonadota bacterium | reverse complement strand
CCAGACACTCGGGGGACAAACTTAAGTCGGAGGAGAGACGATGCATAGCTGGTTCATTCTGATTGGCTTGGCGTTGATGCTGCTCGCAGGCTTTGGCGGCAGCGTGCTTGGTAACGCCTGGGGACCCATCCAGCAGCTGGTGTCGCTGGCGATTGGCGCCGTACTGCTGGTGATGGGGTTCATCTTCCTGATGATTTCCAAGTTCTATGTGCGCCCGTCCGCGAATATGGCGTATGTGCGCACAGGGTTCGGGGGACGACGCGTCGTGCTGGACGGCGGCGCGCTGGTGTTCCCGTACCTGCATACCCTCGTGCCCGTCTCGCTGGAGACAATGAAACTCGAAGTCGAGCGCAAGGGACCCGACGCGCTCATTACCCGCGATAACCTGCGCGTGGATGTAAAAGCCGAGTTCTATATCAAGGTACAGCCTGAAGTGGACGCCATCCTAAACGCCGCGCGCTCGCTCGGCGACAAATCGGTCAACGCGCAGTCCGTCTCGCAACTCGTGTTCGAGAAGCTCGTCTCCGCGCTGCGCAGCGTGGCGGCGACCAAAGACCTCGTGGAGATTCACGCCCAGCGCGACGCCTTCGCCAGCGGCGTGCAGCAACTGGTGCGCTCCGACCTCGAACAAAACGGACTAACGCTGGAGTCGGTGACCATCTCGCGCCTGGATCAGACCTCGCAGGAGCTGCTCTCGGACAACAACATCTTCGACGCGCAGGGCAAGCGCAAAATCACCGAGATTACGCAAGCCGCGCTGGTGGAGCGCAACCGCCTTGAGCAGGAGGCGCGCCGCGAAATCACGCTCAAAAATGTGGAGACTCAGAAGGAGATTCTGGAGCTGGAGCGCCAGCGCGCCGAGGCGGAAGCCGCCCAGCAAGCCGAAGTCGCCAAAGTGCAAGCCGAGAAACAGCGCGAGGCGGACACCTACAAAATCGAGCAACAACGCCAGGTGCAGGAAGCGCAGATTCAGCAGGAGCAAGCCGTGCGCGTCGCCGCCATCGAGCGCGACCGCCTGCTGCTACTGCGCCAGCAGGAGCTGCAGAAGACGGACATCGACCGCGAGAAAGCCGTCGAGCTGGCGCAACGCGAGAAGGAAATCGCCGTCGCCGAAGCCGAGCGCCAGCGCGCCGAAGCCGAAAAGCAAGCCCTGGAGGCGCAGGCGGAGCGCGAACGCGCCAAGCAGCAGGTGATTACCGTCGAGCAACTCGCCGCCGCCGAACGCGAGGCGCAGTCCAAACTCATCGCCGCCAAACAGCAGATCGAACAGGAGCGCATCAAGCGCGAGACCGATGTGCAGGTTAATGCCTTCGCGGAGGTGAAACAAGCCGAAGCGCAGAAGCAGGCGGCGGAGCTGGAGGCGCAAGCCATCCTTACCCGCGCCGAAGCCGAAGCCAAAGCCCGCGAACAGGTCGCCCGCGGCGAGACCGCCGTCAAGATGGTCGATGTGAACATCGCCCGCGAGCAAGTCGAAGTCGAACGCGCCCGCGTGGAGGTCGAACGCCAGGCGCTGGAGTACCGCCAGACCTACAGCGAAGCCGCGCTCAAGTTCGAACTCGAAAAGTTCCGCATCGAGGCGCAGCGCGATGTGCAGGTCGAGCTGGCGCGCGCGATTGGCGAGTTCATGAGTCGCGGCACGATGAACATCTTCGGCGATCCCGAAACCCTCGCCCGCATGACCGAGCAGTACGCGCGTGGGCTGGGGCTGGGCATGGCGATCGACGGCGCGCTGTCGGGACTGCAAGCCGTCGGCGACGGCAACGGCAAGCTCGGCGAGATGGCGCAGCAACTGATGAGCATCGCCCAGCGTATCGGCGCAGGGCGCATGCAGGCGCAGACCGACGCCGCCCAACCCGTCGACCAGAAGAGCGAGTAGACACTGCCTATCGGGGGCGCAGACGGTTGAATCTGCGCCCCCTGCCTGCCTACAGGCGAACCTGGTAAGGGTTGCGGCAGGAGTCGCGCCGTATAGAGCGAAGCATGCCCCTGCGAGGAGGCATCCCATGGGAGACTACATGCCGAAGCCAGAGCATAAGTTCACATTTGGGCTGTGGACAGTGGGCAACATCGGGCGCGACCCGTTTGGCGAGCCAGTGCGCCCGCGCATTCCCCCGACGCGCATCGTGCAGAAGCTGGCGGAGCTGGGCGCGTGGGGCGTGAACCTGCACGACAACGACCTCGTGCCCATCGACGCGACGCCCACTGAACGCGACCGAATCGTGCGCGAGTTCAAGCAAGCCCTCGACGACCACAACATGCGCCTGGTGATGGGCACGACCAACCTGTTTTCGGACCCCGCCTTCAAAGACGGCGCGTTCACCAGCAACGACCCGCGCGTGCGCGCCTACGCCCTGCAGAAATCGATGCACGCCATCGACCTCGCCGTCGAGCTGGGCGCGGAGATTTATGTGTTCTGGGGCGGGCGCGAGGGCACAGAAACCGACGCCGCCAAAGACCCCGTGCAGGCGCTGCAGTGGTACCGCGAGTGCATGAACTTCCTGATCCACTATGTGAAAGAGCAGGGCTACCGCCTCAAGTTTGCGCTGGAGCCGAAGCCCAACGAGCCGCGCGGCGACATCTTTTTGCCCACCGTCGGCGCGATGCTGGCGTTCATCGAGACGCTGGACGACCCCAGCATGTGCGGCGTGAACCCCGAAGTGGCGCACGAACACATGGCGGGGCTCAACTTCACTCACGCCGTCGCGCAAGCCATCGAGCGAGGCAAGCTGTTCCACATCGACCTGAACGCGCAAAAACTCACGCGCTACGATCAGGACTTCCGCTTCGGCGCGGAGGACATCAAGGGCGCGTTTTTCCTGGTGAAACTGCTGGAGGACAACGGCTACGACGGACCGCGCCATTTCGACGCGCACGCCTACCGCACCGAAGACGAGGAGGGCGTGTGGGCGTTCGCCGCAGGCTGTATGCGCACCTACCTGATTCTCAAGGAGAAGGCGGAGCGGTTCAATCAGGACCCTGAGATTCAGGAGCTGCTGGCGCAGATTCGGCGGTGGGATGTCGAGCTGCAGGAGCGGATGCGCTACTCGCGGGAGAACGCGGCGTGGCTGAAAGCGCACGCCTTCGACCGCGCCGCGCTGGGCGCGCAGGGCTACCAGTACGAACGGCTCGACCAGCTGACGATGGAACTGCTGCTGGGCGTGCGTTAGGGGCTAACACCCCGCGCCGAAGTTGAACAGCACCTGCAGCAGGTCGGCGTCGTCCACCACGCCGTCGCGGTTCACATCCGCCTGCGAGTCGTTCGAGCCGAACGCGAACAGCACCTGTAGAAGGTCGGCGTCGTCAATCGCGCCGTCCTGATTCAGGTCGCCTGCGGTGAGGCTAAAGTTCAGCGTTGTGAGGTCGCTGAGCGTCGCGCTGGTTTGCCTGCACAGCCAGACGCCGTCGGGCGTGCTGACGCGCACTGTCGCCGCTCCTGCGAGCGTCGTGTCGAACGCGAAACTTCCGCCTGCCCCCAGCGTGAGGTTCACGGTCTCCTGCTGGCTTCCCGCCTGCAGGGTGAAGCGCACGGGAACGCCCGCAGGGTTCGCCGCGCCCTCCAGCGCGACCTGCCCCTGCACGCGCACGGGGTTGGCCGTCAGCGTGCTGTTCACGAACGACGCGGCGTAGGTCGAATCGCCGTCGAACTCCACCCGCAGCGTCTGATTGCCCAGCGGCAGGTTGAGCGGGAGGGTATACGCGAGGCTTGCCGCGCCCGCGCTGCTGGTGGTCGCCGCGCCCACGACGGCGTTGTTGACCTTAAAAGTGAGTGTGCGCCCTGCGAGCGGCGTGTTGTCCAGCGTCTGGCGGAGCGTCGCCTGCAGCGTGATGGTCTGCCCGCGCCTGCCGCTGGCAACGGGCGCGCTGAGGGTGGTGGAGCGGCGCACCTGCATCGCCCCCGCGAACACGCGGTCGTCCACCATGAAGTCGCCCGCGTTAATCGTGTTGCTGTTGTTGCGGTCGTACCACAGCGCGGTCAGCACATCGTAGGTTCCCGCCGTTGCATCGCTGGGCACGAGGAAAAAGCGCGAGCGGTTGTTAGAGCCTTCCACGAGGCTCACCTTCAGGTCGCGCGAGGGGTCGGAAATCCACGCGCCCGTACCCAGCCGAATCGACGCGCCCAGAATCACCTGAAAGTCGTGGGTGGCGTTGATTGTGTAGCCCAGCAGCGCCTGCACGCCCGTGCGCACAGGGTTCGGGCTGACCAGCAGGTTCGCGACGGTTGCGACGCCGCCCTGCACCAGCTGGTAGCCGCCGGGCGCGTAGTAGTGGCTGAGGATTTGCTGCCAGTTTTTCGTGCCGTACCCGTGCAGGGGCGCACTGCTGGTACACGCCTGGCTGCTACTGAGGCGTCTGCCCGTCGCCCAGCGCGCCGAGCCCCACTGGCACAGCCCGCGCCCGTGCCCGTTGGTCGCGAAACCTGTGCAGACCGGGTCGTCGATGCAGGGCCAGCTGCTGCCCGTGCCCGAATAGCCGTTGCCGCAGCCCGCGTTGTTGTTCTCGGCGGAATACTCCGAACGCGCGATGTTGCCCGCGCTGGTCAGCAGCACATAGCGCGTGGTGGCGTCCACCGCCGCGTTGCCGTTGCTGCTCTGGTTGCCCGTGAACACCTGGCAGGAGGTGGAATCGCAGATGTCGTAGCTGCTGTTGATGGGCGAGTAGACGAACGAGACGCCGTAGCTGCGCACGGCGACCGCGCCCGCCTTCAGCGACTCCATCCCTGCAGGCGGGCTTTCGCTGCCGAAGCGCACATTCCCCCAGCACGCGTACCACTCGCTGGTAATCACGCCCTTGCAGTAGGTGTCTATCGTGTAGACCTCCACGCCGCCGGGGCAGTTGGTGCGCGAGGTGCAATTGCGTCCGACCTTGATGTATTTGGGCAGCACAATCGGCGCGGGCGCGGCGGGGCTGAAATCGTTGCCCATCTCCACAGGCGTTTCGGGCAGCGGCTCCGATTTGGGCGCGTCGCACGCCTCGCAGGGCTGCTTGGGCGCGTCCTCGCGGTGGCGCGGGGAACGCATATCGCGCGCCTCCAGTCCTGTCCCCGCCGCCATCGTCAGGCGATAAATCCAGTCACCCTCACTCCACAGCGCCACTTTTTCCAGCAACAGCGTGCGGTAGCCTGCCTTCTCCAGTGCGAGAGTCGCATAGGGCTGCGCCGCGCCCTGCAGGTCGCGGATGGGGAACTGCAGCAGGAACATGCCGCTGGCGTCGGTCTCTGTCGCGCCCGCGTGGTTGAGCGCACGCACCTGCACGCCCGCCAGCGGCTGCCCCGTCTGCTCGTCCGTGATGAAACCGACCACAATCATGTGGTTCGGCTTGCGCAACGCCCACAGATAGCGCCAGTCCGCCTCGCGCGGCGGCGCAAGCGGGTCTAAATAGAACCGATACGGCGGCATGTCGGGGCGCACAGTAAGTGTAATTCCAACCGCCAGATAGCCCTCGCAGGCAGCATAGAGCGCATACTCCCCTGCAGGAAGTAGCGTCTGCAGTCGTCCATCAGGTTGCGAGCGGAAAGTGTAGACCTGTCCTGTCGCCTGTTCGGTGAGCGTGACTTCTGCTATTAGCGCTTTGCCAGAGACCGAATCGTAAAACCGCACATCCAGCCATTCCTGCGCGGGCGTTATGCCAAGAATCGCCCACGCCATCAGCGCGCCCAGAAACCCTTTCAACGCCATAGCTCTATTATAGCCCATGCTGCTCCCCCTGCGCCACTGGGTACAATCTACTCCTGATGGCGATTCGCGTCAGGTTGGGGCAGGACGAGGTGCAGGTGGAGCCGGGCGGCTCGGCGCAACTGGTGGCGGTGGTGCGTAACGAAGGCGACGCGCCCGATCAGGTCGCCCTCGAGGTGGAAGGCGTCGACGCAGAGTGGTGCGCCATCCCCATCCCATCGTTCGCGCTGGCGCCCGGCGAGGAGGTGCAGGAGCGGATTCTGATTCGCCCGCCGCGCAGCACGGAGAGCCGCGCGGGAACCTATCCCGTGCTGGTGCGCGCGCGCTCGCTGGAGAACGGGGGATCAGGAGTCGCGCAAGCCAGCGTCGTTATCCGCCCCTACAGCATGCTCACGCTGGACATCCTCCCGAAGCGCGGCGTCGTTTCCCCAATGCACAAACGCGCGCCCTACGAACTCACCATCGCCAACTACGGCAACACCGAGCAGACCGTGCAGCTCCATGTGTCCGACCCCGAAGATGAAGTAGTGTTCGAACTGGAGCGCGAGCGCACGCTGCTGGCGCCGGGCGAGACGCAGAGCGTGCTGGTGTACGCCCAGCCGCGCCGCATGCCCGTTCTGGCGAACCCCGCGCTGTTCAGTTTCACCGCGACCGCGCGCAGCGTGGAAGACCCCCTGCGCTCGACCTCCGTGCAGGCGCAGCTGGAACGGCGCGGACTGGTCAGCCCGCTCGTGCTGGGGTTTCTGGCGGTGCTGGGGCTGGTGCTGGCGCTGTGGGCGTACACGCGCCCGCTGCCCGTCGCCATCGAGGAGTTCGCCGCCGAGCCTGCGCAAATCACTGCGGGCGAGACGACCACCCTCCGCTGGATGGTGCGCAACGCCGAGAAGGTGTTGATTGAACCCGGCCTGGGCGAGTTTGACCCGAACCAGACGCGCTCGGTGCAGGCGCAACCGCAGACCACTACCACCTACCGCCTGATTGCCCGCAACCGCTACGGCGAGCAGATGCGCGAGGTGGTCGTGATTGTGCAGAACGCGCCCGAACCGCCTGCGCCCGTGATTAGCCGCTTCTACGCCGAGCCGCCTCAGGTCAAACGAGGCGAGTCAGTGCTGCTACGTTGGGAGGTAAAACACGCGACCGAACTCATCCTCACCCCGCCCGGCGGGCAAAAGTTAGACCCTGCGATGCCAGGCGTCGAGCATCGCCCCTCGCGCACAACCGAGTACGAACTCATCGCGCGGAACGCCGCGGGTAAATCGGTGAGCAAGCGCATCACAGTCGAGGTGCTGGACCCCTCGCAGGCGCAGATCCTGAGTTTCACTGCGCAAGCCGAACAGATTGCTGCTGGTGAGAGCGTCGCCCTGCGCTGGGAGCTGGTGAACGCAGTGCGCGCCGAAATCGACAACGGCGTCGGGCGCATCGACCCCAAACAGGGCGAAGTCATCGTATCGCCCACGGCAACGACCACCTACACCCTCACCGCCTACGACTCGGAAGGACGCCCCGCGCAGGCAAAACTCACGATTACCGTAGAGCCGCGCCCCGAAACAACGGGCGAAACGCCGTGAGGAGACAGGAGAATGATTACTACGGGGAGGTTTCGCTGGATTATTTGTCTTGCAAGCTGCCTTTTGCTGAGTTGGGCAGGGCAGGCGCTGGCGAGCGGCGCGCCCGATACAACGACGAACCGTCGCGCCGACAAGGGCGTCCAACCGAACGACCAGCAACGGCTTCAGGAGCTGCAACAGCGCATCGAACAGCTTCAAACACAACTCGAAGCGTTGCAGCGCGAAATGGAGCAGGTGCGCCTCGCGCTTGAAGAAAAGATGCAGGAGACGCTGCCCGCTCTCCAGACCAATCTGGCAGAGGCGCGCCGCTTCCGCCCGGGCAACTATGTGCAGTTCCAGTGGTTCGACTCGCAGGAGAACCGCGCCAACGAGGGTTTCCAGCTGCGTCGGTTTCGGATTAGCCAGACGAATGTGCTGGACTCGCGCACCCAGATGCGTCTGGCGTTCGATGTGGCGACGGGGTCTCAGCGGATAGCGGCGGAGCTGCGCGACGCCCAGCTCATCTGGGACATCGAGCCGACGGTCGAGCGCGTGGGCGTGCAGCTGCTGGTAGGTCAACAGCGTCTGCCGCTGGGGTTCGATCTAGATCGCTCCTCCACCGAGCGCGAGCTGCCCGAGCGCGCGCTGTATAACCGCACAATGTTTGGCGGCGAGCGCGGGCGTGGCGTCTTTATGCGCTACGGGCTGGGCGACAACGCCTTTGCGCACTTCGGTCTCTGGAACAGCCTCACCTTTCTGGACCCGCAACAGACGAGCGCGAACACCTTCGGCAATCTGGGCAGCACGCTTGCGTGGCATGCAGGGGTACGCTACTACACTCCTACCTACGAGTGGGGCGTGTCGGGCTTCTTCGGCAAGCGTCCGGGCTTCCGCTTCAACGACCCCAGCGCCAACCAGTCGGTACAGGTACCCAGCGTGAACCGCGAGTTTATCTTCCTGGACGCCACGCTGCTCGACGCGCTTGTAGCAGGGCTTACCCTGCGCGGCGAGCTGATGCTGGGCAAAGACCGCGTGCCGACCACGCGCACCGTGAACGGGGTCGCCGTGCCGCGCTTCACGCAGGCAACAAACATTCTGGGCTATCAGATTCAGGGAACCTACCGCCTGAACGCTCGCAACTTTCTGACCGTGCGCTACGATGTGTTCGACCCCGATACTGGGCGCGGCGGCGACAGCACACGCACATGGGGATTCGCCTACAACTACTTCATCAACCCGAAAGTGCGCCTGACCGCCGCCTACGAGACCCCCGACGAAGAACAAACCGAGGTCCGCAACAATCAGTGGACCCTGCGCATTCAGTACCGCTACTGAACGATGAAACGCTCTATACTAACGATTGTCATAGGGATTGTGATGGCGCTGATTGGCGCGGCGACCGCCTGCACGCTCAATCCGCGCGCCATTCTCATCAAAGGCTCCGACACGATGCTGATTTTGAATCAGCGCTGGGCGGAGGCGTATGGGCGCGTGAATCCGAATGTGAGCGTCCAGGTAACGGGTGGTGGTTCGGGCATCGGCATCGACGCGCTCATCAACGGCTCAACCGACATCTGCGCCTCGTCGCGCCCGATACGCCAATCGGAAGCTGACCTTGCCCGCAGTCGCGGCGTCGTGGTACACCAGATTTCCGTCGCGCTCGATGGGCTTGCGATCTGCGTGAACGAGTCGAACCCGGTCGACTCGCTCACGGTGGATCAGGTGCGCCGTATCTACATCGGGCAGATTACGAACTGGCGTCAGGTGGGCGGACCCGATTTGCCGATTGTCGTGTTCAGCCGCGACAGCAATTCGGGCACCTACGGGTTCTTCCAGCAGAATGTGCTGCGGAATCAGAACTGGGGGCGCGGCGTGCGCTTCCTGCCCTCCACCAGTGAAGAGGCGCGCGAGGTCGCCCGCACGCCGGGCGGAATCGCCTACGGCGGCGTGGCGTACTTCAAGAACCGCCCCGGACTGAAACTGCTCAAAATCGCCGCGAAAGCGGGCGAGCCTGCCTACGCGCCGACCGAAGAGAATATGCGTACTCGCAAGTACCCCATCTGGCGGTTCCTCTACTTCTACACCAACGGCAGACCGCGCGGCGAGGTCGCCCGATTCATCGATTGGGTGCGCTCTAAAGAGGGACAGGCGCTGGTGGAAGAGGTGGGCTACTACAGCCTGAACCCCTGAGCCGACGGGCAGGCGAAAGCGCCCAGCGGATGGGTATAATTCGCGCCCGACACCGTAAACGGAGGAGGCAACCGATGGCAACAACCTACTCAATCAAGGCGGAACCGCGCACTTTGTTAGGCAAGAAGGCGAGAAAACTGCTCCGACAGGGGCGCGTGCCGGGAGTGGTGTTCCGCTCCAACGGCGAGTCGACGCCCGTGCAGTTCGACGAGCGCACGCTGGGGCGCGTGCTGCATCACGCGGGCACGACGCACCTCATCGAGGTGGAGCTGAACGGCGAGCGGCTCAACACCCTGCTACGGGAGGTGGACCGCGAACCCATCACGGCGCGCATCCGCCAAGTGAACCTGTGGGCGATGGCGATGGATGAACCCATCGAGACCGAAGTGCCCATCGTGCTGGAGGGCGAGTCGCTCGCGCTCAAGTCGGGCGGCGTGCTGATTCACCCCGTCGAGAAGCTGCGCGTGAAGTGTCTGCCGACGCGGATTCCCGAAGCGATTCATGTGAACCTTGCCGCACTGGAGAACTTCGGCGATTCGATTCACCTGCGCGACATCCAGATGCCGCCGGGCGTGCAGGCGCTGGACGACCCCGATGTGACGATTGCGTCGGTCGCCGCGCCGAAGACCGCTGCGGAGCAGGAGGCAGAAGCCGCTGCTGCCGAACCCGCGAGCGAGGAGTAATCCGCGCCTCGCGCCTACCGCTTCGACCACTGCTCCAGCATCTGCAGGGCGCGCGTGCGGCTCGCGTCCAGCGGCTCCTGCGGGTAGGGGTAGGTCTTGCCTAACTCCACGCCCGCCTGCCGCAACACATGCGCGGGCGCTTCCCATGGCGCGTGAATGTATTCTGTTGGCAGGTGCGCCAGCTCGGGAACCCACTGCCGCACATACGCCCCGTCGGGATCGAACTTGCGCCCCTGAATCACGGGGTTGAAGATGCGGAAGTAGGGCGCGGCGTCCGCCCCACAGCCAGAAGTCCACTGCCAGCCCAGCACATTGCTGCCTGGGTCGGCGTCCACCAGCGTATCCCAGAACCACGCCTCGCCCAGCCGCCAGTGGTGCAGCAGGTTCTTGGTGAGCCATGAGGCGACAATCATGCGCGTGCGGTTGTGCATCCAGCCGATGCGCCAGAGCTGGCGCATGCCTGCGTCCACCATCGGGATGCCCGTGCGCCCCTTCGTCCACGCCTTATAAGCAGGCGTGGCGACCTCTGTCCACGGGAACGAATCGAACTCGGCGCGCAGGGCGCGGGCCTGGGTATGCGGATGGTGGTACAGAATATGATACGCGAACTCGCGCCAGCCGACCTCGCGCAGGAAATGCTCCACGCCTTTTGTCCACCTGCCTCTGCTGTGGCGCAGGGTGATGTGCCAAATCTGGCGCGGGGTAATTTCGCCGTGCTGCAGGTGGGGCGACAAGCGCGAGGTGGCGTCCAGATCGGGGCGGTCGCGTAGCGCGTGATAATCCTCCACCGCGTTGCGCAGGAACCATTCCAGCCGCCGATGCGCCGCCGCCTCGCCCACCTGCCAGGTCTCGCGGAAGCCCGCCGCCCAGTCGATTGTGGGCAGCAGCCCCAGCGACTCCAGCGGCTCGGAAGCGGGCGCTCGATTGGGCGCGCGCAGGGTATCCGGCGCAGGCAGCGGCTCCGGCACATCCACCACCTGCAGCATCCGCTTCCAGAAGGGCGTGAACACCGTGTAGGACTGCCCCGAATCGGTGCGCACACCGTTGGGGTCGTGCAGCAGGTAGCTGGGGAACTCGCGCGTCTCGACGCCCCGCGCGCGCAGGGTTTTATGCACACGCTCGTCGCGCGCCCACAGCTGCGGCTCGTAGCGTGTGTTCCAGTAGAGGGCGTCTGCGCCCGTCTCGGTGAGAATCTGCTCCAGCACAGGCAGGCTCAGCGGCGCGCGGCGAATAATCAGTCGCGCGCCCAGCCGCTGGAGCGACCCATCTAACGCCTGCAGAGAGTGGTGCAGCCACCACTGGCGCGCCGCGCCGGGCGCGCGCTCGCCCTGCTCTTCAGGCGCGTAGATAAACACGGGCACAACCGCGCCCCGCTGCGCCGCATAATACAGCGCGGGGTTGTCCGCTATCCGCAAATCACTGTGAAACCAGACAACAGTCGTTTTCATAGGGGAACCTCCATAGAGTCTATTCAGATAGTCGCTTCTGAAGTCGCTGGATGCCCAGCGACTTGCCTGTAGTGCGATCTAAGTCGATGAGGACGCCGCACACGACCGCCGCGCCTTTCGCGACCTCGCCTCGGGCGGGCATGCCTGTCAGGAATCGGCGGATGGACGGCTCCAGCTCCATCCCGATGGACGAGTGCAACGCGCCGCACATGCCCGCGTCGGTGATGAACGCCGTACCGTTGGGCAAGATGCGCTCGTCGGCGGTCTGCACATGGGTATGCGTGCCGACGACCGCGCTCGCGCGTCCGTCCACATAGTAGGCGAAGCACGCCTTCTCGGAAGTCGCCTCGCCGTGAAAGTCCACGAACACGAACGGCGTCTGCAGCTGGGCGTGAATCTCGTCGAACTTGCGAAAGGGGCAGTCGGCGTCTTCCATAAACACGCGCCCCGCCAGCGAAATGACCGCCAGTGTTCGGTCCAGCACCTCAAAATGCGCGACGCCTTTGCCCGGCGCCAGCGGCGAGTAGTTGGCGGGACGCACGAGGCGCGGGTCGGCGTCCAGAATGGGGTAGATGTCGTTCTTGTCCCAGATGTGATTGCCCGTCGTAAAGCCCGTGATGCCCAGCGCGAGCAGGTCGTTCATGACAGCGGCGGTGATGCCCTTGCCCCCGGCGGCGTTCTCACCGTTGGCTAAGATGATGTCGGGCGCGTAGCGTTCACGCCATTCGGGCAGCACCTTCGCGACCGCCTGACGCCCCGTGCGCCCCACGATGTCCGCCAGAAACAGAATCCGCACGGGGTAAAGTGTACCTTGCAGGGGGGCTACTGCTCCTGTGCAATCGCGTTGCGCAGCGCGGCGTGCTGCTGGGGCGTCAGTTTGCGTCCCTGCGTGTCGGTGCAGTAGAAGCTGAGCACGGCGCGCCCCGCCCACAGTCCAAAGCGCGCGCTGTGAATGTTCCAGCCGAGTTGCGAGAGCGCATGCGCCGCGCGATAGAGCGCGCCCAGATCGGGCGCGGTGTGCAGGTCGACGACGGTGTAGGCGTCGGAGGCGTCGTCGTGAATCTGGAGCTGGCTCACGCGCAGGGGCGCGTCGGGGTCTTTGTTGTGTTCCCGCAACAGGTCGGCGACTGCCTGCTCGCCGCGCAGCACTTTTTGCAGGGCGCGTTCCAGCACGGCGCACTGATTGGGCAGCAGCGGGCGCGAACGCACAGTCAGCCCCAAGGTGTCCAGCGCGACGCGCGGCGCGTCCTCACGGGTCAGCACCCGCGCCGAGACGACCTCCACATCGTAGGCGTACAGCACGCCCGCGATTTTGCTCAGCAGCCCCGGCTGCGGGTCATCGAAGGTGCAGAGCGTCAGCTCCGTGTAGGGCAGTTCGGGCGCGTTATGGAACTCGGCGACGGGTCCCTCGCCCGCGCGCACGCGCTCGATGTAGTGAATGTGCAGGCTAATCTGCTCCGGGGGCGTGTTCAGCAGGTAGCCCGAAGGCATCTGCTCGATGTGTCGGGCGACGAGCGCGTCGGGCAGCGGATGTTTGGCGAGCGCGCGCTGCACCCGCTTGCGTACAGCGGTCAGCGCGGGCATTTCGTCGGGCAGCCCCTCCTCCAGCGCGCGCATGCTGCGCCGATAGAGTTCCTGCAGGAAGCTCGCCTGCGCAGGAGTCCAGATTCGCTCGCCGACCGCCTGCGTGTCCGCGCAGGTCAGCAGGTACAGCATCCGCAGGCGTTCGGGCGTGTCCACGACACGGGTGAACTCGCGGATGGTCTCGGGCAGGTGCAGGTCGCGCTGGCGGGCGGTCTGCGCCATCAGCAAATGCTGGCGCACCAGGAACTCCACCTCCTCAACCTCCGCTGCGCTCCAGCCCAGCACAGGCAGCCACTGGCGCGCCAGGTCCGCGCCTGCCTCGGCGTGCGGGCGCGCAGGGTCCTGTTTGCCCGCATCGTGCAGCAGCAGCGCCATGTAGAGCAGTTCTGGCGCGGCGAGCTGTTCCAGTATCGTGCGCCACAGCGGGTTGCCCTCGCCGCGGGCGTAGCCGTCCAGCAGGCGAATTGCCTGCAGCGTGTGTTCGCCGACCGTGTAGTCGTGCGTCGGGTCGCCCGCGGGCAGGGTCATCAGCGGCTCGAACGGGGGGAACGCCCAGCCCAGCACACCGAGCCGCGCCATCGGCTCCAGCACGCGATAGACCTCGCCCGGTCGGCTGAGCAGTTCGCGCAGGGCGTCGCCGACCATGGGCATAGCAGGCGGCGTCTGCGGGAGCGACTCCTCCAGGCGCGCCTCAATTGCGCGGCTCAGCCCCAGCTGATACCGTTGCGCCAGCAGGAAGCACAGCAGGCGCCATTCGGGCGGCTCGCGTTCCAGCGCGGGCGCGGGCGTAATCTGGCGGTGGATACTGTCCAGCCCGACGCCCAGCACCAGCGGCGCGTTCACGAGGCGCTCAATCGCGCGCTCGGTCAGGCGGGCATGGTCGCCCAGCGCGGCGTAAATCGCACGCATCAGCGCGGTGCGTTCCATGCCCAGCCGCTCTGCGAGTTCGTTCTGCTTGGCGAGGGTCAGCGTCTCGCGCGCCTCGCCGCTCAGCGCGTGCAGATAGGCGCGGTAGCGTTGCAGGGCGCGTGTGGCGTGTTCGAGCGTCTCGGCTTCCGCAGGCGATAACACGCCTTCAGCGACCAGCGTCTCCAGCGCGTGGTCGTGCGCGACGCCGTAGCGCGCTTCGGTCATCCAGTTCAGCGTGTGGCGGTCGCGCAGCCCGCCGCGTCCCTCTTTCAGGTTCGGCTCCGTGCGCAGGATGCCCTCGCCGAGCTTCGCCCACCGCGACTGGCACTCGCGATAGCGCTCCAGCGTGAAGCCCGTCGGGTCCAGACTCCGCCAGAAGCGCGTGGTGAACGACTCGGTCAGCTCAGGGTCACCCTCAATCGGGCGCATCTCCAGCAGTCCCGTGCGCGTTTTGTGATCCAGCGCGTCGCAGTCCTCCATCAGGCGGTACGCGTAGCCGACCTTGAGTTTCGCGTCGGTGTAAAACGCCTGCATCATCGCCTGAAACAACCATTTGACCAGCCGCTCGGTGAAGGGGTCGTTCTCCTGCGCGGGCACGAAAGTCAGGTCGATGTCCGAGAAGGGGGCGAGTTCGCGTCTGCCGTAGCCGCCCGTCGCGAACACGGCGAGGGGGCTTCTGGGGGGCGCGGGGGCTTCCTGCGCCGCCTGCGCCCACGCGCGATGATACAGCGCACGCAGCGTGTTGTCCAGCGCAGTCGCGTACTGGCGCATCCACGCCTCGATGGGCGCGTCAGTCGCGAACAGCGCGTCCACCAGGTGGCGACGCGCCTGCACCAGCTGCTGCGCAATCGGCTCGTGCGTTTCGGGAACGGCGGCGCGCATCGCAAGAAAGTGTACCCGCCCTCAGAGGCTTGTTAACACCCCCTTAACCGCGCAGCGCGTACAATAACCCTGTTGAATTACCGATACGGAGGTCCCCAATGAAAGGACATACAATTGTGCGCGCGTTGAGCGCGCTAGGCTTGGCGACACTCGTGAGCGCCGCGGCGCTGGCGCAGACCCAACTGGCGTTCTGGAACTTCAACGAGTCGAACCCGCTGGACGAAACGGCGATGCTGGCGGCGGATGGCGGCGTCTTTGCATCGCAGGCGCAAATCTCCATCAGTCTGGCGCAGATTGTCTACAACAATAACAACTCTGGCTTTCGCGGCTCGCCCCTGGATCCAAACAACCCGACTCATCCCGCTACGCCCAACTGGGCGCTACAGACCACCACTTACCCAGAGCAGGGTCAGAACCCTGGCGAGGCGGGCATCGTGATCAGCGTGCCCACCACAGGCTACGAGAACATCGTGGTCAAGTTCGATGTGCGCTGGAGCAACACCAGCTCCAAGTTCCTCGCGGTGGAATACACGACCGACGGCGGCGTGAACTGGACTCGCGCGCGGGTGCTGGAGGCGCGCCGCGGCGACCGCTGGCACGGCGACACCGATGCGAATGGCGGCTACGGCGCGCTGGTGGAACTCGACCTGAGCAGTGACGCGGCGGTGAACAACAACGGACAGTTCGCCTTCCGCGTGGTGACCATCTTCGACCCCAACACGGGTCAGTACACAGCGGCGAACTTCCCTAACAATCCCAACGCAACCTACGCCTCGCGGGGCACGCTGCGCTACGACCTGATTGAGGTTATCGGCGACGAGATTGGCGGCGTCGAGGGCGATGTGAACGGCGACGGCTGCGTGGACGACGCCGACCTGCTGATTGTGCTGTTCAACTTCGGCAACGCGGGCGGCGACGGCGACGCCAACAATGACGGCATCGTCGACGACGCCGACCTGCTGATTGTGCTGTTCAACTTCGGTTCGGGCTGCTAAGAGCTGTTGCACTAAGATTACAACACAAGCGCCGCCCCCTCTCCCGCCTGCGGGAGAGGGGCTGGGGGTGAGGGTTCGGTCGACGCTTGCAGTGCTGAGCAGGCGACCTCACACCGAACCAGCATCCATCCAACACGAGAATTGCCTGAATTGACTCCTTCCCTCTTGACATTTTGCGTAATCCGATATATAATTGAAACATCGGGAGTCAGGCGGAGTCTTTAACGGTAGGGTAGGGAGGTACTCTCCAACTCAGCGATGCGCTGAGCCACTCCCTTTCCCGCGCGTGCAGGATTCCATCCCCCGACGCAGGCAATTTCCCCCAGATTCTGGGGAAATTGCCCCCCAATCGGCTCGAAAGCTGTCCGGTTTTGGGCGGTTTTTGAGTCTTTAATCGATGGCGGACTCCTCTCAGGGGGGGCGCGCCGAAAGGAAGGAAGGTGGCTACCATGTACTATGCGGAAAGGACATCGCTGTACGAGGAGCATCAGTTTTTTACAGCGCTGCGCGAGCGGATCGAGCGACTGGTGCGTTGCTATTGCCGTTCCAACGACGATGATGTCGAGGACCTGACTCAGGAGTGCCTGTTGCGCGTCTACAATAATCTGGATAGCCTGCGCGACCTGGACAGGATGGAACCGTGGCTGCGCACGGTGGTGCGGAACGCGGTCTTCACCTGGTACCGCCAGCGCAAACGCGAACAGGAGGTCTACTCGCTGGGACTGGAGATGGAACACGAATCGGAGCCTTACTCCATCCCGGAAGATGATTTGTTGCTGTATTTTGTGCTGCAGGAAGCGATGCAGACGCTGTCGGAAAGCGACCGTCAGATGTTCGAGTTGCGTTATGGCGTCGGCTTGAGCTATCGGGAGATTGCCCAGCAGATGGGCGTGAACGAGGAAGCCGTGCGCAAGCGCATCACCCGAGCGCTGGCGCGTCTGAAAGCCCATCCGATTATCCAATCGATAATTACGGAAGGTGGCTGATATGACCTGTAGGCGAGCCATGGAGTTGATGGAATCCCATATCATGGGCGACCTTGCGCCCGAGCTCGCCGAGCAACTGGAAACGCACATGAGGCAGTGCGACGCATGTCAGCGTCGCTACGAGGAGCAGAAGCGGCTGATTGGGCTGTTGCAACGGATGTTCGCGACCAAGCGACGGTTCGCCTGACGGCGCGCGTCGTCTGTGCGCCGCGCGTGTATCTGCCCTATGCCGCCGCGCGCTGCTGGCGATTCGCGAGGCTAATCTCGCGAATCATGCGCAGCTCCTCCTCGGGAATCTCGAGGAACAGTTTGACCATTTCGGGGTCGAACTGCTGTCCGGAGCAACGGATGATTTCCTCGCGCGCCTGCGCAAACGAGAGCGCTTTGCGGTAGGGGCGGTCGGAGGTCATCGCGTCCAGTGTATCGGCGATGGCGAAGATACGCGCGCCCAGCGGGATGGCTTCACCCGCCAACCCATAGGGATAGCCCTGCCCGTCCCAGCGTTCATGGTGGTGCAACACGATGGGCGCGGCAGGGCGCAGCGCGTCAATTTTCATACACATGCGGTACCCAATCACCGGATGCTGTTTCATAATCTCCCACTCCTCAGGCGTCAGGGGACCGGGCTTATACAGGATGCTGTCGGGCACGCCGATTTTGCCGATATCGTGCAGCAGCGCGCCCAGCTCAATCGCCTGCAGGTCATCCTGCGAGAGTTTAAGGCGGTTCGCCATCGCCATCGTGTACGCCGCCACCCGCTCGGAGTGCCCCTCCGTCTCCGTGTCGCGAATGTCCAGCGCCGCCAGGAGCACATCCAGCGTCGCCCGATACGATTTTTGCACCTCTTCCTCCATCTGGCGCGTCTGGCTGGTCAGGAGCGAGTGGCGCGTGAGGTTCCGCTCGATCATGATGGGAATCTCGTGGATGTTGTAGGGCTTGGTGATGAAGTCGCTTGCGCCCTGTTTGAGCGCGTCGCGCGCCATCTCGATGCTCCCATAGCCCGTGATGAGGATGACGGGGATTTCAGGCGCACGCTCACGCATTTGGCGCAGCAGGTCGAACCCGTTCATGCCCGGCATGAAGATATCGCTCAGCACGATATCGATAGGCTTCTGCTCCAGAATCTGCAGGGCGTCCGCGCCAGAGGCGGTCGCATATACTGCGTAGCCGTTATCTTCCAGCACGAACTGGAGCGTCTCACGCACCAGCGCGTCATCGTCCACAATCAACACATTCCTTTGTCTCGGCTCAGTAATCGCCGTCGGCTCTGCGGGTTCAAACAGCTGATAGACCTGCATCCTGTTTCGCCTCCGTACGCATCCGTGCGCAGGGAGATTATTGCCACACGCGGCGATTTTTTTGAGAGGGTAGACCTCGAAACTGTAGAGATAGCGGGGTTCATTCGCCGCACTGTCCGCGATGGCGCAGGGCATGATCCACCAGCACGAGGGCGACCATCGCTTCCACCATCGGCACGGCGCGGGGCAACACGCAGGGGTCGTGGCGTCCACGCGCCTGCAGGGTCGCCGCCTCGCCCGTCTCGCTCACGGTCGCCTGCGGCTTGAAAATCGTGGCAGTGGGTTTGAAGGCAACGCGAATATCGATCCGCTCGCCGTTGCTGATGCCGCCCTGCACGCCGCCAGAGAAGTTGGTGCGGGTGCGGATGCGTCCGAACTCGTCGGTGTAGAACTCGTCGTTGTGTTCGCTGCCGCGCAGGCGCGTCCCGCGAAAGCCCGACCCGATTTCGAAGCCCTTGCTGGCAGGCAGGCTCATGACCGCCTTCGCGAGGTCCGCCTCCAGCTTATCGAACACCGGGCTCCCCCAGCCCGGCGGCGCATTCCGCGCGATGCACCGAATGACCCCTCCTACCGAGTCGCCCTGCTTGCGCGCCTGTTCGATGCGGCGAATCATCTTCTGCGCGGCGTCGGGGTCGGGACAGCGCACGGGATTGCTCTCCACCGCCTCCAGCGAGACGGCGTCGGGGTCTACCTGCGCTTCGATGGTGTGAATCTGCTCTACCCATGCCAGCACCTCCACCTCCCAGAGCGTGCGCAACACCTTTTTGGCGAGCGCGCCCGCCGCCACGCGCCCGATGGTCTCGCGCGCGCTGCTGCGCCCGCCGCCCTGCCAGTTGCGAATCCCGTACTTCGCCTGATAGGTGTAGTCGGCATGCGAGGGGCGGTAGAGATGCTTGAAACTCTCGTAGGCTTGCGGACGCGCGTCCTCATTCCACACCAGCATCAGGATTGGCGTGCCCAGCGTCTGCCCCTCGAACACGCCCGATAAGATGTGTACCGTGTCGCTCTCCTTGCGCTGGGTCACGAGCTTGCTCTGCCCCGGACGGCGGCGATCCAGCTCGAGCTGAATCTCTTCAGGCGTGATAGGAATGCGCGGGGGGCAGCCATCGACCACCACGCCCACCGCGCCCCCGTGCGACTCGCCCCAGGTCGTGATGCGGAACAGGTGTCCGAAAGTGTTCATCCCTCAGTGAGCTCTTCGACGGTTTCGCGGATCCAGCGTTCAATCCAGCCGTCGCACACCACCGCGTCGTTCGTCTCGCGGATGGCTTCCAGCCGCGCGAGAATCTGGCGCGGGCGCAGGTCGTCTTCGTCGATCTGGTCCAGCAGCTCCAGCGCCAGCTCCGTGATTTGCTCCAGCCGCAGCAGCCATGGCTCCATCTCCTCGATGAGTTCGGGGTCGTGGACGGCTTGCTTGAGGCGGCGCGGGAGGGTGTAGAGCTTCTGGAACGCCTCGCGCAGGGCGTCGTTGTCGCCTGTGGTTTGCCACTCTTCGATGGCGCGTTCAACGGCGGGCGGCTCTTCCTTCCAGTGGCGCGTCCACAGGTTCTGCTGACAGAACTCCAGCATCACGGGCGCGGCGTCCACGCCCACCAGATGGGCAATCGAGGCGCGCCAACTGCGCTGGGGGTCATACGCCTCCGCGTTCCACAGGAAATCCGCGTAAGTGCCCAGCGCGACCTTCGACGCCTCCGCCTGATTCATCGGGTTCGAGACCAGCGCTTCGAGGCGTTTGAGCGTTTCGGCGTCGCGCCCTGTGATGGGTCCCAACAGCAATCGGCTGGGTTCATAGTCGTTTACGGGATAGTTGTCCCACACGAAGGGCTTGCGGCGGATGGCGAGTTTGAACAGCTCGGCGTCCTCGTGCGGGATGGCGCGTGAGACCACCTTCGCGCCTGTCCACATGATGGAGACGCCCGCTGCGGTGCGTTCGCCCAGCTCTTTCACATAGGGCGGCTCGCCCAGATTGTGGTAGAAGGTCGGGCAGACAATCAGCCAGCTGTCGGCGTCCCGTTCGCGCAGCCACTGGTGCAAGCGGTTCGCGAGGTCGGCGTGCGCGTGCGCCAGCGATTGGTACGCTTTTTTGTCCGCCTCGTGCTGCAGCTCTTCGGGGATGTCGTCCACCAGCAGCCCGAAGCTCCGCACGCCCATCTGCCGTACCGCCTCGATTTTGGCGACCAGCCGCTCGAACTCCGCAGGGTCCGAATAGACCATCGACAGTCCGGGGCTGATGCAGAACACAAACTCGATGAACTGGTTCTGGGCGCGTTGCACGAGTTCCTTCAGGCGCTGGGCGTCGGCGTCCGGGTATGGCTCGCGCCAGCGTTCGCGGTGATACGGGTCGTCTTTCGGCGCGTAGAGGTAGATGTTCATCTTGTGCGCGCCCATAAATTCGAGCATGCGCAGGCGCGCGGTGTGCGTCCATGGGACGCCATAAAAGCCCTCCACTACGCCGCGCCACTCAAGGGTAGGATGGTCGTCCACCGTCATCAGGGGGAGCGATCTGCCGTCCCATGCCTGCAGCAGGGTCTGGCAGGCGTAGAAGGCGGCGCGGGGCGACTCCGCGCGGATGGCGATGCGGGCGTTCTCCACCGTCAGGCGATAGCCCTCGCGCGGCAGGCTGGCGTCATGCTCTATAAACGCCGTCCAGCCGCCGAACGCCTCGCCCAGCGCGCGCAACGGCGCGACGGCGGATTCCCAGCCCGCCGGCGTCTTAATCGCGTGGCACCCCGCAAAGGGCAGCCGCTCGGACGAAACCTCCACCGTGCGTGGGACGGGTAACCAGGTCATCGGGTTCACTCCTGCCCCGCGACAGCGCGTACGGCTTCCAGCGCGGCGTCATAGTTCGGATGCTGGGCGATTTCGGGCACATACTCCGCGTAGCGCACGACGCCCTGCGGGTCAATCACAAACACCGCACGGCTCAGGATGCGCAACTCCTTCACCAGCGCGCCATACGCCTGCCCAAACGCGCCCTCGCGATGGTCGGACAGCACCTCGATTCGGTCGATGTTCTCCGCGCCGCAGAACCGCTTCTGCGCGAAGGGCAGGTCCATACTGATGGTCAGCACCTTCACCGAGTCGGGCAGCTGGCTCGCCTCTTCGTTGAACTTTTTGGTCTGCGCGCTGCAGACGCCTGTGTCCAGCGACGGCACAACGCTAATCAGCACCGTGTGTCCTTTATAGTCGTGGATGTTGACGGGCGTCAGGTCCTGTTTGAGAACAGTTGCATTCGGCGCGGGTTCGCCCGGCGACAGCGGCTTGCCAACCAGAGTCAGTGGATTTCCCAGAAAGGTCACTGCGTTCGCACGCTCCATACGATAGCCTCCAGCAGGTGGAGTATACCCTACAGAAACTCAAGCCGCTGTATCGTCAACCACAGGCAGGAATCATGCTCACTCGTGTAAAATAGTGTGGCGCAGGACATCCTTATGCAGCGACCGCTTTCCATAACGATTATCGGGGTTATCGGGGTTGTCTGGGGCTTGCTGGGAACCCTGTCAGGTATCAGCGGGCTGTACATCACTGTCGCCACGCCCGAATGGTTTACCGAGTTCGTGCAGCACAGCGATTCCCCGGGTGCGGCGCTCTTTCTACAGGCGATGCGCGATTTGGAAGTGCGTCCGTGGAGACTCCTCTCGCTAACGGTGCAGACGGGACTGAACGCGCTCCTGTTTTTCGGCGCAATTGGTCTTTTGCGCCTGCAGCCCAGAGGCTGGCTGCTGATGATGGGCTACATCACAGGCGCGTTGCTCTGGCTGGTCGTGGATCAGATTATTCTCAACGAGACGGTCTACGAGGGTTTTCGGCAACGCTATCAGATAGAGGATCGCACGGCGCGCCCTGTGCCGCGTCTGCTGTTGGGCGCGCTGTATCCTACGATAAGCGCGTACTTCCTCACACGCCCAAAGATTATGGCGCTTTACAAGCAGGAGGCAGGGGATTAGCGATTAGTGTCCTTGAGCTTCTGGTTTGCCTCTGAGAGGAGCGCGTCAATCGTCGGGTCGCGGTAGCCGCTCGCCTGCAGCTCGTTCAAAACTCGCTTCGCTTCGGCGGGGCGGTTCTGCAGCAGGCGCAGGCGCGCCAGCGCAATCCCGTAGGCGATTTTGTCGGGGTCGCGTCGCGCCGCGCCCTGCAGGTGCGTCTCCGCCAGCGCCAGCTCGCCCTGATTCATCCACTGGTGCGCGGCGGCAATCCATTTGCTCGCGCTCTCCAGTTCGCGCAGCCCCTGTTCGGGCACGGAGCCTGCAGGATTCGGCAGCAGCGCATAAGCGGCGCGGAACTCCGATTCCGCCAGGTCCAGCCGCGCCATCCGCGCGTAAATCAGCCCCAGCGCCTGACGCCCCATAAACTGCGGCGGGCGATTCAGCACATGTTGCCTGATGATGCGCTCCGCCTCAGCGTGTTGCCCGCGTTCGGAGAGCATCACCGCCAGATTGTTCCAGCCTGTCGTGTTAGTCGGCTCGATTTCGGTCGCCTGGCGGAACTGGGCAATCGCGCCGTCGGGGTCGCCCAGTCGCAGCCGCGCGACGCCCTTGTTCACATAGCCCATCCCACTGCGCGGGGCAATCTGGATTGCCTTTTCCGCGTACTCCAGCGCTTCGGTGTGTCGCCCCTGCTTGTTATACAGGTCGGACAGGTTGCTGTAGCCGATTGGCGAGCGCGGCGCGGCGACGGTGAACCATTTCCAGAGCGATTCGGCGTCGCGCCAGTTGGGCAGGTTATAGGCGGTTGTTAGCAGCAGCGCGCCTCCAAAGCCTACCAGCATGCTCGCCGCCGCAGGCGCCCGCCGCGCCGACACGAACGCTCCTGAGGTCAGTCCCAGCGTCAGCAGCGCGAGCGGAAAGGTCAGGAACCGTTCCGCTGTGAAGATTCCATACGCAAACTCCAGCGGGCGCAGGTTCAGCACGGGCAGCAGCGCAATCAGCCCCGCAAGCGCGAGCCACCCGACGCACGGCTGCCGACGCGCCAGCCAGATTGCAACTACCAGCGCCGCCCCCGCCAGCCCCAACTGCGCCCACGCCCAGCCGTCGCTCAGCGGCACAGGCAATTCCGAATGGTGCGCAGGGGCAATGCTGAAAAACGGGAACAGCGCCAGCCCCAGCAGCGTCGTCAGCGTGCGTCCGACCAATAGCAGGTGCTGCATGGGCGTCCCTGCGTCAATTTGCAGATCGTCCACAGGCTGTGTGAACAGGTAGCCCAGCGCGGCGTAGCGAATCGCCAGATAGGTGCCCAGCGCCGCCGCCAGCCCCAGATACAGCGCACGCTCGCGGCGCAGCAGCGCTCCCAGCCCCAGACGCACGTTCGCGTCGGCGTGCGTTGCGCCTTGCCATAACAGCAACACCAGCGGCAGCGTAATCGCCATCTCCTTGCACAGCAGCGCGAGCAGGAACGCCGTCGAGACGCCCGCCACACGCGCCGCGCCCTGCAGTCGCCCCTCCAGCCACAGTGCGAGCAGCAAAAAGAGCGTCGCCAGCAGGTCATAGCGCGAGGAGACGAACGCCACGCTCTCCACCAGCGCGGGATGCACGCCGTACAGCGCGCCCGCAAGCAGCCCGTACCAGCGCCCGCGCAACAGCCGCAGCCCCAGCACGCTCACCAGTGCGGTGTTCAACAGGTGAATCAGCACATTCGCCGCATGGAACGGCGCGGGATTGCTCCCCCAGAGCCAGAGTTGCACGAGCAGGCTGCTGAGCGCGAGCGGGCGGAAGTAGTTCGGCGAGAAGTCCAGCGGCTGACGCACCGCCTCCAGCCAGCGCGACGGCGACTGGTAGTCCGCGCGCCCGTAAATCACCTGATCGTCGTCCCACACGAAACCGAAACCGAGCGTCGGAGCATAGAGCGCGCCGACGACAATCAGCACGATGAGCATCCCCGCGGCGTTTGCCCACGCCGTGCGTTCGCGCACCACGCGAATCCCTTACTCGACGGCTTCCGCTATCGCGTCCGCATCGGTAGCGGCGGCGACGACGGCGGTCGGCGTCATCTGGGCGCGTACCTGCTGCTCAATCTGCTCTGCCAGCTCGGGGTTCTGCTCCAGGTAGACGCGCGCGTTTTCGCGTCCCTGTCCCAGGCGCATATCGCCGAAGCTGAACCATGTGCCCGACTTCTGGATGACGCCCAGCGCGAGCGCCTGGTCAATCAAGTCGCCGAGCCTCGAGATGCCTTGCCCGAAGATTACATCGAACTCCGCCTGTCGGAAGGGCGGCGCGACCTTGTTTTTGACCACCTTGACGCGCGTGCGCACGCCGATAATCTCGTTGCCCTGCTTAATGTTGTCCACGCGGCGCACTTCCAGGCGCACCGACGCCCAGAACTTGAGCGCGCGCCCGCCAGGGGTCGTTTCGGGATTGCCGTACATCACGCCCACTTTTTCGCGAATCTGGTTGATGAACACCACAGCGGTGTTGCTTTTGGCGGCGGACGCGCCCAGTTTGCGCAGCGCCTGCGACATCAGCCGCGCCTGCGCCCCGACCGTCACATCGCCGATGTCGCCCTCCACCTCCTGACGGGGCATCAGCGCCGCCACCGAGTCCAGCACGGCGATATCGAACGCGCCGCTGCGTATCAGCGTGTCCATAATCTCCAGCGCCTCGTCGCCTGTAGAGGGCTGCGAGATAAACAGCCGATCCACATCGACTCCAATCGCGCGGGCGTATTCGGGGTCCAGGGCGTGTTCCGCGTCCACAAACAGCGCGTTCCCGCCGAGCTTTTGCGCTTCGGCAATCATGTGCAGGGCGAGCGTTGTCTTGCCCGACGATTCAGTGCCGTAGACCTCGATAATGCGTCCGCGGGGGATTCCGCCCACGCCCAGCGCGGCGTCCAACGCGGTGCTGCCCGTCGGAATAGCGGCGACCTGCAGGCGGGTCGCCTCGCCCAGACGCATCACGCTCCCTTTGCCGAACTGGCGCTCCGCCTGCGCAATCGCGGCTTCCAGCGCCTTCTGCTTGTCCGCTGCCGAAATGTTGTTCGTCGCCATCGTCGTCTCCTGGTGAGTAGATAAGTGTCTACAGGAGTATACCCGACGATGGGCGTTTGTCAAGGGGGTTATGCGGCGTGCGTGCGCTGGGTTGGGTCCATCGTGTGCGCTTCGTCGGCAGGCAGGAAGACCGAGAAGCGCGCGCCCTTGCCCGGTTCGCTCTCGACGCGGATTTCGCCGCCATGCTCTTCCACAATCTGTCGGGCGATGGAGAGTCCCAGCCCGGTTCCCTGCTCCTTGCGCGTGTAGAACGGCTCGAAGATTTGCTCAAGGGCGTCCGAATCGATGCCCTCGCCGGTATCTTCCACATGCACCCACACGCCTTTCGGCTCTTGGGCGCGCTCGGTAATAACGCGCACGGTTCCGCCGCTGGGGGTCGCCTGCTGCGCGTTGATGAGCAGGTTCGTGAACACATGCTGCAGGCGCGCGGCGTTGCCCCACACAGGCGGCAACTCAGGCGCAAACTGTTTCTCCAGTGCAATCCCGTGGCGCAGCAGCAGGTGTTCCGTGAACACGAAGGCGTCGCGCAGGGTCTGGTTGATGTCAAGCAGACTGCGGGCGTCGGGCTTGGTGGCGCGTGCGAAGCGGAGCAGGCTGCCCACGATGTCGCGCGCCCGATGCGCGCCCTGCACCAGGTTCTCCAGCGATTGCAACGCACGCTCGTAATCCGTATCGCTCCAGTTGGCGGGGCGGTTCGCCTTCAGCTTCTCGGCAATCATCTGCGCAAAGCCGACGACCGCCGTCAGCGGGTTATTCAACTCATGCGCGACGCCCGCCGCCAGCACGCCAATCGCCGACATCTTCTCGTTTTGAATCAACATCTCCGACTTCTGGCGCAGCTCTTCGTAGGCGCGCTGGAGCTGCTCGAACAGTTCGCGGTTGTGCTTGCGCAGGTTGCGTCGCTCAATCGCGCGTGCGACGACCGTGTTCAGCACGCCGATATCGTCCAGCGGCTTGAGCAGGTACTCGAAGATATTGCCCGCTTTGAACGCCTGCAGCGCGTTCTCCAGCGAGCCGTGCCCCGTCAACACGATAATCTCCGCGTCAGGCAGATGTTCACGCGCGGCGGCGATGACTGCCAGCCCGTCCTTGCGCGGCATGCGCATATCGGTCAGGATAACGGCGTACTCGCTGGCGCGTATCTTCTCGATAGCTTCCTCGCCATCGGCGGCGGTGTCCAGCAGGTAGCCGTCGCCCCGCAACTGGCGCGTGTAGACATAGCGCAAATCTTCCTCGTCATCCACGATGAGTACCCGCTCGGTCATCGCTTACCCCAGTGGTGATTATCGGCACGCGGCGGCAATTGACTCAGGGCTGTTGCGGACGCAAGAGCAGGCGTGTATTTGCCATAATATAGCCCGTATGCCTGAGATACGGATTGACCCCATTACGGAGGAGCGGGTGATTGTCGCGACCGAGCGCAGCCGTCGCCCGCACGATTTCAAGAAACCCGATGCGCCCCCTGCGCCCGCGCCGGAGTTCGTGCCGACCTGCCCGTTCTGCGTGGGCAACGAGTCGATGACCCCGCCTGAAGTCGACGCTTTTCGCGAAGATGGCACAGCGCCCGACATGCCCGGCTGGTGGGTGCGCACAGTGCCGAACAAGTTCCCTGCGCTCGCGCCTGACAGCCACACCGACCCCAGCACGGAGGGCGTCTACACGCGCACAGGCGGCTACGGCGTGCATGAGGTGATTATCGAGACGCCTCGCCACAACGAGACGCCCGTTGTGGCAGCGGCGCAGCAGTGGCGCGCAGCCATCCGCATGTATCAGCGGCGACTGCAGGCGCTGGCGCAGAACGAGCGGCTGAAGACGGTCTTAATCTTCCGCAACGAGGGACGCACGGCAGGCGCGTCGCTGGAGCATCCGCACGCGCAACTGGTGGGGCTGCCGTTCCTGCCGCCCGTCCTGCAGCGCTATATCGAGGGCGTCGCCCGCTACCAGAGCCGTCATGGGCGACATCCGATGGAGGCGATTCTGGAGCAGGAGCTGCGCGAGGGGGTGCGCGTGGTGAACCAGTCGGCGCGGTTCGTGGTGTACGCGCCGTTCGCTGCACGCGCGCCCTACGAGCTGGCGATTGCGCCCACAACGCCCGCGTTGCAACTGGCGACGATGGACACGGACGCCCTGACGGAGTTCGCTGATGTGCTACAGGACGCCCTGCGCCGACTGGACGCCGCGCTGGGCAATCCGCCCTACAACTATATGCTGTTCACCGCGCCAATCGGCAGCGACGGCGTGTTCTGGGAGTATGTGCGCATCGCGCCGCGCCTGAGCATCGACGCAGGCTTCGAACTGGGCACAGGCGTCGGGATTAACATCACCGCGCCCGAAGACGCTGCACGCTACCTGCGCGAGGCGTTCACGGTTTCTGCGTGAATCGCTCGATGAGCGCGGTGAACTGCGCCGTCAACTGCTCGGCGTCTTCGGGCGTGCGCGACTCCACAAACAGGTGAATCAGCGGCTCGGAGGCGTCGGGCAGCGCGAGCGCCCACGAGTGGTCAGTGTAGACCTTCAGCCCGTCGATGGTCTCCACGCGCCCGTTGACCTCCTGCGCGAGCAGGCGCATCACGCGCCCCTTGAGTTCCCACGGGCAGGGCAGCGCGCGATACCGCGTGTAGAACGGCGGAATCTGGTCGTACACTTCGGAGAGGGTGCAGCCGAGCTTCTGGGTCGCCTCCAGCAGGCGCACATAGGCGAACATCGCGTCGAAGCCGGGGTGGAACTGCGGAAAGATTAGCCCGCCGTGCGTGTCGCCTGCGAAGCAGAGCGTCTCGGCATGCTCGGCGGCAGCGTTCATCAGCGAGCGCACATCCGCCCGTGTGCGAATCACCTGCACCCCATACGGTGCGACAATCTCTTCAATCACCGACGGCGCGTTCACGGGCACAGCGAGCTGTTTGCCGGGGCAGGTCTCCGCCATCAGCCGCGCGAAGGTCGCCAGCAGGGCGCTGCCGCTGATGACGCGCCCCTGCTCGTCGACGACGGTCAGCCGCTCGCCCTCGTTCTCGAACATCACGCCGCAGTGGGCGTTCAGGCTCCGCACCACCTGCGTCAGTTTCCCGGCGAAGGCGTCGTGTTCGGCGGGCGTGCGCGGCGAGCGGCGCGGGTCGGGATAGGCGTTCAGCGCGACCACATCGTAGCCCATCTGCCCCAGCATCGTGGGGAAAATCGCCGCCACACGGCTGAAGGCGAAGTCCGCCACCAACCGCATCGGGCGCGCCGACTCCGCCAGCTGCGCCTGCTTCTGGAAGTCCGCCTGATACTGCTCAATCGCGCGGGAGGCGAAATGGATCTCGCCCACCTCGTCGGCGTCGCAACGCGCGAAGTCCTCGCGGAAAAAGAGGTTCTCGATTTTACGCTCGCCCGACTTGGGCAGGTAGACGCCGCGGCGGTCGAAGAACTCCACCAGCGTCATGCGCACATTGGTGGGCGCGACGCGCACGCACACGCCGCCCACCGCGCCCGACGCGCGAATGTAGTGGCGCGTGATGGGAATCGGCATCGCGCGCAGGTCGGCGACATCGATGCCCGTCGACAGCACGCCTGCCATAAAGCCGTGTTTAATCATGCGCGAGGCTTTGAAGGTGTCGCGTGCCAGCACGATGGTCGCGCCGCGCGGCAGAGTCGATGCGTATGCCGCGCCCAGCTTGGCGGCGAAATCGGGCGTCATCTCGATGTTCGACAAGCCCGACACGCCCAGCTCGCGAAAGAGCGAGCCGCGCCACTTCGCCCCCCAGATCAGGCTCATCGTCACCGTAGCGCCCGACTCGATATACTTGTCGGGCCAGAGCTTGACCCGTGTGCGGACGATGCTGTCACTTTCGAGGTGGCAACGATCGGCGATGACGGCGTCCTCCTGCACCTGCACATGCTCCTTGATGGTGACGCCCGTGCCGACAATCGCGCCCTGAATCTGGCTGCCCGCGCCCACATAGACGCTGTCCCAGAGGGTCGAGCGCACGACCATCGCGTTCGGCTCGATAATACAGTTGTCGCCCAGTGTCGTGTAGGGTCCAATTACCGCGCCGCGCTTGATTCGGCAGTTGCGCCCCAGACACACAGGTGGGATGACCTGCGCGTCAGGGTCCAGCGTAGTGCCTGCGCCGACCCACACGCCGGGAATCGTCTCCTCGCCGGGCAGAGACAGGCGCACCTTGCGGTTGAGCATGTCGTAGTGCGCCTCGCGATATTGCTGCAACGAGCCGATGTCGCTCCAGTATTCGTGCATCACATACCCGTACAGGGGCTTGCCTTCGCGGAGCAGGAGCGGGAACAGGTCCTGGCTGAAGTCGTAGGGCTTGCCTGCCTCCATATACTGGAAGATTTCAGGCTCCAGAATGTAGATGCCCGTGTTGACCGTGTCGGAGAAGACCTCGCTCCACGAGGGTTTTTCGAGGAAGCGCGTGATGCGTCCGTCCTCGCGGGTAATGACCACGCCGAACTCCAGCGGGTTGGGCACACGCGCCAGCACGATGGTGGCGATGGCGTTGTTGCGCTGATGGAACTCGATGGCAGGTTGCAGATCGATGTCGGTAAGCGCGTCGCCGCTCATCAGCACGAAAGCGCCCTCGCGCAGATGTTCCTCCGCCTGTTTGACGCTGCCCGCTGTGCCGAGCGGGGTGTCCTCCAGCGAGTAGTGGATGGGCACGCCCCACGCCTCGCCGTCGCCGAAGTACCCCTCAATCGCATCGGCAAGGTAGTAGACCGTCGCAACCACCTCGCGGATGCCCTGCTCCTTGAGCAGCAGCAGAATATGTTCCATAATCGGGCGGTTCGCCACGGGCGCGAGCGGTTTCGGGCGGTTCGCCGTAATCGGGCGCAAGCGCGAGCCTTCCCCTCCTGCCATCACCACAGCTTTCATCCGTAGCCTCCATCGCCAATTTCGAAGCCAGGGGGCAAAAATCCTGCTTTTGTCGCGATTGCGCCCGTGTTCCTCCTGCAGGCGCCCTCTGAACCGGAGATTTCACCCCCTTGCAAACAATCCGCCCGATTGGGTATCCCTATGCCGCTGTCTTTAAAAAGTATCTGGAGGGAGCGCATGCGCATCGTGAACATCGACCTGCGATTGCTGGAGTATCCGCTGGAGACGCCGTTTTATCCGTCGTGGCTGCCGGGCTATCCCCAGACGGCGCACCGCGTGCATCTGCTGACGCTGGAGACCGACGAGGGCATTCGTGGCTACGCGGCGGGCGTGGCGTTCGCGCGCGAGGGCGGGGGGCTGAAAGAGCTGCTGCTGCCGTTCCTGTTCGGGCGCGACCCAATGAATGTCGAAGAGGTTGTGCAAATCGCCCGCTCCGCGACTTTTCTGGGCTTGCGGTTGTGGTGGATCGAGATGGCGTTCTGGGACATCATCGGCAAGGCGCTGGGACAGCCCGTGTACCGCCTGCTGGGCGGCGCTCAGGAGCGCGTGAAAGCCTACGCCAGCACCGGCGAGCTGCGCGACCCCGACGCGCGGCTGGAGTATATCGCCCAGATCCGCGAAATGGGTTTCCGCGCGGTCAAAATCCGCTTCCATAGCTGGGACTGGCGCGAGGACATCGCGGTCGTGCAGGCAATCCGCGCGCAGTATCCCGACATGGAGATTATGGTGGACGCGAATATGGGCTGGCGTGTGGCGGGGATGGCGCCCGCGCCGAAATGGGATGTTGCGACCGCCCTGCGCGTCGCTGAGGAGTTAGCCGCGCTGGGCGTGCGCTGGCTGGAAGAGCCGCTGGATAAACACGACTACGAGGGCTATCGACGCCTGCGCGAGAAGTCGCCCGTACCGCTTGCCAGCGGCGAGATGAACCAGGACCTGCACGAGTTTCGCGAGTATCTGGCGCGCGACGCGCTGGACATTTTGCAGCCCGATGTCGCGCTGTCGGGCGGGATTCTAATGGGCAAGAAGATTGCCGCGCTGGCGGAGGCGTTCGGCAAGCAGATTGCGCCGCACACATGGACAAGCGGGCTGGGGCTGGCAGCGAACCTGCAGCTAATGGGCGCGTGCCCCAACTGCGAATGGGCGGAGTTCCCCTACGAGCCGCCGGGTTGGGACCTAAAGGCGCGCGACTACTTCCTGACCGAGCCGATTGTGCCCGACAGCGAGGGTTATTTGCCCGTGCCCAGCAAGCCCGGTCTGGGCGTGGAAGTCGACGAAGAGGCGGTACAGCGCTACACGGTGGCGTAGGCTAATGCTGACGCTCGACGGCGTAGACCGCCAGCCAGCGGAGCGGGTCAGCGCGCGAGTCGAACGGCTGCAGGGCGTCCATCGCCTCCTGTTTCGCCTGCTGAGCGCGTGCGCGCGCCCCCTCCAGCCCGAACAGCGCGGTGTAGGTCGCCTTACCGCGCGCGCGGTCGGAGCCTGCGGGCTTGCCCATCTGTTCGGTGGGCGCGGTCTCGTCCAGAATATCGTCGGCAATCTGGAACGCCAGCCCCAGCGCGCGGCTGTAGGCGTCCAGCGCAGCCTGCTGATTCGTGTCCGCCCCAGCAAGTATCGCGCCTGAAAGCACGCTCGCGCGTATCAGCGCGCCCGTCTTGTGCGCGTGGATGAACTGCAACTGCTCGGCGGAAATGGTCTGTCCCTCGCAGAGAATATCTTCTACCTGACCGCCGCACATCCCATAGATGCCCGTCGCAGTCGCGATGAGGTGAAGCGCCTGCGCCACACGCTCCGGCGGGCTGAGCCGCGCCTGCTCCGCCAGTAGCTCGAACGCTTTCGCAAACAGCGCGTCGCCCGCCAGGATTGCCATAGCCTCGCCGTATTTGACCCACACGGTAGGCTGTCCGCGGCGCAGGCGGTCGTTGTCCATCGCGGGCAGGTCGTCATGCACGAGGCTGAAGGCGTGGATGCATTCAATCGCGCAGGCGGTGGGGATTACCTGCGCTGCCGCGCCGCCGACGGCTTCGGCGGCGGCGATGCACAGGATCGGGCGCAGCCGCTTGCCCGCTCCCAGCGCCGCGTAGCGCATCGCGTCGGGCAGCACGCGGGGCAAGGGGGGAAACTCCGACAGGTAGCCCTCCAGCGCGGCGTTCACCAGCTGCGTGCGTGGGGCAAGATACTCTTTGAGGCGCGCCTCCCAGTCCATAGCCATGAGAATACCCACTCTTCGTTCAGAGGCGAACAGGCGATTCATGGAGCCGAATCGCCAGCAACAGCCCCACCGCCGCCAGCGAGACAACCAGCATCGTGCCCCCGTAGCTGACGAACGGCAGCGGAATGCCCACCACAGGGAACAGCCCAATCGTCATGCCGATATTCGTCAGCAGGTGGAAGGTGAACAGGGTCAGCACGCCTCCCGCAAGCAGGCGATGAAACGCACGGCGCGTCTGCACCATAATGCGCCAGACGCTATACAGAAACGCGCCGAACAGCCCCAGCAGCCCCACCGCGCCCACAAACCCCATCTCCTCGGCGACCACCACGAAGATGAAGTCCGTGTGCTGCTCAGGGATGTAGCGCAGGTTTTTCTGTGCGCCGCGCAGGTAGCCCTTGCCCGTGAGTTGCCCGCTGCCGACGGCGATACGCGCCTGCAGGATGTGATAGCCGCTCTCGCGTGGGTCGGCTTCAGGGTTCATGAACGACACCAGTCGCGCCTTTTGATAGTCGCGCAGGATGTCGAAGTGCCACAGCCCTGCAAATCCAAGCGCACCCGCAACGACCGTTAGCCAGAGCCAGCGCGCCCGCGCCCCCGCCAGATACACCATCGCGAACCACAACGCCGCGAACACCAGCGAGGTGCCCAAGTCAGGCTGCTTGAACACCAACAGCGCGGGAACCGCCATGTGCAACGCCGAGAGCAGGAAGCCCTTCGGCGTGCGGATGGCGTCGGGATGGCGCGCCAGCCAGCTCGCCAGCGTGAGAATCAACAGCAGTTTCGCGAACTCCGACGGCTGCAACTGGAACCCACCGGGCAGCTCCAGCCAGCGTTGCGCGCCCTTACGCTCCGCGCCGAACGCCAGCACGCCCAGCAACATCAGCACATTCAGCGCGTACAGCGGCTTGGCGAATCGCATCCACACGCGCGGCGGGATGGCTGCCAGAACCACCACGCCAACCGCGCCGACACCCAGCCACACCAGCTGCCGACGGAACACCCCTGGCGCCCACTGGTAGGTCGCGCTGTAGAGCGCCGACAGCCCCACGCCCACCAGCAGCAGCGTCGTGAGCAAAAGGGGCAGATCTACCTGATGCAGGCGCAGACGGTCGATCAGAGAGCCAGCCGCAGCGGTTCGGGTCGCCACATGCAAATTGTACCCCGCACGAAAAAAAGCCCCACGAGGCGGAGGTCAGACGCCCCATGAGGCGTAATATAGGCAGGCAGATAAAGGCGTTTGCGCTTCGCTCCCGAGATCCGCTTGACTTACCTGCCCATCACGGGGCGGTTTTCCACCGGTTGCGAAACCTCTTCTACACGCGCTCCGCCCTAATTATAAGGCGAGAACCGAGGCGATTTCCACAAAAAATCCCCTCGAATCGGCGCAGTAAAACGGCGATTTTGCAGTTGGAGTATTGGGTGTTCAGAGAGGGCGTCGATGCCGATGGAGCTTGAGGTTCTGGCGTTTCAAGGCAGGATAGGGTTTGGCTTTTATACGATTGCGGAGCTTGCTGGCTTCGTCCAGCATCGTGCGTGCGTCAGCGTAGCGATGCTGGCTGAACCGCAGACGTGCGAGGATTTCGAGCGTACGCGCGACGCCGTACAGATTGCCATAGCCCTTTCGGATTTCGAGGGCTTTGCTCAGGTGATACTCGGCTTCCTGTAAGCGTCCCTCATGCCATGCGAGCCAGCCGAGGTTGTGATGGGTGCGCGACTTGTGGGGCAGGTTCATGTAGGTCGGTTCGATCACTGTCCATGCCTGCTGCAGCAGGGTGCGCGCGTCGCGTCCCAGCGCGTCAGTCAGTCGCCAGGGATGCTCGGCGTCGCGCGCCAGCAGCTCGATTTCCGCAAGGCGATTCAGGGTCCAGCAAATCCAGTGCGGCTGCCCCTCCTTCTGCCAGAACTCCAGCGCAGGCAGGTGATAGGCGAGCGCTTCGGCGTAGCGCCCATGAACGGCGCACCAATCACCCAGACAGCCGTTGAGCGCATGCCTATCTGGGATTAGAGGGTCAGGCAGAGAATCGAGATAACGCAATCCCTCATGCGCATGCCTTTCCGCCTCCAGATATTTACCCAGCTCCAGATAGACGCGGCTCAACTCGCGCAATACAGAGGGAACATATACCTCCAATCCCAAGCAATTGTGGTAGAGTTCGCAGCTGCGTCGGAACCGCCCCCGCTGATAATTAACATATCCCTTGACATAATACACCCAGCCGCGCACATGGGCGGGCAGGCGCGCAACCGCGTTAGGCGAGAGATCGCTCAGGATGGCGTCCGCGGATTGGAGATTACCAATGACCGCCTCACTCTCCGCCAGACATGCTTTGTAAATGATTGCCTCGTCTCGAGCGCGTCTTGCCAGTGCGGAATCGAACGCCTGCTGATAATACGCCCGCGCTTGATCGCCCATGCCCACATTATGCCAGAACCTACCAACATCAGGAGCATATTCAGGCGACGACTCCAGCAGATGCACCAGCTGCTTGGCTCGCTCAATCTGTCGATTGGCGGTGATTGCTTCAAAGATGGCGTAGGCGACCCGTGCGCGTGCTTCAGGAGGCGCCTGGGTCGCGTGCATGGCACACTCGTAGCCCCAGTCCAGCAACATCGCAGGCGGGCGATAGGCGCACGCAACAGCCACAGCCCCAGATTGACCAGCTTCCCCGGATGACCCTCCGCCCGTGCGCATATCTGCGCGAGTTTACGAGCATTCCGCGGCGTGAGCTGGAAGCGTCCACCCGCCTGCCACAACACCAGCGCAACGCTTGGGTACTGCTTCAGAGACTCCACCGAAGTGAGCACCTCAGGGGGCGAGGCAAGCGGCGGCAGGGGAAGTACCTGCTCGGCTGCCAAGTCCAGCGGCTTCTGGGAAGTCGCGAGGATTTTGGCGCGAGGCGCGGCGTCCAGCAATGCCTGCACATACGCCGCCCCTTCAGGCAACAGACGGTCAAAATCGTCCAGCACAATCAGCTCGCCCCCCACCAACAGGCGCGCGACCAGCCGCTGCCAGTCCGACTCCAGCGGGAAGGAAATATCCAGCGTGTGAAACAGCGACGCCAGGATTTGCTCGGCGGCGTTCAGCAGGGTCAGGTTCACATAGATGCAGGGCGTACCCGCCGCCTGCATCTGTTTGAGGAACGCGCAGGCAAGGTGGGTCTTGCCGATTCCGGAAGGACCCGTGAGCGTCAGCAGGGGCGCGTCGGGCGTGCGATACCAGTGTTCTATCTGCTGCAGTTCCTGCTCGCGTCCGAGACAGGCATCCAGATAACAGGGGGTTGACGCGGCGGCGTGTCCCGCGCGCATGCGCGCCCGCGCACGCTGGATGACAGCGCGATAGCGCCGCAGGTCGGTCTGCCCATCACGGGTCGTCCGCATACTCCACCTACCTCCTCAAAAGAATGCAGGGCGAGCACATTTGCGAAGCCGTTGTACCCTGTATGCGAAATGCCCTGAGATAGGGGGCTGCAAAAGCGCAGCTTCCACAGACCCCATACCGCCTTAGCCGCGACTGGCTTGAGTTTGTTCTGCAAAGAGGCTAATCTTTTTGAGCGAATCGGAACGATACGCTCGAAGCGCCTCAACGGTAATTATACAGCTTCGCCAGCTCGCGATAGGTGAAGAGACGGATTTGCTGCTCCTGCAGGATGCGCTTGAACTCAGGCTCCTGCAGGATTTCCAGCTCCTGCACGCGATACCCCCAGCCGCCCGTGATGGCGTTGCCTTCGGGGTCGTCCATGCCCAGATGCACAATCAGTTCGTGGACGCCGGGCTTGAGCGTGCGCAGATAGTCGTGCAGTCGCTGGCGGTGCTTGTCTTTGCTTTCGCCGGGCGCGTATTGGGGGTTGAGGGAGTCGATTCGGGGCAGTCCCGCCGCCTCGATGCGCTGGTACACCTCGCGGTAGTTCAGCCCGCGCGTCGCCGCCATCAGCATTATTTCGGGCGTGGGGCTGAACACCATCGGCGGGATGCGGTACTCCATCGCGACCTTCAGGAACGCCTCAAAAAAGCGCGCGTCGGCGTAGAGCGTGCCCATGTGCGAGTCGAGGTGGGTGGGTTTCAGTCCCATCTGCAGCGCGAGTTCGACCTGGGCGCGGATTTCGGTCTCCACCTCCTGCGGGCTGGCGCGGCGCACGACATCCTCCACACTGCGCCACATGTAGCCCTGCGGGTCCAGCAAGCCTTTCACCTTATCGACAGGCGCGACGGGGCGCCAGCGGTTCGTGCCCCACTCGCTGGTGAGTGTCAGGTGCAAGCCGACATCAGCGCTGGGATTCTTTTTAATCCACTCCACCGCTTCGGCGACCCATGCGCAGGGCATCATCAGGCTCGCGCTGCTAATCGCGCCCGTCTCGAACGCCCGAATGGTCGCCCGATTCGCCGAGTGGCACATACCCATATCGTCGGCGTGAATGATGAGCCGTTTCTCCTGCGTGTTCGGTTGCCCGTCCTGCTGTCGTCGTCGCATAGCGATGGGATTCGGGGTGATTCTGGAGGTTCCTGCCGCGGTTAGCCCGACGGCTAAAGCCGTTCCTACCACACGAAGCCAGCCTGCGCTGGCTATTGCCGACGAAGGTCGGCTTTGTATGATAGGAACGGCTTCAGCCGTCTTCTCTGCAAGCAGGGTGCAAAAAAACCTACCCCTATGAGCAGGAGGGGTTGGGGTTCCCGATTCCGCCTCAATTCACGAAGTCCGCCGCGCCGATTGGATTAAATCCGCGTAAAATCCCCCCAATTCCCCTCGAATTGCCCCTGAACCCCTTGACATTTGCGCAAAAATGTGCTATACTATAGATGGTCAACGGGGAAACTCCTGAAGACCCTTGACACCCCGTGCAAAAATGGGGTATAATAGAGGGCGTGATGGAGAGTGCAACTCTCCCTCCCCTGTGAAGAGAATGAAGAATGTTTTTCTGCAGCGTGGTCGCTGCACCGCCAGTTCGGTTTGCCCCCGAAACTGGCAACCAACCTCAGAAAGGAGGATGTGTGATGAAACGAGTTCTCGCATTAGCTGCTCTGTGCGCAGTTGCTGTGACTGCGAACGCACAACAGTTTATTTTCGACACGGGTATTTCCGTGAATAGCACCAACCTTGCCAGTGTCACCTGGGGCGATGGCAACGTCAACAGTGTGGATGTAAGTGCAGGTCCCTCAGACACTGTATACCTGTGGTTCCGCGCCCGCATCGAACACACTGCCGCTCTGCGCTGGGGTATCATCAACATGCTTTTTGATGTGACCCGCCAAACTCAAGCAAATGGTCCTGCCGACTTGAGGGACTTTATCGATGTCTTTGAGGGTAGCGGAGCTAACCAGAGCTTGGGATCGGGTTATATTTGGCAAACTACTTACACTGCTGGTTCGGCTTTGAACGGCGGCGCGAACGATATCTACGCCAACAGCGTTGTCCCTGATAACAGCGATTTCGCATTCGTGACGGATACAGGCGCCGTCTTCAAACTGCTGACGCCCCGGACCTCGCCTGTGCAGAGCGCTTGGGCGCGTATCCAGATCAACCTTCTCCCTGCCGCTGTTGGTCAGCGACTCGAGCTTGGCTTGAACCCGATTGCTGGGAAAGCGTCTGGGGACTCCCATACCTTCGGTGCTGGCGGCCAGATTGGTTCCGAGGGTGTTACCGTGCGCACCAACTTTGGAACCCAGCTGAGCCCTGCTGACCAGTACGGTAGCCGCAATTCGGTGACGGTTTTCGTCCCCGAGCCTGCGAGCATGATTGCTCTGGGCAGCGGTCTGGTGGGTCTGCTGGCGCTGCGCCGCCGCCGCGCGAACTAACCTTATCCTGAAAGTGGTTGGGGTGTGGAGTTCCACATCCCCCACACACCTGAAGTGAGCAAAATGCGCCCCGATGAATCGGGGCGCATTTTGCGTTTGTGGGCGTTTGCGGCGCTGCCGCCTCACGCCGTTATACCAACGGCGCTGTCAGAGTTCGTTAATTACCCCTCTCCTTAAGGTTCCCCTCGCTTGCGGGGGGAACCTTAAGGAGAGGGTTCGGGTACTCTACGCAACTCAGCCTCAATTAATGAACGCTGACGCGCCAATTGGTATTAAGTGTCTTTGCGCTAAGACTGCAACAGGAGCGCCGCTCCCCTCTCCCGCAGGCGGGAGGGGCTGGGGGTGAGGGCTGAGCGAACGCTTGCTATACCGACCAAGCAACCTTGTACCGAGCCAGCCCCACACCCCCCGTAAACGGCTTAAAGGGGTAGGTTTTTTTCGCGTCCTGCTTGAAGAGAAGACGGCTGAAGCCGTTCCTACAACACAAAGCCAGCCTACGCTGGCTATAGCCGACGAAGGTCGGCTTCGTTT
>JBBIQK010000024.1:0-38882 GCA_037442365.1 Armatimonadota bacterium | reverse complement strand
TGCTGGCGTTGGCGGACTGGGTGCTGTTGGTGACGAATGTGCCGTGTACGCTGGCAAGTGCGCACGAGGTGGGGGTGTTGGCGCGTGTACGGTGGCAGATAGAAATATTGTTTCGTGTGTGGAAGAGCGTGTTGCAGATTGATGCGTGGCGCAGTCGGAACCCGTGGCGGGTGTTGTGTGAGGTGTACGCGAAGTTGCTTGGGGTGGTGTTGTTGCACTGGCTGGTGGTGTTGGCGCGCGGGCGTGTATGGGACTTGAGTCTGCATCAGGCGGCGCGTGCGTTGCAGAAGGTGTGTGGGTTGTTGGTGTGGTGGATGGTGAGGCGTTGTCGTTTGGGGGATGTGGTGGAGGCGTTTAGGCGGTGTTGGTCGGGGTGTCGTGTCTGTCGGCGTCGGAGGCGTCCTGCGACCTTTCAGTTGGTGCAAGGTGAGGAGGGCTTAAATTGATGCCAATGACCCCCTCAAAAAATAGGACCTTCATACCAATAATTCCTTCTGACGGAGGTTTCACGGACGATGCTGAACCAGAACAATCGGCTCCAAAAGGTGAGCTACTGACTCTATGGCAGTCTGGCGCTGCTTGCGGTGTTTGTGTTGGTAGCGTGGACAACGCTCAACACCGTCAAGGTGAACGGACTGTTGTACGAACATATTGCCAACAAAAAAGACCTCACCGCCGACATTTTGCTGCCTCCTCTCTACATAGTCGAGGCTCGCCAGCGTATGCTTGAGGTTCATCTGGCAGTTGTGGGGCAGGACAAGAAACGCGTCGAAGACTACGACAAGCTGATCTTTGAAAATAAGAAGCAATTTGAAGAAGCCTATCAAAAATGGAACCGCACTCTGCCCGCTGGTGAGATTAGAGACAAGTACCTCAAGGAGGTCTATGACACAGGCAAGCAGTGGTTCACGACCTATGAGTCGGAAGCGCGTCCTGCGGCGCTGGCAGGCGATGCGAAAATCGTCTACCATGTTCGCACGGAGAAACTGGCTCCGACCTTTGAGAAGCATCGGGACGCAGTGATACGCATGGCAGAGGTAGTGGGCCGCGCCGTTCAGCAGACCGAGCAAGCTGCCGCACGCACTATTGCTATGCGCTCCGTTGTGATGGCTGGCTTCGCCCTGTTCGTGCTGGCGATGATGGCATATATGGCTTTCGGCGTGATGCGCAACCTGCTGGGCAACACCGTTCGGCTCCAGATTGCCGTGCAGGAACTGGCGCAGGGCAACCTTGGCATTAGCGTCGCCACCACACCGCGCGATATCCTGCACGAGCTGGCAGAACGGTTCAATCAGGCAATTGACACGCTTCGCGATTCGATGCAAAAATTCCAGCAAGCCAACTACGAGGTGATGACCCAAGTGCGGGTTGCCGTGAACGACATCCAGCTCACTGGGCAGATGGCAGAGCAGGTCAACCACACCGTCCAGCAAGCCGTGCAGGGCGTGAGCGAGATTGCTCATCAGGCAGAACACAGCAGCTTCACCGTCGAGCAACTCGGTCAAGCCTCGGCGGAGATGGAGCGCAGCGCTCAGCGCGTCGCGGAGTCGGTTCAGGAAGGCGTGCAACAGGTGCAGGAGGTCGCCCGCGCCGCGCAGGAAGTCGCCCAGGGTGCCCAGCACACCGCCCACGCCGCCGAACAGAGCGTCCAGCAGATGGCTCAGACCCTCCAAGTCACCCAGTACGCCGTGCAACAGATCGAACAAACCCGTCAGTTTGCCCAGCAGATGCTGGAACACGCCCAGCAGGGTCTCAAAGCGCTCCAGCAGACCAACCATTCCATCCAGCGGATTGACCACGAAAGCGTGCGCCTCGCGGACGAGCTGCAACAACTCGCCCAGATGTCGGGCAACATCACCGCGATTTTGCAAACGATTGAAGAGATTGCCCGCCAGACGAACCTGATCGCACTGAACGCCGCGATTGAAGCCGCCCGCGCGGGCGAAGCGGGACGCGGTTTTGCCGTCGTCGCCGACGAGGTGCGTCGCCTCGCCGAACGCTCCGCCAGCGCCGCGGGCGAAATCCAGCAGATTATCCAGCAAGTGCTAACCCGCACGGAGCAGGCGGTCAGCGCGATGCACCAGAACCGCGAACTCGTCCAGCAGACCACCCAGCTGGCAGACGCTACCGCCGACACCATCAGCGAGAACCTGAAAGCCATCGGCGAAATCACCCAGCAGGTGCAGGGGGCGGTGCAGGCGTTGCAGGACATCCAGCAATACGCCCACGCCACGATGGACGAGATTGAACAGATTACCTCCATCGCCCAACAGTCGTCGGCGGCGTCGCAGCAGATGCTCGCGGGCACCCAGATGACCGTGCAGAGTCTGGAACAGATTGCGGGCTTCAGCGAGCAGGCGCGTGCGACCGCCGCACAACTGCGTATCGGCACCGAGCAAATCCAGCAATTGATTGAGCAGGTCGCCGCGGTCAGTCAGGAGGTCTCTGCCAGCGCGCAGGAAGTAAGCCAAGCGGTGGCGCATCAGACCCTCAAAATCCGCGAGATTGCGGGCAAAGCGCAGGGGATGGTGGGCGCAGCCGAAGCGGTGGAGATAGCGCTGGGGCGCTTCCGTTGGAGCGGCGAGGTGGACTTCGCCCAGCAGGTGCCGAAGTTCAAGCAGGCGCACCTGAAGTGGGTGGAGCGCGTGGAGAAGATGGTTCACGAAGGCGTGATGATCCCGCGCAACGAGCTAGTGTCGCCCCAGCACTGTGCGCTGGGGCAGTGGTACTACACGACGGGCAAGGAGGCGCTGGGGCATATGCCAGAGTTTCAGGCGATCGAACCGCCGCACGCACGGTTGCACCAGATTGCAAAACTCGCGGTAGAGGCGATGGAGGGGGGCAACAGAGTGGAGGCGGAGCGACTGCTTGAGGAGATGCGTGGAGTCAGTCGCGAGATTGTCGGCAAGCTGGAGGCGCTGGCGCAGGCGCTCCAAAGCCAGCAGGGCGAGCAGATGCCCAGAGCCGCCTGAAAGCCGTTCTGCATGCTGAAACCTACGGAACTTCCGCGACGCTGAAGCTCCCGCTTCAGCACCAAAGTCGCATGGTGCAGGCAACAAACACGCCCTTGCAGGTATGTGCAAGGCAATTAACGAACCCCGACGGCACCGTTGGTATTATTCGTAGGGTCGAAGCATCTGCTCGGCTTCGGCGCGGGTGACCAGCACCTGTCGGGGCTTCGCGCCGTCCAGCGGTCCCACAATCCCGCGCCGCTCCATCAAATCCAGCAGGCGCGCGGCGCGCCCGTAGCCGATTTTGAACCGCCGCTGCAGCATCGAGGTCGACGCCTGCCCGTGCGCAACCACCAGACGCACCGCAGCAGGATACAACTCGTCCTCTTCCTCGTCCTCGTCGAAGTCGCCGCCCGCAGGCGCGTCGAAGTCGGTCGGGTTCAGCAGGTAGGTCGGCGCTTCCTGCGCGCGCCAGAAGTCCGCCAGCGCCTCAATCTCGGCTTCCGTCACGAAACACCCCTGAATGCGCGTCGGTTTGGAGGCGTCTATCGGCAGAAAGAGCATATCGCCGCGCCCCAGTAGTCGCTCCGCGCCCACCATGTCCAGAATCGTGCGGCTGTCCACCTGGCTGGAGACGGCGAACGCGATTCGGCTGGCGATGTTCGCCTTGATGACGCCCGTAATCACATCGACGGAGGGGCGCTGGGTTGCAATCACGAGATGGATGCCCGTCGCGCGCGCGAGTTGCGCCAGCCGCGCGATGGAGGTCTCCACCTCCGACGCCGCCTGCATCATCAGGTCTGCCAGCTCGTCGATGATGACCACCACATAGGGCAGGCGTTCGTCTTCGGGGGCGCGCTCGTTGTAGCCCTGAATGTTGCGCACGCCCTTCTCGGCGAACAGGTCGTAGCGGCGATCCATCTCCTTCAGCAGCGCCCGCAGCGCGCCCGCCGCCAGCTTCACATCGCGCACCACCGGGCACATCAGGTGCGGGATACCGTCGAACAGCGTCAGCTCCACGCGCTTGGGGTCGATCATCACGAAGCGCAGCTCGCGCGGGGTCGCGCGGAACAGCAGGCAGGCAATCAGCGACAGCAGGCACATGCTCTTGCCGGAGTTGGTCGCGCCGCCGATCAGCAGGTGCGGCATACGCGCGAGGTCAGCGTACTTGGGCGCGCCCGCCACATCCTTGCCCAGCGCGATGGTCAGCAGGCTCGGCGCGTTCCAGAACTCCCCGCTCTCCATCACTTCGCGCAGCGCGACCACATGCGGATGGTCGTTGGGGACCTCCACGCCAATCGCGCTTTTGCCGGGGATGGGCGCCTCCACACGCACGGCAATCGCCGCCAGCGCCATCGCGAGGTTGTCCGCCAGGTTCACCACGCGGTTGACCTTGATGCCCGGCGCGAGTTGAATCTCGTAGCGGGTGACGGTCGGACCGTGCGCGACCTCCACCACATTCGCGTCGATGCCGAAGTCCTGCAGGGTCTCTTCCAGTTTGGCGATTTTCTCTTTGATTTCCGCCTGATTGCGTCTGGGCGGCGCCGGCGGCTCGCGCAGGAGGGAGAGGGGAGGCAGGGTATAGCTGCCCGACGCGCTCGGCGCAGGCGCGTGGGACGGGCGCGTCTCGCGCGTCTCGGCGGACGGCGCTTCGTCCGCAGATGGGCGCGCGGCTTCTGACGGCGGCGCACCTGCAGAGCGGGCAGGCGACTCGCCTCCGCGCGGGTTCACGACGGCGCGTTCGGGCGTGTGCGTGCGCCGCTCCTGCGCCTTGCGCTGGGCGCGTTCGGCGGCTTTGCTCACCGTGTTGCCTGTCGCCGTCGCGACCGCTTTCGTCGCCGTCGATGCGCCGCGCCAGCCGTACCAGAGCGCGCGCCCAACCCCGCGAAAGACCTGCGCCAGCGGCAGATTGAACAGCATCAGCAGCCCCAGCACGCCTAGCACACTCAACACGACGCCCTTCGCCTGACCGAGCGCCATATGCAACATATAGCCCAGCACCGCGCCCAGATAGCCGCCCGACGCCCGCAGCGCGTCCGCCTCGAACCACTGCCCCGTTTCGCCCGGCTGCGCCAGCCAGCCCAGTAGCGCGAGGTACACAATCAGCCCGCCGCCCAGCACTTCGGGCAGCGCGAGCTTGCCGTAGCCGAACACCAGCGCGCCCGCCGCCAGCCACAGCACCATCGGCAGCAGGAACGCCCCACTGCCAAACAGCAGCCGCAGCCCGTCGCGTAGCGTCGCGCCCACCATCCCGCTGTTGGGCACGGTCAGGCTCACCAGCGCGACAATCCCCAGCAGCGCCAGCCCCAGCGCGATGCGGTCGTAAAACTGTTGCGGTCGCTCTTTTGGCGCATTTGCAGCCCTGCGCTTGGTCGAACCGCGCTTACTGCCGTTGCGCTTCGTACTTGCCATGCTCTCACCCAGCCTGTTGCGCACGCGCGTCTGCGCCTGCCCTACCGATTGTACCCGATGTTCACGATTCCTGCACGGTTCACCTGTTCACAGGGCGGGAGTGAGGCGGCTGCCAAAACAAAAACGCCCCCCAGTGCTGGGGGGCGATGACATGGAACATTCCAGAACAAACGCTTACTTGCGGTTGCGGCGGCGCAGCCCGACCAGACCCGCCAGCCCCGCGCCCAGCGCGAGCATGCTCGCAGGCTCCGGCACAGGCACCACACTCACCGTCAGAATGTAGGAACCCGACTCAGAGTGCGTCGCGCCCTCGTAATAGCTAATGTCAGACTGATCGCCGCCAGACCGCCAACCGGTAATCGCGATGAAGTAGTCGCCCGTCTGGTCCGCCTGCCAGCGGATGGCGGAGCCAAGCCCCGTACCAGCATCGTCGTTCCTGACAATCGCGGTAGCGCTGTTGCCATCAAAGAGCGCCATCACGGTATCAGGGGCGAAGTAGTTTGTCGCCGTCGGGAAGGTAATGGCGGTCAGCCAGTCGCCCGCGTTCAGGCGAACCTTGAAGAAGTCGCTGTCGTTATTGCCGAGGCTCAACACGCCCACATCGCTCCAGGGCGCGACATTGCCATAGAGAACATTATCCGCTGTCGCGCGTGTGTCGTTCGGCTCGGTCTCGCTGAACAGCGCGAAGGCGTTCACGCTCATCAGCGCGCTCAGTGCTACAATTGCCAGTCGTTTCATATCCGTATCCTCCTTTCCGGGTGTCCCGGTGGTGCGAGCGCAGGGGGCAACCTGCGCTGCCTATAGTATAGCACAGTTTCAGCGGAAGTGTCAAGGGGGTACGCGCGTTCAGGCGTAAAACTGGTATTTTTGCGGGCTGGCGTACGGTGCTTATTTTTCGCCGAGCGCGTGCAGTGCAGGCTCGTAGTGTTCAATCAGGTGATGCGCCAGTTCGCGCAGCGGTTCGGGTTGCGCGCCCGGCAGGGCAGGCGCGGCAATCTGGCGGATGGCGTCCAGCGGGTGCTTGCGGCGCGTCGCGACCTGGGTCATCCACTCGGCGGCGTTCTCAACGGGCAGGCGCGTCTCGTAGCCGTTGATGTGCAGGAACGCCAGCGTCGCAATCAGCGCGGTCGCGAGGTTGCCCCGCGCGAAGGGGCGGTACTTCAGGTAGCCCCACAGGAAACGCGCCGCCTGCAACGGCACATCGCGGCTCTGGCGGTAGCTGTACTGATAATAGGTCGCCTCCTCCAGACGGTCATAGCTGTAGGGCTGCGGCGATTTTGTGATTTCGCTGTTAATCCAGATTAAGTCCTGAAGCGTCAGGTAGCGCCACTCGAATCGGGGACCGGGCGCAGGCTGGAGCGTCGCGCGTACCGTGTCCGGCAGTTGCTCCACGCGCACGAGTTGCGTGTCGCTGAGGGACTGCTCCGCACGGGCGAGCGGCTCGCGGTACCGGGCGACCAGCGCGTCCACGAGGTCGTCCCAGTCGCGCGGGTCTGGCTCGTGCGGAGCGGCGTCGGGCAACGCGAGCGCATCGCCCTGCGCGAGGGCAGTTGCCAGATTGCCGACCTGCGCGGCGCTGAGGGCGACCTCGACGCCATTCGCCTGCAGGAACGCCAGCCCGACAAGCACGGCGACGCTGGCGTTGTAGTCAGGCAGCGGCTGTCCCGCGTACAGCGTGCGCATCAGCGACTCTGCCCGCTGGATAAGCGGCGCATCGGGCGCTTCCAGAATCGCCGCGAGCAGGAGCGCCTCCAGGCGCCGCGTGCTGGCGTCTGGCTGGGCGCGGCGGAGCTGCTCATAGGCGCGGAGAGCCGTCTGGAGCGTCGGGTAGCGGGGGGTCTGCGCCTGCGCCGCCGCACGGGCGATGGCTTTCTGATGTGCGCTCAGCTCTTCCAGCAGTACGCTCATCGAGCCGTCGCTGAGCGGTTGTGCGCTTTGCAGGGCGCGTTCAAGGTCGGCGCGGGTCGCTTCAGGCAGGCGGTTCCAGCCCTCATTCAATTCGCGCAGCGCCAGCCCCAGCGCGTACAGCGTCTCCGTATCGCCCTCGTTTTGCAGCAGTCGCTCGCGCAGCGTGCGACAGGCGTCAGCCAGCAGACTCTCCATGACCGCCGTGAAGTGTACCCGATTAGCCCCGAATGCGCTTGAGCTGCTCGTGCATGCGCTCGGCGAGCTGGCGCGCCTGTGCGTCGTAGGCGGCGGCGTCCTGCCAGGTCTCGCGCGGGCGCAGCAGCGCGTCCGGCACATCGGGCACGGTCTGCGGCGTCTCCAGCCCGAACACCGGGTCGGTGCGGAACGCCGCGTTCTCCAGCGCGCCGTTGAGCGCGGCGCGGATCATCGCGCGTGTGTAGCGGATGGGGATTCGATGTCCGACGCCATACGCGCCGCCCGTCCAGCCCGTGTTGACCAGCCACGCCTGCGTCTGGTGCTGGCGCAGTTTCTCGGCGAGCATCGCGCCGTAGCGGGCGGGGTGCATCGGCAGGAACGGCGCGCCGAAACATGCGCTGAAGGTCGCTTCGGGCGTCGTGATCCCGCGCTCTGTGCCCGCCACCTTCGCCGTGTAGCCCAGCAGGAACATGTCCATCGCCTGCTCCACGCTCAGGCGGCTGATGGGAGGTAGCACGCCGAAAGCGTCCGCCGCCAGGAAAAACAGATGCTTCGGATGTTCGCCGACGCTGGGCAGCGCCGCGCCGTCGATGTAGTCCACCGGGTACGCCGCGCGCGTGTTCTCGGTGATGGAGGCGTCCGTGTAGTCGGGTTCGCGCGTGTCGGGATGCACCACCACATTCTCCACCACACTGCCAAACCGTATCGCGTCCCAGATTTGCGGCTCATGCTCACGCGAGAGGTTGATACACTTGGCGTAGCAACCGCCTTCGAAGTTGAACACGCCCGTGTCGCTCCAGCCGTGTTCGTCGTCGCCAATCAGGCGGCGTTCGGGGTCTGCCGAGAGGGAAGTCTTACCCGTGCCGCTCAGCCCGAAAAAGAGCGCGACATCGCCCCCAGCGCCCACATTCGCGGAACAGTGCATCGGGAACACGCCCTGCAGGGGCAAAATAAAGTTCATCACCGTGAAGATGGACTTCTTGATTTCGCCCGCGTAGGCGGTGCCAGCAATCAGCACCATCCGCCGCGTGAAGTCCAGCGCGACCACCACCTCGCTGCGCGTGCCGTCGATCGCGGGGTCGGTCTTGAAATTGGGCGCGTGCAGCACCGTGAAGTTCGGACGGAAATCCGCCAGCTCCTCGCGCGGCGGACGGATGAAGAGCTGCTTCGCGAACAGATTGTGCCACGCCATCTCGTTGATTACGCGTACCCGCAGGCGATAGCGGGGATCAGCGCCTGCGTAGCAGTCCTGCACATACAGCGGGCGGTTGCTCAGGTATGCCGTGACGCGCGCCAGCAGCCGTTCGAACACTTCGGGGGCCATCGGCTGATTGACCGCGCCCCAGTCGATCTCCGATTCGTAGGCGAGGCGGCGCACGACGAACTTGTCTTTGGGGGAGCGTCCCGTGTATTGCCCTGTGGCGGCGACCAGCGCGCCGTTGGCGGCTAACTGCGCCTCGCCGTTGCGTATCGCATGCTCTATCAGACTCGCTACAGAAAGATTGTGATACAGGGGAACCGCTTGTCCTAACAGGATATCTATTTCCGCATTGTTCGCGTCAGTCGTCCAGTCCATATGCATAGACATCGTTCTGATCCTCCAGTATGGCTCAGCCACGAGCGTGCCTGCATCCGCGCAGGAACGCCCTATAAGATACCCGACGGCGGCAGGTACAATAACTCCTGTCTATGAAAACGCTGCGTTTATCGGAACCTGCTACACCCAATTTATTATCGGAAGAAGATGTTGCGCGCACTGTCTGGCGTCTGGCGTTGCCGACGATGGCGGCGTCGGTGGTTCAGTCGGCGAACAGTTTTCTGGATCGGATATTTGTGGGTCGGCTGGGCGCGGAGGCGCTGGCGGGGGTGGGCGTGGGCAGCCAGCTGTTGTTTTTGACGATGGCGCTGGCGATGGCGGTCTCCACAGGCGCGACGGCGATTGTGGCGCGGATGGTGGGCGCGAACGACCGTGAGAACCTGCGTCATGCGGCGCATCAGGCGACGGGCATCGCCTGCGTGCTTGGCGTCGCGTTCACCCTACTGGGCTACCTGCTGTTGCCGCAGATTATCCGCTGGTACGGACTGGAGGCGGGCGCGGACGCGCAGGCGCGCCAGTTCCTCACCCTTGCACTGCTGGGCGCGCCCGCCAGCTTCCTGATGATGGGGCTGAGCGGTACCTTTCGCGGGCTGGGCGACACACGCTCGCCGATGTACGCCAGCATCGTGGCGACGGTGGTGCACATCGTGGGCGACTACCTGCTGATTTTTGGCAAGCTGGGCTTGCCCGCGCTGGGCATTCGCGGCGCGGGGATTGCGATGGCGCTCTCGCTGTGGGCGGGCGCAGGCATGCTCTGGGCGCAGCTGTGGTTCAGTGCGCGGCGCGAACTGGCGGTTCCTGCGCTCCCGGTGTGGTCATGGTGGAAGCGCATCCTGCGGATTGGGTTGCCCGCCTCCGCGCGTACCTTTATCTACACGACCAGCTCGGTGATGTTCACGGGCATTCTGGCGGCGACGGCGGCGGGCACAGCGGCGGTCGCCGCGCTGCCGATTGGCTTGACCGCCGAATCGATTGCCTTTATGCCCGGCTTCGCGTTCGCAATCGCCGCCTCCGCGCTGGTGGGGCAGGCGCTCGGCGCGAAAAACGAACGCCTCGCGGAACGCTTCGGCTGGACGGCGGCGTGGCAATCGTGCGCCGTGATGACCACGATGGCGGTCGTGTTCTATGTGTTCGCGGAGCAGTTCGCGGGGCTGTTCACGACCGACCCGCAGGTGAAGGCGCTGGCGGTCGCGTACCTGCGCATCAACGCGATTACCGAGCCGCTGCTGGCGTTCGGGATGACCCTCGCGGGCGCGTTGCAGGGCGCGGGCGACTCGCTCAAGGCGATGGCGGCGACCTTCCTCACCCAGTGGGTGGTGCGTGTGCCGCTGGCGTACCTGCTCGCCTTCGGGCTGGGCTGGGACGCGCACGGGGCATGGTGGGCGATGGCGCTCAGCTCCGGCTTCAGCGGACTGCTGATGATGGCGCTTTTCAAACACGGCGGCTGGAAACGGGTGAAGGTGTAGCCTACTGATACATTTGCGCATCTCGAAACCGCCTTTGTGACGGGTACAATAGGTTACGGTAGGCAAATCGCATGCAAACGCTGCAGGTAGCCAATCAAACGGTACATTTTGGGACATCTGAGGACATGAGCGTCGTCCCCGACGCTTGCGTCGACTTTATCATCACCAGCCCGCCGTACTGGAACCTGAAAGACTACGGCGATGCGCAGCAAATCGGACACGAATCTTACGAAGACTACCTAGAGCGTCTTAATCGCGTCTGGCGAGAATGCTATCGCGTGGCGAAAGAGCATTCGATTATGGTGGTGAATGTGAACTCGCGTCGCGCGAATAAACGCTTCTACCCCATCGCTTTCGACATCTATCAGTCCATGCCGCTCTGGCAGCTCTGGGATGTAATGATTTGGTATATCCCGAACGCTTTGCCTCAGCCGCATCATTACATGAATCGCCTTTTCGACAATAAGTTTGAGTATCTACTCATCTTTTTGAAAGGTAATCCCGATTGCTACAGGTTTCATAAGCCGCGCGTCCCTCAGAAGTACGCGGGTGTGGATCCACGAGAGTATAAGCTTAACGAACAGGGGCGATGTCTGGGAAATGTGATTCGTATCCCTGCGTATCGTCCCCCCAATATCAAGCAACAAACCTACCATGTCGCTGCATACCCAGAAGAGCTGGTTGCTTTGATGTTAGCAACCTACACAGACGAAGGGGATGTCGTGCTGGATCCTTTTCTCGGCAGCGGCACAACCTTGAAAGTCGCGCGTGTAATGAACCGACGCGGAATCGGGTTTGAAGTGAATACACAGTATGCGGACTTGATTCACGAGCGCATTCGTGAACCCTGGCAACCGCCCGACTGGAGCGACCTGGATATCCTGCACGCTTCCACGATGATTCCAGGGATGCAGAAGCCTCGAAAAGCGCATTTTCGGTCGGTGCAGTTGACTCTACAGCCTCTCGCTAATGACCTTCAGCGATTTACTCTGTTCCCTCCTGAGGAACAAGAGCCGCTTCCCTAAGTGCAACTTTGGTAAAACCTGCTTCTAAGCCGTTAGGAAGCGTGTCGCGAATCTCGCATGCCTGCTGATGTCGTGCGAGGAAATCTGCGAAGTTTTCCAGTTCTGGGCGTCTCTCTAGAAGGGCAACTTTCCCCAGAGCGTGAGCGACAACTACAACGAATTTCCAGAGGGTGGCGAACTGCACAAACTCATCGGCGGTCGTCAACACAGTTTTCAGTCCCTCTCTGTTCTGATTGAATCCGACGCCATCTACAAGCGCAACCAGATACGGCGGCGGTGCGCTTGGACAATTCTGGCGAATTGCAGTTGCAGCCTTTTTTACCTCGTCGGCTTTTGATTGCCCAAACATCCCGATATTCGCTGACTGCACCATCGACTGGATAAGAACCAGCGGATTGTTCTGGTTGGGCACTATTAAATCAAACGAAACGCCCCAAAGCCTAATACCAATCCGCAGGTCAGAGTGCGTTAATCGGCGACGCTTTTAGCCCTCACCCCCAGCCCCTCTCCCGCGCGGCGGGAGAGGGGAGTCGTGTGTGCAGCGCGCAATGCGCTATCCCCCTCTCCCAACCCGTTGGGAGAGGGGGACAAAGGGGGTGAGGGCTAAAAAACACGCGGCTCCTTGTGTATGCGCACGATAATCACGAACTCTGACGCGCCGATTGGTATAATATCTTGCACGATAGCTTGCTCCAACTTGGCAGCAGGTTCGAAAGGCACACCCAGTCCATGCATCAGGTCAGCAAGCCGTTGCTCTGCCACATGCCCCTGACGTTTCGCACGCTCTTGACGGATATACCCAGGATAGGTTGCCTGATTGAGCGATTCGAAAACTCCCCACAGCAATTCAGAATTACGCTCAATCCCGGATTGATAGAGAGGTTCAAGCACTTTCTGCAATCGTCGAACTAAGTACCGAACCCCAGCTTCGGATTTGTAAAGTGTTTCATAACTCTTCGGCGCGACATCCGTGCCGACGCTCGCTTTCAAATCGCTGATGATTCTGTTTCGGGTTAACCCTGAAATCTGCAAGAGCAGTGCCGTACAAAACGCGCCGTTCCTCTCGAGAAGCGATTTGAGACCCTGAGATGCGGACTCCACATTTGCTTGGCAAACCAAGTAAGCTTGCTGGAGCCATTCACGCTCCGTTTCGTTCAAGGCGCGACGGATGTCGAATCCAACTACAAAGGGATCAACTGTATGATCCCATACATACCTGAAAAACTCTTTCTGTTTTGTTTCAAAATCATTCATCACCGAGCGACTCTGCGATACGGATTAGTTCACTGAGGGACATGCCTAGTGCTTCTGCAATTCGTCGGGCAGTTAGTAGGGTTGCGTTCCGTCGACCGCATTCAATATCGCCTATGTAGGTCCGATGTAGCCCCGCACGGAACCCAAGCTCCTCTTGCGAAAGACCTTGTCGGCGGCGACTCAGGCGAACCGCTTCACCAAATGCTTTGGCTATTGTAGAAACTGTCGGCACGGCGTAAATTATTCACAGAGGAATTGCAGCAAGTCCACAGACTATGAGTGGCATCTTGAAAGTTAGCTCGGCGTGTCCAGTGCCACTTGCTTGATTCTCCAAAATCGGCTGTGGCAGTGTTGACGCCTTCAAGCGCACAGCCCAGAGGTACGCAGTCGGGTATAATCTCCCCCGTAATCGTCATCTTAGGAGGCGGTAATGAGCGATATAGCCATCAAAACGGTCAACTTGACTAAGCGCTATTCGGGACTGTGGAGCAAACAGCCGGTGGACGCCGTGAAAAACCTCAACCTGGAGGTGCATCGCGGCGAGATTTTCGGTTTCCTCGGTCCCAACGGCGCCGGAAAGACCACCACTATCAAGGTGCTGCTGGGGATTATCTACCCGACCGAGGGCGAAGCGTATGTGCTGGGACAGCCCGCAGGCGACCCCAAAAACCACTACAAAATCAGCTACCTGCCCGAAAACCCCTACTTCTACGACTACATGACGGGGCGGGAAATTCTCACCTTCTACGCCAAGCTGTTCGGCATCGGCGAGCCGGAGCGCAGCAAGCGCGTGAACGACCTTCTGGGGCGCGTCGGGCTGTCGCGCGCCGCCGACCAACCCCTGCGCACCTACTCCAAGGGCATGCAGCAGCGCATCGGGCTGGCGCAGTGCCTCATCAACGATCCAGAACTGCTGATTCTGGACGAGCCGACCGCAGGACTGGATCCCATCGCCCACATTGACATCCGCGACATGATTCTGGATTTGCGCAATCAGGGCAAGACGCTGTTCATCAGCTCGCACCAGCTCTCGGATGTGGAACGCGTGTGCGACCGCGTGGCGATACTGAATCGCGGCGTGATGGTGCAGCTGGGGCGCATCGAAGAACTGCTTGCGGGCGGGCATGTGGAGGTCATCGCGGACAAGGTGCCCGACAACACCGTCGAGCCGATTCGACAACTGGGCGGCAAGGTCAGCCTGCACGATGGCAGGCTCATCGTCGAGCAGCCCGACAACGGCAGCGTCGACCGCGTCATCGACATCGTGCGCGCCGCAGGCGGACACATCATCAGCGTCAAACCCTACCGACGCACGCTGGAAGACCTGTTCGTGGAGACCATTCAGGGAGGCAAAAACGCATGAACGCGACCTTTGCAATTGCAGGAGCGACCTTCGGCGAAGCCGTGCGCAAGCGAATCCTGATGGTGATTCTGCTGATTGCGCTGCTGATTATCCTGATTAGTCCTGCGTTCGAGCCGTTCGCGGCGGGACGCGGCGCACGTACACTGATTATTAGCTTCGGATTCGGCGTGATTCAGCTCGCAGGAACCTTTATCGCCATCATCATGTGCACGGGCATGATTCCCACCGAGATCGAGCGGCGCACGATCTATACGATTCTCTCCAAACCCGTGCAGCGCTACCAGTTCGTGCTGGGCAAGTTCTTCGGCGCGGTGGGCACGCTGGGGTTCATGTACCTGATGATGGGCATCGTGTTCCTGATTGCCTCGCGCATGGCGCTGGGCAGCTTCGACCCCGCGATTATCCGTGGGCTGCTGATGTTCTTCTTCCAGAGTTCGCTGCTGGCGGCGGTGGTGCTGTTCTTCTCGACCTTCGTCTCGCCGCTGGTGAACTACTTCCTGTCGGGCGGCGTGTTCCTGATGGGCAACCTGCTCAGCAGCTTTCTGGAGACCATCCAGCGCAACCCCGAAGTCACCCCGCTGACCCGTATCCCTGTGCAGCTGCTCACGGTCATCCTGCCTAACTTCGCCAACTTCAATGTGCAGAACCCCATCATCAACCCCGAACAGGTGCTGACCGACGAGATGGCGTACCTGGTGCAGACGCTTGCCTATGCCGTGGTCTATATCGCGCTGTTGCTGGTCGCCAGCATGCTCATTTTTAACCAGCGGGAGATGTGATTCGGATGGCGAAGACGACGGCGCCTCGGCGCAAGGCGAAATCCACGCGGCGTGCAGACAGCGAACGCGCCGCGTGGGACGCCATCCTGCCCGACCTCGAAAAACTCCGACAGCTCGACCTGCCCGACTCGGATGGAATGCCTATGGAGAGTGACTACCATGTGATGCAGCTCTACCTGCTGCTGGATGTGGTGCATCAGCATCTGGGCGCGCCCAAGGACTACTTCTGCAGTGGGAATATGTTTATCTACTACAGCGTCGATCAGGCGGTGGAGATTTCGGACTATGTGAACGAGCGTAGCGACAAGCGCCCGCGCTACAAGGGTCCCGACTTTTTCCTGGTCAAGGGCGTGGACGGAACAAAGGAGCGCCGCAAGTGGATTGTGTGGGAAGAAGACGGGCGCTATCCCGACCTGATTGTCGAGATTGTCTCCCCCAGCACGAAGGAGAAAGACCTGAACGAAAACAAGGAGCTTTACGCGAAGGTGTTCCATACGCCCGAATATTTCTGGTATGACTCGTGGACAGGCGAGCTGGGGGGCTACAAACTGGTGGGCAGGAGCTACGAGCCGATTCCTCCCAACGAGCGGGGCTGGCTCTGGAGCGAGGTGCTGGGCGCTTGGGTCGGCGTCTGGAAGGGCGCGTATCGCGGGAGAACCTACCCGTGGCTGCGCCTGTATGATGCAGAGGGCAACCTGCTGCTCACGGGAGACGAGCGGGCGGAGCAGGCGGAGGCGCGTCTGCAACAGCTGCGCGCCCTGCTGGCAGAGCGCGGTATCGAATTAGACGATTCAGGAGGCAACAACGATGAAGCGCAATTATAGCAAACTGTGGATCGCGATTGTGGCGCTTTTGCTGATTCAGGCGGGGTTGCAGTTCCGAATCTTCCCGCTGTGGGTGCGCAACTACGCGCCCAAGCAGGCGACGCCCGTCGGCTTGGCGCCCGAACAGCTGCTGGTGGCGGTCGCGGGCTTCCGCGAGTTCATGGCGGCGATTCTGTGGGTGCGCGCCGATGGCTTCTTCGATTCGGGCAACTATGACGCCGTGCTGCCCATGCTGCGGCTGGTGACCTGGCTTGACCCGCACAACCTCGATGTCTACTCTACAGGCGCGTGGCACATGGGCTACAACTTCACCGACGAGTCGCAACGCTCCGACCGACGCTATATCCCGATGGCGCTCAAGTTCCTCGAAGAGGGCATCCAGAACAACCCTTCCGTGTGGGACCTCTACTTCGAGATGGGCTGGATGTATTACCATAAGATTCAGGACCCTGTGAACGCCGCGCCGTGGATGCAGATTGCCAACGAGTACCCCGATATGATTCCCGCGCGGCGGCACATGCTGGCGCACTCGTTTTTCAAGGCGGGACGCTTCGACGACGCTGTGGATCACTGGGCGAAGCTCTTCCTGGACGCCGAAAAAGACCGCGGCAAGGACTGGGAAGCGAACAACACCTACGATGTGCGCCAGAACAACCTTGAGGACACGATTCTCGACCTGTTGCGTCGCTACGGACCCAATCCTGAAACGCAGCCGCCGATTGATCTGGGCTTCGACGCGACGGTGAAGGTGGTGCGCCCGCGCGTGTTGCTGGTCGAGGGCACGCTGGGCATCCCGACCATCGGCGCGCGCGTGACGGTCATCCTGCGTGACAAGGGCAAAACCCTCGAGTATAGCCCCAGCGCGCTCAAGACCTTCACCTTCGAGGTCGATCCAAGGCTCACCTACATGCAGGATTCGCTGGCAGTGCGCGAGGAGAAGTTCCGCCGCGAGATCGACATGAGTAAAGACCCGAAGATGTATCCCTTCAAAGCGGAGGAGTACGAGGTGGAGTTCATCTTCGAGCCGCGCTATGCCTCGCCGAACATTCAGGCGCGTATCGGCTCGGATGGGGTCGGCATGTACGATGCGCGCTACCTGGAGACGGTGCGCGAGAAGCCTGCGCCTGTGAATGTGCCTGAGTACGCGAAGGTCTCCGACGCGCTCCGAAGCGAGTTGCAGAACCCGACGCGCGAGACGAGCTACAACCGTGTGCGCAAGGTGATTACGCTCACCCGCGCGGACATCCTGATGCTGGGGCAGCGCGGCGAATGAACTTCCCACTGCGAGGCGAGGAGCGGCTGACGGACCCTGGCGCGCGGTTGCGCCTGCTGTGGGAGCAGCGCAATATCGTGGTCATGCCGGGGGTGTTCAACGCCGCGCTCGCCCGACTGGCGCAGTTTCACGGCTACGAAGCGCTCTACATTTCGGGCGCGGGGGTGACCAACAGCCTGCTGGGGTTGCCCGACCATGCGTTCATCAACCTGCCTGAGATGGCGCAGGTGTGCAACTATATCACGGCGGCAGTGAGCATCCCCGCAATTGCCGACGCCGACACGGGCTACGGCGGCGCGTTGCAGACCGCCCGCGCGGTACAGATGCTCGAACGCGCGGGGCTGGCGGGCATTCACCTCGAAGATCAGGTCAGCCCGAAACGCTGCGGACATCTGGAGGGCAAGGAGGTCGTCCCAGTCGGTGAGATGGTCGCCAAAATCCGTGTGGCGGTTCAGGCGCGCAGCAATCCCAACTTCGTGATTATCGCCCGCACGGACGCCCGCGCGCTGGAGGGGATAGAGGGCGCGATTGAACGCGCGAAACGCTACCTGCAGGCAGGCGCAGACGCCATCTTCCCCGAAGCGCTCCAGTCGCCCGACGAGTTCGAGCAGTTCGCCCGCGCCGTGCCCGCGCCGCTACTGGCGAATATGACCGAGTTCGGCAAGACCCCCTACCTGACCGTGAACGAGTTCGCGCAGCTGGGCTACAAGATGGTCATCTTCCCGATGAGCTGCTTCCGCGCGATGATGAAAGCGGCGGAGCAGACGCTGCTCTGCATCAAGCAGCACGGCACACAAACGCCGCTGCTGGACGCGATGCAGACGCGCGCGGAGCTGTACGAACTGCTGGAGTACGACCGCTATCTGCAGTACGACCAGCAACTGGCGCAGGAATGAGCGAGAAACTCTTTGTTGCGGACAAGCTGCAGCGGGCGACGCCTGCCTACCCTGACGATAGCCTGTTGCGGGCGGCGGAGCTGCTGGCGCAGGGCGGCGTGGGGGTGCTGCCGATTGTGGTGTACGGCGCGCCTGTTGGCGTGCTGACCGAAGCGCGCCTGCGCGAAGCCATCCAGCGCGGCGCGGACTGGCTGGAGCCAGTCGCCCCGTGGATGGACGAGAACTTCCTGCGCCTGCCCATCGACATGCCGCTGGAAGAGGCGGCGGAGACGCTCGCGTATGCTGCGCAGCCCGCGCTGGGCGTGGACCCGTGGGGACGCTATGTGGGCGTGATTACGCTGGCGGGGCTGGCGGCGCGCCCCATCAGCCTGCCCCAGATTGGCATGATTGGCGGGATGGCGACCCCGCTGGGCGTGTACCTGACCAACGGCGTGGCGAGCGCAGGCGCAGGCGCGCTGGGGCTGATGCTCACAGGCGCGCTGCTGTTCGCGCTCTTTCTGCTGGCGAACTGGCTGGTGATTGGCGGCATGTGGTGGGCGCAGGAGCGGTTCGGCGTGCCCCTCTATAGCTACTACAACTCGCCGTTCGCGGGGCAGTGGTTCCTCTTCTCGGATGTAATGGGGGTTGTGCTGCGCGGCTCGATGTTTGTGGCGTTTCTGCTGTTGATGCGGCTGCTACCGATTGCGGGCACGCACGCGGCGGAGCATATGGTGGTGCATGCGATTGAGCGGGGCGAGCCGCTCACGCTGGAGGTGGTGCGCCGCATGCCGCGCGTGCATCCGCGCTGTGGCACGAATCTGGTCGCGGGGATAGCGCTCTTTCTGGGGTTGGCGAAGGCGTTCCAGTTCGGCGCGCCCGACGGCGACACACGCGATTTCGCCCTGCTGATGGCGTTGCTGTTCACCCTGATATTCTGGCGCAGCTTCGGCGCGTTCCTGCAATGGGCGGCGACCACAAAACCGCCGACCGACCGCCAGCTGTTGCAGGCGATTCGCGTGGGCGAGGAGCTGCTGCGCAAGGCGCGCCCGCTGGGGGGCGCGACGCCCCCCATAGGCTTGCGCCTGCTCAACAGCGGGCTGTTGCAGATTCTCGTCGGCGCGTGGGGGCTGATGGCGCTGCTCTACCTGCTGGAGAGCCTGCTCGGAATCACGCTGATTGTGCAATAGTCGCGCGCCAAATGCCTGGCGCGCGACCACACGCTCAGCAACCGCCGCCAAAGCGGAACAGCACAATCAGCAGATCGCTGTCGTCCACGACCCCATCGCTGTTGACATCCGCCGCAAGGTTCGAGCCGCGACTGCCGAAATCGAACAGGACGCGCAACACATCCGAGTCGTCCACGCATCCGTCGCCATTCGCGTCGCCGTAGCGGATCAGTTCCACCAGTGCGGCTTCGGAAGCCGTGTAGAGATTGCGCGGGTCGCTCTGCTGGAAGACGCCGCCTGCATAGGCGACGAAGTTGATGTCCCGAACCGCCGCGTTCACCCGCGCCGCGCCCGCCTCAATGCACAGGGCATACAGCTCGCCGTTAATCCAGTTTTCGCTGTTGCCTCCAACTGGGGTCAGACGCAGGTTGTAGTACCGCTCGCAGGTGCTGTCCCAGAAGGTCGGCTCTGGCTGAATAGTCGCTGTCAACTGCCCCCAGAGACGCTTCACCAGCACATTCACTCCACTGATGCTGACGCATCGGTTGGGCGAGATGTCGAACACCCATCGGACCGTGTTGGCGTTGACGCGCGTACCGACGAGCGTCACCAGCAGGTCGAAGGGGATGTCGGGGATGAAGTCGCGTAGGTTGAGCGTGATGTCGAGCGTGCCCTGCGACTTGGGCACGCAGGTTGGCGGCGCCTGGGCGTCGGTCACGCTGCCGCTGCTGCTGAACGCGCCGCTGAAAGCGAAGTTCAGCCCCTTCAGGTCGAAATCGAGATTCGCGCCCTCGCGCAAATCGTCGATGGGCTCGCGCGCGGGGGCGTCCATCGGGTTGTCGAACTTGTCGTAGGGCGTGTGCGTGTAGGAGACCGTGTAGGTGAGCGTGAGGCGCGTCCCCAGCGCCAAACTGCCCAGCGGTCGCGCGTACGATCGCTGAACCTGCCCGAACACGCGATCCGTATTCGAGTCGTTGCGTCCCCAAGTGAAGGGAAGTGTGTCGTTGAACAGGTCCTGCGGCGCGTCGCTGTTAATCTGCAGGCGCAGATTGCTACGGCGCGTTACCCCATCGCGGAACGGCGAGGCGAAGCTCTGGAAACTGTAAGCGTCCCGCCCAATGGCTACCGGCATGTTCTGCAACAGGTTGCGTCGCAGTACCGCCTGTCCCGATTGCGCCTGAACATTCAGATAGGGGGTTATCAGCGGATCGACCTGAATACCAGGGCGGTTGGGGATCAGATCGTCGTTGGTTACCCGCCATGCAGGCGGCTGGAACGAGGCGAAGAAGGGCGTTGGCGCGTTCGCGACATAGGCGCTGACCTCGAGTGAGCGCGGCTGGTAGCTGAAGTATTGCTCGTTCCAGATACGCCCCTTGAAGGTTCCGTCGCCGCAGTTGAAAGTGTCGTACACATGCGCCGCTTCGAGGGTGGGCGCGAGCTTATAAGCACACTTAATCCAGTATTCGCTACGGTCGTCGTTGCCGGGCGAGCCCCATCCACTCCAGAGGATGGCGACGCGCCCAAACGGGTCGCCGCCCTCGGTGATTTGCAGATTGGACGCCCACGCATAGCGCACCGTGCGCGGCGGCACGCTCACATCAATCGCGCGTAAACGCAGCCACTGCGTGCTTGTGCCGTTATGCCAGGCAAAACCACTGTCAGTGCGAATGCCCGTCGCCGTGATGCGTTGCGCGCTGCTGATGGCGCAGGTGAGCACCCCTACACATGCGCCGCTGAGTACCCAGCGGGTGGTATGCCCGTATGTCAGCCGACACATCCACATAGCAACTCCTCCTTCATCAATTCAGCTCACTTCTCCTTTCGTGATTTGCATAAACACATCCTCGAGGTCAAGCGACTCCTCGCGGAAGGCGGCGATTCGGTAGCCGTCGCGAATGAGCGCGGTCAGCAGGTCTGCCTGCTCTTCCAGCCCGCCCGCGAAATGCACATAGAGGCTGCCGTTGCGCGCCTCTACCCCATGCACATGCGCCTCACGCTCCAGCCGTTGAATCAGCGGCTCAGGCTCGCCCAGCGGTTTAATCTCCAGCACGCGGTTCGCCTGCATCTGCTGCACAATTTCGTCCACCGCGCCCCATACGAGCAGTTCGCCTTTCTCGATGATGCCGATTTTGTTGCAGAAGTCTGCCAGTTCGGGCAGGATGTGCGAGGAGACCAGCACGATTTTGCCCATCGCGCCCAGCTCGCGGATGAGTTCTTTAATCTCGATGCGGGCGCGTGGGTCGAGTCCCGACGCCGGCTCGTCGAGCAGCAGCAGAATCGGGTCATGCACGAGGCTTTTGGCGAGGCACAGTCGCTGCTGCATCCCGCGCGAGAGCGTCTCCACATAGGCGTCCTTTTTGACCGTGAGGTCGGTCAGCTCCAGCACATTGTCGATAATCGCCGCGCGTTGCGCTTTTGGGATGCGGTACGCCGCCGCGAAGAATTCGAGGTACTCCGTCACGGTGATGCCCTCGTACAGCCCGAAGAAGTCGGGCATGTAGCCCAGCAGCGGGCGCACCTCTTCGGGATGGCGCACGATGTCGATACCGTTCAGCGTCGCCGTGCCCGCCGTCGGCTCCAGCAGCGTCGCGAGCATTTTAATCGTCGTGGTCTTGCCCGCGCCGTTGGGACCGATAAAGCCGAACACATCGCCCGGATGGAGCTGGAACCGTATGTCGCGCACGGCGACCAGCTCCCCATACTCTTTGCGTAGCCCCTGAACATCCAGCATAACAAGCCCCTCTTATTTGCGCCATGAAAATTTCAGTCCGCGATAGGTCAATCCTGCAAACAGCCACGCGAGCGCGAGGTAGACCCCCGCCTGCGCGTAGCCCCAGAGCATATAACTGAGCGCGTCTATGTAGTCGACTCGATTCTCTAATCCCCACCACCAGTCAAACGGCATATCGAGATACCGCAGTTCCGAAGCCATATAGAAGGGATTGAGAAAGAAGATAGCCGAGCCTGTCAGCAGGAAATCACCCACGCACGGAAGCCGTCGGCGTAGCTCTGCACCCAGCGGATAGCGAATCCGGGCGGCTCACTGCCGCCGCCGACGATGGCGTAGAGCATCGGGAAGAGTAGCAGTGCGAAGACCTGTCCCGCGTAGAGGGCAGCGGCGGAGGTGAGCGTGCGTTTGAGCTTGAACGAGAGCCACAAGCCCGCGGACGCCAACAGTGCGCCCCAGCCGAACAGGGCGGCGAACGCCGCTACAACCGTATAGTGGGTTGTTCGACCCGGCGTCAGCAGAAACGGCGCCAGCAGCACAGTGGTGAGCGCGACGCGCGTCAGCGCCGCGCCCCACTTGCCCCAGAAAATCTCGCGCGCCGTGAGCCGCGTGAGCGCGAGCGACTCCCAGGTTTGCTTTTCGTACTCCGACGAGAAAAGGTTATACGCCATCAACGGCGCCGCAATGCACATTACAAACAGCGACAGCCCCAGCGTCACATTGATCAGCGGATTGTTGTAGGCGACGAGCTGAAGCGTAAACAGGTAAAAGGACCCGATTCCAATCACCGCGCTCCCGTACAGCCACGGCTGACGCTTCCAGCGGTGGCGCGTCGCGCCCAGCAGGTGATAATACAGCACAGGGTTCTCGCGAGGCGTCTTCATGGCGCGTCTCCCTCCAGCGGCAGGCTCACCAGGTAGACCACCTCCGCCGAGCGTTCGGTCGCCTCACGGAGTTCAGGCGGCAGCACAGGCTCCGACGCGCGCGCAATCAGCACTGCCCGACGCAGTTCGGGGCGCTGCGTGAACAGCAGTTGCGCCAGCTGCTCGCCCGACAGGGAGGCGACCGAGTCCCAGTCAGAGGTGAAGGAGTAGTTGAACGGCGGCAGGGGAATCAGCGATTCGTTGCGGAGCGTGCGCGCGCCGCGCGCCTCGATCACTCCAAGGTTGGCAGTGCCGTATGGGGTCAGAATGCGCGCCTCACTCAGTTCATAGGGCAGGCGGTTGCGCAGCGCGCCCGACAGAACCCACTGCCCGTTGCGCCGCTGCAGGCGCAGGCTTCCCTCCACCTGACCCTGCAGCTGCACGGCGCGCGTGTAGCGGAACCACTGGAAGCTCAGGTTCGACACACGGTAGCCGTCCACGCGCTTTGGGTCGCCTTCAACGGTGCGCACAACCGTCGTCCCTCCGAAGTTCGAACCCCAATTGTCGCTGACGCCCACCTCCACCATGTCGCTCTGGTCGAACTGCAGGTCAAAAACGCCCGCGCGCGGGAAGAAGAAGAGCGCGCTATTGACGGCGTAGGCGTCGGGGCTGCCCGCCTGCGCAATCAGCACCGTCTGCACCTCACTGGAAAGCGACTTGCGATACAAATCGCCCGCAAGCCCCCACAGCACCCCCACGAACACCAGCGCAATCAGCGGCGTCGTGAGCCACGCCCAATCCAGCGCGCGCAACCGCTTCAGTGCCCAGTAGTTGATGGGCACCACCAGCATGAAATACGCGCTGAGCAACACGACAATCAGCATCACGCTGGGCGGGTCGATATCGGTAGTCATCGTGGTGGTCGCCTGCCCGGACCACGGGTCTCTGGAGACGCCCGACTGCCCCATGTGCAGCGCCGCGATGCTGAAACTCGGCGCGTAGCCCGTGGTAGCGTCCACCAGCGTTTGCCAGAAGCGTGCGCGTGCGTCATAGTCGCTCAGGGGTCGCTCCAGCGGGCTGAACGCCAGAAAGACCACCGCGCCCAGTCCGTAGGGGCGCGCGGCGATGAGCGGCAGTCCGTCCTGCTGCAGCAGCGCGTCGCCGCCGATTCGCTGCGCCTGCGTGATGGTCGCGCGTCCAGCGGGAGGGCGCACGCCCAGCCACTGCCCCAGCGCGGTGAGTTGCGCCACTTCGCGCGTGCCCTGCGGCGCCACAGGCAGCAGGTCGCGCAGCGCAGGCGACTGCAGGTAGACCGCGCCCGCCCCGCCCGACACGATCAGCGTCCCGCCCAGCATCACCCACTGGCGCAGCGCCGCCCACTGCTCCGCGCGCAGCCGCTCCGCGCCCGAAACCAGCACAATCATTTGCGCCCCACTGAGGGCAATCGCCTGATCGGGGAACAGTTCAGGCGCGCAGTAGGCGACCTCGTAGACCCCGCGCAGCGGGCGATTCGTGTGAAAGTCGACCTGGAAGGGGTTGCGGATGCTGCGCACCTGTTTAAGTACCTGCAGTCCGCCAATCGCGTCGCCGACCACCACCGCCAGCTGATCCACCTCCAGCACGCGGTTGATGGACAGGCGCGTCTGTGCGTTTACGCCACGCGCTGTGAAGCGTATCGTCGCGGTATCGCCGTAGCGACTGACAATCGGCGTGGCGACCACCACCTTGCGCGACCCCGCCGGCAGGTCAATCGGGTAGAGGTACTCGCGCATGTTGCCCGTCCCGCCGACCGATACGCTCAGCATCCCCTGATAGTTGCCCTGCCGCGATTCGAGCTGCACGGCAATCGGGAACGCGCCGTTGGCGGCGGGCGTCGTCCCCAGCAACGGCTTCGCCGTAATCGCCACAGCCGCCTGCCCCCACACGCCCGACAGCAGCGCTCCCCACATCCCCAAGCCGAACACCCAGCGCCTCATGGCATACCTCCTGTACGCCCCGATTGGGGAGATTCCTGCTTAATGCGTGTGCGCGTTGACGGCTCCGTAGCGGCTGTAGAGCCACGCGACGCCAATCAGCGCCAGCCCCAGCCCCGCGAAGCTCAGCGCGCGGTAGGGCATCTCCAGAAAGCCCAAATCGTACAGGAAGAGCTTGCTGGTCGTCAGGGCGAGCATGCCCAGTCCCATCAGGCGCAGGGCGCGCAGCGACGCCTGCACGCCGCCCATCAGCAACCCCGCGCCAATCAGCGTCCACTCCAGCGACACGAGCAGGTGCGCCAGCGGCGAGCCACGACGCCCCGCAACCTCAAACGCATAGAGCGTCTGCTCCGCGCTGAACCACGCCAGCGCAATCACCAGCGCGGGGGCAATCAACTGCGCGAGCGCGCCGCGCGGCAGGAGCGCATCCAGCGGCGATTGCGGGCGCGCCTGCAGGTCGCGATACAGCCCGTAAATCGCCGCGCCGCCGCCCGCCAGCAGCGCCAGCCAGCCGACCCCATGTTCATTCAGCACCACGAGGCGCGTCCTGATTGGCTCCGAAAGCGTCGCCCACATCGCCGCCGTCGCCGCCAGCGTCAGCAGCCCGCCGAACCCGTACAGCAGGCGCGACTGAACGCGCAGTCCCGCCAGTATCAGCCCTGCCGCCGTCAGCGCGTACAGCGCCACCTGCACCGACGGCTGGAACTGCACGGCAATCGCGGCGGTCAGGCTCACCACGCCCAGCGTGAACAGCGCGGCGCTCGCAGGCGCGTCCTGAGCGCGCGTCTTCAACCCGCCCAGCGCGAAGTAGAGCGCGCCCATCCCCGCCAGAAACGCGCCGGGATAGTCGCGCCATGCCGCCTGCGCCAGCGCGTAGCCCACAGGCAAATAGAATAGCGACGCTATCAGGAACTGCGCCAGACTCACGGGATGCGTCTCCCGTCGGCGCAGTGCGTCAGGCAAGAGGTAGGCAATCGTGAACAGCGCGTAGTAAAGCGATACAAACCCCAGCGTTAAATCGCGAAAGGCAGGCTCGTAGCGGGCGATTGCCCAGCCGCCGAGCAGCGCAATCGTCGCCACAAGGCATGTCAGCTGATGCGTGCGCCATTCGCGCCATGCGCTCACGGCGAGCATGCCCGCATTCAGCGCGGCGAGATAGCCGAAGAAGTTCACGGGCGCGCCCGCGCCTGCGCCTTCCCCGCGCAGCCACACAGGCGCGGCGAACCCGCCCAGAGTCGCCACAATCGCCAGCGTCTCCGAACCGCGCCACAGCGCGAGCGCCATCCCCAGCGCGGTAATCGCCGCGGTCAGCCCGAACGCCTGCGTGTAGCCCAGCAGCGCGTAGCGTTCCCAGCCCGCCCATGTGGTCAGGTAGAGCGTCGCCAGCCCCGCGCCCATCAGCCCGTCCGCGAACCAGCGCTCGGCGCGCGCACGCGCCCACATGCCCAGCCCCAGCAGCAACGCGCCGCCCACATACCCCAGCGTCAGACGCCCCACAGGCGACAGCTGCGTCCACGCCCAGCCCAGGAAGAACGCCGTCGCCAGAAACAGCAGCGTCAGCCCCGTGTAGAGCGCGACCTTGCCGCCCAGCACGCGCTCCAATGACTGCGCCTGATCGTCTGGCGGTGTCGCAGACACGGGGGCAGGCGACACGCGTGGCGAGATAGGCTCTGCGGGCATTCCTGCAGGCGCTTCCGACCGCTGCGCCGCTTCCAGACGCGATTCACGAATCAGTCGCTCCTCCAGCGCACGCACGCGCAGATTCAACCGATACAGCTCCGACTTCACCGATTCCAGTTCCTGGCGCGTCTCATCCGACATAGTACACCTCCTGATTCGAGATACGCAACGCGCGTCCCTGCGATTGCGGGACTTAAGTCCCGATTCGGGGGTTAATCGCCCCCTTGACGCGCCGAAGGGTCAGCGGGTATACTATGGATGTCTAAGGACGGCGAAGGAGACGCGCACTGGTGGAAGGACAGCTGAACGCGCTTTGGGTGTTGACGCAAACGGGTTTCGGGGCGCATGTGCCGCCGCCCGTTTTTTCTGTACTCTCAGGGATTGCGGCGCTCGCGCTGCTGTTGTTTGCACTCACAGCTACGCGCAACATGCAGCGTCGCCCCGGACGCCTGCAAAACCTCGCGGAGATTATTTACGAATTTTTTGACAACCTCGCCGTGAGTGTCGTGGGCGAACATGGACGCAAATATGTCCCCCTCGCGGGCACCATCTTTCTGTTTATCCTGTTCAGCAACCTGATGGGCTTGATTCCGCCCGGAATCGCCCCGACCGCGAGCCTGAATACGACGATTGCGCTCGCGCTGATTGTGATTGTGTATGTGCAGTACGAGGGCATCCGCGCGCGGGGGATTGGCGGCTATCTGAAGCATTTCGCGCGCTGGGGCGAGGTTCCCGTGCTGCTGTCGCCGCTGTTGTTCGTTATCGAAATCGTGAGCGAGCTGGCGAAGCCCGTCTCGCTCTCGATTCGTCTGTACGCCAATATGTTCGGCAAGGAGCAGGTCACCATGGCGCTGATTACCGCACTGGCGATGCCCATCTTCAAAGCCATTTACCTCCCCTTGCCGATTCAGTTCCCCGTGATGCTGCTGGGGCTGCTGGTGGCGTTTGTGCAGGCGTTCGTGTTCTCGATACTGACGCTGATTTACCTGTCGCTGGCGACGGAACACCATGACGAGCATCACGGCGAGCATGCGCATGCGCACTGAGACGCTTTCCTCTACTACAGAGGAAGAGCCGCAGGGAGATGCGGCAATCAATTGAACAAGGAGGAAACACTATGGAAGTAGGTACAGGGCTCTATCTGATGGGACTGGCGTTAGCCGTGGGTCTGGGCTTGCCGCTGGCAGTGATTGGCGCGGGTCTGGGTCAAGGGCGCGCGGTTGCAGGCGCGATGGAAGGGATGGCGCGACAACCCGAAATGGCAGGGCGCATCCAGACGGGTATGATTATCGGTCTGGCGTTCATCGAGTCGCTCGTGCTGTTCTCGTTCGTCATCTTCTTCCTGCTGCAGGGTCGCTTGCCCACCGTCGGCGGTCAGTAAACAAGGCGTCGGGAGGGGCGGAATGCTCCTCCCGCAGGAGGTTTAATCGCGATGCTTCAACTCTATCCGTATCTACCGAACCTGTTGGGCGCGGCGGAGGGCGGCGGCAGCGGCGGGCTGCTGGAACTGCTGGGAATCGACTTCAACATCCTGATTATCCAGCTGGTCGGCTTCCTCGCGCTGCTCTGGGTGATGACCAAGTTCTTCTGGAAGCCGCTCGGCGCCATGCTCGAGGCGCGCCGCCAGGACATCAACGCCACCTACGATAAAATCGAGGCGGACCGACGCGCGATGGAGCAGCTCCGCTCGGAGTATGAGGCGCGTCTGGCGCAGATCGAGGCGGAGGCGCGCGAGCGCATCCAGCAGGCAGTCGGCGAGGCGCAACAGCTGCGCGACCAGATTGTCGCCGACGCGCGTCGCCAGGCGGACGATATCGTCGCGCGCGCCCACGAGCAGGCGAAACTGGAAGGCGAGAAACTGCGCAGCGAACTGCAAACCTATGTCGCCGACCTGACGCTCGCTGCCGCCGAGCGACTGCTGCGCGAGGAGATGACCGACGAACGCCACCGCCGACTCGTGCAGGAGTTCATCCAGACCGCGGAGGTGCGCTAAATGGTCGATGTGCGTGTTGCTCGACGCTACGCCCGCGCCCTGTTCGAAGTCGTACTCCAGCAGGGGCAGCTGCAGGCGACGGCGGACGACCTGCGCAACCTGCGCGGCGTGATGCGCGAATCGGACGACCTGCGCGCCTTCTTCTACAGCCCGCTCATCCCACGCGACCGCAAACGCGAGCGTATCCGTGAGGCGTTCCACGCGCGCGTTCAACCGCAGACCCTGCGCCTGCTGGAGCTGCTCATCGAAAAACGGCGCGAGAAGATGCTCGACGCCGTCTGCGAGGAGTTCCAGAAGCTGCAGGAGGCGCATCAGGGCATCGCACGGGCGCACATCCAGTCGGCGACGCCGCTGACCGACGCCGAGCAGAACGCGCTGGTGCAGAAACTCCAGCAAAGCACGGGCAAGACCATCATCCCGACCTTTGAGACCAACCCCGATTTGATTGGCGGCGTGCGCGTGCAGATCGGCGACTACCAGATTGACGGCACGCTGCGCGGCGCGTTAGACCGCCTGCGCGACCATATCACGCTCGAAATCGAACGGCGCGGCGCACGCGCAACCAGCACAGAATAAGCGAGGTGCGATTATGGCTATCCGACCAGAAGAGATTACCAGCATTTTAGCGAAAGAAATAGAGACCGCCGACGGCAAGCCCGTCGCGGAGAGCGTCGGCACGATTCTGCAGGTTGGCGACGGCATCGCCCGCGTGTACGGGCTGCCCGACGCGCAGATGGGCGAGCTGCTGGAGTTCCCCCACGAAGTGATGGGCATGGTGCTGAACCTTGAAGAGGACAGCATCGGCGTCATCGTGCTGGGGTCGGACGAGGAACTCAAGGAGGGCGACCCGGTCAAGCGCACGGGGCGCATCGCGGAGGTGCCTGTTGGCAAGGCGCTGTTGGGGCGCGTGGTGGACGCGCTGGGGCGACCGCTGGACGGCAAGGGTCCCATCGTCGCCGAGGAGTACCGCCGCCTTGAGCTGATTGCGCCCGGCGTCATCAGCCGTCAGCCCGTCAAGCAGCCTCTGCAAACGGGCGTCAAAGCCATCGACGCGATGATCCCCATCGGGCGCGGGCAACGCGAGCTGATTATCGGCGACCGCTCGACAGGCAAGACCGCCATCATTCTGGACACCATCATCAACCAGAAATACACGCACGAGACCGAAGGCGAGCGCCCTGTGTATTGTATCTATGTCGCCGTCGGGCAGAAGATGGCGGCGATTGCACGGTTCATCGACACGCTGGAGCGCTACGGCGCGATGCAATACACGACGGTGGTGGTGGCGGCGGCGAGCGACCCGAACAGTTTGCAGTACCTCGCGCCCTACGCAGGCTGCGCGATGGGCGAATACTTCCGCGACAACGGGATGGACGCGCTGGTGGTGTACGACGACCTGTCGAAGCACGCGCAGGCGTACCGTGCGGTGTCGCTGCTGCTGCGCCGTCCGCCGGGGCGCGAGGCATATCCGGGCGATGTGTTCTATCTGCACTCGCGCCTGCTGGAGCGCGCAGCGAAGATGTCCGACGCCTATGGCGGCGGCTCGCTCACCGCGCTGCCCATCATCGAGACGCAGGCGGGCGATGTGTCGGCGTATATCCCGACGAATGTTATCTCCATTACCGACGGACAGATTTACCTGGAGCCGAGCCTGTTCTACGCAGGTATCCGCCCCGCGATTAATGTGGGTATCTCGGTGAGCCGCGTGGGGGGCGACGCCCAGATTCGCGCCATGAAGCAGGTCGCAGGACGCCTGCGACTCGAAATGGCGCAGTTCCGCGAGGTGCAGGCGTTCGCGCAGTTCGCCTCGGACCTCGATCGCGCGACCCAGTTGCAGCTGGCGCGTGGTCTGCGCCTGCAGGAGCTGTTGAAGCAGCCGCAGTTCACCCCGATGCCCGTCGAGGAGCAGGTGATGATTATCTTCGCGGGCACGCAGGGCTACCTGGACGACATCCCCGTCGAGAAGGTGCGCGTGTTCGAGGAGGGCTTCCATCCCTACATGCGCGAGAAGTACCCCGAACTGGCGGAGAAGATTCGCCGCGAGAAGAAACTCGACGAGGACACCGAGCGCACGCTGCGTCAGGCGATTGAGGCGTACAAGCAACAGTTCCAGAAGGAGCACGGGCTGGCATGAGAACGCTTCGAGGCATGCGCGCGCGCATTCGCGCGGCAAAAAGCATCCAGCAGATTACGCGGGCGATGAAGCTGGTCTCGGCGGCGCGCCTGCGCCGCGCGCAGGATCGCGTGCTGGCGGCGCGCCCCTATGCCCAGCGCATGCACGATGTGCTGCAGGAACTCGGACGCGCAGGCGAGCTGCCCGACCATCCCCTGCTGCAGAAGCGCGAGCCGCGCACCGTCGGCTTCGTGCTGGCGACCTCCGATCGCGGGCTGTGCGGTTCGTACAATATGAACCTTATCCGCACGCAGCTGAACACCATCCGCGATATGGGGCTGTCGCCGCAGCAGGTGCAGCTCATCTGCGTCGGGCGGCGCGGGTATCAATTCTTCAGCAAGCGCGACTACCCGATTGCGCTCTATCGCCCGATGCCGACGGCGGGCGCAGGGCTGGAAGACGCGCGCGCCGTCGCCGACGCCGTGCAGGAGCTGTTCATCAACGGCACGCTGGACCGCGTCTACCTGATTTATTCGCAGTTCATCAACCCCGTGACGCAGCGCCCGACGGTGCTGCCCCTGCTGCCGATTGAGCCGCCTGCAGGCGAAGACGACGGCGCGCGATACGACTTCGTGTTCGAACCGTCGGCAGAGCAGTTGCTGGCGCGCCTGCTGCCCCGCTACCTGCTCACCGAAGTGCTGCAGGCGTTGCTGGAAGCCAGCGCGAGCGAACACGGCGCGCGGATGACCGCCATGTCGATGGCGAGCGACAACGCAGGCAAGATGATTCAAGAACTCACCCTCACGATGAACCGCCTGCGCCAAGCAGCCATCACCAAAGAGATTGCCGAAGTGGTCGGCGGCGCGGAAGCGCTGAAGGGCTGAGCAGGCAGCGACTCGCACTCTGTATCCCCCGCTCCAGAACTCTGGGGCGGGGTTTGCACACAACGCTCCACGCGGATGGGCTGCTCTCTAACAATCCCCTCTCCCTACCGTTGGGAGAGGGGAACGAAGCGAGTGAAGGCAATCCTATTCACACAGGATGCCCCATGAATGGTCTGACTACCGCAGCGCCTTCACGCAGCGTCCCAGTGTGCCAGAGAACTGGTCGTCGGACGGGATGCCCCACAGGTCGCGCGAGCCGGGAAGGTTCGCGCTGGAGTCGCACACCTTCTGCTGCTGCTGCCCGCAGGTGCGGTTAAACGGAGCGGTCTGCACGCACCACAGGCGGAACTGGCGGTTCGAGATGTTGATACACGCCTGATTCGCCTGACGCACCTTGAGCGACTTGGCGTGCCCGTCCGCATAGGCGACCGACACGGTCTCGTTGTGTCGCCCCTCGATAGGCGAGTTGAACAGGGAACAACCGCCCGTGCCCCCCTGCAGGGTGAGGTGTCCATCCATGTAGGCAGGCGTCTCCACCACATACTCCAGCTCTGGCTGCTTGATGGGCGGCTGGTTCGTCGCGCCCGTGATGGTGTTGGCGGGTCCGTCCTCGAACAGGGCGAAGTTCGCCACATAGCTCAGCCACTGGAACCGCCCGCAGTCGCCGCCGGGCAGACCGAACTGCCGCCAGAAGGCGTCCAGATCCATCACGCGGCGCGCCGACGGACAGTCGTAGATGTCCTTGTTCCTTACATACGGCTCAATCGCCGACAGCATGGTGTAGGCGCACTCCTGGTTCTGGGAGTTGCGTGCGCGGTAGACGCTCATGGGGTAGGTCTCGTCGTAGTCCTGCAGGTACTGAATCACGCCCAGTCCTGCCTGCTTCATGTTGTTCACGCACTGGGTCTGACGCGCCTTCTCGCGCGCCTGAGCAAACACAGGGAACAGAATCGCCGCCAGAATGGCGATGATCGCGATCACGACCAGTAGCTCGATGAGTGTAAAGCCACGATGCCGTATCATCATTCCGATTACCTCCTCGTAATGCGATTAATTCTACCGTGTCGACAGAATTCCTGCCAGTAAAGTTCCCGATTTGCCCCAATTTCGGGGCAAATCGGGGGTAGTTGGGGCGTCAGCTCGGGTTGCCGCAGCTGCTGCCAAAGTTGAACAACACGGTCAGCAGGTCGGCGTCGTCCACCACGCCGTCGCTGTTGATGTCCGCCGCCGCATCATCCGAGCCAAACGCGAACAGCACCGCCAGCAAGTCGGCGTCGTCGATTGTGCAGTCGTCGTTCACATCGCCCAGCGACGGCAGGCTGCTGCTGTAGGCAATCGTGTTAATTGCCCAGGTGCGTGCGCAGGCGCGGAGCGGACCGCCATCCTCGCAACTGCTGCCCCCCAGGCGAATGATTCCCTCAAACCCCAGGAAATTCACATTCTGGTTGTTCGGGTCGTTGCCGACGGGGGTCAGCGTCAGGTCCGTGCCGCAGCTGGCGCAGCTATATGGGTCGGGACTACAATCGCCCTCGTCAATCTGCATTGTGAAGTCGCCGAAGACCTGAGAGAGCTGGAACCACTGCTGGACACTGCCGCCAATAAAGGCGCATGCAGGCGGGTCGAAAGTGTTTGAACCCTGCCAGCGCACCTGATTCGTTCCAACTGCCGTGCCATAAAATTGCACTGTCTCGCTGGACTGAATCGTGTTCACCATCTGCTGGATGGTAATCTCGAAGTCCAGCGCGACGCCGTCGTTATTGAGGTCAGAGAGAGTCACGCAGATAGGCTCCTGATCGCCCAGGCCGCCGCCTGCGGCGTCAATATCACAGTTTACGCCAATCTTGATGTAGTAGGTCGAGTTTTGCAGTTGGAAGGACATGCTGCCCGCCTTGATGAGTTTCTGGACGGGCGTTTGCGCCGTTGCAACGCTGGTCAGCGCGAGAAATGCGCCGACGGTTCCGAAAAGAATCGCCTTTCGCATGGTCATCACACCTCCGTAGGGATGATACACTATTATAGCACATTTTATGGGCTGTGTCAAGGGGGGCAAATCAGTTGTAAGGGACGCCAATCCCGCGCCCTCAGCGGTCTGGGGTATACTCTTCGGCACGGGTGATGATACGGATGCACAAACTGCGAATTGTGATTGCCGACGACGAGCCGATTATCCTGCTGGACCTGCGGCAGATGCTGGAGGAGCTGGGGATGTCGGTGGTGGGCGAGGCGAGCGACGGCGCGCAGGCGGTCGAAAAAGTGCGCGCCCTTAAGCCTGACCTCGCGATTCTGGATGTCAAGATGCCCGAGATGGACGGCATCGAAGCGGCGCGCGTGCTGCACGAGGAGCGCCTCGCGCCCGTGATTCTGCTGACCGCCTACAGCGACAGCGAGCTGATTCAACGGGCGAAGCAGGCGGGCGTGTACGGCTACATCGTCAAGCCGTTCAAGCAGGCAGACCTGACCCCCGCGATTGAGGTCGCCCTCGCGCGCTATCAGGAAGCCCGCGAACTCGAACATCAGGTGGACGACCTCAAAGAGACGCTGGAGACGCGCAAACTTATCGAGCGCGCGAAGGGCATCCTGATGGACACCTACGGACTGCGCGAGCAGGAGGCGTACCGACGCATTCAGGTACAGAGCATGAACACGCGCAAGAGCATGCGCGAAATCGCCGAGGCGATTATCATCGCGCACACCCTGCAAAGCCCCTCTCAATGAAACTCTCGGTCATCACCGACGAAATCGCCGACGACCTGCAGACCGCCCTGCAGGTCGCCCGCGCGTTCGACATCGATCGCGTGGAGCTGCGCACGCTGTGGGGGGTGAATATCGCGCAGGCGGACGAGGCGCTCCTAAAACGCGCGCAGTCGCTGCTGCAGGACTACGGAATCGGCGTCTGCTCGCTGGCGACGCCCGTGTTCAAGACCGACCTGTTCGGCGCGCGCGAGCGGGGACCCATGCACGCCGCGCAGGAGGCAGACCTCGCCGCGCAAATGCCGATGCTCCAGCGCTGTCTGGAGATTGCTGCGTTTTTCGATGCGCCGCTGATACGAATCTTCGCCTTCTGGCGGGCAGGCGTGCTTACGCCCGAACGCGAGACGCAGATTCTCGGCTGGCTGGAGCGCGCGATTCCCTACGCGGAGCAGGCAGGCGTCATGCTGGGGCTGGAGAACGAACACAGTTGTCAAGTGGGCACGGGCGCGGAGCTGGCGCAGGCGCTGGGCAGGCTCAACTCGCCGTGGGTGGTCGGCGTGTGGGATCCGGGCAACGCATTCGTGCTGGGCGAATCGGCGCAGGACGGCTTCGCCGCCGCGCAGCCCTACATCCGACACATTCACATCAAAGACGCCCTCCGCCAGCCCGACGGCAGCCTGCGCTGGGTCGTGGTCGGAGAGGGCGCAATCGGCTACCGCGAGCATTTCCGACAGATTGCCCGGAGCGGCTACACGGGCTACCTCGCGCTGGAGACGCACGCGCGAATCGAAGGCTTGACGCAGGCAGAGGTCTCGCGCCAGTGCCTGCAGGCGATGCAACAACTCATACAACACGCTACAGGAGGCAATTAGATGGCTGGCATTACGGTACGCACTTTTCGAGAGCTGCTCAAGCGCAAACTGGTGAAGGGTATCGGGCTGATTGCGCTGCTGGGGGTTGCGGCGAGTATGGTGATTTTCTTCGCCGTCCCGCCCGGCGCGCCGTTGCAGCAGGGCGGCGGCGAAGGCTTGACCCAACCCGTCGTCAAAGTCGGCGAGGTGGTGGTCACGGAAGGCGACCTGACGCGCTTTATGAACCTGCAAACGCAGGGCGAACTCCCAACCGAGTACGGCGCGCAACTGCAGATGCGCTATCAGACCGCCCAACAGATTGCCAATCAGCTGGCGATGACGCTGGAACTGGAGCAGCAGGGCTACGCCGCCTCTAATCAAGAGATTGAAGCCGCGCGCGAGGAGTATATCCAGTCGCAGCTGGACATGCTGCGCCAGCAACTGCTGCCTGAAGGCAAGGGCGACGATCGCGCCCTCGATAAGGCGCTCAAGGAGCGCGGCGCGTCGCTCAATCGTGTGCGCGAGCAAATCGCCGCCGAAACACCCGATTTGCTGTTCCGCATGCGCGTCGCACAGGATAAGTTCCTCAAGAGTCTGCGCGAGAAATACAACCCGACCGACGAGCAGGTGCGCCTGATGTTCGAACAGGTGTTCCCCGCGCGCGTGTTTGTCTCCGTCGAGAAGCACAAGGACAAGGCGCAGGCGCGCGTCAACGAGGCGCACGCCGCGCTCAAAGCAGGCAAACCGTTCGCCGAAGTCGTGCAGCAATACTCCGACGACCCCGACGCCATCAAAAAGCAGGGCGGACGCATCACGGGCAGCGGCTACTACGAAATTCAGGAGCAACTCAGCAACCTGTTCGGCGCGGAGGTCGCCAACCGCATCATGGCGTTCAAGCCGAATCAGGACTTCACCGAGCCGCTGCAGGACAAAGAGAAAAAGGGCTACTACATCTACGCCATCGCCGAGCGCAAGATGTCGCCCCCGCCCGACTTCGACAAAAACAAAGAGCAGTACCGACAGGCGTTCGTCAACATGCGCATCAGCAACGAGCAGCAACGGGTGATGAACGCCGCCCAGCAGAACTACAAACCAGAGTTCGTAGACCCGCTCCTGGCGCAGTACGACGCGCTCACGAAAACGATGGGCATGCCGACGCCAGAACGGCTCAAGACCTTCAAGGCGGTGAACGATGCGCTGACGCCCATCGTCAACTCCGCCAGCCCGAATGTGCGGCTCGCCCAGTGGATGCAGATTCTCGTGCTGAACCAGCTGGTTGAGATTTCCAAAGAGGTCAAGGACAAGGAGGGCGAGAAGACCTACCGCGAGCAACTCACCGCCGCGATGAACCGATTCTTCAACGAGGGCGGCGAGGACCTGAACATTCGCTTGCTGCGGGCGGAGCTGCTGATTGAGGCGAACCAGAAGCAGAAGGCGCTGGACGATCTGGAGATTGCGGCGGGGATGATTTTCCGCCCCGAAGACTTTCCCTTCCTGATTGGCGTTGCGGATCTGTATGAGAAGGCGGGGCGCAAAGACCTCGCACAGCAGACGCGCAAACGCGCGACCGACCTGCAGCAGGAGATGCAGCGCCGCCAGCAAGCCCAGCAGGAAGCCATCCGACGCCAGCTGGAAGAGCTGCGCAAGCAACAGGAGGCGGAGCAGAAGAAACAACAGGGAGCGCAGGGGCAATCGTCGGGCAACCAGCAGCCTGCCACAGGCGCGCCCCAGCAGCAGGGCAACCCGCAGGGACAGTCCAATCCGAACGCGCCCCAGCAGCAGGGCAGATAGTATGCGCGTCGCGGTGGTGGGGCTGGGCGCGGTGGGCAGCGCCGCACTGCGCTTCCTCGCCCAGCAGGGACACGAGGCGGTCGGCTACGAGCAGTTCGAATGCGGGCATGCGCGCGGCAGCTCGCACGGCGAGAGCCGTATCTACCGCCTCACCTACGCCGACCCGCACTACACGCGCATGATGCGCGAGGCGTTCCGCCTCTGGCAGGCGTTGCAGGCGGCGGCGGGCGAGCCGCTGATTGTGCCCTGTGGCGTGCTGTGGCTGGGCGACGCCGACGATCCCGAACTGCGCGCGATTGCCGCCGCCCTGCAGTCCGAGCAGGTCGACTTCGAGTGGCTCACGGGCGCGGAACTCACCGCGCGGTTCCCCGCGATTCGGCTGGAATCGCACGAGCGCGCCCTGTTCCAGCCCCAGGGCGGCTTTTTGCGGGCGGGCGCGTGCGTGCGGGCAAACCTGCGCCTGGCACAGACGCACGGCGCAACCCTCTGCGAGCAAACCCGCGTCGCCCGCATAGACCCCCAGCCCAGCGGCGTGTGGCTGGAGACCGATTCGGGCGCGCGAGAGCGGTTCGACCGCGTGCTGCTCACGGCGGGCGCGTGGCTGCCCAAACTGCTGCCGCATCTGAACCTGCCGCTGACCGTCACGCGCCAGACCTACGCCTACTTCGCGCTCCGCGCGAGCGCAGAGCCTGCCTTCGCGCCCGAGCGGATGCCCGTGTGGATTGAGGCGACGCGCCATTTCTACGGCTTCCCCAGCGACGGCAGGCAGGCGGGCGTGAAAGTCGCATGGCATCGGCTGGGCGCGGTTCAGGACCCCGACGCGCCCGTGCGCCCGGTGGACGACAATGACCTCGCGCCGCTGCGGGAGTGTCTCGCGCGACGGCTGCCCGACGCGCTGCCCGACGCCCTCGCGACGGCGACCTGCCTCTACACGAACGCGCCCGACGAGCGGTTCCTGCTTCAGCCCCTGCCCGATGAGCCGCGCGTGTGGCTGGTGAGCGCATGCTCCGGGCACGGGTTCAAATTCTCCATTCTGAACGCATGGCGCGCAGTGCAGGGATTGACTGCGTGAGTACCCCATGCACTACGCGCTATATGCGCGCGGGCGTGCGCAAGCGGAGCTTCCGCGACGCTAATACCAATATACCTCCAGCCGCCAACTGCCTGCTGTGGTATAATGCAAGTATGACACTGCAGTACCTCGACGCGGCGTGGAAGCAGACGCGCTATGAATACCTGTCAGAAGATGGGGTCTACTACGGCGAAATTCCAGTGGGCAACTGGCGCCACCCTTGAACAGTGTCAGCGTGAGTTGCGCGAAGTCCTGGAGGAGTGGGTGCAGCTGCGTTGCCAACTCTTTCAAGAGTCGCTTAGCCACACATCGTAGCGCGCCCGCGCAAGCACCTCTTCGTACACTGCCTGAAGGTTCAACAAGGCGTCTGCGTCGTCGGGCAGCAACGGGACAGGGATTGTGGGCATCGGTTCGTTGAGCCGCCAGTAATACACCTCCACGGCGGGTCGGCAATCACTGCGCGACACGAAGGCGTAGTAATCTCCAGCGGGGAGCGGCTCTACCGTTGGCAGGCGTTCGCCCTTCAGCAACAGGTCAATCTCCACCAGATGCACCGTGCTTTGCAGGATTTGCTCGCGTTTGCGCAGGTATTCGCGCCGTCCGTCGGAGCCAGCCCGCTTGTTCGCAGGTGAAAGCAGTTCGATGACCGTCACCACTTCCCGATTGGCTAAGGAAACGATTGTTAGAAACCGTTCACGCTGTTCCACAGGCATCGGAAGCGTCAGAATCGCAGGCTCTGCAGTCGCCGTCCCCCCAGCGTTTGGTCTCACTGGACGCTGTGACATGGTTTGTACAGCAATATCGGGGCGAATTACCTGTGGGGGGTGATGAGGTGAGTCGTGTTCCACATAGACACGCTCTTCGATTTGAGCTGCGTACCTGGGCAGCAGCTGCGGCTGCAGCCACGCCTGCATCGACACGAGCATGTTGGGGTGAAAGTCGTGCCACAGATGCTCCTCAATCTTCGGATTCATCCCGATATAAGGTGGTTTCTGCATGCATTGGAATTATACCGCCTACATTCGCCGCCCATTGGCATCAATTTAAGCCCTTTTGGGCTATAATCTTAGCATGCACAACGGCAACTGACATCTACTGAACAGCTGGAGAACATCCTGCGACGACTCTTGGACACCGAAGCCGACACACTCGCGA
>JBBIQK010000023.1:0-40550 GCA_037442365.1 Armatimonadota bacterium | reverse complement strand
ACCACAGGAGGACTGTCATGAGTCAGCGCGGGTTCAACCTGATCGAGTGGAGCGTGAAGCATCCGTCGGCGGTGCTGGCGTTTTATACCGCCGTGGTCGTGCTGGCAATCTGGGCGGTGGTCGCCTATCTGCCGCGTCGCATGATGCCCTATGTCGAAAGCCCCCAGATCGGCATCGTGACGCGCGTGCCCGGCTTGAGCGCCGAAGATATGGAGACCTACTACACCAAGCCCATCGAGCAGCGTATGACCGCGATTGCAGGCGTGCGCTACATCCGCAGCACAACCCAAGACGGCTACAGCATCGTGGTGCTGGAGTTCCCCTACGGCACGGATATGCAGAAAAAACTCACCGAGGTTCAGGCGCTGATGACCATCACACAGGACGACCTGCCGATGCAGGGCGCCAACGCTCAGCCGTCTTGGGTACTGCAGATTGACCCGCTGAACCTGCCCGTGCTGACCCTTGCTGTAACGGGCGACTCACGCTGGACCCTCGCTCGCATGCGTGAAGTGCTGGAGAACGAGATTGCCGACCGCATCAAGCGCACCAGCGGCGACATCTACACTGTCTCAGTGTTCGGCGGCTACCGGCGCCAGATTCAGGTGATTGTGGACCGCAACAAACTCACCGCCTACGGTCTCTCGATTCTGGATGTGCAACGCGCCGTCGATTCGTTCAACCTCGCCGCGCCTGCGGGACGACTCACAGCGGACGCCCACGAAGAGATTGTACGTCTCGATACGCTCGCTCGTAATGCCCAGGAGGTGGCGAACTATCCCCTGAAAGCCGTCGGCGACCGTGTGGTATATATCCGCGATGTCGCCCGCGTGATGGATACCTACGACGAAAAACGCAGTGGCTACTTCCATCAGTGGCAGCAGGGCGGCAAGTGGCAGGTGAATGAAGCCATCGCCGTCAATGTGCTTCAGAACCCCTGGGCAAGCTCGCCGCGCGTGATTGAGGCGGTGATGAAAGAGCTCGAAGCCATCGAGCGCGATTACCCTGGCTTGAAGTTCCGTGTCGCCTACAACAACGCCGAGTTTGTGGATGTCTTGTTGCGTAATCTCTGGGAAGAGCTGCTCGTGGCGGTACTGCTTGCAGGGCTGGTGGTGTGGCTCTTTCTGGGCGAATGGCGCATGACGCTGATTGCGCTCACAGCGATCCCGACCTCGATGGCGATGGCGATTCTCGCACTGGTGCCGATGAACATGAGCCTCAACTCCAGCACCCTCATTGGACTCCTGTTCGGCATCGGGCGCCTGGTGGACGATGCGATTATTGACCTGCATGCGGTGCGCCGCCATATGCGCATGGGCAAAGACCCCATGCAGGCGACGGTGGACGGCATCACGGAAGTGCGCCGCTCGGTGGCTGCCAGCACGCTGATGATTGTGATTGCGCTCACCCCCCTGCTGTTTGCGGGGGGCATCGTGGAGCAGATGTTCATCGGGCTGGTGTGGCCGCTGATTTTCGGGCTGCTGGCGTCGTTTCTGGTCTCGATGACACTCACCGCGACGCTCGCGTCGCGCTTCCTGCATGGCGTTTCTGATCAGCCGACGCGCATTGAACGGTGGCTCATTCCACCGTTCCAGCGCGGGCTGGACAGGCTGGAGAACGGCTATGCGCGTCTTATCCGCTGGCTCCTGCGCCATCGGTTCGCGAACTTGATGCGCATCCTGGCGACTCTGGTGGTCGGCTTCGGATTCTACTACTTCATCGGCAGCGAGATGATGCCGCTGGGTGATATTGGACAAGCCTACCTGCGTCTGGAGATGCAGCCGGGCACTTCTTACGCCGCGACAGAACGCGCCGTGCGCCAGCTCCAGCAGATTATCCAGAAGTATCCTGAAATTCGCCATGTGTCGTGGGAGGTGGGCGCGGAGGGCGGTCCGGGCTACTACGAGGGCGCCTACTTCACAGGCTATGCCTCCATGCGCGAGAACACCGCGACCGCCATGATAACCCTCACCTCCGAAGACGAGCGCAGGCGCGATATCTGGCAGATTATCGACGCAATTCAGGCAGAGGCAACCGCCACCATCCCTGGAATCCGCCTGCTCCAGATTAAGGAGATGGGCGTGGACGTGATGGCGACCGCTGCCGCGCCTATCCAGATTCTCATTTACGGACCCGACTTTTCGCTGACCAGCCGCCTGGCAGAAGAAAGCCTGCGAATCGCGAAGGCACAGGTTCCCGACCTGTTCCAGCCTGGCACCTCGTGGACGATGAATCGCCCCCTCTGGCGGTTGCGCATCGACCTGACCAAAGCGGCGCAGATGAGCTTCACACCCGAAGAGATTGCCCGTCAGGCGCTCTACGCGCTTAAAGGGGGCTATACTCAGCAGTTCTATCGCTTCCCGGAGCATGCGGACCGCCGCCAGACGACTATCCTTATTCGCTACGAAGAGTCACAGCGCCTGCACCCTGTTGATCTGGAACAGCTGATGCTGGTGAACACACGAGGCGAAAGTGTGCCGTTGAAGGCGGTGGCGCGGGTGGAGTACACTATCGCGCCGACGCTGATCGAGCGCGATGGACTGCGCCGCGTGGTCAGCCTGATGGGCTATTACCGAAAGGGCGACTATCAGCCGCCGCGCCTTGATACAGATGGTGACGGTCAGGCGGACACCGCCCTGTTCGACCTCCCGCATCCACCGCGCCCGTCGATGGATGTGGCGATGGATGTGATGATGAAGGCGATGGCGCAGGTCAACTGGCCCCCACGCGAATACGGCATGGAAGTGCGCGGCGACATGACCCAGATGATGGATTCGTTCCGTCGGATGATGGTGGGTTTTCTGGTGGCGCTGCTGTTGATGTATCTGGTGCTGGTGGCGCAGTTTGGGGGCTTCCTGCAGCCGTTGCAGATGATTTTCAGCCTGCCGCTGGAACTGTCGGGCGTGTTTATCTTTCTGTGGTTGATGAAGCAGGCGTTCAGCACGGTTTCGCTGCTGGGCATTATTGTGCTGACAGGGATGGACATCACCGCCGCGATTTTGATGATTGACTTGATTCTGGTGCTGCGGGCGCAGGGCGTGCCGCGCGATGAGGCGGTGGTGCAGGGTTGTGTGGACCGCTTACGCCCCATTCTGATGACGGTCATGGTCACCATCGCCGCGCTGGCGCCCGTCGCTTTCTTTCCGAAGATGGGCACGGATGCCTACCAGCCGCTGGCGACCGCAGTGATCGGCGGGCTGCTGATGGGCACGGTTCTGACCCTGATAGATATCCCGATTATGCACACGCTGGTGGACGACCTGCTGCGCTGGCTGCGACGCGAGCGTTCCCGCTCGACGACTGGATGAGAACGATGCACCCAACCGCTGCGTTCACGAATATCTGTCGCGCGCACGCGGGGTCTGACTTACGCCCGTGTGGGCAGGTTGACCTGAACCACCTGAGTGGGTGCCGATTAATCCTGATAGAGCGCGTGTAGCAGGGTATACTACTGCGCAGTCTACAACCAAGGAGGACGATTCGATTTGCAAGTCAGGATGGCAGACCTGGGCAGCCAGTACCTGCGGATACGCAACGAGGTAGAGCCACTCCTACTGGAGATGCTGGCAAGCGGGCGGTATGTGTTAGGCGAGCATGTGCAGCGTCTGGAAGAGGAGGTCGCGCATGTGTGCAACGCCCGCTATGCAATCGGCGTGAGTTCGGGCACGGACGCCCTCAAGATTGCCCTGCGTGCGGTAGGTATCCAGCCCGGCGACGAGGTCATCACCACGCCGTTTACCTTCGTCTCGACGGCGGAGGTGATTGTGCAGCTGGGCGCGACGCCCGTGTTCGTGGATATCGACCCCGAAACCTATAACATCGACCCGAATCTGGTGGAGGCAGCCATCACGCCCCGCACCCGCGCGATAATGCCCGTGAGCCTGTACGGGCAGTCGGCGGAGATGCGCGCGTTGCGGGTAATTGCCGACCGCCACGGGCTGTGGCTGATTGAGGACGCGGCGCAAGCCATCGGCGCGCGCCACTACGAGGAGCCGATTGGCGCGTATGCGCACGCGGCGACGCTGAGCTTTTTCCCCACCAAAAACATCGGCGCGGCGGGCGACGCGGGCATGATTCTCACCTGCGACGAACAGATTGCCTACAAAGCGCGGAGCCTGCGCGTGCACGGCATGAACGGCGGCTACTACTACGAGGACATTGGCTACACGGCGCGGCTGGACGAGCTGCAGGCGGTAATCCTGCGCGTCAAAATGCGCCACCTGCACGACTGGACCGAGCGGCGGCGCTACCACGCGACGCTGTATCGCACCCTGCTCAGCGACGCCCCCCTCCAGTTGCCCGTCGTACGCCCCTATAATTACCATGTGTATCACCAGTTCACGGTGCGCACAGCGCGGCGCGACGCGCTGCGCGAGTTCCTGCGCACGCGCGGCGTCGAAAGCGCGGTCTACTATCCGCTGCCGCTGCACCTGCAGCCTGCATATCGGTTTCTGGGCTACCGCGAGGGCGACTGCCCGCACGCGGAACGCGCCGCGCAGGAGGTGCTCTCGCTGCCGATTCATTCGGAGCTGACCGAAGACCAGATTGCGCAGGTCGCTCAGGGCGTGCTGGAATTTGCACAGTCGGAGGCAATCGCCGTATGAAAGCCATGATTCTCGCGGCGGGGGTCGGCTCGCGCTTAGACCCCCTCACCCGCGCGCTGCCCAAGCCGATGGTTCCCATCGTGAACCGCCCCGTGATGGAACACCTCGTGAACCTGCTCCAGCAGCACGGCTTCACCGAGATTATGGTCAACCTGCACTACCTGGGCGACCAGATTAAGGCGTACTTCGGGGACGGCTCGCGCTGGGGCGTGCGCATCCACTACTCCGAGGAGGAGCAGCTCTGGGGCGACGCGGGCAGCGTCAAGCGGTGCGAGGACTTCTTCGACGACACCTTCATCGTGATTGGCGGCGACGACCTGACCGACCTCGACCTCACGCGCCTGATTAAGTTTCACAAGGAGAAAAAGTCGCTCTGCACGATTGCGCTCTCTCTGGTGGAAGACCCGTCCGAGTACGGGATTGCGCTGCTGAACGAGCGGGGGCGCATCACGCGCTTTTTGGAGAAGCCCAAGGGCGAGATGATTTTCTCCAACGCGGCGAACATCGGCATCTATGTGCTGGAGCCAGACGCGCTGGAGCTGATTCCGCGCGGCGCGCCCTACGGCTTTGGTAAGAATTTGCTGCCCCTGCTGATCGAGCGCAAGCTGCCCCTGTATGGGTTTCTCACTTCCAGCTACTGGAAGGATGTGGGCAATTTGAAGACCTACCAACAGGCGCACTGGGACGCGCTGGCGGGGCGCGTGCAGATTCGGATGCCCTACCCCGAACAGCGCAAGTTCGTGTGGATTGGCGACGATGTGCAGATTGCCGACGACGCCGAGATTGGCTACCCTGTGCTGATTGGGTCGGGCGCGCGCATCGAATCGGGCGCGAAGGTGCTGGAAAACAGCGTCATCGGCGAGAACTGCGTGGTCGAGGAAGGCGCGGTCGTGCAGGAGAGCATTCTGTGGGACAGCGCGACGGTGATGCGCGACACGATGCTGGTGCGCTGCGTGGTCGGACGCGACTGCAAGGTCAAATCGAATGTCGCCATCTTCGATGGGGTGATTGTGGACGCGAAGCAGCGAACGCGCAAATAATGGTCGGGGCGCCCGGACTCGAACCGGGGACCTCCTGCACCCAAAGCAGGCGCGCTAGCCATACTGCGCCACGCCCCGTGAACTGGTGCGCGGTGGAGGACTCGAACCTCCGACCCCTTCCACGTCAAGGAAGTGCTCTACCACTGAGCTAACCGCGCGCCGTTGGTGGAGCGGAGCGGATTCGAACCGCCGACCTCTTGCATGCCATGCAAGCGCTCTCCCAGCTGAGCTACCGCCCCTGGTGCAGCCTATGGATTATACCTCACTCAGGGCGCGTGAATCAAGAGGTTTTCGACGGCGTCGCCGAGCAGCTCGCTCAGGTCGTTCAGCACCCACTGGGGCAGATGCTCCAGCGGGGCGCAGGCGACATCCTCGCGCGTGCAGACGCCCGTCAGCACCAGCGCGCAGGGGATGTGCAGGTGGTTCGCCAGCGCAATATCGGTGTCCAGCCGATCGCCAATCAGCAGCGTGCGTTCGGGCTGAATCCAGCCGCGCTCGATAAACGGTTGCAGAATCTGCGGATTGGGCTTGCCAATCACAATCGGCTTACGCCCTGTGGCGGCGGCGATTGCGGCGACCATCGCGCCTGCGCCGGGCAGCAGGCGGTCTTCGGCAGGATAGGTCGCGTCGGTGTTCGTCGCCACAAAGCGCGCGCCGTTCAGAATCGCGTGCTGCGCCTGCGCGAGGCGCTCGTAGCTGAACGCGCGATCAATCCCCACCACCACTGCGGCGGGCAGCTCGGACTCGACCCGCTCCAGAATCTCGAAGCCCGCGCTCTGCAGCTCCTGCTTCAAGCCCGGCTCGCCCACCACGAACAGGGGCGCGCCTTCCTCGAACGCACGGCACAGGTACAGCGCGGTCGCCCAGCCCGAAGTGATGAACTGTTCGGGACGCGCATGGGCGTATCCCATCGCCTGCAGCCGCTCGGCGTATTGCTGGCGCGTCGCCCCGGAGTTGTTGGTCAAAAAATAGACCTGCCGCCCCGCATCGTGCAGCAGGTTCAGCACCTCGATGGCGTGCGGCAGCGGGCGCGCGCCCCGATAGACCACGCCATCCAGATCGAACACAAACGCGTCGAAACGGTTGGCGAGCCCCGAAAGACTCTCGCGCACGCGCTCAGGCATCGTCAGTACTTGCGCTCCGTGATGAATCGGGCGACCTCCTCTAAAGTAGTGCGAATGGACGAGGCGGGGAGGCTTCCCAGCCGCGCCAGCGCACGTTGCCGATACTGCTCGGCAAGCGCCTCTGCATACCTTAGACTGCCCGTCAGCCGAATTTGTTCTCTCCAGTGGTCGAACTGCTCGGGCGAGAGGTCGGTTCCGAACGCCTCGTGGAGCCGCGCGCGCTCGTCGGGCGTCGCCGCCTGGTAAAAATGCAGCAGGGGCAGCGTAGCGAACCCCTCGCGGAAGTCGGTGCCGTTGGGCTTGCCCGTGATACGCGGGTCGCCCACATAGTCGAGCAGGTCGTCGATAATCTGGAACGCAACGCCCAGCTCGCGCCCGAACTGCTCCAGCGCGTCCAGCGTCGGCGCGTCGGCGTCCACCAGATAGCCCCCGATTCGGCAGCAGCCTGCGAGGAACTCCGCCGTCTTGCGCTGGATAATCTCCAGATACTGCGCCTCCGTGAGGTCGAGCCGATGGCGCAGGAACACCTCGGCGACCTCGCCCTCGCTCATGTCGGTGGTAATCTGGGCGACGGTCTGGATGATGCGCAAATCGCCGTCCTGCGCGAGGCAGCGCATCGCCCGCGCGAGGATGAAATCGCCCGACAGCACCGTTGCGAGGTTGCCGTAGAGCGCGTTGGCAGTCGGCTTGCCCCGCCGCGTGAAGGTCTGGTCGATCACATCGTCGTGGATGAGCGTCGCCATATGAATCATCTCCATACAGCCCGCGATAATCGCCAGTCGGGCGCGGTTGGGGTGTCCGTCGCGGTAAAGTTCGCCGAACCGATGGGGCGCGGCGGCGTAGGCGCACAGAATCACCATCGCCGGGCGCAACCGTTTGCCCCCCGCCGACAGCAGGTGGCGCGTCAACTCGCTGAACTGCGGTATAGCGGTCTCCGCCTGCGCTTCCAGAAACGCCTCCACCGCCTGCATCTCCGGCAAAATCGGCGCAAGCATCTCTGGAACCGCCAGCGTCTGCTTCTCAATGCGCATAGTGGTCATGGTTTAACTCCTGTATGAACGCACACCACGCCGAAAGTCAGGTCGCGGTAGCACACATGGGTGAACCCCGCCTGTTGCATATATTCGGCGATGGCAGCTCGGTCTTCATAGTGCTGGATGGACATCGGCAGGTAAAGGTAGGCGTCCGCCTGGCTGAGCCGCTTGCCGATGCGCGGCAGGATGTGCAGCGCGTAGAGGTCGTACAGCCAGCGCATGGGCGCGCGTATGGGGCGCGTCAGCTCCAGAATGGCGACTTTGCCCCCAGGCTTGAGTACGCGATAGATTTCGCGGAAGGCGGCGGGCTTGTCGATGAGGTTGCGCAGCCCGAACGCCATCGTCGCCGCGTCGAACTGGTCGGGCGCGAAGGGCAGCTGCAGCGCGTCGGCGTGCAGCCATGTGGTGTGGTTCAGCCCGCGACGGCGCGCTTTGTCGCGTCCCATGCGCAGCATCGGCTCGCAAAAATCGAGCGCGACCACCTCGCCCGCAGGTCCCAGATGGCGCGCGAGTTCAATCGCCAGGTCGCCCGTGCCCGTGCAGAGGTCCAGCACGCGCGAGTCGGGCGACAGGCGCAGCATATGGACGACTCTGCGCCGCCAGTAGTGGTGCAGCTGCAGACTCAGGATGCCGTTCAGCAGGTCGTAGCGCGGCGCGACCCGCCCGAACATCTCGCGCACATAGGCGCGACGCGCCATGTCCTGCCGCGCCCACACAGGCGGCTCCGTCTGCCGATTTGTGCAGGTTTTCACAGTCTACACAAGTATACCCACTCTCAGGCGACGCGGTTCCTGCGGAAACGCCTACAAATCCAGCGCGTTCTGCTCCTCGGTGGGTTGCGCCCGCGCCGCCGCCTGAACCCCCAGCAGCAGCGCCGCGCTGGGTATCGCAAACCCCTCGCCGCGCAGCAACTGCTCCACCGTGCGTATCTGCAGGCGGGGCAGCGGGATGTCCCCCAGCGGCGTTTTGTAGTAGCCCGCCTGCTCCGCCTCCCGAAGCATCGGCTCCGTCGGCGGCTCCAGCGACACAAACAGCCCCAGCGTCGCCCCCTCGCGCTCTAACACGCCCCGAAAATCGCGAATGTCCTTCACTCCCACGCGCCCGCTCTTGACCTGTATGACCACCTTTTTGGGATGCTCGCGCGGGTTGTCCGTGAAATGGAGCATCCCGTCGATGCCCGTATCCGCGCCCTTTTTCTGCTGGTACGGGAAGGCGCGCGGAATCAGCCCGATTGCCCATCGCTGGAACTCGTCGCGGTCCTGCAGGGCGAGCGCGCGGGCGTCCTCCACGCTGGTCGGCTCGCCAACGACGCGGTAGTCCGCGCCTTCCTTGAGATCGAACATATCGCTGAGGCGGTACTTGATGAGCGCGATTGCCAGATGGGTGATGTCGATGCCAATCCAGCGGCGGTTGAGCTTCTGCGCGGCGACGATGGCAGTACCACAGCCGCAGAAGGGGTCCAGCACCACATCGCCTTCGTTGCTGGAGGCGTGAATGATGCGCTCCAGCAGGGCAAGCGGCTTTTGGGTGGGGTAGCCGAGACGCTCGCGGGCGTGCGCGCCGATGGGAGGAATATCCGTGATGACATCCTGAATCGGATTGCCCGCGCTCATTTCCAGATAGCGTTTGTAGCGGGGAACCCTGCCTTTGGCGGGCCAGACGATGTAGCCAGCGGCTTCGAGGGCGTCCAGCTTCTCCTGCACGCTCATCTGCTGGGCGCGCTCCCGGCCCACCACCTGCTCCACCAGCGGCTGCGGCACCGCCCAGTGCCGACCGACCTGAGTCGGGTCTACCCCTTTCCACGGCATACCTGAGTCGCCTTTCGTCGTACCCGCGCCAGTTAGAGAGACTAACTGATACCTGCCGCGCTCGTCCTGAAAGCGATAAAATTTCTCTATGTAATTCGGGTCGAGTGCCTCGTAGACGCGGTTCCATGTATAGTTTTCGCTTTTGGTGTAGAAGAGCAGCACATCGTGAATGGGTCCCCAGCGTTTTGCGCCGCCGTGCGCGCCTGTCCGCTTCCACACAATCTCGTTTCGAAAGTTGCGCGCGCCGAAAATCACATCCAGCATCACCTTCAGGTAATGGCTCGCCGTCGGGTCGCAGTGCAGGTACAGGCTGCCCGTCGGCTTCAGCACGCAGTGCAGCTCCACCAATCGCGGCGCCATCATCACGAGGTACGCTGTGAGGTCGTTGCGCCCTAAGGTGCGCACGAACCCCTGCATCAGCTCCGTCAGCGCGGGCAGCGGGCAGGTCTCGCAGAACTCGATGTAGGCGCGTTCGCTCCACTGCCAGGTGTCGGTGAAGGCTTTGATTTGTCCCTGCGCGGGTTCGCCCGACTGCTCGCGAAACAGCACATTATAGTCGCGCTGGCTGTTGAACGGCGGGTCGAGGTACACGAGGTCGACGCTTGCGTCGCCGATGTGCTGGTGCATCACTTTCAGGTTGTCGCCGTAGTAGAGCGTGTTCCCTGCGGGCATGGCAGTGGGGATTGTACCTGACAGCGCCTCGTGCGACGAGGCGTCGTTTGTTTGGAGTGCGGAAGCGGGGCTTCCGCGCATGCTGAAGCTGCGCTTCAGAACTCCCAATTACGCGTATGCGCGTAAGCGGTTCCCCCTGCGCGTAGCCCTCTGCAACCCGCATTTGCCTGAATCGCTCACCCACGCACGCCGCTTAACCACCCCTTAACATCGTGTGGGGTTCACTACAGACGTCCCGATAGGGACAGGAGGTCTAACGAAATGAGAGGCTCTCTGATTACGCGCGCATGCGTCGCGCTGGGCGTTTTAACTGTTACGCTCGGACTCACACAGGCGCAGCCTGTGCAGCTGGCTTTCTGGGACTTCAACGACAGCAACGACACTGTTGATGGCGGCGTCAACGGTGGAACCATCTCACTCATCGGCGGCGCTACGAACCCTGGCTACTTCGCGGGTTCCCCGATTGACCCGAACGCCACAGGCAACCGCGGCTACCAGACGACCACCTATCCTGCACAGGGCACAAACAACCTCACGGCGGGCATCGTGTTCAACACGCCCACCACGGGCTACATCAACGTCACGGTGCAGTTCGATGTGCGCTGGAGCAACACTTCGTCCAAATACCTGCGCTTCCAGTATACCTACGACGGCGTGAACTGGAATGACGGACCGCAGCTGGTGGCAGGCGGAGGCGACCAGTGGTATTCGCAGGGACCAGGATCGGGCAGTCGCTTTTTCTTTGACTTCACGGGCGACACGAGCGCCAACAACAACGCCAACTTCGCGTTCCGCAGTCTGACGGAGTTTGGTCCGAGTGGCCAATACGAAGCGGCGCGCTCTACAAGCACTTACTCGCCCAATGGCACGCTGCGCTACGACCTCGTGGAGGTGCGCGGCGCGGTTGTTCCTGAGCCTGCGAGCATGCTGGCGCTGGGCGTGGGGCTGGCGGGTCTGGTCGGTCTGCGCCGCCGCAAGCAGTAAGCGGCTGCCCTGTAGAACAGGCAAGTCGTTGCAGTGTTCACGCTGGCTCCCTCGGCTTTGGGGGAGCCAGCGTGTTTGTCCTGATGTCCATCGGCGCGGCGGGGATCGCAGAGCGACAAATTACGAAGTGCGGAAGCGGAGTTTCCGCACAGGCTAAAGCTGCGCTTCAGCACGGGGCGCGAACAACAAGCACGCATCTGCAGATGTGTGCGAGACAATTAACGAACGCTGACTGCGCAACCCCTCCTTGTCTGACGCGCCGATTGATATAATCCCAAGCTGCGGGGTATCCCCCCCTCTCCCGAAGGTTCGGGAGAGGGGGACAAAGGGGGTGAAGGAGACTACCGTTGCACGCGCTTGATGGTGCAGCCGAAGGCGCGCGTCTGCTGCACGGACGGCTGATTGCCCGCCAGCATCGCGTCCAGCGCGTTCTTGAGGTCGCGCTGGTTCACCCGCTGGGGGTTCTGGCTGTCGTCGATGCGCCCATGGTAGCGCAGCACGAAGTTCGAATCCAGCACGAACACTTCGGGCGTCACGCGCGCGTCATACATGTCCGCCACGCGGTTGCCCTCGTCCTTCAGCACGGGGAAGGTGAAGCCCTTCTTCTGCGCGTGATCGGTCACCTCCGGCGCCGGCTCGGTGTTGTTGGAGTTAATGCCAAGAAACATCACGCCCTTCGCGCTGTATTCCTTCGCGAGGGTCGCCATGCGTTCGTCGTAGTCAAGCGAGACCGGGCAGCGCGTCGCGATGAACATAATCACGATGGCTTTTTTGTCCTTGATGTCGTAGAGGGTGACCTCTTTGGGCAGCCCTTCATGCGGGTTCATGTTGGGCAGGGTGAAGTTGGGCGCGCGCTTGCCGATTTCGGGCTTCTGGGCGGCTTGGGTGTTCGCCGCGCCGTACTGCGCGCCCGCGGTCGTGAAGTACGCCAGCAGCTCGTCGGCATGGTTGCTGGTGCCCGCCCGCTCGAAGACGCGCTCAATCGTGCCATCGGGCGCGATGATGTAGGTCGTGCGGCTTGCGAAGCCCGCGCCTGTGCGCACCTGATAGGCTTCCGCGACCTTGCCGTCGGCGTCCGCCAGCACGACATGCTTAAGGTTGTGCTGCTTCGCGAAGTTCGCCTGCGCTTCAGGCGCGTCCACGCTGACGCCGAATACAACGGCATGCTGGCTGAGCTTCTCGAAGTTGTCGCGGATGGCGCAGTTCTGCGCCGTGCAGCCCGGCGTGTTCGACTTCGGGTAGAACATCAGCACGACGCGCTTGCCTGAGTAGTCGCTCAGGCGATGCGTCTTGCCGTCGCTGCCGACAAGCGTGAAGTCAGGGGCTTTTGAACCTTCTTTCAGAGGCGTCGCGGAGAACACCAGGCTCCACACGCCCCACAACAGAATCCCGATGGTGAACGGGATGACCCACCAGAAACGGTTGCGCTTCTGCATAGTGTGTACCTCCCAGTATAGGATTAGACGCGCGGCGTCGCGCGTGGTTCAGAGTATACCCGCTGTCAGCGTCTGGGGGCAAGTCGTGCGAGCGCGAGGCGCATCAGGGCTTGCTCGTCGGCGTCGGGCTGCTCGGCAAGCACGGCGTTGAGCGCGGCGTGCGCCTCCTTACGGCTGTAGCCCAGCTGCACCAGTCCTTCCGTTAGTGCGTCGAGGTCGATTGCGCTGGCGCGCGTCGCCGCGGCGAGGCGTTCCACCTGCCGCTCGAAGGCGAACTGGGCGACCTTGTCGGCGAGTTCGAGCGCCAGCCGCTCCGCCAGCTTCGCCCCCACGCCGGGCAGCGACTTGAGATAGCGCGTGTCCTTGCGGGCAATCGCACGGGCGAGCGCATCGGGTTCGCTGGCGCCCATCAGGTTCAGCGCAAGGCGCGGTCCCACCCCGCTCACGGTAATCAGCAGGTCGAACAATCGGCGCTGGGCAGGCTCCAGAAAGCCGTACAGCAGGATGCCCTCGTCCTCGTGGAACAGCGTGCGGATGTGCAGCGTGAGCGCTTCGCCGAGCGGCGGGAGCTGCTCTTTGAGGTTGGGCGGCAGGCGCACCTCGTAGCCAACGCCGCCCACCTCAATCAGCGCGAGGTTCTCCTCCACACTCAGCAGCACGCCGCTCAGCCTGCCAATCATCTACGGTGCAGGATAGACGGGCGTGAACATGAGCGCCATCAGCAGCTCCAGCGCGCGGGGCGGCTCAGGCGGCGTGAGGCTCGTGACGCGGCTGGGGTCGATCTGCGCGGCGCGACGGATGGCTTGATCCGCCTCGCGCACCTTGCGCAGCTCGGTATACACATACGATGCGCCCACCTGCGCCCACGCCGTGTCGCGCGCCAGCTCCAGCGCCTTGTTTAGCGCGGTCTCCGCCTGTCGCAGGGTCTCCTCGCTGGGGCGGTTGCCGTCGCGTTTGGTTGTGTACGCCTCGAACGCATGGCTCATCGCGATCCCCAGATGCGCGGGGGCGTAGTCCGGGCGCGCGGCTAACGCCAGCTCGAACCACTCGCGCGCGGTCATCAGCAGGTCTTCCTCGCCGGGGCGCAGCCCGTCGATGAGGTTCAGCATCCCGCGCAGCTGGTACGCCTCCGCCGTCAGCGGGTTCAGCTCCAACACGCGCCAGAAGGCGTCTTTCGCGCGGTCGTACTCGCGGTTGTTCACGAAGCTCCAGTAGCGCATGAAGGCGACCTGCGGGGTGTTGTCGCCGACGCCCTGCGCCTGCGCGGCGAGCCTGCCGACGATCGTTGCGCGGCGTCCCAGCATCGCGAGGTTCGCCTGCGCCGCCAGCAGCGCGCGCGACTCTTTATCAAGCTTTTCTGCCTCCGCGAAGGCGCGCTCCTGCTCGCGCGTGTCGTTCAGCAACGCGGCTGCCAGCCCACGAATGGCGTAGGTGTAGTCGTTGGCGACGCCGCGCCGTATCGCCGTGTTCGTAATCACCAGCACATCGCGCAGCCTGCCCGCGTTCAGATAGGCATACGCCAGCAGGTTCAGGTAGCGCGCGTTGGACGGCTCGCGTTCGGTGAGGGCGAGCAGGTCGTTGACGCTCAGCCCCGCCTGCCCCTCCGCAATCAGCAGCAGCGTGCGGGCGACGATGGCTTCGGGCGTGCGCGAGTCGCCAATCGCCTTCAGGCGCATCTGGTTAATCTGATGCTGGGCGTCGATGGCGTTGCGCAGCAGCTCGCGTTCGTTGCGGGCGTTTTTGGCGCGGCGCAGGCTCGCCGCCACGCGCAGCTCCTGCGTCTCCAGCGAGTCGGGATAGAGCCGCGCGAGGTCTTCCACCGCCTCATCCGCCTCGCTGGCGCGTCCTAAGCGCAGCAGGGTCTGAATCTGCAGCACACGCGCCTCGCGATGCGTCGAGTCGGCTTTGAGGGCGACCCGCGTGTGGTAGAGGGCGTCCTCGAACTTGCCGTCGGCGAACGCGGCACGCGCCTGCTCGTAGTGATACGGCGCGCCCTGCCCCACGCCGTTGTCAATGATAAGCCGCAGCTCTTTCGATGCGCTCCCGCCGCCCTCCAGGAACGCCACAATCTTCAGCCGTCGCTCGCCCTCGGTGTCGGTCACCGTGTCCCATTCGTACTCGTAGGGGGTGCTGTCGTCCACCTCGCGCAGCGCGCCGTCCACCTGAAACTCCACGCGCTCCACCAGCCGCTCCGACTGCACCCGCGCGACGACTGTCACGATTCCCTTAATACTCGCGCCGTCTTCGAGGCTAACCGTAATCGTTGCGTCCGACTTCGGCTGCGCGAATGCGCTGGCAAGCAACGCCAGCCAGCCGATGTGCTTGAGTGCCTTCATAACAGAGAGCCAGTTCGCGCCCTGCGGGGCGATTCCTGCAGTCGCTTCAGGTAGAATTGCGCCATGACCGAGCTGTATCATCCTGAGCTGACGGCGTATCTGGAGAGCCTGGTGGAGCGTCCGCATCCGCTGTTGCGGGAGATGGAGCGGCGCGCCGCCGAGACGAACTTCCCGATTGTGGGTCCCGTGGTGGGACAGATGTTTTACTGGCTGACGCGCCTTTTGGGGGCGCGGCGCGTGTTCGAGCTGGGCAGCGGCTACGGCTACTCGACGGCATGGTTCGCGCTGGCGGTGCGCGAGAACGGCGGCGGCGTGGTACATCACACGGTGTGGGACGCCAATCTGTCGCGGCAGGCGCAGGAATACCTTGCGCAGATGGGGCTGGGCGACCTGACGACCTACCATGTGGGCGAGGCGGTGGCGACGCTCCAGCAAGTCGGCGGCGAGTACGATATTATCTTCTGCGACATCGACAAAGCGGGCTACCCCGCGTCGCTGCCTGTGGTGAAGCGCCATCTGCGCGTGGGCGGGCTGATGCTCTACGACAACATGCTCTGGAGCGGGCGCGTGTGGGACGCACAGGACACTTCGGAGGCGACCGAAGCCATCCGCACGCTCACCCATCAGATGACGCGCGACCCTGACCTGCAGACCGTGCTGCTGCCGATGCGCGACGGCGTGCTGGCGGCAATAAAACTGCGCCCATAGGGTACAATTTCATCAGAGTGAATGAGTCTATCTGGACAATTCCGCTGTTTCCGCTGGAGACAGTGTTGTTTCCGTACACGGCGTTGCCGTTGCATATCTTTGAGCCGCGTTATCGGGAAATGGTGATGCACTGTCTGGAAACGGATTCGCCGTTTGGGGTGGTCTTGATCCGCGAGGGGCGCGAGGTGGGCGACCCGGAGGTTCAGGTGCATGAGGTCGGCACGCTGGCGCGGATTGGACGCCTGCGTCGTCAGCCAGACGGCAGGCTGCACTTGCTGGCGATTGGCGAGGAGCGGTTCCAGATTGTGCGCGTGATTCGCCATGAGGCGCCCTATCTCAAGGCGCATGTGCGGCTGTGGCGCGACCACGAGCCGTTCGACTGGGACGCGGAACAGCAGTACGCCGACGCGGTGGCGCAACGCTTTCGGGAGTTTCTGCGCCTCGCGCTGGATGCGGGCGGGCTGCGCGTGGACGAGATCGAACTGCCCCATAGCCCTACCGCGCTCTCGTTCGCGATTGCAGGCACGCTCCAGCTGGAAATGCCCCTGCGCCAGTATTTGCTGGAGTTGCAAGACGCCCGCGAGCGACTGCGGCTCGTGGATCAGATTCTGGAAACCTTAACCAGCGCGCTCGCGTCAGAAATCCTGCCGTACAACCCGGATCACTGGCGCGAATATGTAAATCCTAATTGAGTGAGGCAGGCAATGATTGAAGGTACGGTCAAAATTGTAGGAGGTCGTGAGAAAAAGCTGCAACACGGCTACCCGTGGGTGCAGCGCGGGGAAATCTCTGAGGTATCGGGCGCGCCGACGCCCGGCGCACTGGTGCGCGTGGCGAACTTTCGCAACGAAACGCTTGGGATAGGAACCTACAACCCGCAGAGCCGCTTCCCCGTGCGCGTGCTGACCACCGAAGACGAGCCGATTGACCGCGCGTTCTTCGAGCGACGACTGGAGCATGCCCTGCGTCATCGCGAGCGCGTGGTACAGGATACGAACGCGATGCGTCTCCTGTTCAGCGAGTCGGACGGGCTGCCCGGACTGATTGTCGACCAGTACGCCGAGTACCTGGTGGTGCAGGTGCGCACGATGGGAATGGAGCGGCTCAAGGATGTGTGGCTGCCGACCCTGATTGAGCGGCTGGAGCCGAAGGGGATTATCGAGCGCAGTGAGATGGCAAGCCGCGCGGAGGAGGGTCTGGAGCCGTTCGCGGGCGTGTTGCACGGCGACGCGCCTGAACTCATCGAGATTGAAGAGAGCGGGCTGGTGTTCCTCGTGCCGACCGACGCAGGGCGCAAGACGGGCTTTTATATCGACCAGCGCGAGAACCGTCGACGGCTGGCGCAGCAGGTGCGCTCCGGCGAGCGTGTGCTGGACCTGTTTTGCTACACGGGCGCGTTCGCGCTCTACGCCGCGCGCGCAGGCGCACACGCGGTTGGGGTGGATATCCTGCCCGACGCGATTGACCTTGCGGAGGTACACGCGCGGCGCAACGGGCTGGAGGCGCACTGGATTGTGGAGAACGCCTTCGACTGGCTGCCCCAGGCGGCGGAACAGGGCGCGCAGTTCGACTGGATTGTGCTGGACCCGCCCGCGATTGCCAAACGCCACGACCAGAAAGACTCGCTCCGCTGGGCGATCTGGAAGCTGGTCTATCACGCGCTGCCGCTGCTGGCGGAGGGCGGGCGACTGGTGGTGTGCAGCTGCGCCTATCCGTTGAGCCTGTCCGAAATGCTGGACACCGTGCGCCTGGCGGCGACCGATCGCACCATCCCGCTGTTTGTGGAGGAGATTACCTTCCAAGCGCCCGACCACCCGTACCTGCTCCAGTTCCCGGAGAGCCTCTACTTGAAGTGCCTCTGGACGCGGGTTTAGACCTCCACGCGCAGGGCGGCGGCGGGGGGCATCTTCGCGGCGCGAATGGCGGGCAGGATGGTGGCGACGACCGTCACCACGACGCCGACCGCCATCGACTGCCCCAGCAGCGCCAGCAACTCCAGTGGCGTCGCCGCGCTCCACACGCCCCCGCCCAGCCGAAAGAGGTTAATCACAAACACCAGCAGCCAGCCCACGAAAAACCCGATCGCCGACGCCACAACGCCCAGCAGCCCCGCCTCCAGAAAGAAGAGCTTGACTACAAACGAATCGAGCGCGCCCAGACACTTCATCGTGCCAATCTCCTTGTAGCGCTCCGTGACCGCCATCAGCATCGAGTTCGAGATGCCGACGGTGGACATCAGCAAGCTCATCACCACCAGCCAGGTCTGGCGCGTGGCGGTTTCGATGGCGGCGGGGTCGTTGGGGTCTAACGGGGGTGCATAGAGCGCGGCGGCGCGCACCGCCGTGAAAAAGGCAATTCCCAGCATCACGCCCGCAGCGGTAATCAGCGCGCGCAGAAAGCGCACCCGAATATTGAGCAGGCTGATTCGAAACGCCACCGAGAGCGGTAGCTGCACCTGCTTGCGAATTGCGCCTGTGTGCCCCAGTTGCGTACTCATAGCCGTTTCTTCGAGTAGGCGATAAAGCCCCGTCGCGCAAGTGTGTTCAAAAAGGCGAGCAGCGACAGTTCCGCCTCGCGCCGCTCCAGCGTGTATTGCTGCGCGAGGCGTTGTACGATGCTCTCCACCGCGTGCTTGCCGTCGCACATCGCCCACACCGCGCTGCCGATTTCGTCCAGCTCGATTCGATGTTCGCGGGGCAGCTTGAATATCCTGCTGAACCACCCGAAAACGCCGCGCGGTTGGAGCGGCACAATCAGCGTGTAGACGCCGTCGGGGCGCTGCTCGAAGCGCACGAGCGCGTTGCGGATGGGGTAGAGACGCAAGACCTGCCGCCGATCGACCTGCGGCGCGGGGCGTTTGAACAGTCGCTTCAACAGCATACCGTGCGCGCCATCACCTCCTCCAGCAGGTTTGAGCGGAACGGGCTATAATGCTGGATGTGGAACACGGTGTTGCGCGGCTGGCACAGCCATGCGACGGCGCGTACGCGCCATGCGGGGAGCCGCAGGCGCGCCAGACTCACCATGCATTCAGTCGCCAGCGCGCCCAGCCCTAGGCGCGTGGTCAGGTGGAGGCCGGAATCGTTCTCACTCCATGTGAATGGCTCGCGCACGCCGCGCCAGCCCCGCCAACGCAGCCAGTAGTCCACCCATTCGGCGAACTCGTAGCCTTTGAGAAGCTGTTCTGCGCGGGCGACGCGCTCGATGATGAGCCGCTCGTGCCGCCGCACCAGCGTCAGGCGCGTTTGACCCGTGACGACCTGCGCTTTTTCGAGGCGGAATTCGGCGGGCGCCGCGCTGTGCAGTCCGTACAGGCTCCACTCCACCCATCCGTCTTCGTCGGGCGCGACGCGCAGGCTCTCGAACATCGGGCGCGCCTGCTGGAACAGCGCGTCGTGCCTGGAGGCAGCCCGCAACTGCATCAGCACGATGATGTAGTTGTCGGGGTCGCGCTGGATGCGTCCGACGGCGCGCTCGTCGGAACGCCAGCGAAACTCGATGCAATGGTCGTCGACGGGGTGCAGTGTGGCGTGGAACGGCTGGCGCATCTTGCGCTTGGCGCGTTCTAATTTCGCCAGAAACTGCTGCAACACATATGCGAGGTCTGTCTTACGGCGCGTGCGGCTCCATTTGAGGTCCAACTCCATGCTGTGGGGGGAGCCGATTTGCAGAAAGCCTTCCCGCCAGTCGCCTGAGTAGCCTTTGAGGAACCAGTCCGGCGGCGCATCCAGCCGCAGTCCCTGCCACCCGATGCGTGTGGGCAGCGCATCGGACGCGCTGGAGACGCCTGCCCGACGCGCGGTGTTCACTTCTGTGCCTGTTCCGCCTCGTCTTCCGTGCGGGTGGCGCGACGAAATTCGGTGAGCGCTTCGCCGATGGAGCGCGCCAGTGCGGGCAGGCGCGACGCGCCAAACAGCACCAGCACAATCACCAGCAGAATCATCCACTCCTGCGTGCCCATGTATCCCAGAATCGGCATGCTTGGTATTCCTCCAGCGCATAGTATACCCCATGCGCGCGATGTTCGGTTTTGCTGCGGGTAGCGCGCCGCCGCTGTGGATGGCAGCAACGGCGCGCAACACACACGCGACTACGGCTGGTCGCCAATGCCCAGAATCTCCGCCAGCGACGGCACGCGGACTTCGGGCATCCCCAGCATGTATTGCGCGTTCAGCGCTTTATCGATGGTCTCGATGGCTTCGCTGTAGTGGGCGCGGGTATAGGTGTCCCTGACGCGCGGGAGCTGCTTGCTGAGCTGGTCGCGCAGCTGGCGCAGGTGGTAGCGCGCGAGCATGCGCGCGTCGTCGGGCGCGCCCGTGTTCTTGGTAATCATGTCCACCAGCGTCTGCAGGTGGGCGCGCTGGAGCAGGCGTCGGAGCGCGGGCACTGCGCGCGGCGATTGCGCCTCCGACCAGATGACGCCCTGCAGCGTGTCGAACAGCTCCGCAAGGGTCAGCGCGTTGCGCTCGTCGACTGCCTTGAACTCGTTGTTCACCACGCGGCGCAGGGTGTCGGGCGCCATCAGGCGCGCCAACGTCAGCCGCTGGATATTGCTCAGGAAGTCGCGCACGGGCGCATCGGGCGGGATGGAACTGCCGCCCCCATACGGGTTCGGACCCAGCTGCAGGTACAGCCCCTTCGGGATGTTGAACGCGCTCTCCGAGAAGATGTAGGTCGCCAGCAGCTGGAGCGCGCGGCGCTGTTGCTCGCCGCTAAGCGGCTCCAGCGGGGGCTGCGCGTTCGGGTCGCTGGCGAAGTTGCGCCGAATCTGCAACGCGCCCACAAAACGCGACAGCTGCGTCGCCGCGCGGCTGAAGCTCGCCAGCGTGCCGAAGAAGTAGCGCGTGAAGTCGTAGTAGCTCTCGTTCGGACCGGGCACGCGCGTGGGCAGCACCTCCAGCAGCTCGTGCGTATCCTTAATCACCAGCTCCCAATACGCCAGCGGGTCGCGCCCCAGATCGAAGCGCGTCACATACGGGTCGAACCGATCCGCGTAATCGTCGGTCTCGTAGGCGAGTTCAGGCTCCGTGTTGCGCTGGGCGATCTCCGTCAGGTGCGGGCGCTCCGCCTCTGGCGTGCGCGCGTCGGGGAAGATACGATAGCCGTACTCAATCGCCCAGTAGTCATACGGACCAATCGTCGGGTTCCAGTAGACGGTGTTGGGCGCGTGCAACGCCATCTGATTGAACGGGTCGTACTCCATCACGCTAGCGACGGTGCCGCGCTGGCGCATGCGCTCGCCGTCCTTGAGGTCTTCCAGGGTGTTCAGGCGGCTGGCGACGAAGTTGTGGCGCAGCCCCAGAATGTGCCCCATCTCGTGCATCACGACGGAGCGGATGTAGTTGCTGACGAACTCCTGCTCGGAGATTCTGGTGGCGCCGCGCTTGCCCGCCAGCAGCTCCATCATCACGAAGCCCTGCCACGCGCGCTGGGCAGTGTCCTGCGCGAAGGTGCAGGCGTGGGGCGCGTTGTGGTTCGCATGGTCGCAGCATTCGCGCTGTTCCGCCTCTTTGAACGCTGCCAGCGGGTCAATCTGGCGCAGGAACTGCACGCGCGTGATGCGCGCCATGTTGCCGTCTACGGTGATGCTGGCGTTCAGAATCTGCCCCGTAAGCGGGTTGGCGCGGAACAACGCGACGGCGTAGCCGTTGGCGGGCGAGGTGACCCAGCGAATCACATTGTAGCGCATATCCGCATGGTCCCAGTCGGCGTCATCGGGCATCTGCTTGACCACAATCGCGTCCTTGATGCCGATTTTCTCGAACGCCTTGTTCCACTCCAGAATGCCCTCGCGCACGGCGTCGCGATACTCGTGCGGCACGGCGTTGTCAATCCAGAACACGATAGGCTCTTTCGGGGGCGAGAGTTCGGCGTTCGGGTCGGCTTTCTCCAGATGCCAGCGCAGGATGTAGCGGCGGGTCTGGTCTTCCAGCTCGCGGGTGAAGTCGGTGTATTCGGTCGTGAAGTAGCCCACGCGCGGGTCGTAGAAGCGCGGGGTGTAGCCGTTGTTGACGGGCAGCTCCCACAGGTTGTAGTTGACCGTGATGGGCACGCTGCGCGGGTCCGCCAGATTCGCCGAACCTGCCAGCCCGCCCAGAATGCCCGCCAGCCCGCCGCCGCGCTGCTGACCGCCCGCAAAGTGGTACGCCGTCTGCACGAACACATTGTTCGGGAACGCCTTGACCTGATTGTAGACGGTCTTCTCGCGGTCGATGCTGTAGCTGCCGCCCGCCGCGAGGTTCACAACCTGCTGAATCTGGATCAGGTCAGAGCGGAACAGGTTGGAGACATCGATGAGGAGCCGCTTGCCCTCGTCCGACCTGGCTTCGATCTTGAACGATTCGAGGTAGGCGTCGGCGAAGGAGCGGCGCACGGAGCGGGCAATCGGCGTGTTCGGGTTCGCCTGGAAACCGTAGTTGGGCACGACCAGCAGAATCTGCTCGTCGCGCTGCACGAGTTTGAACAGGATGTCGGTAATCGGCGTGCCCGCTGCCAGGAAGAAGGTGGGCAAGCCGTCGCTCACCGTCGCCTGCAGGAAGTAGAGCTTCTCCAGCTGGTCGCGGCGAACCTCCATGTAAATCGTGTCTTTGCCTGCCTCCTTCTTGCGATAGAGCGTGAACAGCCCCTCCAGCTTCTCGAAGTCCTTCGTTACTTCCTCGATGGTCTTCTCTTTCTTTTTGGGGTCTTCTTTTTTCTCGCCTTCCGCAGGCTTCTGTTCGTCGGGTTTCTGCTCGGCGGTTTGCGTTTGCGCCTGCGGCGTCTCCTGTTTGGCGGGCGCGGCGGTTGCTGCGCCGTTCACACCTTCGGGCAGGGGCGCGCCTGAGATGCGCTCATATTCCAGTTGCGCGGATGCCGCCGCTTCTACCTCACCGCCGCCCCAGCTAAGCCCCTCGATTTTGGTTTTGGCGTACACCGTGTCGCCCGTGCGCACTTCGATGAGCAGCTCGGACTCGGCGGTGGTTTTGCTCCCGCCGCCCGCGGTGTAGGTGCTGGCGATTCGCGCGACGCGGACGCCTTTCCATGTCTCGAAGCCCCGCAGAGTGTATTCTATTGTTGCAGGCGCGGTGCCCAGTTTGGAGTCGTCCTTGAAGGTGTAGCTCCATTTGTCGCCTGCGCCGACGGGTTGCTCGCTGAACACGACTGCCAGCGTCTGTCCCAGATGGCGCTGTTCGGCGTCTTCGGCGGTCTCCTCAAGGGTGCTTTCGCGGCTGATAATCTCGCCGTTGGGCTTGACAACCGTGGTGACCTTCCCGCTCAACACCTCGTCGGGCGCGGGCATCGTGCGCCCACCGAAGCTCATCTCGTAAGACTCGGTGGTCTGTTCCTGGGTGATGTTGCCTTCGGGCGAAACGGCAACGATTTTCTGCGCGACAACAGAGGCAAGCTCTAAATTGAAAGTGTTGCCTGCCGCTTCGATGCTGATGGTTCCCGAAAGTCGGTAGCGCATCGTCTGTCCCGCCTGCGCTTTGTACTGCATCAGCACCTTCTCCTGCGCAGATGCGCCCAGCGACACGGCAATCAAGAGCAACCACAGTGTTATGAACCGTCGTTGTTTCAGCATAAATCCCTCCAGTGTTCTGGTATGGGTTCCCCCACAGACAATTACTATACCTCACGCGGCGCGACGAGCGACCATGCGGACATACAGCGGGCGTAGTAGCTGCCGCATTCGGGTTCGTTGAAGGGGTTGCGTTTCGCGCCGTCGTGTCGGGCGCGCACAGCTTGCGCCACGCGCAAGGCGTCGCGTGCGTAGCCGTAGTCCAGCAGCAGCCGCGCGAAGGCGTACTCCAGCCCCGTCCAGCATTCGGATTGATACGGAAACGGCAGGCTGGGGCGTCCGCCGCGCGGGTAGGTTCCTGTGATGACGCCGCGTTCGTCGCCCGTGGCGTAGGTGCGTCCGTGATTGTAGTGCTGGTTCAGTGTGCGCGGGAAGTTGTAGCGCAGCACAGCGCGGAGCGCCCTGCGGATATGGTCGCGCCGCAGCAAATCGCCCAGACCCGCGCGATTCGCCTTGTATTGCCCAATCAGCTGGTCGATGCTACACACTGCGCCCAGCTGACTGTCGTGGTAGTGCGCATAGTCGCCTGTGCGCGGGGTGGTCATCGGGTGCGGGTGGTCGGGCACGGGGCGTATCTGCTGCACATAAAACTCGCCGTTGAACAGATTCTCGTCCATCCAGCGGCTGCCGTTTTCGAACAGGGCGCGGCATTTTTGGGCGAAGGCGTCGTCGCCGAGCGTGCGCGCGATTTCTTCCATCGCCCGCAGCGCCGCCAGATACCATGCACCGCAAACCGGATTCGGTCCGAAACACTCCACATCATAAGTGTTGTGTTGCGCGCCCTCCATCACGCCGTCCTGGTCGGCGTCCCAGCCGCCGGGCTGCCACGCGAAGGCGAGCAGTTTCTGCAGAGTCGGGTACCAGCGTTTGAGCCACGCGCGGTCGCCGTCCCGCCGATACTGCAGGTAGGCGCGTACAATCAGCCCCATCTGCCCGTCGGCGGCGGCAAGCGCAAACGCATGCGCCCCCAGCGGCAAATCGAGCCGAAACCGTTGCGCCCCGTCGTCCATCACGCCGTAGCGCAGGTGCGACTCCAGCATCGATCGGTGCAGGTCGGGAAAGAGCGACAGCGTGGCATGCTCGTAGTTCCACACATGCGTGCAGGAGCCGAAGCAGCAGCCCGTGTCGGCGTTGCAGCCCTCGAAGCCGCAGAAGGTTCCGTCCTCCAGTCGGAAGCAGGTCGGGCTGCGCAGCACGGACAGGCAGTTGAGTGCGGATTCGGCGAACGGCTGCGGGTGGCGCGTGGTAATCGCCTGCACGAATTGCGTTGTACGCGCCCACAGGTCGGGCAGACGCGGGATTATATACTCGGCGACTGCCTGCGCGTCTGGAAAGCGCATGGCGTAATGATTGCGCACGATGGGGTCGCCCTCGCCGTGCCACCAGCCAATCTCGCGCAGGTTGCGGTACGGGAAATGCCAGCAGAGCAGGAACCGCACGCGGGCGGTTTGCCCCGCCTCCAGCGTCAGGGGCACGGAGAGCGACGATTCCCAGCCGCGCTCGTCGCTGGGCGGGCAGGGCTGGTCGGGCGCAGCGTCGGGAATGGTCGGGTTCGCCAGCAGCCAGTCGATGAGCGATAGCAGGGTTGCCGACCAATCCCCGCGTCGGAACGCCCATCGCCGCGCGGCGACGGTTGTTTCGGCGTCCGACAGCAGCGCGAGTGTGCCCCAGCGCGATGAACGCTGGTCGGTCGCTTTGCGCATCAGCAGTCCACGCCAGCCGTGCGCCTGCACGAACTCGGTAAGATTGCCCTTCAGGTCGCGCTGGACGCCATCGTCGCCGATAAAGTGGGTCAGCGCGAACACGAGGCTTATCGATAGCGGCGCGCGCCCGCGATTGTGCAGCGCGACCGTAATCAGCCCAAACGGCAGGCTCGAATCGTCGGTCGCTTCGGGGATAAGGGGGTTGAACGCCTCAATCGCGCACTCCAGCGGCAATTCGGGGTCGCGCAGGCGGGCGCGCCCGAACGGGTAGGCGGCTTCGAACCCCAGCGGGCGCATGTGGGGCAGTCCCGCCAGCGTCTGGGGTGCGCCATGGTCGGCGTCTAACTGCAATCGCGTAATCCCCTCCAGCACGCGCAACCGCGCTGGCGCATCGGGCGGCTGCACACGCAACAGGAGATGCGCCAGAGGCGGACGCCAGCCCCGATGGGGGCGACTCATTAGCTGCCAATCCACCAGCGCACCGTCGCCTGCCAGCGCGAAGCAGCCCGTACCGATGCCGCCCACAGGCATCGCTATCGCGCGCACCCGATTGGCGGGATAATGCGCGACAACAGGCATCACCATCGCTTCCGAAAGTTCACACGCCATAGCAGGAATTTACCTGAAGCCGCCGAACGGAAGGCACAATTCTGGAGGTAAGGGAGACATGCGACCGACAGGCGTGACGGTAATCGGGATTCTGGGGATTGTGCTGGGGCTTTTGGGACTGTGCTGCAACCTTGCGGGGGTGGGGGTTGCGGGCGCCCTGCCCCAGCTGGCGGAAATGGCGCAGCAGTCGGGCGGCTCGACGGAAGACCTGCAGCCGCTGCTCAATAACCCCGGGTTGGTGCGCTTCACGATGGTCAGCGGCGTGCTGGGAATCGTCCTATCCCTCTGGACGATTGTGGCGTCCATTTTATTGCTGGGGATGAAGCCCATCGGCTACACGCTCATGATGGGCAACGCGGTGGTGCTGTTGCTCTGGGCGGTTGTGAGCAGCGTGGTTGGGATTGCGCTGGTGGGCGTGGAGCCAAGCTCGCTGATCAGCTTGCCCGTCCAGATTGCGTTCCCGATTGCCGTGCTGATTGTGCTAACGCGCCCGACCATCAAGGAAGCGTTCGAGCGCGGGTTCTGAGCTACGCCGCCGTAATGCGGATGCGCTCGTTGGTCAGCTCCAGGTTGTGCTGCGCCTGCGCGTGTTTCGGGTCGAGCTGGAGCGTTTGCGCGTAGGCGATTTTGGCGGCGTCGTACACGCCCATACGGAAGTAGCAGTTGCCCAGCGTGAACCACGCCTGCGCGTTGTACGGGTCGCGCTCGATGCCCGCGGAGTAGGCGTCCGCCGCTTCGCTGTACGCGCCCAGCTGGTAGAGCGCGTCGCCTGCATTCAAGAAGGCGTTGGGGTCGGTCGGGTTCAGATCGATGGCGGCGGCGAAGTGCGTTAGGGCGTTCTCGTAGTCCTTGAGCTGCCACAGAGCGCGTCCCCAGTTCAGGTGCATGCCCGCGTCGGGGGCGTAGCCGCGCGCGGTGTAGGTCTCGCACGCCTCTACGAAGCTGTGCCAGTCGCCTGACTCGTGTGCTGCAAGGAGCCATCGCTCCAGCCACTCCGCGCCGTCGGGGATGGCATACGCCACCGCGCGCACATAGGGCAACGCGCGCCGATAGTCGCCCGCCTCCCACCATGTTTTCGCCAGAAACTGCTGCGCGATGCTTGCATACTCGCCGTGAGTCGCCAGCTGCTGGAAGACGGTCTCCGCCTGCTCGCGTGCGCCCATCATCAGCAGCGCCTGCCCGTAGTCTAACAGCACGAATGGGTCGTTGGGACGCTCCTGCATCAGGCGTTCGTAGAGGGGGCATGCTTCTTCAAGGCGTCCCAAATCGCGCAGGGCGCACGCATACATGAACCGCCACTTATAGGTCACCACGCTGATGTCGCCCACATAGCCGCTGGCGGGAAGGATAGTCTCGCCGTCGGGCGCGAGCAGTCCGATGCGCATCGCGCTCGCACGCACGGCATCCAGCGACTCCAGCGCTTTCTGGGCGCACCCGATGTGCATGTAGACCGCCGCCAGCACATAATGCAGCATCGGATGGTCGACGCCGCGCGCCAGCGCGTCCGCGCCGACCTGCAGCGCCGATTCGTATTGTCCTGAGTTCATGCGCGCGCTGACCCAGTCTGCCCATGCGTGCCCTGCGTAATCCTCATCGCCGCGCAGATACGGGCAGACCTGCTCCGCCCAGTATGCCGCCTGCGCGTAGTCCCCCATCGTAAAGTAGGTGTTCGCAAGGTTGAACTTGTGGAACAGATTGTCGGGTTCCTGTTGCAGTTCGCGTTCCAGAATCTCGATGTTGCGCTGCGCCTTGTCGCGGCTGCGCATGACCTCCTTGCGGTAGCCCAGATGGAGAATCTGCGCCTCGACGGTGGCGATTCGGCGTTTGTCCGCCACGAGGCTGGGGATAATCTGCTCGTGGATGGCGCCTTCCCAGCGCGCGCTGGGTAGCCGACGGAACAGCCGCACCAGCCGATGGGCGAAGTAGTCGCCTTCGCGGATCTCGTTCAAAATCTCCAGATAGTAGCCGACGAACTGCGGATGGCGTACCGCGTTCAGAATCGCCTGCCTCGATTCGGGAGTCAGTCGCTCGTCGGCGTCCAGCACCAGAATCCAGTCGCCTGAGGCGTGCTGCAGGGCGATATTGCGCGCGGCGGCGAAGTCGTTCTGCCACTCCGTTCGGATGACTTTCGCGCCGAATCGCTCGGCAATCTGGGGTGTGGCGTCTGTCGAACCCGTATCCACCAGCACAATCTCGTCGACCACGCCCTGCACGCTCTGCAGGCAGCCCTCCAGAAACTCCGCCTCGTCGCAGGCAATCATGCTCAGCGTAATTTTCACGCCGACAGGTTCGTCGGGAATGGGGAACTGATACCGCTCCAGCCAGTGTTCGAGCGTCTGGATGCCCTTGAGGAGCGTGGCGCGGTCGCTCTGGCGCTTCTGTTTTTTGCTGGAGACGAGGCGCGGGTCGCTCGCGTGGCAAATCAGCACATTGCGCAGGGGCAATACCGTCTCGCGCAGCCAGTCGGGATGGCGAAACCCCGCTTCGAGCAGTTGCACCACCAGCGGATATGCCTGTGACTCCTCGGCGAGGTAGATCCAGAGCCATGTCTGGCGCGCTGCGAGGATGGCGGAGTGCGGACACGCCGCGCGCGCCTGCGTGGTCAGTTGTTGCGCCTCATCCCAGCGCGTCTGCTGCAACAGGGCGACAATCGCGCCCTCGTAGGCAACCTCATCAGTGGGATGGCTCTGTAGATGGCGCATAAACGCCTCATACGCCGCGTCAGGCTGCTCGTTGTGCAGATACTCGAACGCCTCATTCAGACTCGCGTCCCACTGCTCTGCGAAGATGGGCACGGACTGCTTCACAACAACGGTTGCCATCGGTTCCCTCCTTTACTGGTCGTTCGGCGTTAGCGTTTGGTCTCGGCGCGTTTGCTGCGCTTTGTGGCGTGCGTCCCGTTGTTGCCCGCGTGGGACGGCTCGGGCGCTTGCTGTTCGAATTGCTCACTTAGCTTGCGCTTCGCGCCTGCAATCGTGTAGAGTTCCTCTTTGAGCAGGCGTTTAATCTCCTTGAGTACCTCGATGTCTTCGGGGCGGTAGCGTCGCTGTCCGCCTGCCGTGCGCACCGGGTTCAGGAACTCGCTGAACTCGCGCTCCCAGTAGCGGATGGTGTGCGTTTCCACGCCTACCAGCACACTCGCCGTGCTAATCGATACAGGGCGCTTCTCAACAGGCGGTTTCGGTTTACGCTTGCGCATTGTTAACCTCCATAGCAAGTGATTTCGAGCCTCTCTGGAACCCTTGAGAGAGCGTTCCCGCAGTGGCTCGTGAGGGATTATCGGAGCGTAATTGTGAAATCTTCAGAAGGCGGGCGCACACTCGGTCTCACCCGCGCTCCCACAGTTGCAGCAGCGCACGCAGGGGCGCGTCAGTGCGCACGGCGCTGCCGCAGTGATGCACATGCGAGGCGCGATAGCCCTGTGTGCGCAGGAATTTCACCGCGTCGCGCGTGGCGGGCACGGAACGGTTCAACCGATCGGCAAGCACGGGCAGGCTGTAGACAATCGGCAACTCGTCCAGCTCGCGGTTCAGCTTGCTCAGGAAGCGGCGCGCCTCGGTAAAGTGGCTTTCCTGCGCGTGGCGGTACATTGCGCTCAGGAACGCATGGTCGTGCAACGCTCCTAGCCAGAGCGGTCCCGCCCAGCGCACAGTGGTGGAGGGGTGATACTCATGGTTCACGGGCGCGGGCACGCCCGCCATCGTCGCGCGGTACTCGCCGTCGGGCATCTGCGCGATAAAGCCCAGATGTTCGATGTTGAACCCGCGCGTGCCCTTGAACACCCGTACCAGCGTGCGCCAGCAGTAGCCGTCAAAGAAGCTCAGCATCGGTACGCCGTGCATGTTCGCCTGAATCAACCTGCGCTGCACGAAGCCAATCAGGATGCGCAGTCCAATCTCGTGGCATTCGCGCCCATAGGCGGAGACGGCGTCGTAGGACTTGAGCGCTTCACCCCGCTGCGCGCCGCACAACACGGGCGCGTCCGTCGCCGTGATATAGAGCAGTCCTTCCCATCGCGCCACGCCCGTCAGGTAGGGCACATACGGTGCGGGCGCGCCGAAGGGGTCCAGATCCACCCAGTCGAAGCGACGGTCCTCCAGATAGAAGCGGCACAGCAGCCGCTGCGCGAGTTCGTTGTGCAGCTCCACGCGCGGGTCGTCGGCGACATGCGCGCGCAGCACCTCGAAGCTGGTGTAGTTCGCGTCGTTCACCACGATTCGGGCGACGGGCGCTTCCAGCAGGTAGCGTTTCGTGCGCAGTCCCGCGCCCGCCATCAGCTCCAGCGCCTCCAGCGGTCGCTCCAATCGCTCGGCTTCCGCCCGCATCGCCAGCACGCCCAGGTCGCGCCCCAGCTTCGCGCGCGGGTTGTAAAACACATGGGCGCTCTGCGGCAAATGGAACTCCGCCGCGCCCTCTTTGTAGACTTCTACCGCCATCGGGGGCAATTATACGCGATGATGCGCCCGCACAGCATCCCTGAACCGCTCCCAGACATATAAGGTACAATTCGATACATCACAGCGCACACTGGCATGACACACGCTTCAGAGGATAGACGCTATGTCCAGCAACCCCTCGTCGTATGACTCTGCATCTGATAAGCACGCACAGGAGGCGGCGAAACGCGCCCTCCGCGAGGCGCTTTCGTACCCCGACGCGCTGGATCGGCTCGATACCCTCAAGCAAACGGTTGAGCAGGTCAGCGTTGAGGCGCTGTTGGATGAATTGTTGCCGTTTCTGTCCGATCCCGATCCGCTGGTGCGCTGTGAAGCGGTGGAGGCGCTGGCAGAGGTCGCGCGCCCAGAGGTTCAGCTGCACCTTACGGGTCTGGCGATTGCCGACCCTGATTGGCTTGTGCGCGGCTGGGCGCTGGCGGGGCTTGAGGACGTCCCCTACCCATGGGTCAACTCGTTTCTGTGGACGGTGTACCGACGCGATCGGGCGCATTTTGTCAAGATAAGCGCACTGGGCACGCTGTTGTATCGCGGGGTGCAAGAAGCGTATCCGCTGCTGGTAGAGTATTTATTCTCGACACATTATCGGCTTGTGATACAAGCAGCGAACAGCCTTGCATACGCTGTGGAGCAGGTATCGCCTGACGCTCTTGCGTCTCTGCAGGAGACGCTTCGGGAGCGGCTGGAGGCGTGGCGCTCGGCAGCCGCTGTGGTGGAGGCGCTGGAAAACTGCCTGGCGGAAGTCGAGGCGCAGCTGGCGGGAGGCGGTAGTTAGTCGTTCAGAATCGGCGCGGATGCCGCGCGTGGCGCGGCTCGTACATGGCGCGCAGGCGCAGGTTGCGCACGCGCCGCTGGCGACGGGCGCGTCGCACGCCGAAAACGGCGAGCATCCCGCCCCCCAGCGCCGCCCAGCCCAGCGCACCGGGGAACACCCGTCGCTGACCGACTGACTCTGCCGCGACCACAGGCGCTTTCAGCAGGGGCGCGCCGTCGCGGGAGACCACCAGCCAGCCCGCGGGGTCGCCTGCCTGCACAGGGGCGCGCAGGGGCGTCGCCTGCACCACCCAGCGATAGCGGGCGCGCTGCGCTTTTGGCATCACCCAGCGCACCGTTTGCGCCAGACGCAACGGCGCCCGCGCCTCGACGCCATCCTCGATGAACGCCTCGCCGACCGCCATCCCCGCAGGCAACTCCATCCGCTCCCAGTCGTTAAAACCGTGTTCCATCAGCGCGATGGTGTCCGCCTCGCGCTGCGGGCTGTTCAGCACGACGGTAATCAGCCGCCTGCCGTCGCGAAACGCCGACCCCGCGAAGCAGAACCCTGCAGGATTCGTGTAGCCCGTCTTGACCCCCTCTGCATACGCATACTGCTGCAGAAACTTCGCCTTGTTCACCATCCACAGGTCGTCCTGATTCATCGAGCGCTCCACGATGTAATAGGGCGCTTTCACGATGGCGCGGAAGGTCTCGTTTTCCATCGCGTAGCGCGTGATGAGCGCGAGGTCGTAAGCAGTGGAGCGGTGGCGCGGGTCATGCAGCCCGTGCGGGTTCACAAAGCGCGTGCGTGTTGCGCCGAGCGACTTTGCCTTCTCATTCATCAGCTCGGCGAACGATTCCACCGAGCCTGCGACATGCTCCGCCAGTGCAACCGCCGCGTCGTTCGCCGAGCGGAGCATCAGCGCGTAGAGCAGGTCGCGCACCCTGACCTCCTCGCCGACGCGCAGGTGCATCGAGCTGGGCTGCGTGTTCACGGCATGGGCGGAGGCTTTCACCACCTCGTCCAGATTGCACCGCTCCAGCGCCACGATTGCCGTCATCACTTTGGTGATGCTGGCAGGCGGCAGCGGCTGATGCGCGTTTCTGGCGAACAGCACCTGCCCCGTTTCGGCGTCCATCAGAATCGCCGCGCGCGCCTGCACCGTCGGCGCGCCCGCCCAACCCAGCGCAAGGATGACAAGCCAGCCCAGAATCACTCCGCTCCAGCGAGGCATAGCCTCTATTATGCCGCCTGTGGTGTGAATCCTGCCCCTGCATGCGCTGCGCCTCTAAAGTTTTTCGCACGCTGCCAATAATACGGGGGTGATGATTGGCGTGAACCTGCTGATGGTCGGGGCTGTGGCAGAGACGAGTCCGGGGGACACACCGGCGGCGCCTGCCCTTTCGGGTGAGACAGCGGAATTTGAAGGTCTGCTGGATATGCTCCTGCCCGCAGGCGGTACGCCCCCTCCCGACGAAGGGACAGGGCACGATGCACCCAGCGCTGATGCGCTCCTGATGCTGGGGCTGATGGGGTTGCCCATTCTTTCTGTGCCGACGCCCGTACCCACAGCAGACAATCCGACCCCAACTGCTGAGCCGAGCCAGCGCCCTGGAGCCACTGCCGTCGATCAGGTCGCGCAAGAAGTCGCCTCCTCTCTCATTGAGACGACGTCGCTACTGGCAGGGGCAACGCCTGACGCGGAGGATGGGAGGGGAGATTTCGACTTGATGGATACACAGCCCATTGCATCCGAGAACCTCCAGATGGTGGAGGGGGACGCGCCGCCTGTACCCGCCCGTCTGGCGACGCCGCCCTCTCCACCCACCTCTTTTACGACTCAGGCAGAGACGCCCCGCGCAGAAGTCGTATCGCCACAGACGAACGCGCAACCCGCGCTTAGCACAACACCTGCCACGCCGCAGGAATGCGCATCCGGTCAGGCAGTACCGAACGGGGCTCTGGAGCCGCTCTTAGCGTTTAGAGGCGAGGAGCCGACGCCTCACCACGAAACGCTTCCTGTGCGAGAGGAGCCATCCGCGCCTCCGCACGAGGCGCGTGTGCCCCATGGACATGCGCTCACCCCAGCGACTGCCCACACAGCGCCTGTAGGAACAGACATCGCGCATTCCCGCCCGGCGGCGCCGAACTGGAGCATGGCGGAGCAGGTCGCCCAGCACATCGAGCGGATGGTCTACGAACGGGAACGCAACAGCCTTACTGTGCGTCTTGACCCGCCGGAGCTGGGCGTTGTTGAGCTGCGCGTGCAGGCAACTGGCGGCGAGGTGCAGGCATGGCTGAGCGCAGAACGCGACCTCACCCGCCAGATGCTGCAACAAGCCCAGCAGTACCTGCGCGAGCAGCTCGAATCGCGCGGGCTGCAGTTGACCCACTTCGATGTGGGTGCGCAGAGCCAGTTTCACCACGCGCCGCGCGAGCAGAGTTTCACACGCGCGACGCCTCTCACAAGCCCATCCCACACCCCCGCGGCTACGGACAGCCTCCTGTACGACGGACGATGGAGCGTCTGGGTGTGAAACAGACCCTATGACGGAGGTTGTTTATGACAGTCGGAGCGATACACTCAGGCGCACGCGCCGCCTACGGCAACTCACGCGCTACGATGGATACCTATCAGTTCCTGCAACTGCTTGTTGTGGAGCTGACCTCACAGAATCCGATGGACCCTGTGAAAGACCGCGACTTTCTGGCGCAGATGGCGCAGTTGAACACCGCGCAACAGATGGAGCGCATCGGCAGTATGTTCACCACCTTCCAAGCAGCAGGGCTAATCGGGCGTGAGGTGGACGCCTACCTGCCGACAGGCGCAGTAATTAACGGCAAGGTGGAGTCGGTGCAGATGAGCGCAGGGCGGGTGTTGCTGACCATCGACGGCGAGACCGTGCCCATAGAAGCCGTCCGAACCATTCGCTAAGGAGGTCAAACGCTATGTGGCAAGCAATGCTTTCGGGAGTCGCCAGTTTGAAGGCGCATCAGACGAAGATGAATGTGATTGGCAACAATATCGCGAACATCAACACGACGGGCTACAAGGGCAGCCGTGTGCATTTTCAGGACCTGATGGCGCAGACCTTCCGCGCGGCGAGCCGCCCCAGCAATGTGCTGGGTGGGGTGAACCCGATTCAGGTCGGGCTGGGCGTGAAGGTCGGCGCGATTGATGTGCAGACGCTGCAGGGCGCGCTGGAGATGACGGGGCGCACGACCGACCTCGCTATTCAGGGCAACGGCTACTTTATGCTCACCAACGGGCGCGATGTGCATTACACACGGGACGGCGCGTTCGGGCTCGACTCGTCGGGCTTTCTGGTGCATCGCGGCACGGGCTGGAAGGTGCTGGGCTGGATGGCGGACGCAGGCGGGCTGATTGACACCAACCAGGCAATTAATGCCGCGTCGGTGCTGCAGTTTCCCGTCGGTTCGCAGGCGGCGGTGCGTCAGACCAGCACAGTGCAATACACAGGGAACCTGAACGCGAACGCGCCTGCGACGCAAACCTACGCGGCGACCGTGCGGGTGTACGACGCACTGGGTGGAGCGCACGATGTCACCATCACCTTCACCAACCGCCAGACGCCGCCCGATGGCACGCCCCCAACAGGCGCGGTCAGCTCGTGGGAGTGGAGCGCAGCCGTCGGCTCGACAGCGGTGGGCGACTTCAGTACGGGCAGCAACACGCGCCTCTACTTTGATGGACAAGGGCAACTGATTGGCACAACCAGCCAGCAGATAACCATCACCCCGACCAACGGCGCGCCCCCGTTCACGGTCAACCTCGACCTGAGTCAGGTGACCTCGCTGGCGGCGGAGAGCGTCGTGCAGCCCATCTATCAGGACGGCTTCCCGCCCGGCACACTACAGGAGTTCACCATCGGCATCGACGGCACGATTCAGGGCGTCTTCTCGAACGGGCTGTCGCGCCCGATGGGACGCATCGCACTGAGCCTGTTTGCCAACTCTGCAGGGCTGTTCCGACTGGGCAATAACATGTGGCGCGTCACGGACAACTCCGGACTGCCGCAGGTCGGCGCGCCCACCACAGGCGGGCTGGGCGAAATCAACGCAGGCTACCTCGAACAGTCGAATGTCGATCTCGGCGCGGAGTTCGCCGACATGATTGTCACCCAGCGCGGCTTTCAGGCGAACACGCGCATCGTGTCGGTGGTGGACGAACTGCTGGCGGATGTGGTGAATATGAAGCGGTAAGTTGGAGCCATACTACCGACCTCTGGCGTGTACGGCATCTGAACCGCAATCAGGGTTCCCTTCTGGAAACACAGAGGGGAACCCTGATGAGTTATAATAGAGTGTGCGTCTGAGGGCGCATTTGGAAGGAGGATAAGAGCCATGCGCGTTTCCGTGTGGGCAGTCGTGTGGAGTGGCGCGGTCGTGCTTGGGACGGCGGTGGGCAGCGCGCAGTCGCCGTCGCTAACATGGTTGGGTGTGCTTGCGAACGGAGAACGCAGTCATGCGCTGGGGGTCTCTGCAGAGGGCGCAACGGTCGTGGGTGAGGATATTGCCATTACAGACGCCGACGGCAACGGCGGGGAGTTGCGCGCGTTCCGATGGACACGCACAGGAGGCATGCAGCCGCTTCCTGCGGCGGGCGCGTTCAGCCAGGCGACAGGCGTCTCGGCGGACGGCGCGATCGTTGTCGGCTGGACGGAGACGCCCGGCGGCGAGTTCCGCGCCGCGCGCTGGTCGCCTGACGGCAGTCTGACCCTGCTGGACACGCCCGCTGGATCGGAGAGCCGCGCGCTCGGCGTCTCGGCGAACGGAACGATGATTGTGGGCTGGGCAGAGGACGCGAGCAATCGCCTCATCGCCGCGCGCTGGTTGCCCGACGGCAGCCTCGAGACGCTCGGCGTTCCCGCAGGCTATATGACGAGCTGGGCAACTGCGGTTTGCAGCGACGGCGCGGTGATTGCGGCGACGGCGTATCAGGAACGATTCCGCTGGCGCGCCTTCCGCTGGGACGCGACGGGGTGGGCGACGCTGGACCTGCTCGCAGGGTACGAGAACAGCATCGCAAACGCCCTCTCTGCGAATGGCGCGGTCATCGTGGGCGCCGCCTTCAACGAGGGCGGTGTGACGGAGCGATACGCCGTGCGCTGGCTGGCGGATGGGTCGGTTGAGCCGCTCGCGACGCTCGGCGGCAGGATGAGCGAGGCAAGCGCCGTCTCTGCAGATGGGGCGTTTATCGTCGGGTACGCGGAGGACGCTTCAGGGCGCACGCACGCTGTGCGCTGGGTGCAGGGCGTGGGGGTGCAGAACCTCAACAGCGTCTATGCCAGTCTGCTCACGGACGGCTCGATACTGATAGGCGCCAGCGCTGTCAGCCCCGACGGACGCTACATCGTGGGCTGGGGCTACAACGCCGCGACGGGGCATGCGGAAGGTTTCCTGCTGGACACGGTTCCAGAGCCTGCAAGCCTGCTGGCGCTGAGCGCGGGATTGACGGGGCTGCTGCGTCGGCGTCGCGCCCGCTAACGCCCCCCGCTTGGGTACAATCCCAGCGCTATGAAGACCGATCTACCGCGCTGGGATATGAGCGTTGTGTACCCCGGGCTCGACTCGCCCGAGTTTGAACGCGACCTGCGCAGCTTCGTGCGCACGCTGGACGAGTTAGAGGGACTGTTCGACGAAGCGCAGATTGACCGCACTGAAACGCCGCTGAACCCTGACCTTGCGGCGGGCGTGCTGGAGCGCGTGCTGCCGCCGTTTAACGCGCTGAACGATCAGGCGTGGACGCTGAGCGCGTATGTGTACGCCTTCGTGACGGTCGATTCGCGCGACGAGTACGCGCAGGCGCGCCTGAGCGAACTGGAACGGCAGATGGTGCGCCTGTCCAAGCTGAACACGCGCCTGACCGCCTGGGCGGGGTCGCAGGCGGTGGACGCGCTGATGGAGCGTTCCGAAGCGGCGCGCCAGCACGCCTACTGGCTACAACGCGCCCGCGTCGCCGCCGAGCATATGATGTCGCCCGCGGAGGAGTCGCTCGCCGCCGATATGAGCCTCACGGGCAGCAGCGCGTGGAGCAAATTCTACGGCAACCTCACTTCCCAGATTCAGGCGACGGTGGAGCTGCGCGGCGAGCGCCAGACGCTCACGATGAGCATGCTGCGCAACCTCGCCTACGACCCCGATCGGGAAGTGCGCCGCGCGGGCTACGAAGCCGAGCTACAGGCGTGGGAGCAGCACGCGATGCCCATCGCGAGCGCGCTGAACGCCATCAAGGGCGAGACGAACCTGCTGACGCGCAAGCGCGGCTGGGACAGCCCTCTGCACGCCGCGCTGTTCCGCAGCGCGATTGACGAGGCGACGCTCCACGCGATGCTCGACGCCGCGCACGAATCGTTCCCCGACTTCCGCCGCTACCTGCACGCCAAAGCGCGCCTGCTGGGGATTGAGCGCTGCGCATGGTACGACATCTTCGCGCCTGTGGGCAAAGCGCCGCGCGCGTGGGCATACGACGAAGCGGCGCAGTTTATCGTTGAGCAGTTCGCGACCTATTCGCAGAAGATGAGCGACTTCGCCCGCCGCGCGTTCGAGGAGCACTGGATCGACGCCCCGCCGCAGCCGGGCAAGCGCGACGGCGCATTCTGTATGCGCCTGCGCCGCGACGAGTCGCGCATCCTCACCAACTACAAGCCCGCGTTCGGCGGCATGAGTACCCTCGCGCACGAGCTGGGGCACGCCTACCATAACCTCTGCCTCGCCGAGCGCACCTACCTGCAGCGCCAGACGCCGATGACGCTCGCCGAGACCGCCAGCATCTTCTGCGAAACGATTATCCGCCAGGCGGCGTTGCGCGACGCCGACCGCGAGGAGCAAATCGCCATCCTCGAAGCTTCGCTGCAGGGCGCGTGCCAGGTGGTGGTGGACATCACGAGCCGATTCCTGTTCGAGAAGGCGGTGTTCGAACAGCGCGCGGTGCGCGAGCTGAGCGTGCGCGAGCTGTGCGAGATTATGCGCGACGCCCAGCTGCAGACCTACGGCGATGGGCTGGACGAAAACGCGCTGCACCCCTATATGTGGGCGGCGAAACCGCACTACTACGGCAGCGCGTTCTACAACTATCCCTACATGTTCGGCTTGCTGTTCGGGCTGGGGCTGTACGCGCAGTATCTGGACGACCCCGACAGGTTCCGCGCGCGCTACGACGACCTGCTCTCGCGCACGGGCATGGCGGACGCGCCGACTCTGGCGGCGGAGTTCGGGTTCGACCTGCGCACGCCTGCGTTCTGGCGCGGCGCGTTCGACGCCATCCGTCAGGACATCGACCGCTTCGAGGCGCTGGCGCAGGGCGGTTAGCGCCGGGCAGGGGCGCGCGCCTGTGCGCCCCTGCTGCCCATCCATCGGGTATAACATCCCCCGATGCAACCCTATACCATCACACTCATTCGCGGCGACGGCATCGGTCCCGAAATTGCAGAAAGCGTTATCGAGGTGTTCGAAGCCGCTGAAACGCCCATCCGCTGGGAAGAAGCCCACGCCGGTCTGGCGTGTCTCGAACGCTACGGAACCCCCATCCCCGAAGCGACGCTCGAATCGATTCGGCGCACTCGCGTCGCGCTCAAGGGTCCGACCACCACACCGATTGGCGGCGGGCATCGGAGCATCAATGTCGCCATCCGCAAGGCGTTCGAACTGTTCGCAAATGTGCGTCCCGCGCGCTCCATCCCCGGCGTGCAGACGCGCTACAACGATATCGACCTCATTCTGGTGCGTGAGAACATCGAGGACACCTACGCAGGAGTCGAATACTGGCAGACGCCCGATGTCGCCGAGTCGCTGCGCCTGATTTCGCGCCCCGGCTCGTCGGTGGTCATCCGCTACGCATTCGATCTGGCGCGGCGACTGGGCAGGCGCAAGGTCACCTGCGTCCACAAGGCGAACATCCAGAAGATTTCCGACGGGCTGTTTCTGGAGTGCTTCCGCGCGATTGCCGCCGAGTACCCTGATATAGAGAGCGACGATATTCTGGTGGACAACGCCTGCATGCAGCTGGTGATGCGCCCGGAGCGGTTCGATGTGCTGGTGCTGCCGAACCTGTTTGGCGATATTGTGAGCGACCTGTGCGCAGGGCTGATTGGCGGGCTGGGCGTCGCGCCGGGCGGCAACATCGGCAACGGCTACGCGGTGTTCGAGGCGGTACACGGCTCCGCGCCCGATATTGCGGGCAAGGGCGTCGCCAACCCGACGGCGTTCCTGCTCTCGGCGGTGCAGATGCTCCATCATCTGGGGCTGCATGGCGATGCGGAGCGCATCGAGAACGCCCTGCGCTACACGCTCGTGTCGGGCATTAAGACGCGCGATCTGGGCGGCAACGCCAACACGCGCGAGTTCACCCGCGCGGTTGTCAGCAACCTGCCCCCGCGCAGCCAGTCGCAGGCGCAGAACGCGCCCGTGCAGGAGCCATACCGCACGCCGATGCTTGCGCCGCGCAGCGCCGACGCCGATGGCTGGCAGACCGTGGGGGTGGATCTGTTTTTCCACGCGCTACAGCCGCCGACCGACCTGCCCCCCCAGATTGGCGCGGCGCGCCTGCACGCCCTCTCAAATCGCGGGATTGTGATGGAGTCGCACGCGGTGGGCGACCGCTATCTGCTGAACTGGTTCCGCGCGCGCTATGTGTCCGAGACGCCGCTCAGCGAGGCGGAGGTCCGCGCGATTGTGGAGACGCTCGCCCCGCGCCTGCACTGGACAACCATCCAGCGGCTCTACCGCACGCGCGACGGGGTGAACCTGTTCAGCCCCATCCAGACGGATTAAAATAGAACGCCCCGCCACATCGCTGGGCGGGGCGCGGTCTTTCACAGCGTCGCTCAGTCCGAGCAAATCAAATCATCATTTCTTCGCGCGTCGGCGCAGCAGCAATCCCGCCAGTCCCGCGCTCAGCGCCAGCATGCTCGCAGGCTCCGGTACCCAGTCCTGCTCCACTGTCAGCAGGGAGGCGACAGAGGTCCCTGGGGCAGGCGCGCCATCGATGTGGACGATGAAGCTCTCGATGACCTGCAGGTTCGCGGACGGCGCCGCCAGCGGGATGAAGACATTGAAGCCGACATTCCCATTGGTGCCGCCCGGGTAGCCAGCCCCGCTGAACACGCCGCTGCCGTTATAGAGAATCTGGCTGGTGTTGCGATCGACCACCTTCTTCGTCCAGATGATTTGCCCCAGATCGAAGACAAACCCCTGCACCACGAAGTTGAAGCCCGTGAGCGGGACTGTGCCCGAAATGGTGTACGCCGCCGTGTAGGTACCGCCTTTGAACGATGTGCCGTCGCCCGCGAGAATGGGATGCGGATTACCCAGCGCTGTCAGGAAGGTCACCTGCGGCAGGCTGCTGACGGTCACCGTCGCCGGCGAGAACAGCGGTCCCGAAGTGTTGATAATGAACGGTACATTCGTTGGCGTAGACGGCGGGAAAAATACGCCGCTGCTGTTGGTGACGCTAACCGTCCAGCCACTGGCGAACGCCGCTGAGACCGCCGCTACGGACAGCACGATACCGAAAAGTTTAAGCCCTTTCATCCTGTTGTACCTCCGAGTAAGATTAGACGCCGTTTGTGCCTGCCAAACGATGGCGGGCATCGAGTATCACGACATCTACACTTAAAGACTCAAAAAACCCCGCAAAGCGGACAGGGTTTAAAGCGATTTGTGCGATTTTTGGGGCGACTTGGGGGCAATCGCGCGTGGAGT
>JBBIQK010000022.1:0-41443 GCA_037442365.1 Armatimonadota bacterium | reverse complement strand
GTTTGGGGGATGTGGTGGAGGCGTTTAGGCGGTGTTGGTCGGGGTGTCGTGTCTGTCGGCGTCGGAGGCGTCCTGCGACCTTTCAGTTGGTGCAAGGTGAGGAGGGCTTAAATTGATGCCAATGACCCTATCTTCCTGCCCCGCCTAACATGCGCAGGAACTGTCGGGCGGCGTCGGCGGGGTCGGGCGCGCCCACAATCGCCGAGATGACGCAAATCCCGTCCGCGCCCGCCCGCAGCACTTCGGGCGCGTTCTGCAGGGTAATCCCGCCAATCCCGAACACGGGGATGGCAACCGCCTGCTTGATGGCGCGCAGGCGTTCGGTTCCGACGGGCGCGCCCGCGTCGGGTTTTGTATGCGTGGCGAACATCGGTCCCACGCCCAGATAGTCCGCGCCGTCCGCTTCCGCCTGACGCGCCTCCTCCACCGTTTCCGCCGAGACGCCGATCAGCAGCCGCGCGCCTCCAATCCGCCGCGCCTGCGCCACAGGCAAATCGTCCTGCCCCAGATGCACCCCGTCCGCCTCGATTGCCAGCGCGACATCGAGTCGGTCGTTCACAATTAGCCGCGCGTCGTGCTGGCGCGTAAGAGCGCGCAACTGCTCCCCAATCTGCACGAGTGCGCGCGTGGTCGCCGTCTTGTCGCGCAGCTGCAGCAGGCGCACGCCCGCCGCCAGAAGCTGCCGCGCCGTCTCCACAGGGTCGCGCAGCGCAGGCTCGGTAATCACATACAGCCCCGAAAGACGCTTCATCACCGCGTGCGCGATTGTACCTGACCCTGTAGCTATCGATAGGTGTGGTATACTCTGAATGGGTGAGAACTTTGCCAGAGCTTGAACTTTCAGAAGAGCAAATCGCCGAGCTGGTGAATCAGCTGCCCCCGGCGGGCAAACGCCGATTAATGCAGTTGATCGATCGCATGCTCAATCAGGAAGCTGAGCCCCCTGCAGCTACCAGGATATCAAGCGAGGAATTCGCTCGACTCTCCTGCTTTGGCATGTGGGCAGACCACGATGCCATGAGCGACAGCGTGGCATGGGTGCGCAAGGAGCGTCAACAGTGGCACTCGCGAGTGAGTCGGCGCGATTAATAGACACTGAATTTACGAAGTCTGGCCGCGGATTGGCATTACCGCTTTACGAACCATGCCCGCAGATAGGCATCAATGGACACTCGTGTTCCCCCGCGTTTTTCGCGCCCACCACGCCGCGACACTGACCGCAGCGCCCAGCGTGAACAGTGGCTGCACAGGCATCAGCGGGCGACTGCCCCCCGCGTACAGTAGAATCGTGAGCAGCGTCCAGCCCACCAGCAGCGCCGTGAGAGATCCGAACGCCCGCTCCGCACGCCCCAGCCGCCACAGCCCGTAGCCCGCCAGCGCAAGGAAGAGCCAGTAGACCCCATCTGCAAGGCGCAACGCCGCCGCAACGCCGCGATTGTCGGGGTTCTGCAGCCCGAACGCCGAGAGCGTCAGCGCAAGCTTGCGCCCCAGCAGCGCAAGCCACTGAATCGGGTTCTCGCGGATCCACTGCAGCGCGAGGCGCAGCGCCTGCTCGTCGCGGGCGACGGGGTCGGTTTCGCTCAGCCACGCGCGCACGGGCTTCGACTCGCCGCCAATCGTCAGCATGCGCTCCAGAAACAGGGGGTCAAACCCGCCGTCGGCGTACTCGTTGTTCGCCCACAGCAGCACATAGCCGCCGCGCCCGATGGGGATAAACGCCCCGTACCGCGCCGAGATAAACGCGACATACGGCGCGACGACCAGCAGCGCGCACGCCAGCATGAGCGCAGGCGCGCGCCAGTTCCGTTCCCGCCAGAGCAGCCACACGCCCGCAAGCGCCGCAAACGGCAGGAAGTTCGCCCGCGTGAGCGCGAGCAGCCCCAGCAGCGCGCCCGACGCCGTCCAGCCCCACCCGCCTCGCCAGTAAAGCAGCCCGTACACTGCCCACACCGTCAGCGGCAGCGCGAGATTCTCCGTGTAGAGCCAGCCCGTAATCATCATCAGGTGCGGATGGAGCGCGCCGAGCAGCAGCGCGAGGTTCGCCGCCCGCTCGCCCGCCAGCTGGCGCGTTAGTCGCCACAGCCCCCACAGCGTCAGCAGCCCCAGCAGCGCGTTCAGCACCCGCACGGCGACGGGCGCGTGCCCCGCCAGCGCGTACACGCCCGCCATCAGGAAGATGTAGGCAGGCGCGGTCATCAGCCCCTTATCCAGCCGATACTCGCCCGCGCTCGCCAACCGCTGCGCCATCTGGTCGTGCAGCACGGCGTCCCCGTGCAGGGGGTCTGCCCGCAGCAGGGGGTCGATATGGGTCGCCAGCGGCGCGTAAGTCAGCCGCAGCGCAATCGCCATCAGCCAGAGCCAGAGCGCGGTGCGGCTCATCGCGTGCAAGTGTACCTGCGCTCAGCGGACGGTCAGCACCTGCCCGTCGGGATGCAGGTTCCAGCGCACCAGCAGCGTGTTGCCCTCGCGCTCGGCGTTGTGCGGCAGGGGGTTGCCCAGCGTGTCGGTCAGGCTCACGCGCCCCTGCAGTCCGCGCAGGCTGAAGCGTGCGACGCCGTTCACGCCCTCCGGTCCGCGCACCAGGTACGCCAGCTGCCCGCCTGTCTCATGGCGCAGCAACACCTGCGCGTTGGTGTGCAGCAGTCCCGCGCGGCGCAGGCGGTCGTCCACCTGCAGCAGCAGGCGCGGCGTGCGCGGGTTCAACGGAGGATCGGTCTGAATGCTCAGGCGTGGGTCGAGCGCGTCCAGATAGGTTCCCCGCAGGATGGTCGCGCGATAGGTTCCGTAGGCAGCGACCCACTCGCCGCGTCGGGCGACAATGCGCGCCCGCTCGCGGTAGCGCACGCCCGCCAGCCCGCACACATACTGCATCACCGTGCGCCAGTCGCGCGCGCCGCCAAAAGTGTTGCCAAACGCCCTGCCCGACACGCCCAGCTGCACAATCCCGCCGCGCCCCACGCGCACGCTCACCCCCACAGGCGCGCCGTCGTACATATAGAACGGCTCGCCATCTGCAATCCGATAGCGCGTGAGGACCTCATCGTCGCGCAGGCGGATGCGCGGCAGGTCGGGACGCGTCGGGTCAATCACATGCTCGCGGTACGGCGGCTGCGTGCTGAGTTCCAGCCGCCACTCCTGCGCCAGCTCCAGACGGAGCGTAATCGTTCGCGCCTGCGGCAGCGGGAATCGGTACACGAAAAAGGCGTCGCGGTCGGCGAATCGCTCGCCGCTGGCGTTCAGGCGGCTGCGATGGTTCGTGTGCAGAAAGAGCGGCTCCGCCGTCGAGCCTGTGTAGAACGCGGCGAGCGTCCTGCCGTCCGCCTCCAGCCGCGCCTGACGCAACAGTGCGCCCCAGCCTGTGTCGGGCAGCGAGTCGCTGAACTTCACAAACACCGTCTGCCCCGCGTACGCCGACAGGTCGATATCCACCCAGCGGCGGTTGGAGGTCCCCTGCGCTGGCTCCGTGCCATGCACGCCCAGCGGGTGCCATGCGTCGGGCGGCGCGGGTTGGGGTGGGATGGTCTCCAGCGCCAGCGATTTGTCCAGCAGCTGCAACAGCGCGTGCATGGGCGTCGGTTGCCCTGCCTGCCGCCACGGCGTGTCGGGGAGGGCGTCGTAGCCGTTCGCGCCGCCGACCACAAACAGCCAGCCGCCGCCCTGCACCCACTCGGCGAGGGCGCGCAACTCCGCCTCGCGCAGCGGCTTGACCGTTTCAGGCGTCCAGAGCAACAGGCGCAGGCTACGCGGCAGCGCGCGTTCGGGCAGCCGTTGTATCGAGTGCATCGTGAGGGGTATGCCCGCGTTCACCAGCGCAGCGCCCAGCGTCAGCATATCCTCCACAGGCGCAAACTCAGGCGCGCCGCGCATCGCCGTCATCGAGTCGCTGAACAGCATCCCGATGCCCTCCACGCCCGCGTCGATGCTTGCGCCCGACTGCTGCGCAATCGCCTCGCAGGCGCGCGTCGCGCTCAGAATCACCGTCGCGTACTCCGCAGGCACCGCCCCAAAAATCCGCTCGGGCCAGGGCAACACCTCGTACCCTGTCGCTTCAGGGAACATCAGCGAAGCGACCAGCGTGTTGAAGTAAAACTGCTGATGCTCCTCCAGCGGGCGGTTGGGCGTGTCCGACAGCGGATCGCACAGGAACCACAGCCGTTTGCCCGTGTCGCGCATCAGCCCCGCCAGCGAAGCGTATTCCAGATAGGCGGTTGCGAACGGCTCGGCTTGATACTCGCCGTCAATGGGCGCGGGCGTGCGCACAGTGTCCGACCACACCTGCCCGATGACCTCCTCCACAGGCGAGCCGTCGCCCAGAATCAGCGCGTGGTGCGCCAGACAAATCCGCCACAGGGCGTAGTTGAGCGGGCTATGCACGGCGACCATGCGTCGGGCGTTCGGCTTACGGGCGCGCGCGGCGTTCAGAATCGAATGCACCGCTTCGGTCATCAGCTGCGCTTTGAAGCGGTCGGCGCTCCAGCGCGCGGCGTGCGACTCGTCGGGCGGCTGCCACGGGCGTCCCAGCCGCGCTTCGTACAGCTGGCGGAACGCCGCCTCGTAGCCCGCGTCCGCCCAGTATTCAGGCTCTTCAGGGCAAATCGCGTCCGCGCCCGCGTCGAGCATCTGCAGGTACTGGCGAATCAGCGACTCGATGCGTTCAGGCGTCGGCGTGAGGTAGAAGCTGGTCTCAATCTGCATGGGCGCGCCGTCGCGCGTGCGCTGCACCGCGTCGGGGTTCGCCTCCACATACGGCAGGTAGTCCCGAAAGCCGCCCATCACGAATACGGGGTAGCCGCGCGCCTTCCAGTTCGCCAATCGCGCGGGGTCCAGACTGTGCAGAATCACGGCGTCCGTCGCCAGCTCCAGTCGCGGGCTATAGTCTGCGCCCGTCTGATAGCAGCTGCGGGGCGCAAGCGGGAGCGCAGGACGCAGGGCGTTCGCAGGCACGCCGAGCAGTCGCTCCACCCCATCGCCGACGCCGTCGCGGTCTTCGTCGCGGTCGCTGGCGACCAGTTGCAGTTCGTAGACGCGCGCCTGCGTGCGACGCCGCGTCTCCACAATCACCTGTAGCGTCTGCACGGGCGGGTTGAGAGGCGCGCGCGTCGTCAAATTCAACTGCTGCACGCCACCGCGAAACGCCCGTACCAGCAACCCGCCCGCCTGCGTGCGCACCCGCGCCTGTCCCTCGCCCGAAACCGTGAGCCGAATCGCGATGTCCATCCCGCCCAGCACACGAACGCTGTATGTCGCCGCGCCGCTGTTGCCAATCACACGCGCGTTGCTCTCCAGCCGCGAGCGCGTCGCCTGTGTCAGCACGCCTGATTCCGTGTCGGGGCGTATGCGCCACTCCATGCGGGGAATAAGACCGCCTGCCTGTACCTGTCGCCGAATCATCAGGGGCATAGTGTACCAAAAAAGGAAGCCCCAGGCTATGTGCAGGGGCTTCCTGATTGGGAACAAGCGCCTTCCTTCGTTCAACACCCCGTAATTTACACAGGGGGAATGGTACTCCTGCCGCTCTGTTCAGAGATTCCAGTAAAGCACTTTGCCAGAGCAGTCGGCGCGGGCGTCGCTGAGGTACACGCCCTTGACATCCACGAACACCCCCTGCGCCAGCGCGCTCATCAGGGTCAGGTAGTCGCTGTAAGGGCGCGCGCGGAACTCGCGATGAGGCACCGCCAGAATCACGGCGTCGTAGTGTCCCCTGCGGGTCTCAAACGGCTCGTCCACAAACGGCGCGGGAATACGCCCCCGATCGCCTGGCAGCACCACAGGATCGCACACTTCTACTGCGCAGCCAAAGCTCTGCAGCTCTTCCACCAGCTCCTTGACGCGGGTGTCGCGCACATCGGGCACATTCTCTTTGAACGCCGCGCCCAGCACCAGCACCTGCGCGTTGCGCACGGGACGCCCCGCCCGAATCATCAGCTTGACGGTCTCCTTCGCCACATAGACGCCCATCAGGTCGTTCGTGCGTCGCCCGGCGAGAATCACTTCGGGGTGGAAGCCAATCTCCTGAGCCTTGTAGGTCAGGTAGTAGGGGTCTACGGGGATACAGTGCCCGCCGACCAGCCCCGGCTCGAAGGGCAGGAAATTCCACTTGGTGCGCGCCGCCGCCAGCACATCGCGCGTGTTCAGCCCCATCTGATGGAACAGCATCGCCAGCTCGTTCATCAACGCGATGTTCAGGTCGCGCTGGGTGTTCTCGATGACTTTCGCCGCCTCCGCCGTGCGGATGTTGGGCGCTTTGTGAACGCCCGCCTTGACCACCAGCCCGTACAGGTTCGCCAGTATCTCGGTCGTCTCCTCATCCTGCCCTGCCACAACTTTGACGATGGTCTCCAGCGTATGCTCGGCGTCGCCGGGGTTGACGCGTTCGGGCGAGTAGCCGAGTTTGAAGTCCACGCCCGCGCGCATGCCCGACGCCTGCTCCAGCACGGGCGCGCAGTCCTCCTCCGTGCAGCCGGGGTACACAGTGGACTCGTACACCACGATTGCGCCGCGCTTCATGTGTTGCCCCACAATCTGGCTGGCGCTCACCAGATAGCGTAGGTCAGGGCGTTTCGCCTTGTCGATGGGCGTGGGCACGGTGATGATAATCACATCGGCGTCGCGCATCTGGGCGGGTTCGGTGGTGAACACCAGGTTCGGATGGCGCAGCTCAGCTTCAGGCGTCTCGCCGTTGCGGTCGTAGCCTTCCCGCAACTCCTTAACGCGCGACTCGTTGACATCGAAGCCGACTGTCGGCAGATGTTTGGCAAATCCGACTGCCAGCGGCAGCCCCACATAGCCCAGCCCGACGATACAGACCCGTTGTGGCATCTGATTCATGGCAAAACCACATCCTTCGCCCAGTCGCGATTCTCGAGATACCATGCCACACTGCGGCGCAAGCCCTCTTCGATGCTCACCTGTGGCTCCCAGCCAAGCAATGCGCGCGCCTTGCTGATGTCCGCCCAGGTCGCCTGCACATCGGCGGGGTGCATCGGCTGCGTCTGCCAGACCGCCTGCTTGCCCAGCAGGCTCTCGATGGTCTCGATAATCCATTTCAGCGATACGGGTCGGTCGCCGCCGAGATTGATAATTTCGTAGCCCAGCGGCTTGAGCGCGGCGATAGTGCCCCGCGCGATGTCGTCCACATAGGTGAAATCGCGCTCCTGCAGCCCGTCGCCGAACACCTGGATCGGCTCGCCTTCTGCAATCCAGCGAATAAAGCGAAAGATGCTCATATCGGGTCGCCCCGCGGGACCGTACACCGTGAAATAGCGCAATACGGTGATGTCCAGCCCGTACAGGTGGTGGTAGGTGTAGCACATGGTCTCTGCGCCTTTTTTGGACGAAGCGTAGGGCGAAAGAGGGCGGTCGGTGGGCGAGTCCTCGCGGAAGGGACGCTCGTTGTTCGCGTAGAGGCTGGAGGTGGATGCCAGCACATATTTGCGCACCCCGTGCTGACGGCACAGCTCCAGCAGGTTCAGCGCGCCTGTGGTGTTCGTGGCGACATAGACCCACGGGTTCTGCACGCTCTGGCGCACGCCCGCACGCGCCGCGAGATTGATCACCGCGTCGTAGGGCATATGCGCCTCGAACACCGCGCGGGTCGGCGCCCATTCGCTAATGTCCACCTGCTGGAACGCAAAATTCGGCTTGCCCGCCAGCTGGCGGAGACGCCACTGCTTGAGTTTGGGGTCGTAAGCGTCGTTGAGGTTGTCCACGCCAACCACATCATGTCCCTGTTCCAGAAGCAATTCGGCGGTCTTCGCGCCGATGAACCCTGCACAGCCCGTGAGTAGGATTCGCATAAATGGCTCCCTGTCCGCAAGAGGATTGTACCTCGATAGGCAGGATTGGGTACAATTTGAGTATGCCGATTCGCGCCCGCGCCCATGTCTACGAGATGCAGCCCTACCGCGCTGGCAAGACGCCTGAGCAGTTGATGCAGTCGCTGGGGCTGAGCGAGTTGATTAAGCTCTCGTCGAACGAGAACCCGCTGGGGGCGTCGCCGCGCGTGCGCGAGGCTATCCTGAGCGCGCTGGAGAGTATTCACCGCTACCCCGACGGCGCATGCACCGCACTGCGCGACGCGCTGAGCGACTTTTACCAGCTCCCGCCCGACCACTTCGCCTTCGGCAACGGCTCTGACGAGCTGATTCATCTGTTCGGCGTGGCGTATCTGGAGCCGGGCGACGCGCTGATGATGGGGCATCCGTCGTTCGTGCGCTATGAGGCGTCCGCGCTGCTCAATCAGGCGACCCTGCAGCGCGTCCCGCTCACGCCCGACTTTCGGCTCGACCTGCACGCGATGGCTGCGGCGATTACCGAACGCACCAAACTGATTTACCTGGCGAACCCAAACAACCCGACGGGCACGATTGTCTCGCGTGCGGAGCTGGAGCAGTTTCTGGCGCGTGTGCCCGACCACGCGCTGGTGGTACTGGACGAGGCGTATTTCGAATATGCCGACCACCCCGACTACCCCAGCGGCGTGGACTATGTGCGGGCGGGGCAGAATGTGGTGGTGTTTCGCACCTTTTCAAAAGCGTATGGGCTGGCGGGACTGCGCATTGGCTACGCCATCGGCAGACCCGATTTGTTAGACCCCGTCGAGCGCGTGCGCGAGCCGTTTAATGTGAACACACTGGCGCAGGTCGCCGCCGTCGCCGCGCTGGGCGACCAGGAGCATGTGGCGCGTACCCGTGCGCTCAATCGCGAGGGGCTGCGCCTGTTCAGCGAGGCGTGTGAACGACTGGGGCTGCGTTCTGTGCCCTCGCAGGCGAACTTCCTGCTCATCGAGATTGGCGAACGATGCGCTCAGGTGCAACAGCGGCTGCTCCAGCGCGGCATTCTGGTGCGCACGGGCGAGGTGTTCGGGTTGCCGACCTATCTGCGCGTGAACACGGGCACAGCAGAGCAGAACGCGCGATTTGTGGAGGCGTTGGCAGATGCGCTCCGCGAGTGAATCTCAGGGCGCCCGCAGCTACGCATCGAAGTTGCTGGTGCTGGGGCTGTTTGTGCTGCCTGTGGCGTTGACAGTGGCAGTGCTGGCGTCGCCTTGGTTTCGGCAGATACGCGCGGCGCAAATCGAGCGCAACGAGCGGCTGCTGCAGGCGGTCGAGTCGGGCGACATCGAGCAGGTGCGGCGCGTGCTGACGGGCGGCGCGGTGGTGAACGCGCGCACGCGGGCAGGGCTGACCGCGCTGAGCGTCGCCATCATTCGCGGGTACGACGATATCGCACTCCTGCTGATTGAAAAAGGCGCCAGCCTCGACGCACGCGACCGGTCGGGCGACCGCGACAATCAGCATCCGGGCAACTCGCCTGTGCATTACGCCGCGATTTACGGCAGGACGCGCGTGCTGCAGGCGATGCTGGAGCGGGGCGTGTCGCCGAACCTGCGCGACCGCAACGGGCGCACGCTGCTGATGCTCGCCGTCGAAAACGGGCATTACGACACCGTGCAGATGTTGCTCCAGCGTGGGGCTGACCCGACGGCGCGCAGCGCGCTGGGCGAGACGGCGTTGCAGCTGGCGCAGCGCCGCGGCGACTTACGCCTCGAACAGTTGATTCAAAAGCATACCCCGCGCTGAACGCGTATACCAATCCATCTGCAGGCAAAATTCCCCCTGTGCTACCGCACCACACCCTCTATCGGGCTGGAGGCGGAGGCGTAGGGTAGTTTGGGGATGCGCCCTGCGCGGTACGCCATCCGTCCCGCCTCGACGCCCTGCTTGAACGCTTCCGCCATCAACACAGGATCCTGCGCTTTCGCAATCGCCGTGTTCACCAGCACGGCGTCGCAACCGATTTCCATCGCCAGCGCAGCTTCCGACGGCGCGCCCAAGCCTGCGTCCACCACCACCGGCACATTCGCCTGCTCCACGATAATCCGTATCGGCTCCAGTCCGACGGCGAAGCCCTGCCCCGTGCCAATCGGCGCGGCTAAGGGCATCACCGTCGCGCAGCCCATCGCCTCTAACCGCTTCGCCAGTTCGGGGTCGGCGGGAATGTAGGGCAGCACCACGAAGCCCTCGTCCACCAGAATCTGGCACGCCTCGTAAGTGCCGATGGGGTCGGGCAGCAGGTACTTCGGGTCGGGCACAACCTCCACCTTGATCCAGTCGCTCAGCCCCATCGCGCGCGCCAGCCGCGCCACGCGCACCGCCTCCTCCGCCGTGCGGCAGCCCGCCGTGTTCGGCAGAATCTGGTAGCGGCTCCAGTCCAGCTCATCCAGAATCGATCGTTTGGGCGCGTCCAGATCGATGCGGCGCAGGGCGACGGTGATAATCTCCGCGCCTGAGGCTTCAATCGCGCGGCGCATGGTCTCGGCGTCGGGGTACTTGCCCGTGCCCACCATCAGGCGCGACTGGAACGATTTGTTTGCAATCACCAGCGGGTCGGTCATCACGCCAATTGTACCTGACAGGCGGATTACCCCACGGCGGTTAGCCCCTCACGGCTGGGGATGCGCGCCTCACCAAAGAGTTCCGCCACCTTGCGACGGCGGTACTCGAAAATCTCTTCCAGGCGTGGACGCACCAGCAGTCTGTGAATAACGCCGTCAATCAGCGGCTGCTTGAGCGCGTAGTAGACCAGGTCTTCCATCAGCACCCCGCCCTCCACAGGCGTGAAGGTGTGCCGATGATGCCAGAAGCGATACGGTCCGAACCGCTGCTCGTCCACGAAAAAGCGCATCGGCTCGACATGCGTGATTTCCGTGACCCAGTGCATCGGCAGGTTCAGCAGCGGGCGCACGGTGTAGGCGATAATCAGCCCCGCCTCCATCTTATCGGGCACGGGCGTCAGGATGTCGAACCCCATATAGGGCGGCGTGATGGTCTTCAGATTCACCGGGCTGGAGAAAAAGTCCCACACAGTTTCCAACGGCGCAGGAATCACCTGCTCGGTTTGCAAACGGAACAGTTTCATAGTGCAACTATTGTACCTGAGCGTGGGGGGAGGCGGTATAATCGCACGGAGACGATTCGCAGGTGAACTGGCTGATCGGGTTGTGTTTCGCGGGGTTGATTGCGGGTGTGGCGTATCGCCTGCGCCTGTTGACGCCGGGCGGGGCATGGGCGGCGGTTGGGGTGGGCGCGAGCGTGTTCGGGGCTGGGGGCGTGTGGGCGAGCCTGCCGATGGTTGGCTTCTTTTTCTCCAGCAGCCTGTTGCCGCGCCTGCTGGGACGCCCGCACAAGACCGAGCGACGCACAGCGGTTCAGGTGCTGGCGAATGGGCTTGCGCCTGCGTGCTGTTGCTGGGGCGCGGCGCTGGCGCCCGCGTCGGCGGAGGCGTTCTGGCTGGGCTACCTCGCAGCGGTGGCGACCGCCACGGCGGATACCTGGGCGACCGAGTTCGGCGTGCGTTTTGGCAATCCCGTATGGCTGCTCACGAGCGGGCGGCGAATTTCGGCGGGCGAGTCGGGCGGGGTCAGCTGGCAGGGCACGCTGGGCGGGCTGGTGGGCGCCTGTCTGATGGCGGGTTGCGGCGCGCCCCTGCTGAACGATGCGCCCGCGCTTGCGCTTGCGGCGGGACTGGGGTTCGTCGGCATGGCGTTCGATAGCCTGCTCGGCGCGACCCTGCAGGCGCGCTACCGATGCGTCCACTGCGGCGTATTGACCGAGCAGCCCGTGTGCTGCGGCGCGGTTGCGCCGCTTGCGCGCGGCGTGCGCGTACTGGAGAACAACGCGGTGAACGGGATCAGCTCGGCGCTTGCCGCCGTCGCAGGCGTTGCGCTCTGGCTCGCACGCTAACCCAAGCCACCGTTAGAGTTCGGCAGATCGTCTGCCGTAAGGCGACACCTTACGGAGTGCTGAAGCAGGGTTTCCGCTTCAACACTCCGGGTCAGACTGCGTCGATGACGCCAGAGGACGGTCGACAAATGTTCAGAACCGATAGCCGACCTGCGTGGCGAACACGCCCGCACGGTTGCCCGCGGGGCTGGGACCACCGCTCAGCAGCGCAACGCCCTTGCCGTCGGTGTTGATATACTGGTACAGCAGGCTCAGCTCCGTGTCGTCGGCGAGCTGGTACACCGCGCGCAGCGTGAGGTAGTTCCATTCGGGCTTGCCGCGCTGGTTGTTGAGCGCGAGGCTGTTAATCTCCCAGCCGACATTCTCGTAGGTGAGATGGAACCGCCAGCGCGGATTGTAGCGGTAGTGGGCGTCCAGCTGGATTCGCCGCATACGGTCGCTTCCCTGATAGCCGCGATTGAAAGGCAGTTTCGCTGTGCCCGTGTAGGCGTCCACCGCCAGCGCGACGCTCAGGTTGTCGGCAATCTGGTAGCTGGTGCTGAAGTAAGTGCCCTTCAGGTCGGATGGGTTATACAGGTAGCCGATGCGCCCCCAGTTGCCTGGCGCAACGAAGTAGGGTTCAATCTCGCGGTAGCCCAGTGTCCCGCGCCATCGCTCGTTGAACGGGTAGCTCACACGCACATCGAACGCCGTGTTGCGGCTGCCCACCACGCGGTTGTCGCCACGCAAAAGCGTGCTGACGGCGTAGTCGAACGCAACCGTTAAGTCGCTGAAGGTCGCCGAGAGGTCGAACCCCAGCACCTCGGCGCGGTTCACATCGGTGCGCACCGTGTTGAGGATGTGATCAAAGGTGCGATTGCGTCCGACGCCCGCCGCCAGGTAAGTCGCGCCCACAGTCGCAGGCGCGTCGAAGGCGCGGAACGGGTACTGCAGGCGCAGACCCGCCATCTGATCCACAGGCGCGCCCACCGAAGCGTTGTGGTTCGCGAAGCGTATCGGGAAAAAGCGCGTGGTGTTGGAGCGGATGCCGTAGCTGCTCACCAGAAACAGCTCGGCGTTCATCCCACCGAGCGTAGTAGTGAGGCGCGCGCCATCCGCACGGAACGCGCCGTCGTCGTAGCGCGCCGAGTCGATGTAGTAGTCGGGGTCAATCCGCTGCAGGGTGTAGGGGGTCAGCTTCAACGGAATGCGCCCCACCTGCGCCTGAATCTCCCTGCCGAACAGCTCCAGCGGGAGCGTGATATACGCCTCCCAGATGGCGACATCGGTCGCGCCGAAGGTGTACGCGCCCGTGTTCACATTCAGGCTATCGGCGTCGCGGGCGGCGTCGCGCGTGTAGGGCAGGTAGTTACCGATGATGAAGGTCGCTTTCGCATCAATGCGCTCGTTCACGGGCACATCGACCTGCAGTCCCAGCTCGTGCAGCACGCCGACACTCTGCAGGAACTTGCCTGATTGGTTGATAGCGTTGCCGTTGTAGGTGAGCGCACTGCGCCCATCGTAGCTGTGCGTGCCGAACGCGGCAAGCAGCACATCACCCGTGAGGCGGTTGCGCTGTCGTTCTTCGACTTGCAGGCGTGCGCTGAGCGCATCGAGGTCACGGCGCAAATCGCGCACGCTCACATTCAGGTTGCTCAGCTCGGTCTCGAACTCCTGCGCCAGCCGCTGTAGGGTTTCGACCGCGCCGCGCAACTGCTGGAGTTCCTGCACCGCCTGACGCAGCTCCTGCACGCGCGCCTCCAGCGGCGAGGGCTGCGGCGCGGCGGGCGATTCGGGCGCAAGCTGGTTGATGCGCTGCTCCAGCTGGCGGATGCGCTCGTCAATCACGCGATAGGCGCGGGCGACTGCCTGCGCAAACTCCGCACGGGTGACCTGTCGGTTCGGCTGAAATGTGTCGTCAGGGAACCCTTCCAGAATGCGCAGGCGCGTCAGCTCGCGTATCGCCTGATACGCCCAGTGGTTGGGGGGCACATCGCGCAGCTGCGCATACGCGCTCAGCGCCAAAAGACCAGATGCCAGAATCATTAATCCTGTTCGCATCGTCTCCTCCTTGAGTAGGGTAATGGGATACAGGATACCCCAAACTCAGGGGCGAGGTATACTACGGGCGATGGTTCAACGCTTACGCCTGCGCAACTTTCCGTAGTTTCGCATGAATTGTGATGTGCTATGAGAATCGTGATTGCTGGCGGCGCGGGGTTTATCGGCAAGGCGATGCTGGAGGCGTATCGGGCGCAGCACACGCTGGAGGTGCTGACGCGCGATCCCGAGCGGGCGCAGGCGCGCCTGCCCGAAGGCGTGCGCGCCATCGGCTGGGACGGCGCAACGCTCGGCGACTGGGCAGAGCGGTTGGATGGCGCGGACGCCGTGATTAACCTCGTGGGCGAGAGCATCGCCCAGCGATGGACGCCCGCCGTCAAGCAACGCCTGTGGGACAGCCGCGTGAAGACGACCGAACTGCTGGTTCAGGCGGCGGCGCGCGTGCCGACGCCCCCGCGAATCTGGCTGCAGGCGTCGGCGATTGGCATTTACGACCAGAGCCCCGACACGACCGCCGATGAGTCCAGCCCGCCGGCGAGCGGCTTTCTGGCGGATTTGGGCAAGGCGTGGGAGGCGGCGGCGCAGCCCGTTGCCGCGCTGGGAACGCGCCTGTGCTATCTGCGAATCGGCGTCGTGCTGGGGCTGGAGAGCGGCGCGCTACCCCAGATGCTCACCCCCTTCAAGCTCGGCGTGGGCGGTCCAATTGGGTCGGGCAGGCAGTGGCTCTCGTGGATTCACCTCCGTGATGTGGTGGAGGGAGCGGCGTTCCTGCTTTCGCGCGACGACCTGTCAGGTGTGTTCAACTTCACCGCGCCCAACCCCGCCACGATGCAGGAGTTCGCCCGCACCTTGGGGCGCGTGTTGCTGCGCCCGGCGATTGTCCGCGCGCCTGCGTTCGCCGTGCGCCTGCTACTGGGCGAGATGGCGGAGTTCGTACTGCAGGGTTCGCGCGTGTTGCCTCGGCGGCTGCTGGAAGCGGGCTACGAGTTCCGCTTCCCGACGCTGGAGGGCGCGCTGCGCGACCTGCTGGGGAAGTAGCGGTCGCGCACTGGCTGTCGACGGCGCTCCACAAGGCGTCGCGTCGCTGCCCGCTCCCACCGGGGGGCTTACGGCACACGGGGAAACGACTTACCGTTGCTTCCTTCCGGACCTGGCGGGGTTCACCGTCCCTCCGTTGCGTAAGTCCCGATGATCCTCACGGGCGCGTGCGCGGCGGTTCTTGCAAGCCGACCCGCCTCGAGCCAGAGTTCAGCCCTGCTATGGCGGGTTGCAGGTACAGGGAACCGCCAGCTCCCCGCTTAGCGCGACCGTATTCGTAAGTATACCCGACGGCTACTCCTCGAGTTGCGCGATAGGCACTGGCACGCCGCCCTGCGCCGCCGACTGCCACGCCGCCTCCGTAAACGCCGTGATGCGCAGCGCGTTTTCGGGCTTGGATTGCACCTCCTCGCGCCCCAAAATCGCGTTCACAAAGTTGACAATCGGCTGCGACCCCTGCGGCAGGTTCTCCTGCTTGTAGCGGTTGCCATGCGCGTCGCAGATTTCGAGCTGGTCGTGGCGAATCAGGTAGCTGCCCTCGCTGCCCACGACGGTAATCTCCTCATGCCAGCCGACGGTCGTGCTGCCGATAATCGACAGGTTGCCAATCGTACCGTTGGCGTACTCGAACGCCAGCGCGGAGTTGATGTCCACCTTGCGGTCGAAGTATTGCATATACGCGCTGACCTTCGTCGCGGGCGCTTCGATAATCCACATCAGGAAGTCCACCAGGTGCGAGCCGGTGTCGTTAATCTGCCCGCCGCCCGACAGTTCGGGGTCCTGACGCCATGTGTTGGCGGTGGCGCGCATCCAGTTCTGCAGGTTGATGGCTTGTACGAAATGCACCTCGCCGATTTCGCCGCGCCGAATGCCCTCGTACACATAGCGATACACGGGGATGTAGTGCCGCTGGTAGGCAATCAGCCCGACCTTGCCCGTCTCGCGGATTTTGCGTACCAGCGCCTGCGCATGCGCCACCGTGCAGACCATCGGCTTCTCAATCATGACATTCAGTCCCCTGTCCAGCGCGTCCATCGCCTGCTGGAAGTGGAGCGTGTGGGGCGAGACAATCATCACGCCGTCCAGCTCGGCTTGGTCCAGCATGTCGCGGTAGTCATCGAAGAACGGCACACCCTGCAGGTGGGGAAAGCGCTGTGTGGTCGCGTTGCGCTGGTCAGGGCTGGGTTCGGTAATTGCGACCAGCTCCGCGTCGCCGATTCCCTGCAGGATGTTGATGTGATGGCGCGCCATACCGCCGCTGCCAATCAGTCCCAAGCGTACTTTGCTCATTCAGTAGCCTCCATCGTTGTAGGTTGGGGGGCGTTGCGCCCCGCGCCTGTTTCGAGGCGAAGGGGGGAGTTCCTGCCGTTGTTAGCGGAGTTCGTGCGGCAGGTCAGGCACGTGTTTCGCCAGCCATCGGCGTTTGGCTTCGATCCAGCGTTCGCACAGCGGGCGCGATTCGGGCAGCAGCCCCAGCGACTTCCAGAAGCTGTAGAGTTGCTGGATGGCGCGCAGTCGCTCTTCGTAGGTCATCTGGAGACGCTCGGCGCGGGTGAGCGCTTCCACTTCACGCAGTCCGTCGCGCCAGCGGCGAATTGCCTCCGCAGGCGGCATCGGCGGTCGAGACTCGTTCATCGGGTGAATTGCACCCCTGAAGGGGCGCGGGAGTCATACCCGCGCCCAATTCGCCGATTACGACGCCTGCTGAATATCGTCGGCGGTGAGGATTTCAGGGTCTTTGCGCTGGGCGACGGTCTCTTCCGTAATCACCACGCGCTTGATGTTCGGGTTCGAGGGCACTTCGTACATCACATTCAGCATGACCTCTTCGAGGATGGCGCGCAGGGCGCGTGCGCCTGTGCCCCGCCGGATTGCTTCCTGTGCAATCGCGCGCAGCGCGTCCTCCTGCACGACCAGCTCGACGCCGTCCAGCTCGAAGAACTTCTGATACTGGCGCACGAGCGCGTTCTTTGGCTCCACCAGAATGCGCGCCAGCGTCGCCTCGTCCAGCGCGTCCAGCGTCGCCACGACAGGCAGCCGCCCGATAAATTCGGGAATCAACCCGAACTTGAGCAGGTCTTCAGGCATCACATGGGAGAGCAGGTCACCCACATTCCGCTTGCGGCGCGTTTCAGGGTTCGAGCGGAAGCCCATCGACTGGTCGGTGAGCCGTCGCTCGATAATCTTCTCCAGCCCGTCGAACGCGCCGCCGCAGATGAACAGGATATTGGAGGTGTCGATCTGGATGAACTCCTGATGCGGGTGCTTGCGTCCGCCCTGGGGCGGCACATTCGCGACGGTGCCTTCCAGAATCTTGAGCAGCGCTTGCTGCACGCCTTCGCCCGACACATCGCGCGTGATGGAGGGGTTATCCGCCTTGCGCGCGATTTTGTCGATTTCGTCGATGTAAATAATGCCGCGCTCGGCGGCTTTGATGTCCATATCCGCCGCCTGAATAATGCGCAGCAGGATGTTTTCCACATCTTCGCCGACATAGCCCGCTTCGGTGAGCGCGGTGGCGTCGGCAATCGCAAACGGCACATTCAGAATTCGCGCCAGCGTCTGCGCCAGCAGCGTTTTGCCGCTGCCTGTGGGACCAATCAGCAGGATATTGCTCTTTTGCAGTTCGACCTCGTTGTTCGCCCCCGCCTTGACCCGCTTGTAGTGGTTGTAGACGGCGACCGACAGCACCCGCTTGGCGCGCTCCTGTCCCACCACATACTGATTCAGCACGCGGTAGATGTCCTTCGGTTTCGGGATGGTGTCCACGGAGCCGATGGGTTGCGCCGCGGGCGTCGCGCTCGACTCGCTGCGCAGAATATCGCTGGCTAACTTGACGCAATCGGAGCAGACGCCGCCGTACATTCCCAGAATCAGCTTGCGCACCTGCTCGCGCGACTTGCCGCACAGCACACACCGATCGGTCATGCGTGTATCATTCGTTCGTGCCACAAGTGCCTCCTGTTAGCGACCGCTACGGTCTAACACATGGTCGATTATTCCATACTCGCGGGCTTCCTGCGCGGACATGAAGTAGTCGCGCGCAGTGTCCTGTTCCACGCGCTCAATCGGTTGCCCTGTGTGCTTATGCAGAATGTTGTTCAGGATGTCCTTGTAGCGCAGCACCTCGCGCGCCTGAATTTCGATATCGAGCGCGGTTCCCTGAAAGCCCGCATGCACCTGGTGAATCATGATGCGTGCGTGCGGGAGAGCGTAGCGTTTGCCCGGCGCGCCGCCCGCCAGCAATACCGCGCCCATGCTCGCCGCCTGCCCGATACAGATTGTGGCGACATCAGGGCGAATCATCTGCATCGTGTCGTAAATCGCCAGCCCTGCGCTCACCACACCGCCCGGCGAGTTGATATACATGTCGATGTCTTTGTCAGGGTCCTCTTTCTCAAGGAACAGCAGCGACGCCACCACGAGGTTGGCGATGTCGTCGTTGATGGGCGTGCCCACAAAAACAATCCGGTCTTTGAGCAGGCGCGAGTAGATGTCGTAGGCGCGTTCGCCGCGCGCAGTCTGCTCCACCACCATCGGTATCAGCTGGTTTTTCGGGTCCATCATCGTCTCAGTCTCCTTGCTCTCTATTTTGGACGATATCGAGCAGTTTTTGCAGGGCGCGATCGAGCCGAAGCTCCTGAGCGATTCGCTCGCGCAGTTCGGGGTCTTCCTTCAGGCGCGCGCGCGTCTGCGGTCCCGTGTTGGTGATGGCAATCTCGGTGATGGAGTCCAGCTCCTCATCCGTGACCGTAATGCCCTCCTGATCAGCGATTGCCATCAGCAGGAAGGTGTTCTGCAGGCGCGTGACGCCGCGCTGACGCAGCTGCTCAATCACCTGGTCGCGGGTCAGCCCCGATTGCTGCGCAAACATCTCGAACGAAAGCCCGTTCTGCACCAGTTCGCGGGCGAAGTCTTCCGCTTCCTCGCGCAGTTGCTCCTCGATAAGCGCATCGGGCAGGTGGACGATGCTCCGTTCGCGCAGCGCCGCTAACGCCTGATTGCGCGCCTGATCCTGCAGGTACTCGGTTTTGCCCCGAATAATGCGCTGACCAATCGCTTCACGCATTGAGGGCAGGTCAGTATACCCGTGCTTCTGGGCGAATTCATCGTTGATTTCAGGGTAGACAGGCGCATAAACCCTATCGAGAGTGACGGCGACGGTGAGCGTTTTGCCTGCCAGTTCGGGGTCGTCGAAGCTTTCGGGGAAGGTGAGCGTCGCCTCTCTGGTCTCGCCTTCGCGCATGCCCGACAGCAGGTTGTCCAGTGCGCCGAAGGTCTCGCCCAGCGTCAGCATGTAGCGATTGCGCGGCGCGTCTTCCTGCTCCAGCGACTGAATCCCGACAATCAGGCGGTCGTCGGGCTGCGCGGGACGCTCCGGACTCGCCTCAAGTTTCATCTGCTGCTTGCGGAGTGCATCGATCGCCTGGTCGATTTCCTCGTCGCTGGTCTCCTGGGGTGGGATGGGGAATCGCAGGTCGCGGTATTCGCCCAGTTTTTCCACCACGGGGCGCAGCGGGATGGTGAGTGTGAAGCGGAACGGCTCGCCTTCCTGTAAACGCTCTATGTCCACCTGCGGCGGGCGATAGGGTTCAATCTGTTCGTGCGTCAGCACTTTGGGGATGAATTCGTCCATCATCAGTTCGCCTGCCGCGCGGCGCAGGTTCTCTTCGGGGATGGCGCGTCGAATCATGGCGGCGGGCGCCTGCCCCGGACGGAAGCCCGGTACGCGAATGTGTTTGCCCAGATAGCGCACCGCCCGTTCGAACATGCGTTGCGTTGTCGGCGCGTCCACCTCCACAGTCAGCAGAATCGTGACAGGCGACGGTTGCTCACGGTTCAGGATTTGAAAAGAGTGCGTGGATTGCGTTTGCATGATGACGCCTCTAAATTAGGATGGAGCGGGAGACGGGACTCGAACCCGCGACCCTCTCGTTGGCAACGAGATGCTCTACCACTGAGCTACTCCCGCACATCGTGTTAATTATACCCGATTTGGTGGGCGAGGGGAGACTCGAACTCCCACGGGCAAAGCCCACCAGATCCTAAGTCTGGCGTGTCTACCGATTCCACCACTCGCCCGGTGGTGGTGCCGAGGGGCGGATTCGAACCGCCGACACCCGGATTTTCAGTCCAGTGCTCTACCTCTGAGCTACCTCGGCGCATGGCGGGGCTGACGGGACTTGAACCCGCGACCTCTAGCGTGACAGGCTAGCGCTCTGACCTGGCTGAGCTACAGCCCCGCAAGTCTATCGCTCGCTGGTGGGCGAAGCAGGGCTCGAACCTGCGACCTCTTCCTTGTAAGGGAAGCGCTCTCCCAGCTGAGCTATTCGCCCGATGTCTCAGGCAGAGTGTATTATACCATACCTGTCCGCGCCGTGTCAAGGGGTACGCGGGTGCTCGAGGGATTGCCGCCCGCCGTTCAGTGCTTCACAAACTCCGGTTTTTCGTCCTTGAGCGATTTGATGTAGGCGATGAGCTGGTTGACCTGCTCCTCTTTAAGGTAGCCGTAGGGCGGCATCGAGGGGGGATACCCCGCGACGACCTGCTTGTTGGGGTTCACAATCGCCTCGCGCAGGTACGCCTCATCCGCAACGACCGTGGAGCCATCTGCAAGTTTGACTTCCGAGCCGTACAGCCCGCGCAGGTCGGGGAAATCCTTGCCTACCGCAGGACTCATGTGGCAGGCGTTGCAACCCGTTTGAATAAAGACCAGCTTGCCCTTCGCCGCTTCGGGGTCTGTGGGAGCGTCGGCTTTAGAATCGGCGGGCTTGGTCTGGGCAGATTGGGTGGTGGTATCGTCTGCGCCACTGGCGGTCGACGCGCTCTGATTGCCGCACGCCGTCAGAAATGCAACACACACTATCGTCAATGCGCTCAGCGCAATCCATCGTACTTGCATCGCAAGCCTCCATATGCACTCATTAGACCAGATTGGTTAACTGGGTGCATTATACCCTCTACCGCACGCGCCTGTCAAGGGGGTAGGGCGGGTGTTTGAGGAATCCCGCTGCTCTGCGTCGCAGCAACTTCTCGCACACCCGCCGTAGGGCGCTTTACAGATTCAACCCCGCGATATACTCGCTCAGTTCGCGCTGGGCGCGGGCGCGCTGTTCCTGCAGGCGCTCGATCTCGCGGCGCGCCGCCTCAATCTCGCGCTCCTGCTGGGTCAGCTTCTGCACATACTCGCGATAGAGCGCGGAGTTGCGGTCTAACTGGCGCATGTTCTCGCGGATACGCGCCTGATCGTCCGTGATGGCTTTGATGCGCGACTCCTGCTGGCGAATCTGCGCTTCGAAGTTGCGTATCGCGCGACGGCGGTTCAGGATGCTGTTCAACGCCTGCCGAATCGGTTCGCTGAGCTGCTGGTTCTGCGCCAGCACGCGGATTATGTCTTCGTTGCTCTCCAGCAACGCGAAGCTCTCCTGAGTGGTGCGCTTCTGAACCACGCGCAGGGTCGCTGTCTGGCGCGGCTGCACTTCCACAGGGAAGCGATAGAAGGTCGCCGTGCGCTCGAACTTCGCGGGTTGTACCAGCTCCCACTCATCCTGATAGGGCTGTTCCACCAGCACCGTGCGTGGCTTGTCATCGCGGCTGGTGAGGCGGTAGAGGTTCTCCATGCGCTGTTCGAATCGCTGTTGCAGCACGCCATCAACAATCTTCACCGAAAGCATCTGGGTGGTGAAGTTGGCGCGATCCTGCGCGACCTCAATCCCCAGATCCAGCGCGTAGGTCAGGATGCGCTCGCCTTTTGGCTCCAGAGTCTCCAGCTGCGCATCGCCGCCATACGCCCCATCCAGATAGACCGTGACGGGTCCCTCCATCAGCGTCAGGTCGGTGGTGTTGGTGAGCTTGACGCCGAAGAAGGGATGGCGCGGGTGATTGGCGGGATTATATAGCGACACGGTTTCCGCTTCGATGGCGCGGTTAATCACGGGCACGAGCGCCGACTGCTGGCGCAGGATGGTGACGGGCTGCTGGATGCGATAATCGAACAGCGCGCCGCGCTCCTGTCCCTGCGCCATCTCGACGATGCTTTCGCGCATGGCGCGCGGCGCGCCGCCGAAGCCGCCGAAACCGCCCAGTTCGCCGGGCGCGCCCATGCGTCTGGGCGCGCTGGAGGGCGCCGCCGCGCGCGCCGCCATCTCATCCGCTTTGAGTTCCATCGCCGCTTCGGGCACATCGGGCATCAGCGCGGCGTCGGTCTGCGTCTGCACAGTGGGACGCTTCGGGTAAATCGGTTCGTACAGGTTCTGGATGAAGCTCACGGGACGCCCCGACACCAGCTCCAGCCGCACATTGCGCCAGTCCTCGTCGGTGGTGTTCTCGACGATTGCCCAGCCCTGCAGCAGGGGCGGCTCGGTGGCGCTCAGTGCAAGACGGTAGGTCATCTTCCACAGGGGCATCTCGGTCAGGTAGCCGACCAGCACGCGCCGCGCGCCCTGACCTGTGAAACGCAGTTGAATCGTCTTGCGCGTGTTGTCCAGCCCCGTCGCGATTGTGGCGAGCGCGTTCTGAAGCTCCCCCTGGAGCCGCTCGTCGCGCACGCGCAGGCTGGTAATTCCGTCCAGCGGCACGGAGCGCATCGTTGGGTTGGTCATCAGGTTTACATAGGCGCGTTTGACCACCACCTCGCTGGCAGTCTCCTCGCGCACTTCGATACTCAGCACCGTGCCCAGCAGGGTCTCTTTTTCAGTCTGAATCTCCACAGGTACGCCGCGCAGGCGGTTCAGCAGGGTCGCCATCGAGGGATTGTCCGACAGCTGAATGGCGAACGCGCTGAGCGTGCGCTCCAGCGGGTCGCGTGGCGTGTACTGCGCGGGCAACACCTGCCCGCCGTCCAGATCGACCAGAATCAGCGACTTGAGCAGGTCGTTCATCTGGCTCTCGCGCATCGCCATCGTCAGCGTCGCGTCGCCGCTGATGCGCCCAAACCGTTCAATATAGCCCACGCCGCTCCGATACAGCACCACGCGCGTTACAGGCAGTAGTTCCTGCGATTGCGCGCCGCACAGCGTAATCCCCATCAGCCCAATCCAGAGTCTTTTGAGTCGCATAATGCACCTCCACGCTATATTATGACGCTTGACGCCGTGATTCGGGTATAATCGAGCCGTTGCAAGGAGGACAACTTTGAGCGCAGCGCGTGGACGACGCAAGAACGGACAGCAGCGAACTGCCGCCTACCACGAGCGGTTAGAGAAGAGCGATTTACTGGAGATTTATCGCAGGCTATGGTTTGCGCGTGTGTTTGACGACGCCCTGTACGACGCGAAGAAGAAGGGTCGGCTGCGGCGCGGGAATGTGTACGGCTCGCGTGGGCAGGAGGCGATTCAGGTGGGCACGACCTATCCCCTGCGCCCTGACGATTTTGTCTCGCCGATTCACCGCGATATGCCCGTGTTTGTGTTTCGCGGCATGACCCCCGAACAGGTGATGTGTCAGGTCTGGGGCAAGGCGAACGCCCCCACGCGCGGTAAAGACTCATGGAGCCACATGGGCGACATGAGTCTGGGGATTGTGCATTCCACCAGCATGCTAGGCTCCACGATTGCGGTGGCGTGCGGGGTGCTGTGGGCGCAGCGGCTGGACGGGCATCGCGACCGCGCGCTGGTCGCCTACACGGGCGAGGGCGCAACCGCCACGGGACCGTTTCATGAGGGGCTGAACTTCGCCGCCGTGCATAAGCTGCCGCTGATTGTGGTGGTGGAGAACAACCAGTACGCCTACTCGACGCCGGTGGAGCTGGAAGTGCCGACGGCGACCGTTGCCGACCGCGCGAAGGGCTACGGCATCCCGGGCTACAGCATCGACGGCAACGACCTGCTGGAGGTCTACAACACCACCTGTGCTGCGCTGGAACACGCGCGCGCGGGCAACGGTCCCGTGCTGATTGAGTGCGTGACCTACCGTCTGCAGGGGCACGCCGACCACGATGAGACGCGCGCGCGCCAGTACCGCCCTGTGGACGAGATCGAGATGTGGGAAAAGCACGACCCGCTACCCCGCTACCGCCAGTACCTGCTGCAGACGGGGCTGTTCACCGAAGCCGAGCTGCCTGAGCCGCCGCCCGACATCGTGGAGCAAATCCAGAAAGCCATCGAATACGCCATCAGCAGCCCGGACCCCGAACCGCACACGGCGATGGAAGACATCTACGACGAGAGTGCGGGGGTGTCGCGATGAGGGAAGTGACCTTTCTGGAGGCGATTCGGCTCGCGCTCTGGGAAGAGATGGAGCGCGACCCGAATGTGTTTTTGATTGGCGAGGACATCGGGCGCATGGGCGGCGCGTTCGGCGTCACAAGCGGGTTCTTCGAACACTTCGGCGCGGATCGCGTGATTGACGCGCCCATCTCTGAGACGGCGATTATCGCGACGGTGGTCGGCGCGGCGGCGGCAGGCAAACGCGGCGTCGCCGAAATGCAGTTCATCGACTTCATCTCCTACGGCTTCGATCAGGTGGTCAATGTCGCGGGCACATGGCTGTACCGTTCGGGCGGTAAGACGCCCATCCCGATTGTGGTGCGCGGTCCGTCGGGCGGCTATGTCGGCGGCAGCCTGTATCACAGCCAGCAGTTCGAGGCGTGGTTCTTCCATACGCCGGGCGTGAAGGTGGTGCAGCCCGCCTTCCCCGACGACGCCTACGGGCTGATGAAAGCCTCCATCCGCGACAATAACCCCGTCGTATTCTACGAGCATAAGTACCTCTACCGCCGTATCAAGGGACCCATTCCCGACGCGGGCGAGGACTATATCGTGCGACTGGGCGAGGCGCGCGTGCGCCGCTACGGCGACGACATCAGCGTGATTACCTACGGCGCGATGGTGCATTTCGCGCTCGACGCCGCGCAGCGCCTCGAGAAAGAGGGCATCTCGCTGGAGGTCATCGACCTGCGCACGATTAAGCCGCTCGATATGGAGACGATTCTGGAGTCGGTGCGCAAGACGAGCAAGGTATTAATTGTGTACGAAGCGCCGAAGACGGGCGGCGTGGGCGCGGAAATCTCCGCGCGGATTACCGAGCAGGCGTATGAGTGGCTCGATGCACCGATTATGCGTGTGGCGGCGAAGGACGCCTTCGTGCCCTTCGCGGAGCCGCTGGAGAAGTTCGTGTTGCCCAGCGTGGACGATATCGTGTTCGCCGCGCGGGAACTGGCAGCATACTGAGGAGAATAGACGATGGCTGTGGCGGTGATTATGCCCGAACTGGGCGAGAGTATTGTGGAAGGCACTATCGTGCGCTGGCTGAAGCAGGAAGGCGAGCTGGTCAAAGAGGACGAGCCGCTTGTCGAGATTATGACCGACAAGGTGAACACCGAGCTGCCTGCGCCTGCGAGCGGCGTGCTGAAGCAGATTCTGGCGTCGGCGGGCGCGACGGTGCAGGTGGGGCAGGAACTTGCGCTGATTGAAGCGGCGACGGCAGCCGCCGAAGCGCCCCCTGCGCCGAAGCCTGCGCCTGAGAAGGCGTCCGCGCCGCCGCCTGTGGAGTCGGTCGGCTTCTACGGCGGGAGCGAGGAGCCTGCGCCAGTTGCGTCCGCTGCCCCTGCGCCTGCTCCTGCGCCCGCGCGCAGCGATGGGCAGTCGCGCGGCGCGTCGGGACAGCCCTTCATCTCGCCCGTCGTGAGCAAAATCGCCCGCGAACACGGCATCAGCCACGAGGAGTTGCTGACCATCCCCGGCACGGGCACGGGTGGGCGCGTCACGCGCAAGGACATCGAGGCGTACATCGCCCAGCGCAAGTCCGCGCCTGCGCCGCAACCCGTCGCTGCGCCTGCACCCGCACCTACCGCGCCCCCTGCGCCCGCCCCGAAACCGCAGCCAGTTGCGCCGCGCGAGGGCGAAGAGGTCGTCCCGCTGGTCGGCATGCGCAAGGTGATCGCCGAACACCTCACCAGAAGCTACCAGACCGCCGTGCATGTCACCACCGTGATTCAGGTGGATGTATCCAAGCTGGTGGAGTTCCGCGAGCGCAACAAAGACTCGTTCCAGCAGCAGTATGGCGTGCGCCTGACCTACACGCCGTTCTTCGTAAAGGCGTGTACCGACGCCCTGCTGGAGTTCCCGATGATGAACGCCACCCTGCAGGACGACCAGATTATCGTGCGCCACTATGTGCATCTTGGGGTGGCGGTCGCGCTGGGCGCAAAGGGCGAGGAGGGGCTGATTGTGCCCGTGATACGCGACGCGCATAAAAAAACGCTCATCGAGATTGCCCGCGATCTGGACGACATCGCCGCGCGCGCGCGCAACAAGACCATCGGCGTCGCCGAAGTGCAGGGCGCAACCTTCACGCTGACCAACCCCGGCAGCTACGGCGCGCTTATCGGCACGCCCATCATCAACCACCCGCAGACGGCGATTCTGGGAACCTACGCGATTGTCAAACAGCCTATAGTCATCAACGATATGATTGCCATCCGCCCAGTCATGAATCTTTGTCTCAGCTACGACCATCGATTAATCGACGGGATGTACGCGGGACGCTTTTTGCAACGCATCAAGCAATCGATTGAGGCGTTCGAGTTTTTCCGCTGAGACTTCCATCCGACCCGTCCCCCGAAGAAACCGCCCCGTCTGTCCCCCACGGGGCGGTTTCGATTTAAGTAGAATTGAGGCATGGGCTATGGCTGGGTGTTCGCGCAGGCGGTGTTGTTCGTGGCGTATGGGCTGGCGCTGGTGTATGGCGCGGAGTCGGCGTGGGGGCTGTGGCGCTGGCTGGGCGCGCTGCTGGTGGGGCTGGGGGCGTGGGTCGGAATCGCGGCGCTGCGTCTGCACGGGCGGCTACTCACCCCACTGCCAGAACCGAATCGCGCACTGGGGCTGAAGCGGGAGGGCGTGTACGCCTTTATCCGCCATCCGATGTATACGGGTGTGCTGCTGCTGGCGTTCGGCGGAGCAATGGCGCTGCAGAAGCCGCTGGGTATTGCGGCGGCAGTCGCCCTGACCGTGTTCTTCCAGCTGAAAGCGCGCGAGGAAGAGCGTCGCCTGCAACAGCATTACCCCGAATATGCCGACTACCAGCGCACGACGGGACGATTCCTGCCGCGCTGGCGTCAGTAGACAGGCGTGTGCTCGCGATCGATGCTCACGAAGCGCGAGTAGTCGGGCTGGAACGCCACGATGACTTTGCCTGTGGGACCGTTGCGCTGCTTGGCGATAATGAGTTCGACCTCTTCCTGACGCACATAGCCGGGCGGCGGGTCGACGGGCGGCGCGTCGCGGTCGCCGTAGTATTCCTCGCGATGAATAAACAGCACCACATCCGCTTCCGCCTCGATGGAGCCGCTGTCGCGCAGGTCGGAGAGCATCGGGCGCTTGTTCTCGCGCCGTTCCACCGAGCGCGAGAGCTGCGATAGCACCAGCACGGGCACCTCGAATTCGCGGGCAATTTGTTTGAGCGCGCGAGCAATCTCGCCAATTTCCTGATTGCGGTTCTCCACACGGCGACTGGATGAACGCATCAGCTGCAGGTAGTCCACCACAATCAGCCCCAGCTCGCGATCCTGCAATCGGGACTTGAGGCGGCGGCACTTCGCGCGCATCTCCATCGGCGAGAGGCTGCTCGTGTCGTCGATATAGATACTGGCGGTGAAGAGCCGTTCGGCGGCGTGATTAATCAGTTGCCACTCATCGAGGGTGAGCTGTAGTCGGCGCAGACGCTGCGCACTGACCCCTGCCTGCGAACAGAGCATGCGTTGCACCAGCTGGTCGGCGGACATCTCCAGGCTGAAGATGGCGACCGCCTTGCGCTCACGGATGGCCACATGCTCCGCGATGTTGACCGCCAGCGAGGTTTTGCCGACGCTGGGACGCGCCGCGAGGATAATCAGCTCCGACGGGTGCAAGCCCGACAGAATCCAGTCCAGCTCGCGGAACCCTGTCGAGACGCCCATCAGGAAATCGCCCGGATGGTTCTGCAGGTGCTGCTGACGCTCGTCGAGGCGCCCGATTACATCCATTATCAGGCGCCCCACTTCGGAGAACTCCCTGCCCAGCCGCTGCTCCGCGACCTGATAGACCGCATGCTCGGCTTGATCGAGAATCTGCTGTACCTCCAGCTCGGGCTCTTCGACGAGGCGGACGATTTCGTGTGCGGCGCGCAGCAGGCGTCTCAGGATCGCCTTCTCCTTCACGATACGGGCGTAATGCTCCGCGTTCGCGGCGGTCGGCACGCTCTCCACGATGTTCACCAGCGCGGGCAAGCCCCCAATCTCCTCCAGTTGCCCATGACGGCGCAAATCTTCCTGAACCGTGAGCAGGTCTACGGCGTAGTTGCGCTCGTGCAGCGAAAGCATCGCGTTATAGAGAATCTGATGCGCCGGGTGATAGAAATCCTCAGGCTGGAGAATCTCGACCACCCGCTCCAGTGCGTTCGGGTCGAGCATCATCGACCCAAGCACGCTCATCTCGGCTTCGGTGCTGTGTGGCTGGACCAGTGCTGTGCGTTGGTTCATACAGGTCGCCCCGCGTTAATTGTAGCATGGCGTCTCCAGGTAAAATATTGCCGTGCGTGAGTCGTTGGATCGGATTGTTGTTGACCCGAACATCCTGTCGGGCAAGCCGTGTATTCGAGGGACGCGCATCAGCGTGGAGTTCCTGCTGGAGCTGTTCGCGTCCGGCGCCTCGAAAAAGGACATTTTGCAGGCATATCCTCAACTGGAGCCTGAAGATATTGAACAAGCGCTGGCGTATGCAATTCGGTCGGTCAGGGCATAGCCTCACCCGTTTGGTATAATCCCCCGCGTGTTGCGGATTGATGTGATTACGCTGTTTCCCGAGATGATTGAGGCGGGCGTAAGCTACAGCATCGTCGGGCGCGCGCGGGAGTGGGGACTGACGCAGATTCGCGCCCTGCAGTTGCGCGACTTCGCCGCAGGCAAGCACAAAAAGACCGACGACGAACCCTACGGCGGCGGCGCAGGGCTGGTGATGAAGCCCGAACCCATCTTCCGCGCAGTGGAGGCGTGCCAGCCCTCGCCTGCAACGCGCATCATCTTGCTGGAGCCGCAGGGCGCGCTCTACACCCAGTCGCTCGCGCAGGAGCTGGTGGAACAGGAGCATCTGATTCTGATTTGCGGGCACTACGAGGGGGTGGACGCCCGTGTGCGCGAGCACCTGGCGACGGATGTAATTAGCATCGGCGACTATGTGCTGACGGGCGGCGAGCTGCCCGCGTTGATTGTCATCGATTCGGTCGTACGCCTGTTGCCCGGCGCGATACACTCGCCCGAATCGCTGGGGCAGGACTCGTATGCCGATGGGCTGCTGGGCTACCCGCAGTATACGCGCCCGGAGGCGTTTCGGGGCATGCGCGTGCCAGAGGTGTTGCTGTCGGGCAATCACGGCGCGATTGCCCGCTGGCGGCGGCTGCAGCAGCTGCGCCTGACCCGCGCCCTGCGCCCCGACTTATTCGCGAAGGCGCCCCTGACACAGGAAGACATCGAACTCTTGCGCGCCCTGCATACCGACGACGCCCCCATCGACTGAGGCGCACGGATAAGGTATCTTTCAGGTATGAGACGCTTTGCGGGTCTGCTGATGGCGCTGGGGCTGATGCTCGCGCTGGGAGATGCGCAGTCGCGAATGGCTCAGGTGCAACTCCTCACGACGGCGCAGCTGGCGGCGCGATTGAACGACCCGAACCTGCGCCTTATTGATGCACGCGGCGCGCTCCCTGCCTACCTGCAGGAACACCTGCCGAACGCGATTTTCCTCAACACGGAGACGCTGCGCGTCAGTCGCGGCGGTATCCCCGGACAGATGCTGCCCCCGGAACGCCTCGCGGAGATTTTCGGCGCGATGGGAATCGGCGCGGAGAACGAAGTGGTCGTCTACTCCAGCGTGGAGGACGCCTTCTCGGCGGCGACCTACACCGCGCTCGCGCTGATGGCGATTGGACACGCGCGCGTGGCGGTGCTGGACGGCGGTATCGAGAAGTGGAAGGCGGAGAACCGCCCGCTCACGCAGGCAATCCCGCGCGTGGCGCCGCAGAGCTACACGGCGCAGCCGAAGCCTGAACTGTTCCGCACGCTGGAGTGGCTGCAGAAGCATCTCGACTCGCCCGAATCGGTGCAGTTGCTGGACGCCCGTGCGCCCCAGCAATATCAGGCGGGGCACATCCCGACGGCGCAGAACCTGTTCCTGCGTGAGATGCTGCGCAGCGAGGGCAACTACAGCGTCTGGCGCTCCCCCGACGAGATACGCGAGAAGGTGAAACAACTGAGGATCGATTCGGGGCGTCCGCTGGTGGTCTATTGCAACTCCGGGCGCGAGGCGAGCCAGCTGTGGTTCACCCTGCAGGTGTTGCTGGGCATCGAGGCGCAGGTGTACGACGGCTCGTGGGTGGAGTGGCGCGCGAACAATCAGCCGATTGCGACGGGAGCAGGCGCGCCCTGAACACCGTGAGGGGCTCTCGTCTGCGCTCACTAAACGATTCGTATCACAATCGCTAGGCGCGCTTTTGCAACCGATTCGCGCAGGCAGCGCGCCAGAGAGGCGAGCGGGCGGCGTTCTGGCGCGCCCCACACCAGCCCCGCCAGCTCAATCGCAACGCCCGTCAAAACAAGACGCAGCGACGCCAGCAGGTCCAGCGGCGCTCCCTGCAGAGACATCGCCAGCTGCGTGACGCCCAGCGGCGCGACGATGAGCAACACGCTGAACACGCTGGCAGGCAGGTGGATAGTCAGGATGGTTTTGCCCTGAGAGTCGTCATCGTCGCGCGCCTCCGGGACGCGCGTGATTAGTTGCCCTGTCCAGAACAGCGCGGCGAAGCTACACCACCACAGCACATCCTGCCAGTGCAGGGCGTGCGACGCCGCCCACGCGCTGCGCGTCCCAAGCACACCCACCAGCGCCGCCACACCACTCATAAAGGCAGTCATCAGTGGCTTCGCGTAAATTTGCATTTTCGCGACGCTCCTCGCGTAAATTATACCGAACCTATTCATTCTGCCGCAGAGTGCGCCTCACGGCTGTTGGCGAGTCGTCAAGACGCGCATCAGTTGCTCGCCGCGAACCCGACAGAATCAATCGCCGCAACAGGCGGGACTGTGAGGCGGCTTATGCCTCATGCAGCACTGATTGCAGCCGCTCAATGACTCGTTCCGGACGCACGCTCAGCATGCACTGGTGGCGCGGCAGCAGGCAATCGGCGTTGCGGAAGCGGTTCTCGTAGCATTTGCTGCACGGCTCTTCGGGCAGGATCAGGTGCAGGTGGGGCACGGGCGGCGTCCAGACCATCCATGGGCTGGCGCCAAACAGCGCAATCGTGGGCGTGCGCACGCTGTAGGCGAGGTGCATAATCCCGTTGTCCACCGACACGCACGCCTTTGCCCGCGCCAGCGCGCCTGCGACCTGCGGCAGGGTGAACCGCCCACGCAGGTCAATCAACTGCGTCTGTTCCAGCAGCCACGACTCGGTATCGCCTGTGTGATAGACCGCGCTCTGACGCTGGGGCTTGTCGCCAATCAGCCCCACACGGTAGCCGTTCTCAAAGCACCAGTCGATGACCGTTCGCCAGTAGTCTCGAATCCAGAGTTTCGCGCTCCGCCGCCCGCCCGTAGAAATCAGCACTTCGGGAATGTCGCAGGCGGGGTCGTGCGTGGGCGCCTCCGTGCGGTAGAAGTCGGTCTCCACGAACGCCAGCCGACACCAGATTTCGCCGATGTAGGTGCTGCGCAGGATGTCGCCATAGCGTTGCCGCAGGTCGGGCGCAGACCAGTACTCGTCGTGCAACTGGTGCAACTTGCCCGGCGCGCGGGGCACCTCCTCGCGCAGGTCGGCGGCGTAGCATTTGCCCACCACATAGCGCGGCTGCAGCATGTGCGCCACGAACGCCATCGTCGGGTGAAAATCGCAATTGACGACCAGATCGTATTCGCCCGCGACGGCGCGCCGCTCGGCAAGGAACGCAGGCAACTGCGCCAGCGCGTTCGGATTGCCAAACACCGAGAAACGGGCGTCGATGTAGGGCAGCGCCTCTTCCAGTTCGCGCGTGCGCTCCCCGCTGAAGTAGTCGAGCGTGCAATCGGGGTACTTCTCCTTCAGCCCGCGCAGTAGCGGTGTGATAATCACAAAATCGCCCAGCGCGTCATAGAACAGTACCGCGATATGCGGACGCGCACGCAGCGGCTGGTCGTTGAACCATTCCATCAAGCCGAAAGTGTACCTGAACCCCGTATCCTTACAATAATCCTGCCCCCCGCAATGTGGCAAAAATCTTCTGGCGGGGGCGAGCCATGACAACGACTCTGAACGAACTGCGCACGGACGCACTGCGCGAGATAGGCAACATCGGGCTGGGAGGCGCGGTGACCGCCCTTTCAGACCTGACGGGCGTGCTGTTCACTCTCGATACGCCACGAATCCACCCGATGAACGCTCAATCACTACCTGAGTTGTGTTGTGCAAACCCAGAAACACTGGTAGTGGGCACGGTCTCGCGGGTGAACGGCGACTGGCCCGGCGAAGGCGCGTTCCTGTTCCCGTGGGAGAGCGCACAGGTGTTGTGGCATATCCTCGTGCAGATGCAGCCCACTGGGTTGGACGACCTCAACGAGCTGTACCAGTCGGTCATCAACGAGGTGAGCAATATCATGCTGGGCAACTATCTGCAAGCCATCAGCCAGATGACGGGCTTCACCTTGCACATGGAGCCACCTGCCTTCGCAGCGGACATGGCGATGGCTGTGCTGAGTTCGATTCTCGTGGAGGCGCTGTATGGGCAGCGCGAGCTGCTGGCGATTGAAACGGCTTTCAAGACCCCCGAACACGAGTTCAAAGGCCATTTTCTGTACCTGCCTGAGACAGGCAATCTGGAAAAGCTGTTTGCAATTCTTGGCATTTAGGAGCGGGATAGATGGGCAAAGCGGAAGTGAAGCTGGCGGGCATGGGCGAGATTGTCTTTGCCAGAGGCGCTGGGGTGCTGGGCTGTATCGGGCTGGGGTCGTGTGTGGGCACGCTGCTGTTTGACCCGCGCACCCAGAGCGCGGCGCTGGCGCATGTGATGTTGCCCGAACTCCATGAGGGAGACGCAGGCGCACTGCCTGGGAAATATGCAACGACTGCCCTTCCTGCACTGCTGCAGAAGCTGGATACGCCGCCCGCGTTCGCTTCACGCTTGAAAGCGATTCTGGTGGGCGGCGGCGAGCTGTTCCAGAACCGCAGCCAGACCCTGCGAATCGGCGAGCGGAATGTGGAAACAATTCAGCGGTTGCTAAGGGAGTTGCGCATCGGCGTCGTGTTCGAACATACGCGGGGCAACTTCGGACGCTCCTTTGAATTCGATGTGGCGTCGGGGCTGATTCGCGTGCGCGCGATGGGCAGCACGAGCGCGGAAAAAGACTTATCGGCGGCGCTGGGCATAGTACGCCGCGCCGCTTAGTGGAGGGACTGTATGACGAAGCTACGGGTACTGGTCGTGGACGACTCGATGTTCATGCGGCGGATGATCAGCGACCTGCTGAATCAGGACGCGGCGCTGGAGGTGGTGGGCGCGGCGAAAAACGGGCAGGAAGGGCTGGAGATGGCGCGTCAACTCAAGCCCGATGTCATCACGCTCGATGTGGAGATGCCCGTGATGGACGGCGTGACGATGCTCCAGCGATTGATGCAGGAGCAGCCGACGCCCGTGCTGATGCTCAGCAGCCTGACGAAGGAGGGCGCGGAGGTCACGCTGAAGTGCCTGGAGCTGGGCGCGGTGGACTTCGTGACGAAGCCGTCAGGCTCCATCTCGCTGGACATCTACAGGATTTCGTCGCAGATTATCGAGAAGGTGAAGGCAGTGGCGCGGGCACGGGTGGCTGTGGGTGCGCCGTCGGTACAGGCGGTCGCTGCGCCGCCCAGACCCAGTCCGCTGGTGGGACGCCCGACAGCAGACGCGCCGCTGGTGGTCATCGGCGCATCAACGGGCGGCCCGCGCGCGCTCAATACCGTGATGAGCAGCCTGCCCATCGGGTTGCACGCCAAAGTGCTGCTGATTCAGCATATGCCTGAGGGCTTCACGCGCTCGCTGGCGGAGCGACTGGATCGGAACAGCGCGTTCAGCGTGCGTGAGGCGCAGGGCGGCGAGACGCTTCAGGCGGGCATCGCCTACCTCGCGCAGGGCGGCAGGCATCTCAAAGTCGAGCGCGGCGGCAGGATCACGCTGACCGACGACCCGCCCGTGCATGGGGTGCGTCCCGCCGTCGATGTCGCCCTACTCTCCATCGCGCAGAACTATCAGGGCCCCGTCGTCGTCGCGATTCTGACGGGGATGGGGTCGGACGGCGCGGCGGGGCTGCGCGCGCTGGCAGCGAAGGGCGCGTATACCATCGCTGAAGACGAAAGCACCTGCGTGGTGTTCGGCATGCCGCGCGCCGCCATCCAAACAGGCGCGGTCAAGCGCGTCGCGCCGCTCCACCAGATTGCCGAAGCAATCACCGAGGGGGTGAAAGAGGTATGCAACAAATTCCAGGCGGCATAACCGTACCCAAGACGCCAGAACTGCTGCGCGACTTCGAACAGTTCAAGCAGCAGCTCAAAAAACGCGCGGGGCTCGACCTCGACCAGTATAAGTTCGAGCAGACCTATCGGCGCATCTACACGATGATGGAACGCGCGGGCTACCGCAAGTTCACCGATTACCTGATCTACCTCGCGTCGGACGAAACGCGCCTGCGCAACTTCATCGACCGATTAGCCATCAATGTCTCCGAGCTGTTCCGCAACCCGGAGCAGTTCCAGATTCTCAAAACAGAGGTCTTGCCCGAGCTATTGCGCGGCGCTTATCAACTGAAGCTCTGGAGCGCAGGCAGTTCGTATGGCGCAGAGGCGTACAGTCTGGCAATCCTGCTGCACGAGCTGTCGCCCAACCGCTCGCATCAGATTCTGGGCACGGACATCGACCAGGAGGTGCTGGAGCGGGCGCGACGGGGCGTCTTCTCGGAGAGCGACATGCGCAATGTGCCCGCCGAATACAAAAAGCGCTACTTCTGCGCCATTCAGGAGAACGGACGCACGCTCTACGAAGCCGACCCCATACTCAAGCGCTACCTGAAGTTTGAGCGACACAACCTGCTCTCCGACCCCTATCCCAAGGGGTTCCATCTAATTGCCTGCAGGAATGTCGTCATCTACTTCTCGGACGAGGCGAAGGAACGCATCTTCCGGGAATTCTACAGCGCGCTCACCCCCGGAGGCTACCTCTTTGTGGGCAACACGGAGCGCATCTTCACCTACGCGCAAATCGGGTTCGAGAACCCCAGCGCGTTTTTCTACAAAAAACCAGCACAGGAGGTTCAACGATGGCGAAACGCATCATGATTACGGACGACGCGCTCTTTATGCGCGTGACGCTCAAAAACATTCTGACGCAGAACGGGCTGGAGGTCGTCGCGGAGGCTTCGAACGGGCGCGAGGCGGTCGAGCTGTACGAACAGCACAAGCCCGATCTGGTGTTTATGGACATCACCATGCCCGAGATGGACGGGCTGGAGGCGCTCAAAGCCATCCGCGCCAAAGACCCGAACGCGAAGGTTGTGATGTGTACCGCGATGGGGCAGAAGCAAATCGTCGTGGAGGCGATACAGGCGGGCGCGAAGGACTTCATCGTCAAACCGTTCCAGCCTGAGCGCATTATGGAAGCCGTGCAGAAGGTCGCATAAGGAGGCGAGAGACGGTGAAGGCAGAATATATCAATCCGTTCATCAGCGCCGCGATGAATGTGTTCCAGATGATGGCGGGCGTCACGCCCCAGAAGGGACAGCTCAGCGCGCGCAAAGGGATATTTACCTCCCAACAGTGCAACATCGTGCTGGGAGTCACGGGGCAGCTGGAGGGGCAAATTATCATCGGGATGTCCATCTTCACTGCCGACAAAATCGCTTCGAAGATGCTGGGCACGACGATTCGCACCTTCGATGAGCTGGCAGCGAGCGCGATTGCAGAGCTGGGCAATATGATTTCGGGCGCCGCGCTGACCGAGCTGGCAGCGAAGGGCATTCAGTGCAACCTGTCGCCGCCCAGCCTCATTCGCGGCACGAATGTGCGCATCAGCACGCTGGAAATCCCGACGCTGGTCGTGCCTCTGCAGACGGAGATGGGCGACATCGAAGTAAATGTCGGGCTGTCGGAGCGTGCGAAATAACCGCCTCTTCAGGAGAGGGCACTGTGTGGACAGGCGGCTGCGCGATGGCACTGCGTAGCCGCCCGCCACGACTCAGTTCACTGTTCCCGTCCGCTGTGGCTCAATCGCATCAATCCGCTCCAGCAGTATCTCGGCGATGTCTCGGACGGGCACGGCGTCGTCTTTTGTCTTGATGCTGTCGGAGACCATAATCATACAAAATGGGCAGCCGACAGCGACCGTGCGAGCGCCCGTTTTGAGCAGCTCTTCCGCACGGATAACGCCCGGACGCTCATGGGGCAGCTCGTCCATCCACATGCGTCCGCCGCCCGCGCCGCAGCAGAAGGTGCGATCGCGATAGCGCTCTGGCTCGGCGAGCGTCGCGCCCGTCGCCTGCAAGACCTCGCGCGGCGCGTCGTGAATTTTGTTCACCCGCGCCAGATAGCACGGGTCATGGAACGCTATCGCGCCGTCTGATGCAGGCGGCAGCTTGGGAAGCCTGCCCTGCTGAATCAGCTCCGCCAGCAGCTGCGTGTGATGCACCACCTCAAAGTTTACGCCGAACTTTTTGTATTCGTTCTTAATCGTGTGCAGGCAGTGGGGACACATCGCCACGATTCGGCGCGGGTTGACCGCCTTGAGCGTCTCCACATTCTGCATCGCCAGCTCTTGGAACAGCAGGTCTTCGCCCAGTCGGCGCGGGGTATCGCCCGTACAGCGTTCGTCGGGACCCAGCACGGCGAAGTTGACGCCCGCGCGCTGAAGCAGCTTCACAATCGCGCGCGCGACCTGCTGCCCGCGCCCGTCATACGCGCCCGCACAACCGACCCAGAACAGCACCTCAAAGTCGGGATTCTCGCGCACGGTGGGCACATGCAGCCCCTGCGCCCACTTCATCCGCTCCGACAGAGGCAGCCCCCACGGGTTGGACTGCGTCATGGTGCGCTGGAGCGTGCCCGCCGCCGTACCGCGCAGGTTGCCCTCCGCCACCCGATGGCGACGCATCTCCATAATCAGCGTCGGATGCTCAATCAGCACAGGGCACTCATTGTTGCACGCGCCGCAGGTCGTGCAGGCGAACAGCTCCTCGTCGCTAATCACCTGCGTCAGGTCGTCGCCCTTGCCGTTCGCCATCGCGTCGCGCAGCTTCTCGACGATGCGCTTGGGGTTCAGCGGTTTGCCCGTCGCATAGGCGGGGCAGACGCGCTCGCACCGCCCGCAGCCCATGCAGGCGTCCAGACTCATCAGATGCCAGCGCGAAAACTCACTTACCGAATTAACCCCGATGCGCCCCGTCTGCTCCACGCGCTCCAGACTCTCAATGCTGGGCACATTCGGCAGGTAGTGGGGTTTGTAGTACGCCACAATCGGCGCAAGGAACCAGTGGCGCAGGCGCGTGAAGGGCAACACAACGAACCAGCTTGCGATTGTGAGTGAATGGAACCACCACCACAGCCGATAGCCGCTCACGGAAAGATTCTCGAACAGCGGCGCGAAGGTGTAGCCCACGAATGACCACACCTGCGCGTACTGCGGGCGCGGGGGATTCAAGAACTCAGGATTGCGCTCAATCGCGATGCGCGCGCTCTCCAGCGCGTAGCCGTTCAGACAGATGAGCAGCAGCAGCCACACCGCCACGCCGTCCAGTCGCTCAAGGCTCACGGACGCGGGCTTTTGCGCATGGCGTCGCCACAGCGCCAGAATACACCCGAAAATCACCCCCAGCCCAAACAAGTCCAGCGTGACCTCGTACAGGATGTAATACAGCCCCTTGTGGAACCATATCCCCTGCTCCATGAAGATATGCGAGCCGATTTCCGTCCACTCGGCGATTGCCAGCAGCGTCGTGCCGATGAATAGCATCGCGAAGCCCGCGTACAGGGGCAGGTGGAACAGCGTCGCGAAGCGGTGGCGGGGCACTTTTTTCTGTCCCAGCGCGTAGCCGAGCATGTTCTGCAGCCGCGCGCGGAGGGGCAACGGCTCGGCGTCGGGCTGCCCCTGTCGCCAGAGTTGCAATCGCTTCCAGTACCACACCACGCCCACGCCCAGCGAACTCAGGATAATCCCATAAAACACGGCTTTCCACAGCGGCGTGATGCCGATATAGGTATGTCGCGTAATCAGCTCCCAGTCCCAGCTCATCGTTGCGCCTCCTGTTTCAGGGCGGCAGGGCGCTGCGTGCGGCGCACCCAGCGCGCTATCGCCCCGATTCGAACAGTGGGTTAAAGATACCGCATGCAGAGGCAGACTCCTGCCGAAAAAAATCGCGCCGTACGGGGCGAGAACCGCACGGCGCATCGTTTACCCTCGCGCAGGCATTAGGGGAGAGGACTCTAAGCCTCCGATGATGACGCCTATAGTATAGTTGGCAGGGAGTTAACGAGAAGTTAAGTCGTGTTAGGGGTTGGTTAAGTTTTTCAGGGCGTCTCAATCCAGTTGACGACCTCTAAGTTGGGAATGCGGCTGAAATGACGCACATTCCCCGTCGCCACCCCTATTCCGAGGCTGCGAGCAGTCGCGCCTATAAGCACATCGGCGTCGTCCAGACGATTGCCTTCAGCTGTTAGCTGACCTGCGATTGTAGACGCTTCCCGTGCAATTTCGGGAGAAATCTCCCAGACCTGACACTGAGCCACAAACGCCTCGAGCGTCTCTATGCGGCGTGTCGCTCCGATTCGCACCAGCCCGCGCCGCAGCTCATAATAACTCATCACGCTCAGCTCCAGCTGTGGGTGGTACTGCAGGTACTCCAGGACGCGCTGCACAGCACTCACTTGCCCGCGCAAGTAAAATGAAACGACATCCGTATCCAGCAAGTAGCGGTTCATTCGCCTTCCGAAGCCTTCACGCCTTCAGAGAGCGCCTGCTGGAGCGCTTGCCACTCCGATTCGGGCATGTCGGACCACGCCCCAGCAAACATCAGGATAGTCTGTAGCTGTTCATCGGGCTGGGTAGGTATCAGGACAACCACCTCCTGATCCCGCAAATCGAGGGTTTCCCCCGTCAGATGAACGACATTGCCGATAACACGCCCCTTGACCGCTCGCATAGAGTTTCACCTTACATAATTGTACCTCGCGCGAGATTTTGCGTTCAGGTATCCTACCCCTATGTTGCGGACGGCGTTGCTGGTGGGTCTGGGCGGATTTTTAGGCGCGAATCTGCGCTACTGGCTTGGCGGCTGGATGGCGCAGAAGTTCGGCGTGCTGTTCCCGCTGGAGACGATGCTCATCAACATCTCAGGCTCGTTCGCGCTGGGGCTGTTTATGACGCTCGCGCTGCACTACACCTGGGCGCCCGAATGGCGACAGGCAATCGCTATCGGGTTCCTCGGCTCGTTCACGACCTACTCGACCTACGAGTACGAGAGCCTGCGCCTGTTGCAGGAGGGCGCGTGGCTGAAGGCGGGGCTGAATCTGTTCGGCAGTCTCGTGCTGGGGCTGATAGCGGTGATAGCGGGCGTCGCGCTCGGACGCCTGCTGACTGGAGGCACAGAGCCATGAAAATCGAGGGTCAGGCAAAGCTGTTGCGAATCTACATTGGCGAGACCGACCGCTGGCACGGACAGCCGCTCTATATGGCGATTCTGCTCAAGGCGCGCGAGATGGGGCTGGCAGGTGGCACAGTGTTTCGAGGGATTGCGGGCTACGGCGCAAACAGCGTGATTCATACCGCCAGCATTCTGCGCCTGTCGGAAGACCTGCCCGTAGTAATTGAGATTGTGGACAGCGACGCCAGAATTCAGGCGTTCCTGCCCGTGCTGGACGAGATGGTTCAGGAGGGGCTGATTCTGATGCGCGAGGTGGAGGTCATCAAGTACGCGGGGAACAGCCGCTGAGGGGCAGTGGAACCCGCGCCAGCATCGCCCGCGTCAGGTGGGGCGTAAGGTCGCGATAGAGCGTCTGCACATAGCGCTGCACGGGTGGACTGTTCAGATACGCCTTCACCGCCTCCGCGTTCACGCACTTGGCTCTGGGAATGAGGTGGAACTCCTCGCGCCAGGGGTAGCAGCGGGCGTCATAGGCGCACACGACGCGCGCGCCCTTGGTGTGCGCGACCACCAGATGGGGCGTCCCGTAGAAGGCGCGCAGTTCCGCCGCGCGTTCGTGCGCCATCCAGAGACCTGAGTAGCAGGTATCGTAATCGATCCAGCCTGCGTGCAGGTTCCTACCCGTCAGCACGGGCACATAGCCGTCGGCGGGTTCGCGGCGCACTGCGGGATGGCGGCGCACTTCGGGGCTGCGAGCGGCGAAGCGGATGTCAAATAGCTCACCGAGGGGGACCCCCTGCCGCTCCATCTGGAGCAGTTCGTTTGTCTCGAAGCGTATCATCTCGCCTGCGTAAGCGGCTCGCTCCAGCGCGAGATGGTCAGTTCCGCCGTACAGCGCCAGCCCCTGCGCGCCTTTCTGCAGCCGAAGCACCACCACGCTCACATTCCGCTTCGGGAACGCCTTGCCCAGATAGTAGACCGACAGTCGTCCCTGCGCGGCGAGGTAGGCGCGCAGGAGTTTGAAATCGTCCAGCACCAGCCAGCTGGCAGGCACGACGAACACCAGCACGCCGTCAGGCGCAAGCAGGCGCGCAGCGTGTTCGATAAACGCGCCGTAGATGTTGAACTTGCCGCGCCAAGTACGGCTGTTCTGGCGGTAGAGCGACTTGCGCGCGCGCAGGGCGTGAATCGGGTAGTGGCTCGCGTCGCCGATGATGCCGTAGGGCGGGTTGCCGAGGATGATGTCAAAGCGCGTTTCGGGCTGCCACAGCAGGAAGTCTCCCTCTATGAAAGTCGCGCGGGGGAGACGCTCGCGCGCGTCCGACAGTCGCTGGGGGTCAATCTCAACGCCCACAAGTTCGTGATGGTTGCCGTAAGCCTGTGCAAACGCCTGCAGAAACGGCGCATTCGCGCAGGCGGGCTCCAGCACGCGACAGCGCGATCTGGGGGGACGCGCCAGCCCAACCATAAACGCGACCAGCGCAGGCGGCGTCTGCACCGCGCCCAGCGACCTGTCGGCTTGCCATGCGACCTGCATGCGCGGCAAGTGTACCTGACAGGCAGGCTTCAGGTCATTGGCATCAATTTAAGCCCTCCTCACCTTGCACCAACTGAAAGGTCGCAGGACGCCTCCGACGCCGACAGACACGACACCCCGACCAACACCGCCTAAACGCCTCCACCACATCCCCCAAACGACAACGCCTCACCATCCACCACACCAACAACCCACACACCTTCTGCAACGCACGCGCCGCCTGATGCAGACTCAAGTCCCATACACGCCCGCGCGCCAACACCACCAGCCAGTGCAACAACACCACCCCAAGCAACTTCGCGTACACCTCACACAACACCCGCCACGGGTTCCGACTGCGCCACGCATCAATCGCGAGCACACTCTTCCACACACGAAACAATATTTCTATCTGCCACCGTACACGCGCCAACACCCCCACCTCGTGCGCACTTGCCAGCGTACACGGCACATTCGTCACCAACAGCACCCAGTCCGCCAACGCCAGCA
>JBBIQK010000021.1:0-42881 GCA_037442365.1 Armatimonadota bacterium | reverse complement strand
GTGTTCACCCGAATAGCGGGGTTCTCACCACGCGGCTCCACCTGACCCAGCGCAAACGACAACGCCAGCAGAATCCCTACTCCTGTAAGCACGATTCGCATAGCTTAACCTCCGTGTCAAGGGGAGTATACCTGAAAGCAGTTCCTGTCGCGCCGCGCACACCCCCGCGCCCCGATCCAACGCGCCATCCCAGCAGGAAATCGGCGCTCTATGCACAATTACGGAGCTATGTCGTCCCGTGATAGCCTGCAACAGTTTCAAGACCTGTTGCGCCGACTGTTCCAGTTCGATGGCGCCGACATGGACTTCGGCATCTACCGCATCCTCAACTACAAACGCGAGCAGATTGAACAGTTCATCACCCAGCGCCTGCCAGAAATCGTAGACGAGGCGTTCGCCAAGTATACGGCGGCTGAGATAGAATCTGTAGAGCAAGAAATAGAGCAAAAGAAGTTTGAAATTACTAAGTCAAGCGAGGCACTTGGTCTACAGGCTTTTGACGAGTCTGGTCAGCTATCAATCGCTCTGCGCGATACGCCGATGGGGCGACAATACCTTGACGCTGTGAAGCGAAAAGAGCAATACCAGGTCAGCGACGACCTCAAAACCCGCGTCTACAACGACCTGTATAACTTCTTCGCGCGCTACTACGAGGACGGCGACTTCATCTCCAAGCGCCGCTACGGGCGAAACGAAGCCTACGCCGTCCCCTACAACGGCGAAGAGGTGATGCTCCACTGGGCAACGAAAGATCAGTACTACATCAAAACAGGCGAACGCTTCAAAAACTACCGCTTCACCGGCAACGGCTACACCGTTGTCTTCGAACTGCGCAACGCCTCCACCGAGCAGAACAACAACCGCGGCGAGAAACGCTACTTCGTCCTCGCAAGCGAACAGCCCGTCGTCTGGGACGACAGCGCAAGGACGCTCACCTGCTGCTTCGAGTATCGCCCGCTCACAGAAAACGAGCAGAAAACCTACGGCAGCACCGAACAGCAAAAACCTCAGGAGAAACTCAACGAAGAGGCAGCGCCGAAGATTCTGGAGCATGTCTTAGACCCCACGCTGAAAGCGCTCCTACAGCAGTCGGAACGCTACGGCGAGCCGCCCCGACTGCTCAAACACCTCACCCGCTTCACCCGACGCAACACCAGCGACTTTTTCATTCACAAAGACCTGCGCGGCTTCCTCCAGCGCGAGCTGGAGTTCTACATCAAAAGCGAGTGCCTGCGGTTAGATGAACTGCTGAACGCTCCCAACGCCGAGCTCGCCCAGCAACACCTCCAGCGCGGGCGCGTGATGCGAGAAATCGGCAACCATATCATCGACTTCCTCGCCCAGATTGAAGAGTTCCAGAAAAAGCTGTTCGAGAAGAAGAAGTTCGTCCTGAGCACGGATTACTGTATCACAATTGGGCAGATTCCCGAACGCTTCTGGGACGAGATTCTGCAAAACGAGGCGCAACTCAACGAATGGCGCGAGCTGTACGCGCTGGAGGAGCTGATGCAACAGGGCGGACTGTTCGGTAGTGAAATAAACCGCGACTTTCTCCGCCAGCACCCGACGCTCGTGGTGGACACCCGCCACTTTTCTGAAGAGTTCAAATGGCGCCTGCTGGAAGCATTTGACCATCTGGACGACGCCATTGACGGCGTGCTGATTCACAGCGAAAACTTTCAGGCGCTGAACCTGCTGCTGGAAAAATACCGCGAGCGGGTCAAGTGCATCTACATCGACCCGCCCTACAACACGGATGCCAGTCCTATTATCTACAAGAATGATTACAAGTCATCGTCATGGCTTTCAATGATGGACAATCGCCTCTTCCTTGCCAGAGAATTCCTTAGCCATGATGGGATGATGGGTGTCGCTATTGACGATTTTGAGCTGAGAAAACTTCTTTTTGTGATCGAGAGCCACTTTGGAAAGGAAAATTTGGTGGCGACTGTAGTCGTGAGAAGTAATCCCTCTGGTAGACCAGGAAGCAAAGGACTCTCCACTGCACACGAATACATGATTTTAGTCAGCAAGAGACCCGATATAAGCGTTGCCGAATTTCCAAGACCAGAAAGGCTAGACCAGCGGTACAAGTATAAAGACGAAAAGGGTCCATATATGTGGGAATTGCTACGCAAGCGAGGGTCTGGCTCCGAGAAGAAAGACAGTCCAAAGTTATACTACCCGCTCTATGTAAGTGGAGATTCTATACGACTGCCGAAAATGGTCTGGGACGAAACATCACGAGAATGGATAGTTCAAGAATCACCTGAAGTGGATGAGGTAATTGTTTACCCGATTGATGAAAATGGCATCCATCGGCGTTGGCGATGGAGTGTCGAGACAGTAGAGGAAAACTTGAATGACTTGAGAGCTGTAAAAGACGACAAAGGGGTTATAACGATTTACTATAAATACAGACCACCGTCTGGGATGACACCAACAACTTTGTGGATTGATGCAAGATACTCTGCTACAGAACATGGTACAAATGTGCTAAAGAGCTTTTTCAAGGAATATAATCCTTTTTCATTTCCGAAATCAATCTATACTGTTTGCGATGCTCTTACTATAATGGGTTTACGAAGCAACGAAGAAATAGTTCTCGACTTCTTCGCAGGCTCTGGCACGACGGGGCACGCGGTGATTAACCTCAATCGCGCGGATGGCGGGCGGCGCAAGTTCATTCTGGTGGAGATGGGCGACTACTTCGATTCGGTGCTGGTCGCCCGACTCAAGAAGGTCATTTTCGCCCCCGAATGGAAGGACGGCAAGCCGAAACGCCCGCCCACGCAGGAAGAAATCGCACGCACGCCCCGAATCCTCAAAATCCTGCGGCTCGAGTCGTATGAAGACGCCCTCAACAACCTTGAGCTGCGCCGCGAGAGGGAGGGACAGCAAGCCTTCAAAACCTTCGGCGACGAGTATCTCCTGCGCTATATGCTGGAGTTCGAAACGCAGGGCAGCCCCAGCCTGCTCGATCTGGAGCAGTTCCAGCACCCGTTTGACTACAAACTGAAAGTCTATCAGGGCGACGCGCTGGAGACACACCCTGTGGACCTGGTGGAGACCTTCAACTACCTGCTGGGGATTGAGGTGAAGCGTATGCGGGCGTTTGAGCATGCGGGGCGTCTCTACCGCGCCGTGCTGGGCGAGAAGCACGGCAGGCGGATTGCGATTGTGTGGCGTCCGCTGGAGGGGCTGGTGGATGATGAAGCCGCTCTGCGGGCGGACGCTGAATACATTCAAAGCGCACTCCTGCCCGCGCTGCTGGGCGAGGGCGTGCGTCCAGACCAGCTCTATGTGAACGGCGTCTGCACTGTGGAGGATGCCGAACCGATTGAGCCAGAGTTCAAGCGGCTGATGTTTGGAGGAAGTGGGCTATGAGATTGGCTGAGGCGAAGGCTGAGCAGGGAAAGCAGGAGAAACGCAACCTGAAAGGCGCGGGTTCACTGCCCCTGCTCCAGCACAGGCTGGCGCTGAACAGCTACCTGTGCCAGCAGCTGGGAGAGCGGGATTTCAAAACCCTGCGCGAGAAACTGCACAACACACAGGAGGGCTGGACGGAAGAGGGACACAGCTACTTCTTTTATGCCCTGCGCGGGATACAGGGCGTACAAATCTCGGAAGAAAAACTGGCGGGGTACGACCTGAACATCAAGGCACACCTGGAGCGGATGAACCGCACGCGCGAGCCGCGTGTGCAACTCAAATACTTCCAGTACCTCGCCGCGCTGTTCACTGAGATTTATCTGGACAAGTTTTTCAACGCGCGAGACGATTTGCTTAAGGCACTGAACGGGTTTCTGGACAGCAACGGCTGGCGCGAGATAGACCCCTTCACCGAGAACGACCTCACCAAGCTGGCTTTCTGGATGGCGACGGGCAGCGGCAAAACGCTGGTGATGCATCTCAACCTGTGGCAGTACCTGCACTATAGCGCGGACAAAGTCGCGCACGATAACATCCTGCTGATAACGCCGAACGAAGGGCTGTCGCGTCAGCACCTGGAAGAGTTTCGCAAGAGCGGGATAAGGGCATGCCGCTACGACGAAGCCGAGGGGGGACTTTTCGGCATGGCGAACGGCGCGCCGATTGTGCGCGTGATAGAGATTACCAAGCTGACCGAGAGCAAGCGCGGCGGCGGGCTGAGCGTGGCGGTCGAATCGTTCGGCACGAATAACCTGCTGCTGGTGGACGAGGGGCATCGCGGCGCGAGCGGCGAAGTGTGGCGCAGCCTGCGCGAGAAACTCGCGCGGGACGGCTTCACCTTCGAATACAGCGCCACCTTCGGACAGATTGTCAACGGCGCCAGCCAGAACAAACGCCGCGACCTGCTCAACGAATACGCGAAAGCCATCCTCTTTGACTATTCCTACCCGCACTTCTACCACGACGGCTACGGCAAAGACTACTTCATCCTCAATCTGTCCGACACCACCAACAACACCTTCAGCGACTGGATGCTGCTGGGCAACCTGCTTTCGTTTTACGAGCAGTTGATGGTCTATAGCGAGAACCACGAGGCGTTGCGACCGTTCAATGTGGAGAAGCCCCTGTGGGTGTTTGTCGGACACAGCGTTACGGGGGGTAGCAGTGATGACGAACAAAGCCTGACCGATGTGCAGGAGATTGTGGGGTTCCTGCACCGCTTTTTGAGCGACAGAAACACATGGAGCCAGCAAATCGTGAAGCTCCTCAGCGGGCAATCGGGGCTAAAAGATGGCGACGACAACCACCTGTTTCACAGTCGGTTTCCCGCCCTGCGCAGGAAGTACCGTGCCGACGATCAGGCGATTTACGACGCCATCCTGCAGAGCGTGTTCCACGCGAAAGCAGGCAACACCCTGCAGGCGGTGGCGCTGAAAAACGCGCCAGGAGAGATTGGCTTGCGTGCAGGGGAGACCTATTTCGGCGTGATTAATATCGGCGATGTGGCGGGGCTAATGAAGCGAATTTCCGGGCAGGGGGTTGCCTGCACGGAAGACAATATCAATCGCTCGCTGTTCGAGCGCATCAACGCCCCCGATTCGCCTGTGAATATTCTGATTGGCTCGCGCAAGTTTATGGAAGGCTGGGACAGCTTTCGCGTGTCCAGCATGGGGCTGATGAACATCGGCAAGGGCGAGGGTTCGCAGATTATCCAGCTCTTTGGGCGTGGGGTGCGTCTCTGGGGCAAAGACCGTTCCCTCAAGCGCAGTCAGGCGATACACGCAAGCGACGCCCCACCTGATATTCGCCTGCTGGAAACGCTGAATGTGTTCGGCGTCCGCGCCAACTACATGGCGCAGTTCCGCGAATACCTCAAGCAAGAGGGCATAGAAACCGATTTTGAAGAGGTTCGCGTTCCTGTTCAGGTTAAGAAGGAGTTCCTTGAGCATGAGCTGCAGGTGTTGCGCCTGCCTGATGGAAAGCGCTTTGAGGACGATTGCGTCGTGGCGCTGGCGTGCGACCAATCCCTAAAAGTGAGCCTTGACCTGCGCCCGCGCATCGAAAGCATGCAATCGGGGCAGGAAGGTGAGCGCATCGAGCGGGCAGGCGGCGAGAATCAGGCAACCGCGCTCAAAGGATGGGTTCCCCTGCTCAACTGGGAGCGCCTCTATCTGGAGATGCTGGAGTTCCGTCGGCTGAAGGGCATGCACAATCTCAGTTTCACAAGGGAGACTCTGCGCAAAATTCTGGAAGAGGGCAACTACACGCTACTCTGCTCCGACGCGATTCTTGACCCAAAGCAGTTCAATGACCTGCGCCGTGTGGAGGAGATTGCGCTCAGCGTGCTGAAAAAGTATCTTGCCGCCTTCTACGACCGCAAACGCCGCGAATGGGAACGCCAGAATCTCCAGCTCGCCCCGCTCACCGAAGAGGACCCCAATCTCAAATGGAGCGAGCCGCCCGAATACACGCTCAGGATTGCGAAAACCAATCAGCAGTTTCTGGAGCAGGTCAAGGAACTCCTGAGTCAGGCAGATCGGCTCTACAAGCAAGATGTGCAGGACTTTCCGCACATTCACTTCGACAGGCATCTCTACCTGCCGTTGTTGCTGGCACATGAGCAGATTGAGTCGATGACGCCGCCCGGACTGGATGAAAACGAGGCGAAGTTCGTGCGCGATTTACGCGAGTACCTGCAGCAAAATTCCCGTTGCCTGAACGGAAAGCAGATTTTTCTGCTGCGCAACCAGACGCGAGGCGCGGGCATCGGCTTTTTCGACTCGCGACACGTCGAAGCGTTCTATCCCGACTTCATTCTGTGGGTGGTTGACAGGCATGCCCAGCGGATAGCATTTATCGATCCGCACGGGTTGCGCATGGCGCGCGGCGGCTTCAACGACCCCAAGATTTGCCTGCACAAAGAGCTCGAAGCGATGAGTCGACAGATTCGCTCGCGCGGCGGCAGGCGCGTGCGTCTGACCTCGTTCATCCTCTCCACCAGCCCCTACGCAGAGATAGAAAAAGCGTTCGGGCAGGGCAACCACACACAAGAGGAGTTCGAGCAGAATCATGTGCTGTTTATGGAGGACACGGACTACCTCTCGAAGTTGATAGACCGCGTGCTGCAGCTTGAACCTGCTTCAAACGCTCAGCGGGACGGTTTCGGTTGAGGACGCGGCAAACTCGATCCCAAACACCCCCTCAAACGCCTGCGCCACCTGCTGTTTGACGGCGTCCATCGGCGCGGGGCGTCCCAGTACCTGCTCCATGGAGGTCACGGGGCGGTCGGCGATGCCGCAGGGCACAATCGTCTGGAACAGGCGCAGGTCGTTGTTCACATTCAGCGCGAAGCCGTGCATGCTGACCCACTGGCTGGCTTTGATGCCAATCGCGGCGATTTTGGCGTCGCCCACCCACACGCCTGTGTAGCCCGCTTCGCGATGCGCCTCAATCCCGAACGCGCCCAGCGCATCGATAATCGCCTGCTCGATAGCGCGCAGGAACCTGTGCAAATCGCGCCCGTGCTGGCGAATGTCGAAGATGGGGTAGCCCACCAGCTGTTCGGGATTATGGCAGGTCACATCGCCGCCGCGGTCGGTCGGGTGCAGCTCGATGCCCTGCTGGGCGTAGAACTCGCGGGCGTAGCGCAGGTGTTCGGGATGGAACGCCTTGCCCAGCGTAATCACGGGCGGGTGTTCCAGCAACAGCAATGTGTCGGGGATTGCGCCCGCCACGCGCTGGGCGTGCAACTGCCGCTGCAGCTCCAGCGCGGGCGCGTAGGGCACAATCCCCAGATCCAGCAATCGCGCGGGTCGGGACTCCATCACTGGACGCTGGCGGCGCGCTGCACTGCCTGCTCAATCAGCGGGCGCAGCGTCGCCGTGGGCAACAGAAACGCCGCGCGCGAGTCGTCCCCAAAGTTCGAGCGGAACCCGAAGTCTATCTCCTCGTCCTTCAGTCCGTGCTGCAGAATCACCAGCACGCCGACCGCCTCGCCCTTCATGTTGTAGACGGGCAGCCCCAGCTCGCTGATGTTGCCCTCCATCAGGTACGCTTTGCGCGGCTTGCTCACCTCACTGATAATCCGTCCCGTCGCAAAGTAGGGCGCGTAGTCGTAGCCCTTCGGCAGGCGCGACACCGAAAGCACCTCCTTGCCAACCGAAAGCTCCTCGTTCACGAAGGCGATAGGCGTAATCGTGCGCCCCTCCAGATTCGTAATCTTCAGGAACGCGATTCCCAGCTGCGAATCGGTCGCCACCAGCTTCGCGTCGTACTCTTTAGTCTCCGCGCCGAAAATCACTTTGAAGCTCTGCGGCGTAATCGTGAAGCTGACCGATTCGTCGTCTTCCAGCCCAATCAGCTGCTTGAAGCTCTCGGACGACAGCAGCACGCCCGACGCCATAATCAGCCCGTCGCTGGTGAGAACCACCCCCTGCAGGGTGAACTTGCTCTCGTTGGACTCGGTCTCCTCCTCCGATTTGACATCGATCTTGATGACCGCGCGCACGGTCACAATGTTGGGCTGGATTTTCTCCAGCACTTGCCTGTAGGCGTTATTGTTTTCAGCGGTCGCCTGCGCCCAGACAAAAATGGGCAGGCACAGCAGTATCAGCCAGAGTTGTCGCATAGTGTCCTCCTATTGGGTGATTTCCTTCCAGTCAGGCTCGATGAACACAAACGAGGTCTCGCGCTCGCGCAGCACCTGCAGGATGACCACCGGGGGCTGCTGCTGCACGAGGGTCTGCATCGTCTGCTGGAACTCTTCTGTGCTGCGGATGGGTTGCTCGTTGACCGCCAGGATCAGGTCGCCGTTGCGCAGTCCCGCGATTTGTCCCCAACTGCCGTTGGGCACTTCGGTGACCAGCACGCCCTGCTGGTCTTCGCGCCAGCCGTTGCGCATGCGATCCAGGGCGGTGATGTCGCGCACGGCGAAGTCGAGTTCGTTCTGGCGCACGCTGCGGGCGGCTTCGGCGGCGGCGGGACCGGGCTCCATCTTGACGCGCACTTCCTGCCGCGCGCCGTTGCGCACGATGGTCAGCGTCGCTTCCTCGCCGATGGGCATGCGCTCGATGCGCCGCTCCAGATCGCGGGCGTCCTGCGTGCGGAACGCCTCCAGCGGCTCGCCGTTCAGCGCGACAATCAGATCGCCCACCTGCAGCCCCGCGCGGCTCGCCTCCGTGTAGGGCAACACTTCGGTAATGCGGAAGCCTTTCAGGTTCGGATCGCCCAGCGCCTGCGCGACGGGCTGCGTGATGACCTGCGTGCGCACTCCCAGCCACGCTTTGGGCAGCTCAACGCTGGGGCTGGGCGACGACGGCGGACGGTTGCGTATCACCGTGATCAGCGTCTCCGTGCGCCGCTGAAACACAATCGGGATGGTCTCCTGCTCCTTGTGCGCCTCGATGGCTGCGCGCAGGTCGTTCAGGTTGCGGATGTCGCGCTCACCAAAGCGCACAATCGCGTCGCCCGTGTTCAGCTTCGGCTCGGCGGTGTCCAGCGGGTAGCCCGGGCGGACGCCCGTGATTTGCACGCCCGCTTCGGGCAGGCGCGTCGCGCGCGCCATCGGACGGGTGATGTCCCGCGCCGTGAAGCCCAGCGTGCGGAACTCGTCCTCCTCGCCGTAGTAAGGCTCCATGCGCTCCACCTGCGCCTGCGCCGTCTTGCGCGCGCCGTTGCGCAGATACTCGATCGCGACTGTCTTCCCAATCGGCAGCTCGGCGATTTGCAGGTACACCAGCGGAATCTCTTCGGGGAAGCGCGCGTTCACGGGTCGCCCATCAATACGCAGAACGATGTCGCCGGGCTGCAGCCCTGCTTTCTCGGCGGGTGAGTCGGGCGTAATCGCGGCGACCAGCGCACCGTCCGTGCGGCGCAGCTTGTCGACGGGCATCGCGCGAAAGCCCAGCCAGCCGCGCTCCACGCGCCCCGCGCGCCGCACCTGCTCCAGCACCCCGCGCGCGATACGCGAAGGAATGGCGAACCCCAGCCCCGAACCGCCCAGCTGATTAATCCCGACCACCTCGCCCTGCAGGTTCACCAGCGGACCGCCCGAATTGCCCGGCAGTATCAGCGCATCGTGCTGAATCCAGCGGGTTAGCATCCCCGAACGGTCGCCGCGCTCGAACTCCGCGCCCTCCAGCTCCTGATTGAACGGGTTCAGGAACACGCGCTTCGGGTTCGACACAATCCCCAGCGTCACGGACGACGCCAGCAGCAGCGGGTTGCCCATCGCCAGCACATAGTCGCCTGTCTTGAGGGCGTCCGAGTCGCCCAGCGCCGCATAAGGAAACTCCCGTTTGGGCGCGTTGGGGGGCAGCTTGAGGCGCAGCACGCTCAGGTCGGTCAGCGCGTCGTTGAACAGCGATTCCGCCTCCAGTCGCTCGCCCGTGTTCAGCGTGCAAAAAATCCGCACAGTGTCCGAAGCCACATGATAATTTGTCAGCACCAGCCCATCCGGCGACACAATCACGCCGCTGCCGCCCCCCAGCGCGTACTGCGCCCGACCGCCGTCAAAGTAGCGGTTCACCACCAGAATGTTCACCAGCGCGGGGAAGACCTTCTCACGGGCGCGTTCGATATCGCGGCGCAGGGCGTCCTGCAACGCGGCGCGACCTTGCGCATGCACAATCACGGGAATGAGAAGCGCGAACCCAAGCCATAAACCGAACAACCGTCTCATAAGCGCAGCCAGCCTCGCAGAAAGTATACCGCATGGTATACTTCCACAGAGGGGACAGGAAAACGATGGACATTGTAGCACTGGTGGTCGTTTTGTGCATCTTCGGACCCGCGCTGTTTGTACCGATTACAGCGATGGTGCTGAAACACCGCAAGGAGATGTTGGAGATGGAGCTGGAGCGGCGCCGACTGAGCAATCAGGAGATGGCGGCGCAGCTCGACGCGATTCGCGAAGAGATTGCCCAGCTGCGCGACACCTCCACCCAATACGATATGAGCCTGCAGGCGACTCTGGAGGCGCTGCAGGAGCGCGTGCGCTATCTGGAGCAGCAACTGGAGGAGCAGGCGCGGGTGCGTCTGTAGCCGAACTACTGGGGCGTGAAGGAACGCATCGTTTCGAAGAGAAGTGCCCACATCTGCACGCCAATGGCGCCCAGCACGCCTGCCAGCACAATCACTACCAGCCCGCCCATCAACGCGCCGCGCATCATCGCGATTACGCCGCAAATCAGTCCGCCGAAGAACCCAACGGGCGGCACACACAAGCCGAAGACCGCCATCAGCACGCCCGCCGTGATACAGCCCCGTGCGCTGCGGTACCGACTGGCGGCGGGCATGTGGAAGTCGGTGGGGTTCACGGGCGGCGGCGAAGAGGTTGGCGTTGGAGCCGGCGGCGACACAGGCGTATAGGCAGGCGTTCCTCCACGCAGGGCGTTCGCCGCCTGCTGTGCGGCAATCAGTGTCGGATCCAGTCGGTGCGCGGTCTCATACGCCTGCAGCGCTTCCCGCAGGCGGTTCTGGCGGTGCAGGTACGCGCCCCAGTTGTAGAACACATACCCATCCTGCGGGCTGAGCGCGATTGCCTGCGCAAAGTGCCGCTCGGCGCTGGTGATATCGCCCTGATGCGCGTAGGCGAGCGCGAGGCACAGATGCACGCGCCCCTCGCGCGGCTGCTCAGCAACTGCACGCTGCAAAAACGGCAGCGCATCTGCGTACCTGCCCTGAAGCAGCAATTCGTACCCTATCTCCGCCGCAGAGCGCACGCCATAAGTGTACCTGTGTCCGTCTAATCGATGGGTATACTCTATGGAGGGACACGCTATGCGAAAGTTTATGGGATTTGCGGCGCTGTTCGCGCTGGGCTTTGCGGCGGGCGCGTATGTGTTGAATACCTACTTCCCACAGCGCGGGAGCGTGCGTCAGGTCGTCGCCGCGCCTGACGAGCCGACAGACGCCAACCGCACCGAACTCACCAACCTGCTGGAACAACGCCCTGCGACAGAACCAGCACCGACGAACTTCGAAACGATGCTACGAACCGCCTCGCAACGGATTGCGCCTGCCGTAGTCAATATTGACACGACCGTCCGCACGAGGGACTTTTTCGGCGAGACGCGCGAGCAGGTCGCCGGGCGCGGGTCGGGCGTCATCATCTCGCCTGACGGCTACATCGCTACCAACAATCATGTGGTGCGCGTCGGCGACCGAATCGCCCCGCGGATTACCGTCACCCTGCAGGACGGACGCCAGTTCGTCGCGCAGGTGCTGGGTACGGATCGGCGTAACGACCTCGCCGTGCTGAAAATCGACGCCCGCAACCTGCCCGCCGCGCAGCTGGGCGACTCGGATAAGTTGCAGGTGGGCGACTGGGTGATTGCCGTGGGCAATCCCTTCGGACTGGGCACGACCGTCACGGCGGGGATTGTGAGCGCCATCAACCGCCAGATTGAGCGCTCTGACCTGCCCAAAGGCTTCATCCAGACGGACGCCGCCATCAATCAGGGCAACTCGGGTGGCGCGCTCGCCGACTCGCGCGGACGACTGGTCGGCATCAATACGGCGATTTTCTCGCCTGTGGGCGCGAATGTGGGGATTGGCTTTGCCATCCCTGTCAACCGTGTGCGGCAGGTCGTGCGTGAGATTCAGCAGTACGGCTTTCTGGGCGAGGCGTACCTGGGCGTGGGCTTTGTTAATGCAGGCGATAAAGAGATTCGCCAGCGTCTCAGTCAGGCATTCCCCGATTTGCAGCTTCCTGCGCAGGGCGCGCTGATCACCCAGGTCGAACGCGGCAGCCCCGCCGACCGTGCAGGGATTATGCCTGGCGATGTCGTGCAACAGATTGACGGACGCCCCGTGCGCAACTCCGATGATATGGTGGACATCCTGCGTCTGAAAAAGCCGGGCGACACTATCCAGCTGCGCCTCTGGCGCGAGGGCAAACAAATCACGCTCTCCGCCGTGCTGGGGCAGTACCCGCGACGCTATGGGTTCTGAGCGACTGCCCGCTGCGCACCTGCGCTGGAACCTGTACGGCGCGGGGCTGGAAAATCTGGGGCGCGACGGCAAGCCCGAACGGCTGCCCCTCCCCCAGCCCGCCCCCGAAGAGATACTGGTACGGATTGACGCCGTCGGAATCTGCTTCAGCGACCTGAAAATACTGCGGCTGGGCGAGGCACACCCCAAAATCGCCCGCGATCTGCGCGCTCACCCAGCCGTGATGGGGCACGAAATCTGCTGTACCGTCGTGCAGGTGGGCGACGCGCTACGGAATCGGTTTCAGGTCGGCGAGCGGTATCTTGTACAGGCGGATGTGTATGTGAACGGGCGGGTGCAGGCGGTCGGCTACGCGCTGGACGGCGGCTACACGCAATACACGGTGTTCGGCAAACCCGTGCTGGACGGCGACGCGGGGTGCTATTTGCTGCGCTGCCCCGACCACCTCAGCGACGCCGAAGCCGCGCTGGTGGAGCCGTGGGCGTGCGTAGTCGCCAGCTACCGCATCCAGCCGCGTCCGACGCCCCAGCCCAACGGCAGGTGGCTGGTGATTCTGCCCCACGCGCCGATGGTGCGCTACCGCTGCAGCGCACTAAACGCCCTACAGACGGGCGGGTCGAGCGGCGTCGCGGTGATTCGAGTGGACGCGCGTGGCAACCCGCTGGCGGAGGCGTTTCAGGGAGCGGCAACGCGGCTGGGGATGGCGACTGCGCGCATCGAGGTGGACGCAGACGCCATGTACGACCCGACAGCGATACACGCCCTGCGCGAAACCCACGCGCCCGATGGCTTCACGGACATCCTGATCTTCGGCGACCCGACGCCCGCGCTGCTGGAGGCGGCGCAGGACGCCCTGTGCTACGGCGGCGCGCTGAGCTTCACCTGCCACCGCGACCTGTCCGCTGCGCCCGTCGATGTCGGCAGATTGCACTACGACCGCCTGATGCTGATGGGCACGACCAGCTGGGACATCACGGACGCCTATCGCCACACACGGGATACTGCCCTGCGCGGGGGCGACCGCCTGCTGCTGTTTGGCGCGGGCGGCGCGATGGGGCAGATGCAACTCTTCTATGCCCTCACACGCCCCAAACCGCCCGCGCAGGTAGTGGTGGTCGACCGCCATCCTGAGCGTCTGGCGCCGCTGCGCGCGCTGGGCGAGCCGCTGGCGCAAAGCGCAGGCATCGATTTACAGTTTTACTGCAACGCAGACGCTGACTCCGAGGCGCAACAGGCGCGCCTGCGCGAACTGTCGCCCCACGGCTACAACCAGATTCTGCTGCTGGCGTCTTCGCTGGACGCTGTTGCGCTGACCTATCCCCTGCTGACCGATGGCGGCGTGCTGAACCTGTTTGCGGGCATCCCCAAGGGGCAGAAGGTCGCGCTGAACCTGACGCCGCTCGCGTCGCGCCACATGCGACTACTGGGCAGCAGCGGCTCCACGATGGACGACATCGCCGAGTGCCTGCGCCTTGTGGCAGAGGGCGCGCTCCCCGCCCGAAAGGTCATTGGCGCAATTGCAGGGCTGAACGCGCTGCCCGACGCCCTGCACGCCGTGCAGACCCACCGATACCCCGGCAAAGTGATCGTCTTTCCCCAGCTGACCCACCTGCCGCTGATGGGACTGCACGAGCTGCCTGAACGCCTCCCCGAAGTCGCCCCGCATCTGGAGTCGGGACGCTACTGGACGCGCGACGCCGAACACGCCCTGTATCGGGTATTCTCTGGGGCGGGTGAGACACATGCAATCAACGACTGACGCGCCTGTGCAGGTACAGAGGGTGAGCTTCGAGGAGTTTCTGGAGATGCTCGACGACGAGAACCACGCCGAGTGGGTGAATGGCGAGGTGATTCCGAAAATGCCTGTTTCAGTCAAACACCAGGATAGCAACGCGAATCTGTACCTGATGCTTGCCAACTGGGTGAGCCATCATCAACTGGGGCGCGTGTATCATCCGCCCCTGCAGGTACGCCTCTCTCTCCCTGATGGGAAGCAGGTTTCACGTGAGCCTGATATTGTGGTCATTCTGAATGAGCGGTTGCCGCAACTCCAGAAGCAGTATTTTGATGGCGCGTCGAATCTGATTGTGGAGGTCGTCAGCCCCCCGCGCAGGGTGGATCGCACAGAGAAGTTTATTGAGTACGAGGCAGCGGGCGTGCCCGAATACTGGATTATCGACCCCGAGCGCGAGTACGCTGAGTTCTGGCAGCTGGATGACACAGGCGCGTACCGCGCGGCGTTCACGGGCAGCGAAGGCACCTATCACAGCCGCGAACTACCAGGCTTCTGGCTGCGCGTCGAGTGGATCTGGCAGTCGCCCCCGATTCAGGAAATCTTGCGCGCGTGGGGGATTGCCTGAAAGCGCCCCGCACGCCCATTACTCCTCAATCAGCCGATGATACCTGCCCATCCAGTAGGGCAGCAGGAACGCTGTACCGTCGTCCTCTTCCCTGCCCAGCGGGTCGCCCCCGTCCAGTGCATAGGGGTTGCCGTTCCAGCGCATAATCGGACGCTCGCTGTAGGGCAACACCTCCACCGACTGCCACTCGCCGAAACGCCCCTTGCGCGTGTCGAGCGTGATGTCCAGCCGATGGCTGTTGCGACACTCCCAGCGACGCAGATCCAGCGGCCATTCCCGCAGGGTCTGCACCGCGTGTTCCACATCGCACGGCTTGCCCGTCAGCGCGCCGTACATGAAATTAAAAAGTGCGCTGCGTTCGGGGCGCTCAATCTGCCAGCTGCGCTCCAGACTCATCAGCCACATCCGCCGATAGGTCGGGTCATGCTCGTACATCAGGAACGGGTAGTAGCACAGGAACGCCAGCTCGTCGTCCGAGTGATTGATGTCGAACGGCGCGAGCATCTTCTGGGTAATCGCGTTAATCAGGTAGTGGTGTTTCTGGATTAGCGACTCGTAGGCGCGCTGGTATCTGGCGTCGCCCGTGATGTGATAGGCGACCTTCAGGTGCGAAAGGATGGACAGCGCATTCAGCCCGCGCTCCTCCTCCCAGATAGGGTCGTCGTTAATCGCTTCGGGATTGAAGATTGCCCAGCGGGTCGGTTTGCCGTCTTTGTCGATGAGCCGCCAGTTGTTCTGCATCAGGTGGTCGGTCACGCGGCGCACGACGCCCCGAATCGCCTCTTTCTCGGTCTCGTCCGCCACAAGGTCGTAGTAGATTGCCCAGATAAAGTAGTGTCCGTCCAGTTCGTCGGAGCTGGTGTCGCCTTTCCAGGTGTAGTTGGGGTCTACGGGCGATTCGTGCCATTCGCCGTGCGACTTGAAGTAGCGCGTCTCGCTCTTGTGGACGATGCTGCGCGCGGGGAAGCCCGGGATGCCCGTGAGCGCCTCCAGTTTCAACAGCGCCTCCATCGACTGGCGGGCGCGCTGGCGGGCGCTGGGGTCTTTCGTGGCGGCGTACTGGAAGCACTGCGCCGCGCAGTAGAGCGCCGTCCACAGCCCGTCGTTGTCGCTCGCCTCGATTTTCCACTCGTCGGGCTTGCTCGGATCGTCCCACACACAGCTGAACACGAACCCCCTGCGGGTATGGCGCAGCGCGATAAGCTGCTCGTAGTGGTCGGCTTTCTGGCGCAGGGTCATCGGCTTCGATTCGATGCAGGCGACGCCCCCGTCGGTCGCAATCCACGCGCGGTTCTGGGGGTCTACAGCAATCGCATGCACGCGGTTATCAGGCAGCCAGCGTTTGCCCCAGAAGTAGCTCCAGCGTCCGTCGCGCAGTCGGCACGCGCCTTCAGGCGTGCCCGCCCACAGGTCGCCGTTGGGCGCGAACGCCAGCACACGAATCATCCCGTAGGGCGGAATCAGCTCGGCGACGGGGTTAGCGGGCGCCTCGCCGTACACCTCGCGTGAGAGGAACCAGCCCTCGCCGTCGCCGAGAATCAACCCTGAACGCCCCCCAATCCACAGATGCCCTATCGCGTCGCTGACCGCGCACAGCCAGAAGTCGTCGTAGAACCGCCCGCGATTGTCCGTGATGGTCACGATGCGCCACGCGCCGTCCTGCCAGCGGTAGAAGCGGCGCTCCAGCTCGCCCTCGGCGTAGGCGTACAGTCGCCCGCGCGTGTCCTCGTGGAACCAGCGCAGCTGACGATTCGTCGGGGCGGGCAGCCGCTCAGCAACCGCGCCGTTTGCGACCCGCAGCAGCGCCGCGCGCGTGAGTACCCAGTAGCCGCCGCGCGCCGCCGCCTGCAAACCAATCAGTTCCGCATCCGTCTCGAACAGCGTGCGCGCCCGTCCCGCAGCGTCCAGCAGGAACAGTCGCCCGCCGCCAATCCCCGCCACGCCGCCTGCAGGGTCAGCCATCAGATGGCTCGCGGGCACATCGGCGACTTTCTGCCAGCGGTCGGGCGTCTCCAGCAACGCGCGGTAGACACCCTGCTCCGTGCCTGCGTACACGGCGCCGTCTACAACCGCCAGCGCATGCACGGGCGTACTCGGCAGCCCGTGCGCCGTCATGTAGTACGCGCTCACATCCTGCAAAAACGGCGAGACTTTGTAAGTTGTTGTTTGCATGGCAATCAGTCCTGTGGCGAGTGTGAGTGTCAGAAACATGGCGGGCGTACCCTTCGACTTCGAGAAGGGTTCTCCTGCAGTTTTCTGGCAGAGCCTGAGGAGGTAAAATTCGTGAGCTTCTAACGGCACGCAATCATGAGTAGGGTTGAGCGACGGATTGTTATTATCCGCCCTGATAATAAATTAGGAGAGACTCTGCTGGCGACCCCTGTGTTCCAAGCGATTAAGGAGACAATCCCAGCGCTCAAAATCGAGGCGTGGCTGGGCGACCGCTGGACGCATGTGATTGATGCTTCACCGTGGTTGGATACTGTGCGCGGCGTTCCTTACCGTCCGCGCGTCGTTAGCTACTGCAGGTGGGCGTCTGTCTTGAGACGGCTGAGACCTGAGGCGCTGCTGATTTTACGCCCTGACACTCGAGGCTACGCGCTCATCGGCTGTCTCGCGGGAGTAAAAGTCCGCGTGGGTGCGGTCGTCGCCTGCCGAAGTGTAGCGCGACTACTGACCCATATCGCGGAGTTGAATCCGAGCGCGCATCAGGTGGAGAAGAACCTTGCCGTTGCAGAAGCATGGTTGGGGCAGCCACTCCCGCGCCCCCCGCTTCATTATGCGCCTCGTGAAAAAGCGAGCTTGCCTGACGCTCTCAAAGAACTATCCGGCAGATACGCAGTCCTGCATCTCAGCACAGGTGGAGTGCAGCCCCAGTGGCGCCCAGAGCGATTCGCTACAGTCGGCAGGCATCTGATGCAGCGATATTCGCTCGTGCCTGTTCTCACGGGCAGCACCGACGCCCAGCAGGCGGGCGAGTCATGCGCGACAGCGCTGACGCCCGCGGCAATCAATCTCGTAGGGCGAACCAGCATCCTGGAAATGGCAGAAACAATCCGCCACGCAAGGCTGGTGGTGAGTGTGGACACGGGAGTGGTTCACTTAGCGGCTGCGCTACGCACGCCCTGCGTGAGCCTCCACTTCCGACGCGACTACCCCGCCGAGAACTGGTATGCCTGGCAGACGCCCACAGTTCCTGTCAGCCCCCAGACCTATTGCGCAAACTGCACCCTCAAAGCCTGTCGCCTCAGAGAGTTCGCTTGCGTGCAGAGCCTCGACAGCGAGCAGGTCGTCGCTGCAATAGATGCATTATTCGCGCAGGCGCCGTTTGAACCTTCCCACGCCAGTAAGTAATCTGGCGCAGGTAAAGTGTGCTTGGTTAGCACCCTCCGCCAAAATTAAACAGCACCTGCAACAAATCGGCGTCGTCGACGGTCGCGTCGCAGTTCACATCCACGCGCCCCAGCCCGTCGCCCGTCGCGCCGAAGGCGAATAACACCGCCAGCAGGTCTGCGTCGTCCACGCAGCCGTTTGCGTCCACATCGCCGTCATGCGCCTGGCACGAAACCCGCGTGTCGAGCAGGAACGCCTCGCGTCGCCCCGTTGAGGCGTTCAAACCCGACCCCGTGATAAACCGCCCGTCCGCCGACACCGCCAATGCCTGATACAGCACCGAGCCGTCACGCAACAGGTCTGCATAGACCGTGTTCAGGTCTTCCATCCCGCGCTGGGGCGTCCAGCGGAAGGCGCGCCACCAGACGGTATAGTGCTGTCCCACGACCACGCTCCCGTCGTCGCTCACATCACGGGCGATGCTCACACTGCTGCTCAGGGTGTGAAGATCCTGCGGCGGCTGATTAGGAGAGAGCCAGCGACAGGCATGGTAAGTACCGTCGGGATATCCGGAGTAGCCGACAATTATCGAACCGTCAGTCGTAATTCCCTCTGCGCTGATGATGGCGCCGCCGAAGCCTGTCAATTGTTGCACGCCCGACTCCGTCCAGCGAAAAGCATTTTGAAAGCCTGAGACAATCAGATTGCCGATAATCACGCTGCCGTCGCCTGAGACGCCATTCGCGCCTGTCTCGTTGAAGATTCCGAGATCCTGCATCCCCACACCCTCACGCCAGCGGAAGGGGATGCGGCTGCCTGTGCGCGTTTCAGCCATCCCAACGATGATGGAGCCATCATAGGAAGCCGCGTTTGCGCGTCCAACAACCCCGCCCAGCGCGCCGAGAAACTCCACGCCCCCAGCTTGCGTCCAGCGAAAGGCGACCATATTGCCGATGGCGTCCATCATATCGCCGACCACCACATTCCCATCGCCTGAGACGCCGAACGCCTGACTCCATCCCTGCCAGCGCGGTGGTTCTATCGGGGTCATGACGCCGTCGCGCCAGTAAAAAGCGCGGTAATCGAAGTTCTGATTGAAGGCGAGACCCACCACGACGCTGCCATCTGCCGAAATGTCCGTCGCGAGGCTGCTACTGTAGGTGAGTGTGCCCAGCCACCTGAGGGTCTGCGAATTGCCCATCGCCAGCAGGCTCATCCCCAACAGCGACGCCATAACACATCGTATCCCGAATCGCTTCTGTTGCATTGTTGTCTCCCGTGCGCGCAGGCACATGTGTCTATTATAGCCCATTCTTTTTTGCAGGGTATCCTATGCGCTGATGCAATCGGAGCTGTTTGGGGCGGAGTCAAAGACCGCGCCGTTGCCGCTGGCGACGCGAATGCGCCCCCGCACGCTGGAAGAGTATGTCGGACAGGGGCATCTGCTAAGCGAAGGGATGCCCATCCGCCGCGCGATTGAGCAGGGCGCGCTGGGGTCGGTCATCCTCTGGGCGCCGCCGGGCTGCGGCAAGACCAGCCTCGCCTACCTGATTGCTCACTACACGCACGCATGCGTCGAGGCGCACAGCGCGGTCACCGCGGGCGTCGCCGACATCCGCAAAGCCGCCGAACGCGCCCGCCAGCGGCTCAAAACCACGGGACAGCCCACCCTGCTCCTGCTGGACGAAATCCACCACTTCACCCGCACGCAACAGGACTCGCTGCTGGGCTATCTGGAGGATGGCACTTTCACGCTGGTCGGCGCGACGACTGAGAACCCGTTCCTGGTGCTGAGCAACGCGCTGCTCTCGCGGGCGCGCGTGCTGACGCTCCAGCCGCTCACCGACGCGGAGGTGCGCCTGCTGATGGAACGCGCCCTGCACGATTCCGAACGCGGGCTGGGTGCGCGGAACCTGCAGATGGCGCCCGATGCGCTGGAACACCTCACCCGCTGCGCGAACGGCGACGCACGCCTTGCCCTGAACATTCTGGAGACCGCCGCGCTCCAGACCCCCGACGGCGGCGTCATCGAGCTGCCGCTTATTGAACAGCTCCTGCAAAAGCCCCTGCTCCGCTATGACCAGCAGGGCGACTATCATTACGACACTATCTCGGCGTTCATCAAGTCGGTGCGCGGGAGCGATCCCGACGCTGCACTACACTACCTCGCGCGGATGCTGCTGGCTGGCGAAGACCCACGCTTCATCGTGCGTCGCCTGCTGATTTTAGCCAGCGAGGACATCGGCAACGCGAACCCGACCGCGCTTATCCTCGCCGCTGCAGGCGCGCAAGCCGTCGAGCGCGTCGGGATGCCCGAAGCGCAGATTATTCTGGGACATCTGACGACCTACCTCGCCTGCTCCCCCAAAAGCAACGCAAGTTATCTTGCGATCAAGCGCGCGCTGGAAGACGCCCGCTCCAAGCCCCTCACGCCCATCCCCCTCCACCTGCGCAACGCGCCGCATGCGGGCTTGCGCGAACTGGGGCACGCGGAAGGCTACCTGTATCCCCACGACGACCCGCGCGGCTGGGTCGAACAGCAGTATATGCCCGACGGCGACTGGAGCCTGCCCTACTATGAGCCGAAGCCGCTGGGCGTCGAATCGAAGATTCTGGACTTTATCCGCCACGCACGCCGCGAGGGGATATAGTCCGCTTATCCCTCTGCCTCAAATTTCCAGTCGCTGGGAGGCGGCGGTTCGTAGGTCTCCTGACACGCACGCTGACGCTGCTCCTGCTCCAGCTCGCTCAGCAGGGCGCGCTGCTTGCGGCGCAGCAGACTCTGACATCGCTCGTCTGCCTCCAGCGCACGGCGCAACAGCGGGAGCCACTTCGGGTCGGGTTCGAGGCGCTCCAGTGTGCGCAGCGACTCCTCCCGACGCTGCAACAGCCCCGTGACCTCGTCCCAGCGCTCCTCCTCGAGGGCGTCCTCCAGGCAGAGGCTGAGCATCCAGAAATCGTGCAGCAGGGTCTCCACCAGCGATTTAGCCATGTAAACTCACCCGCATTCTGGGCAGCTCCACCTGCGCTTCCGACTCCGTCGCGATGGTATCCCACGCCTCGCGGAGTTCGCTCAGCAGATCCACCACATGCTCCAGCCGCTCGTGGTTGTCGTTGATGTTCGCCTCCACCAGCTGGTTATACATGTAGGTATACAGGCGGAACAGGTTCTCGGCGATTTCGCCGCCTTTGTCGAAGTCGAGGCTGCTGATGAGTTCAGCAAGGATTTTCTGCGCGCGTTGCAGCTTTGTGTTCTGGGTTTCGTAGTCGCGCTGCTGCATCGCATACGCCGCCTCGTTGATGAAACGGATTGCCCCGTCATACAGCATCACAATCAGCCGTGCGGGGCTGGCGGTCTCCACTGCTGTTTCCAGGTATCGGTCATGTCCGTTCACGCCACCATACATAGAATGAGTCTCCTCCATTTAGAAGCCTGCGATTCCAACGCGCGGCAAGCTGGACGCGAGCGCCGCCAATCGCGCGCCCTGACTCTGCATCTGGCTAATCGCGCGCTCCATGCGGGCAAACTGCTCGCGCAACATCAGTTCCCGACGGCTAACCTCCTCGCGGATAGCCTCCATCTGCTGGTCTATGGCGCTCATCTGATCGCGCAGGGTGTTCGTTGCGTTCTGGATATCGCCGTTCACGATGTCGGTCGCCTGCCGGGCGAAGAGGCGCACCTGGTCGGCGACGCCGCGCGTGAAGTGAACGCGTCCATAGGTTCCAGGTGCAGTCGCCGTCACGCGAATCTGCAGTCCCGCCGTGTTCGGGTTATCGCTATTGCCCGTGAGGAACTGCCCACGCCCCGTCGCCGCCTCGCCGTTGATGGTGCCCTGCACATCCAGCCCCTCGGCGTTGATGGCGGTTGTGCCGATGCCAGAGTTATCAGACGCCGCTGCGAGGTTCGAGACTACCGTGAAGTTGCTCGCCGAGCCGTAATTGACCGCACGGATGACCAGTTTGCCGTCCTCCACGCTTGCCACAACACGGTTGCGCAGGCGTGAGTCGTTGTTAATGAGGTTCACCGTGTCGTTCAGCGTACTGCCCGCGGCGATAGTCAGGTTCACAGGCGTATCGCCGAACAGCGCGCCGCTGAAAGTGAGTGTCTCTGTCGTGGTGCTGGCGCTGGTCTGCGCCACGCCTGCAGTTGCCTGCGCGCGGGTCGCCGCCTGCGTAATCACCACTTCGTACCCCTCCAGAGGCGAGGCTTTCGTCTTATCGGTCGATGAGATAAAACTGATGTTGGGGTCTGTCGCGCGTCCCGAAGCGGTGAACAGGCGCATCACGCCCTGCAAATCCTGCGACAACGCCTGCGTGAACTTCCCTTCGTCAAAACTGAGCTTGCCGTCCTGACCCAGCTGCACGCCCACCTGTGCCAGTACACGCAACCCATCCTGCAGGTTCGGGATCGCGCTAATCGTGCGGTTAATCAGCCCATCCACGACCGTGCTGACCGTCGTGTCGCCGAATAGCACGCCCGCCTGAAGCGTATCTTTGTTGATAGAGGCGTTCTGCTTGAGGAAGTCGACAATGCTGTTGAATGCATTCACGAAGTTGGTCACGGCGCCCTTTGCGGCTTCCGCATCGCGCGAGAGGGTCAGGATCGCCGTTTTCGGGTTATCGGCGTCCGCACTGAGCAGGTTAATCGTCACGCCCTGAATCGCGTCGTTCACCTGATTGCGGCTGCGGCGGAATTCGAACCCGTCGATGGTGAACTCGGCGTCCTGCGCCTGCACCAGCTCATTTTGATAGCCGTTTTGCAATACGCCCAGATTCTTGAGGATATTCTGGTCGTCTACAAAAGTGGGCAGGCTACCCCCGCCGTCGATTTTAAGGCGGTAGTAGGTGGTCCCGTTCTCGGTTTCGGTCACGAGCGACGCGGTGACCCCTGCGCCCGCACCGTTGATTTTGCCCACCAGCGAGGCGAGGGTGTCGGTTGCGAAGTCGACGGCGATGCTCTGCCCATTAATTTGAATCGTGCCACTGGGGGGGCTGGTCATCCCGAACACCTGCGCCAGCGTCTGCCCCGAATCGCGGAATCGGTCGGAGAGCGCGGCGTTGTTCTGCTGATTGCGAATAAATTCGTCGTAGCTCACCAGCTTCAGCGTTGGCGACAACACCTGCCAGCCGCCGACATCCGCCAGCTGGATTTTGCTGTTCTTGCCGGTCTCGTTTGCCGTGAGCGTCAGGTACGCGCCGTTGTCGGTATTCAACACGGAGGCAGTGACGCCCGCGCCTGCCGCGTTGATTTTCTGCGCCACCGACTGCAGCGTGTCCGTGGACTGGAGCGTGATGACCTTGCCGTTCACCATAAATTGCCCGCTCGCGCCCAATTCCGCAGTGGCGGATGTGTGCGCGCCGCTGACAATCTTATGCGCCTGCGCCAGCTTGCGCACGCGCAGCTCGTAGGCGCCCGGAATCGCCTCAGTGGAGGAGGTGATGGTCGCGACCTGCGTATCGCTGGAAGTCCCCCGCACGGAGTTGAACGCGCTGTTGACCGAAAGCGCGCCCGCCGCCGACGCCAGGCTATTGACCAGCCCGCGAAACTGGTCGAACGCGCTCATGCGGCTCTGCAGCTGCGACTTGCGCACCATCAGCCGCTGCATCGGGCGCGCCTGCAGCTCCGTTAGCTTCTGGATGATTGACTCGGTGTCAATCCCCGTCGCTAACCCCGCGAAATTGATTCCGCTCATATTGCCGCTGATCATTCTGACCCACCTCCTGGTATATCCTTCTCATCAGCCGCGCCTCCATGCGACTCCGCCTTCATCGCGATTATCGGCAAGGCGTCTTGCATTCTGGACTCTCAAAAATACGGGTTTGCCTGCCGATAATGGCGCGTGATGAACGCCGTGCTGATTCTGGGCATGCTATGGATTGCCACGGCGCGGCTTACGGAGGAGCCTTCACAGCAGGTGGACTGTCTTACGCAGGCGCAGGGCGTCAAAACATTCTTGGACACGCCTTTAGACAGCCTGTCAACCCCTGTCAACCAGTCTATCAAAGCGACGGTGCGCATTCCCGAACAGGTCACGGTACAGGGCGCGCGCTTTCGGCTGGGCGATATCGCCACCGCCGAGGGCGATGAGACGCTTTGTCAAACGCTTTTACAGATTGAGCTGGGCGCGTCGCCGCTGGCTGGACAGTCGCGCCTGTTTACCCGACAACAACTGCTCACCCGCCTACGTCAACATGGGATAGACCCCAGCGCCATCCAGCTGGAGATGCCGCCGAATGTACGCATCACACGCACAGCGCAAGCGCTGGAGACCAGCCAGCTGGAACAGTTTGCCCGCGAGCGATTGAAAGCGATTCTGGGCGAACGCGCCAGCGAATGGACGCTGGAAAACCCTCCCGCGCCTGCAACGCTTCCCAGCGGCGAAGTCGCCTTCCAACTGGGGAGTGAGCCGCGCGTCGGCGCCCAGTCAGCAATCCTGGAGGTAATCGCGCTGGTGGAGAATCAGCCCCGCGCACGCTACCTACTCCGATTCAAAGCGCCCGTACAGGCGCGTCAAATCGCGATTCGCTCCGGCGAAAGCGTCCATGTGCGGATTATCGCCGATGGCGTCACGCTGGAGGTGAAAGGCGTCGCACGCGCTACAGGCGCGCTTGAAGAAACGATTCCTGTCTACATTCCCGAAACGCAGAAGACGCTCCGCGCCCAGATTGTGGACACAGGCGTCGTGGAGGTGAGGCTATGAGCTGGGCAATTTTGACACTCTGTCTAATGGTGCAGACAGCACAGTCCCATCTGGAAGACCCACTGCCCAAACCTCATCTTGATGTGCCTCCCGCCACTGGCTCGCTCTGGGATGACCGTTCGGGCAGCCTGTACGATGATTTCAAAGCGCGGCGCGTCGGCGACCTGGTGACCATCGTAGTCGCGGAAAACACCACCGCCTCCGCACGCGCGAATACCGATGTGCAGAAGAGCGAGTCGGCGTCCACCACAGCAGGCGTCGGACCCCTGCTGAACTTCCTCTGGCCCGAACTGGGCGCATCGGGCAGGACGGAGTCCAGCACGCAGGGCAATACCGCCCGCGCGGGCACGCTGCAAACGCGCATCACCGTGCAGGTGGTGGAGACCTTCCCCAACGGCGTGCTGCGCGTGGAAGGCAGACGCACCTTAAAAATTAACGAGGAAACCCAGACGCTGGTGTTCAGCGGGCTGGTGCGCATTCGCGACATCCGCGCGGACAACACTGTGCCCTCCACAGCGATTGCCAACGCCGAGATTTACTTCGAGGGCAAGGGCATTGTCGGCTCGCGCCAGCGCGAGGGCATCCTGACGCGGCTGTTCAAGATTATCTTTTAGCGGAGGCAACAACGCATGCGGACAATCCTACTCGGGGTGGCGCTTGTCTGGAGCATCGGACTGCACGCGCAGGTCGCCGCGCCGTCGGTGCGCCTGAAGGACATCGCGCAGATTCGCGGCGTGCGCTCCAACCAGCTGGTGGGCTACGGAATCGTGGTCGGGCTGGAGGGCACGGGCGACAGCAACGGCGCGCTCTTCACCGTGCAGTCGGTTGCGAACATGCTGGAGCGTTTCGGGATTACCGTGCCGACGGGCGCGCTGAAGGTCAAAAATGTGGCGGCAGTGATGGTGACCGCCGAACTGCCCCCCTTCGCGCGGGCTGGCAACACCATCGATGTGGTGGTCTCCAGCATTGGCGACGCGCGTTCCCTGCAGGGCGGCACGCTGCTACAGACTCCGCTGCGCGGCGCGGACGGACAGGTGTACGCGGTGGCGCAGGGACCGCTCTCCATCGGCGGGTTCAACTTCGGCGGGGGCGGCGCGCGCGTGCAGCGCAACCACACCACTGTTGGGCGCATCCCCAACGGCGCGCTCATCGAACGCGAAGTGCCCGCCAGCTTCCTGCAGGGCGATAATAGCCTGACCATCCAGCTGCACAAGCCCGACTTCACCACTGCCGCGCGCGTGGTCAGCAGTATCCGCAGCGCGTTTCCCAATCTGATGGTGCGCGCGGTTGACCCCTCCACCGTGCGGATTGCCCTGGATGCCCAGCACGCGACCGACCCTGTGATGTTGATTGCACAGCTGGAGACGCTGAGCGTTTTGCCCGACATCGCGGCGCGGGTGGTGGTCAACGAGCGCACGGGCACGGTTGTGGTCAATGGCGATGTGCGCGTCGCGCCCGTCGCGATTGCACACGGCGGCATCACCGTGCGCGTGCAGACCACCTTCGAAGTCTCCCAGCCGCCGCCCTTCAGCGAGGGCAAAACGCAGGTCGTGCCCCAGACGCAGGTCGATGCGAACGAGGAGCCAGCGCGGATGGTCTACCTGCGCGAGGGCGCGTCCGTCGAGTCGCTGGTGAAAGCCCTGAACACACTGGGCGTCAGCCCCCGCGACCTGATTGCCATCCTGCAGGCGCTCAAAGCCGCAGGCGCACTCCACGCCGAAATCGAGGTGCAATGATGCAAGTCAAACCGCTCCTGGGTGCTGAAGCGAAGATTCAGCAGGCGGAAGCTCCAGTTCCGCACTCCAGAACGCACAGCACAGAAGCTACACCTACACAGGTCAAAAATCATAACCCCGCCCTGCTCCGTGCCTGCAAGGAGTTTGAGTCGATCTTCGTACTCCAACTCTGGCGGGCGATGCAACGCACCGTGCCCCAACAGAGCCAGACTCTCAACTATACCGAGATGTTCGACCTGCAATTTGCCGATTATTTAAGCCGACAGGGGGGATTGGGGATTGCCGAGCAACTCTACGAGCAACTGAGTCGACGCCTGCCCGATACGAGGAGCGAGCGATGAAAACTTATACCGACTGGCTGCGCGAATGGCTGCATACGGGCAAACGCGCCCTACCACTTTTGAGTGACTGGCTCGATGCGCTGGTCGCCCGTGACGCCGCGCGCATCGACGCGCTCAACGCCCGTCTGACGCCGCTACTGGAACGGCTGGAACAGGCGCGGGGGGCAGTGATGCACGCACCCGAACGGGAGACGCTGCCCACCGACCTGCTCCAGCAGGCGATGGCAACTGCACAAGCCATCGACGCCGTCGCGCAAACCGCCTACGACATCATTCGGAACGAGCTGGACTACACGCACGGCATGATGGCAATCCTCACCCGCGCGGCGGAACCAGACCACTACGCGCCCACCATCGCCACGCCCAGCCGCTCGAATGTGCTGCTGAACACGGAGGCATAGCATGCCCAGCTTTCAGGGAATCGAGTTAGGCGCACGCGCCCTGCGCGCTTTCCAGATTGGACTGGAAGTCACAGGGCACAATGTCGCGAATGTGAACACGCCGGGCTTCAGCCGACGGCGCATCCACTTCGCCAACACACCCGAATACGCCTTCAACCCGAACATCCGAATCGGTACAGGCGTCATCGTGCAGCATGTGCAGCGCGTGCGCGAGATGATGCTCGAACAGCGAATCAACACCAACGCGGGCGACTTTGCACGGCTGGACACGCTCCGCCAGCAACTGCAGAACATCGAGGGCGTCATGCTGGAGCCGGGCGAGCAGGGCGTCAGCGCGCGCCTGAACGCACTGTTCAACGCCTTCGACGAACTCGCCACGCGCCCCGACAGCCTCGCCGCGCGCCAGAGCGTACTGCAGGCGGCAAGCGCGCTCGTCGGAACCATCCGAAGCCTGCACGACAACTGGAACACAATGCAGAGCCAGCTCCAGCAGCAGATGACCGAAACCGTGCGCGAGGCGAACGAAATCGCCGCGCAACTGGGACAGCTGAACGAGCAAATCCGCGCAGCGCACTCCAGCGGCGCGGAAGCGAGCGACCTGTTAGATCAGCGCGACCGCCTGATGACGCGCTTGAGCGAACTGGTCGGCGCGCGCGCCCACTACAACAACGATGGCAGCCTGATGGTGTTCGTCGACGGGCACACGCTCGTGCAGGACGGCGCGTCGTTCCCCCTGCCCCTGAGCATCGATGTGCCGAACCGCGATTTAGACAGCACGCCCGTCGATATCCGCATCCAGAACGGGCAACTGCGCGGGCTGATGGACGCCGCCGCCAACCTGCAAGAGTACCAGAACCGCCTGAACCTGTTCACCAGCACGCTGATTACCGAAGTGAACGCGCTCCACCAGACGGGGTTTGACCTGGACGGCAACACGGGCTGGCTCTTCTTCGCGGGCACAGACGCTTCGGACATTGCATTGCACAGCGACATCAGCGACCCGCGCCGTCTCGCCGCCAGCGGGATGGCAGGCGCGCCGGGCAACAACGGCGTCGCGATGGCGCTCGTGAACCTGCGCAGCCAGCCGCTGGGCGCACTGGGCGGCGCGACGCTGGGACAATATTACAATAACCTCGTCGGACAGGTCGGCAACGACGCGCAGGTCTCCAGAAATCGCGCCGAATCGCAACAATTAACGCTGGAGCATCTTCACCAGATTCGCGAATCGGTGTCGGGCGTATCGCTGGACGAAGAGGCGGCGAACCTGGTGAAGTTCCAGCGCAGTTATCAGGCGGCGGCGAAGGTCATCAGTGCTTTCGACTCGCTGATACAGGATGTGCTGCAGTTCGTGGCGCCGCGTTAGGGGTAGATAGGGTATGCGAATAAGCACTTACTGGCAGTTCCGTCGGATGGAACGCGCGACCGAGCAGAGCGTGGGGCAGATGGCACTCTGGCAAAAGCGCGTCGCGACGGGCAGGCGCGTCGAGCAGCCCTCCGACGATCCCGTCGGCTCGGTACACGCGCTCGCCATCCGCGGACAAATCCAGCAGATTGACCAGTACGGACGCAACATTCGCGAGGCGCGCCTGTTCCTGCAAGCCACCGAGCAGGCGTTTGCCGACATCGGCGACATCCTGCACCGCACGCGCCAGATTGTCACGCAGGGCGCGAACGACACCAACGACACAAACGCCCGCGAGGCGCTCATTCAGGAGATTCGCGAAATCAAGCGACGCCTGCTACAAATCGGCAATCAGCGCCCCGACGGTGAACGCTATCTCTTCAGCGGGCAGACGGTGCATACCGAGCCAATCACGGTGACGGACGGCGTCGCTAGCTATGTCGGCGACGGCAACCCCCAGCTGGTCAATATCGCCGCCGACCGCGCCATCGCCATGAACTTTTCGGGCGCGCGCATCGCCGACCTGCACAACAAACTCAACGAGATTGAAACCAACCTGCTCAACGGCAACTCAGCGCAACTGTCCACCGTTGACCTGAACGACATCGAACAGTTCCAGAGCGAGTTCCACCGCTATCGGGGCGAGGTGGGCGTGCGCATGCGCGAGCTGGACAACTATGAACGACTGCATCTCAGCCGCCGCGACCAGCTTTCCAGCAATCTGGCGGACATCGAGGAGATCGACCTCGCGGAAGCCATCAGCAATCTCAAACAATCCGAACTACGCTATCAGGCGTCGCTGCAGGTGTTCAGCCGCATTCAGAGCGTGAACCTGTTCGATTTCCTGCGTGGAGGTTAAACGATGGAACTTGAAACCACTCGATTCGGTACAATTAGAATACAAGCGGACGACATCATCACCTTCGAGGACGGGCTGGTGGGTCTCAATCAGTATCGTCGCTTCGTCCTGATACGCCATGATACCGAGGGTCCGTTCTGGTGGTTGCAGTCGGCGGAGACGCCAAGCTTTGCAATGCTGCTGATTGACCCATGGTACTTCTGTGCGGACTATGAGGTGGTGTTGTCGGATGCAGATGTGGAGCGGCTGCAGCTGGACGAACAGACGCCGAAGGCGGTGCTGACGACGGTGACCATCCCGCCGGGCAATCCGCACGCGATGACGGCGAACCTGCTGGCGCCGCTGGTCATTAACACGGAGTTGCGCATAGGACGGCAGGTGATTTTAGATGACGAGCGCTACCATACGCGCCATCCGATACTGCAGGAGATGTGGCGCAGCATGCAAGCGGCGCACGCCGCAGGCTAATCGCGCACGCCAGGGAGGGCAAACTCTATGTTAGTACTCACGCGCAAGGTCAACCAGAGCATCATGATTGGCGACGAGATCGAGGTCGTCGTGCTGGAGGTGCGCGGCGAGCAGGTGCGACTCGGTATCAAAGCGCCCCGCACCGTGACCGTCCACCGCCGTGAAATCTACGACGCCATCCAGCGGGAGAACCTCATGGCGGCGCAGGCGCAACCCGAAGATGTTCCCACACCCACCAAAAAAGTCAAAAGCGCTTCCTAATCACAAGACCGCTTTGCCTGCTGGCAGGATTTTTTGACCTATCCGTCGAATATCCTTCTGGAGGCCTCGACGATGATTCGATCGCGTGTGGTGTTCGGGCTGACAACGGCACTGCTGCCGCTGCTGCTGGTGGGTGCATCGGTTTCAGAAGAGCGATTTGTGGGTTTGCGTGTGGTAGAGGGCGCGCTGGTTCCCAATCCCCCGCCCTACGACCCGAACAATCCCGACACGGGGCTGCAGAAAGCCTTTCCGACCGAAATCGTGCAACCCTCAGAAAACCCCACCACGCCTGAAAAGGTAGAACTGGGCAAGTTGCTGTTTTTTGACCCCATCCTCTCCGACGACAACACGCTTTCGTGCGCCCACTGCCATCATCCGAATCTGGGCTTTTCCGATGGGCTGCCGCGTTCGCGCGGGCGCGGCGGCACGGGCGCGGGACGCGAACGCACGGGCGGCGTTGAGCTGACCCGCGGCGCGCCCAGCCTCTGGAACACCGTCTACAACCATCGCCAGTTCTGGGACGGACGCGCCGCCCACCTCGAAGAGCAGGCGCGCATGGTTATCACCACCCCCGAAGAGGTGAACGCCGACCCCGCAGAGCTGGTGCGCGAGCTGAAAGCCATCCCCGAATACCGCGCCCTGTTCGATAAGGCGTTCGGCGGCAGGGACGGCGAGTCGATTACCTTTAAGAATGTCACGCACGCCATCGCGGCGTTCCAGCGCACGCTGGTAAGTTTCAACTCGCGCTTCGACCGCTACGCGGCGGGCGACGGCAGCGCACTGACCCCGCAGGAAAAGCGCGGGCTGAAGCTGTTCCTGTCGCCCAAAACGCGCTGCAACGAGTGCCACGGCATCCCTGTGTTCGCCGACCGCAACTTCAAGGTGATTGGCGTACCGCCGCCCAAGGACGGACCCGCTGATGTTCCCAAGCCAGAAGCGGAGCGCGGGCGCGGCGGCGGTCCCAACGGCGCATTCAAAATCCCCACCCTGCGCAATATTGCCCTCACCGCGCCCTACATGCACAACGGCGCCTTCCAGACGCTGGAGGAGGTGCTGGACTTCTACTCTGGCGGCGGCGGGCGCGGACTGGGGCTGGAGGTGCCCCTGCAGGACGATAAAATCCGCAAGTTCCAGCTGACCGCGCAGGAGAAAGCCGACCTGATTGCGTTCCTGCTGGCGCTGACCGACGAGTCCGCCCTGCCCGAAATCCCGAAGCGCGTGCCCTCAGGGTTGCCCGTCGTGGAGCCGCAGGTCCCACGCCTGCCCACGCGCCTAAACATCGATAGCCCCGAACTGCGTCGGATTCGTCAGGCGCAGCCGCGCGCCGAGCGACGCGCGTCCAGCGTCCCCGCCCCACGCATCGCGCTCCGCCTCACGCAGGCGACGCCGACCGCACGCCTTGCCCGCCCCCAGACGCCGCAACCCACCGGGCGCGTGGTGGAGGTGCGCCCCGGCGAGAGCATTCAGGAAGCCGTCGACAAAGCAGGGCGCAACGGCGTGGTGCGCATCTACCCCGGTACCTACCATGAGAATGTGCTGGTCATCCATCACGGCGTGACTATCGAGGGCGTCATTCGCAACGGCAAGCGCCCCGTGCTGGATGGGCGCAACATACTCCCAGACGCGATTTCAGGACTGGGCAACGACTTCAAGGTGATGAACCTCGAAATCCGCAACTATCAGGGCAACGGCGTCGTGGTGCATAAGGCGCGGAATGTGATTTACCGCAACCTCATCCTGCACAACACGGGGCTATACGGCGTCTACCCCGTCGAGTGCGACGGCGTGCTGGTGGAAGACTGCAAGGTGTCGGGCACGCGCGACGCGGGCATCTATGTCGGGCAATCGCGCAATATCGTCGTGCGCCGCAACGAGGCGTTCCAGAATGTGACGGGCATCGAAATCGAGAACAGCGTGAACGCCATCGTGGAAGACAACTATGTGCATAACAACACGGGCGGGATTCTGGTGTTCCTGCTGCCTTTCAACCCCTCCAAAGTGCAGGATGGCTGTATCGTGCGGCGCAATCGCGTAATTAACAACAACACGCCCAACTTCGCCGACCCCGAAGCGATTGTGAGCAATGTACTGAAGGGCACGGGCATCATGCTGCTCGCGGCGGACAACACCGAAGTGTACGAGAACGAAGTCGTGGGCAACGGTACTTTCGGGATTATGACGATTGGGCTGCGCCAGATATTCCCGGAGCCGACCCCGCTCGATGTCGACCCGAACCCCGACGGCAACCGCATCTACAACAACATCCTGCGCGACAACGCGAAAGACCCCGACGAGCGGCTCAAACGGTTCGGCATCCCGCCCGTGGACCTACTGTGGGATATGACGGGCAAAGGCAACTCGTGGAACCAGCCTAACGCGACGCGCTTCCCGCCCGTGCTGCCGTAAAACCTGTACCCCTGGGGCTGGGCGTTCAGGCACTGTCCCAGCCCCGAAAACCCTAACTGCCTGTGGTTTTGCAGGAAGCGCGCTCTCTGCGTCGAACTGCACGCCCTCGATGGCAATTCTACAGGAACCCATTCAACGCGAGACTCCGACACGCGCCCCCGTCCGCATGGGGCGCGCCCTATTCTGGGGACTGGTGGGGAGCGCGGCGACCTCCATCATCGTTGCGGCGGCGGAGCTGGTGTCGCAGACCATCCAGATTGGGATGATGCAGCTGCCGCCTGCGGTAGTTGCGTTAATTTTTGTGGCAGTGCTGGCGAATCGGGTTGTGGCGCGGTTCCGTCCCCACGCGGCGCTGCGAACGCCCGAACTTGTTGTCGTGTTCGTGATGATGCTCTTCAGTGCGCTGATCGCCTCGCGCGGCGTGATGGAACGGCTCATCCCCGTGCAGGTCGGCGTCAGCTACTATGCAGAGGGCAACAACTGGGAGTCGCTCTACTTTCCCCTGCTGAACCCCGCCCTGTTCCCGTGGAACCCCGCCGAGCCGCAGCCAGAGCCGCTGGTCAAATGGTTCTATCAGCGTATTCCGTATGGCGAGTCGATTCCGTGGGGCGCGTGGGTGGCGTCAACCGCGCGCTGGCTGATTCTGATTGGCGCGGTGTTTATGGCGTTCCTGTGCATCAGTGTGCTGTTGCGCAAGCAGTGGGTGGAAAACGAGCGGCTCTCGTTCCCGCTGGTGCAGTTGCCGCTGGAGCTGATGCGCGGCGGCGAGTTTTTCGCCAATCGCGCCTTCTGGCTGGGAGCGCTCGTGCCTATTGTGGTCTTCACGCTGAACGGACTGCACCGCAACATTCCGACCATCCCCGAAATTACCCTCGTGCTGCCCCTGAAAGACTACTTTAGCGCGCCGCCCTACGACCAGATGACGATGTTCTCGCTTTATCTTTCATTCGCGGCGGTGGGCTTCTTCTTCCTCATCCCAACGGAGCTGCTGTTCAGTTTCTGGTTTTTCTATCTGCTGAGCAAGGGGTTCGAGTTTCTGGGGCTGACCTACGGTTTTGAGACTCAGGCGAAGCATGCGGCGGCGGCTGGGTTCGTGAAGTGGCTCTGTTCGGGGGCGTTTTTTGCGGTGGCGGCGTATGTGGTGTATTCGGCGCGCCATCACCTGCGCTATGTGTGGCAGGTGGTCAAAGGCGACGCGCCGCCCCCGCCGCCGGGCAGCGAGCTGATGTCCTACCGCTGGGCGTTCTGGGGGCTGGTGGGCGCGTTTCTTGTGATTCTGCTCTGGGCGCAGTGGGTAGGCATGGACTGGTGGGTCGCCGCGCTCGTGTTCGCGATTTACCTGCTGGTGCAGGGGCTGGTGATGGCGCGCTGCACGGCGGAGGGCGGACTGCTCATTACCGAAGGCTGCTTCACGCCAATGGATGTTATCACGATGGAGAAATACTCCGCGCTCTCCCCGCGCAACCTGACAGTGATGGCGCTTGTGGACGCGGCGCTCTTTCGCGACCTGCGCGGCGTGCCCATCACGGGCTTTCTGGACGCGCAAAAGCTCGGCGACGAGACGCGCCTCCACAAGCGCAAACTGCTCTGGACGCTGGCAATCGGGATTGCCGCGGCGATTGTGATTGCGTTCGTGTTCCAGCTGTGGTTGCCCTATACCTACGGCGCGTTGAACCTGTACGGTTATGTGTACGAGCGCCAGCCGACCCAGTTTTTCCGTGAGAACGCGCCTTTCATGACGCCTTCGGGCGGCGAGGCGCCTGTGCCTGCGTTCCGCCCGCTGTTTTTCGCGCTGGGCTTCGCGACGACGCTGCTGCTGGCGTGGGGGCGTTCCGCGTTTCCGGGCTTCCCGTTCCATCCACTGGGCTTCGCGATGAGTGCGACCTGGGGCGTGATTGTGCTGTGGTTTTCGATGCTGGTCGCGTGGCTCATCAAGGCGCCGCTGATGCGCTACGGCGGCATGCCGCTATATCGCAGGGTGCGTCCCTTCTTTCTGGGGATGATTTTCGGCGAGTTTTTCTCGGCGGCGGTGTGGGCGACGCTCGCCCTGCTCTACGGCGTGGACACGCCCGTCTACCCGTGGCCGTAGATAAGCACAGATGTCGCTTCAACTTCCTGCAAAAATATGGATTCCGAATAGCGCGTTTCATAATCAGGTTCACAGGGCGCTGGAAAAGCTCCTCCAGCGCGAACTTCAAGTCCATGTAGCGGGCAAACAGCGCCTCACTCCCCTCGAACTCTATATAAGGTGGTTTCTGCATGCACTGGAATTATACCGCCTGACATTCGCCGCCAGAGGTATAATCCGTAGGATACACGGACAGTTTGCACAACCCATGATTAAGTATATTGGCTCCAAGCGCAGTCTGGTGGACTGGATTGTCGGCGTGGTGCAGCGGATACACGCCCACACGCCAATCTCGACGGTCGCCGACCTGTTTTCGGGCAGCGCGCGGGTGGCGCACGCGCTCAAGGCGCACGGCTTTTATGTCTACGCAAATGATTATGCCTCCTACGCCTACACGCTCGCGCACGCGCTTGTGGAAGCAGACCGCGCGCACTACCCCCCAGAACGTGTGCAGCCGCTGCTGGAGACGCTGATGCACCTGCCGCCGCAGCATGGCTGGTTCACGCGCACTTATTGCGAAGAAGCGCGCTACTTCCGCCCCGAAAACGGCGCGCGCATCGAAGCCATCCGCAACGCGATTGAAGGCTGTGCAGACCCCACCCTCAAGTCAGTGCTGCTGACCAGCCTGATGCTCGCTGCCGACAAGGTGGACTCCACGACGGGGCTGCAGATGGCATACCTCAAGCGCTGGGCGCCGCGCGCCTACCAGCCCCTGCGCCTGCGCTACCCGCCGCTGCTGCAAGGCGCAGGCAAAGCGCTTCAGGAAGACGCACTGGAACTCGCGGGCGCACTGGAGGCAGATTTGTTCTATCTGGACCCGCCGTACAATCAGCACTCCTACCTCGCGAACTACCATGTGTGGGAGACGCTCGTGCTATGGGACTGCCCCGAAACCTACGGCGTCGCCTGCAAGCGCGTGGATGTGAAACATCGCAAAAGCCCGTTCAACGCCCGCACACAGGCGCGCCCCGCGATGGAGTATCTGGTACACCAGATTCGCGCCAGGCACCTGCTGGTCTCCTTCAACGACGAGGGCTACCTCACCCGCGAGGAGCTGGAGGCGATTCTGAGCGATTGGGGCTATGTAGCTCGTTTCGAGCGTCCCTATCGACGCTATGTGGGCGCACTGATCGGCATCCACAACCCGCGCGGCGAGAAAGTCGGGCAGGTCTCCCACACGCGCAACACGGAAATGCTTTTCGTGGCGACAAAGTATAAGTCTGTGCTGGAAACCTTAACTAACCTTGCACCCTCTCAGGAGTGAACGATGGCGAACATTCTGCTGGGCGTATCGGGCAGTATCGCGGCGTATCGGGCGTGCGATGTGGCGCGCGAGCTGATGCGTCAGGGGCATCGCGTGCAGGTGGTGATGACCCGCGCGGCGACGCGGCTGATCAGCCCCGACACTTTCGCCGCGCTCACGGGCAACCCTGTCACGGTCGATGTGTTCGAAGAGCCTGTTGCGGGCGAGATTGCCCATATCAAACTGGCGCAGGAGTCGGAGCTGGTGCTGATTGCCCCTGCGACGGCGCACACCATCGCTCGGCTGGCGCTGGGACTGGCGGACGACATGCTCACCACTCTCGCGCTGGCGACCTGCGCGCCGATTCTAATCGCCCCCGCAATGAATCCTGCGATGTGGAGCCACCCCGCGACGCAGGCGCATGTGCAGACCCTGCGGGCGCGTGGTGTGGAGTTCATCGATCCCGCCTATGGCGTTATGGCGTGCGGCGACGAGGGCTGGGGCAAAATTGCCGACACGCCCGTGATTGTGCAGGCTGTGGAACAGCGTCTGCACCGCGCCCACGACCTGCAGGGCGTGCATGTGCTGATTACCGCTGGTCCGACCTACGAGCCGATTGACCCCGTGCGTTTTATCGGCAACCGCTCCAGCGGCAAGATGGGCTACGCGCTCGCGGAAGCTGCCCTTGCGCACGGCGCGCGAGTCACGCTGATTACGGGTCCGACCGCGCTCACGCCGCCCGCAGGCGCGGAGGTTATCCCAGTACGCACCGCGTTGCAAATGTACGAGGCGGTTCAGGAACGGTTTGACGCCTGCGATGTGTTCATCGCCGCCGCCGCCGTCGCCGACTATCGCCCCGAACGCGCCCTGCGTCGCAAACACAAGCGCACAGAAGGCGAATGGACAATTCGACTGGTACCCAATCCCGACATCCTCGCCAGTGTTGCGACGCGCAAGGGTAAGCGTATCGTGGTGGGCTTCGCGGCGGAGACCGACAAAGCGCTCCAGCACGCCGCACAGAAACTCAAGCGCAAGAATCTCGATCTCATCGCCGTCAACGATGTGCTGGAGGCAGGCAGCGGCTTCGAGGTGGACACCAACCGCCTGACCCTGCTGCACGCTGACGGGCGTGTAGAAGAGTTGCCCCAGATGAGCAAGCGCGCGTGCGCTGAGCGCGTCATCGAGGCGGTTGTGGAGCGGTTAATGCCTGCGCACGGCGAGTAGGATTTATCCTTCCCAAACGGATAAAAATCGGGTAAATTATCCTTCGTGGAAGGACAACTGCGCGCCACGATAGAGGAAAAAGTGGTGGAGGGTACAACGCGCCCTGTGCCTGCCTTCACGCGACGCGATGTGCGCGTTCCTGCAATCCCGAATAAAGCCTTCGCCATTATCGGCATGCGTCGCGCGGGCAAGACCACCTTTCTGTGGCAGATCGTGGCGGAGCATTTGCAGCAGGGCATGCCGCGTGAACACGCGCTCTACTTCAACTTTGAGGACGAACGACTACTCGACCTGCAGGCGCGCGACTTGCAGATGATCCCCGAAACCTACTACCAGCTTTATCCCCACACGCGCGATCGCGAACGAGTGTTGTTCCTGCTGGACGAAATCCAGCGGGTGGCGGGCTGGGAAACGTTTGTGCGCCGTCTACTGGATAGTGAGACAGTCGCCGTGTATCTGTCAGGTTCGTCTGCACGGATGCTGGCTTACGAGCTGGGGACCAGCATGCGGGGGCGCGCGCTGCCCGTGACGGTGTTCCCGTTCAGTTTCCGCGAATACCTGCGCCATACGAGCGAGGAGCCAGAGGATGCCTTTCCGCGCCTGAACAAAGCGCGCCGCTCGCTACTACAGGCGCGTCTACGCCAGTACCTGCAGACGGGCGGCTTCCCCGAAGCCATCGGACTGGAGGCGATAGACAGACGCGAGTTGTTCACAAGCTATGTGGACGGCGTCATCCTGCGCGATGTGCTGGAGCGGTATCAGGTGAGCAACATCGGCGTCCTGCGTCGCCTGACACGCCATCTGCTGAGCAATCCCAGCGCTGTCTTCAGCGTCAACCGATTCTACAACGACCTGCGCTCACAGGGGATCAGCGTCAGTAAGGATACCCTGCATACACTGCTGGGTTATTTAGAAGATGCTTTTCTGATACGCACGGTACCCTACTTCGCCTACTCTGAGGCGCAACAGCGCGTGCATCCGCGCAAGGTCTATCCGATAGACACGGGCTTCATTCCCTTCTACACTGCGCCGCGCCCATTTCCTGTGGGACACGCGCTGGAGACTTGCGTTCTGATTGAACTTCTGCGCCGCAAGCACGAGGTGTTCTACTTGCGCACTGCGTCGGGGTACGAGGTGGACTTCGCAACCGTTTGTTCGGACGGCGAACAGCACCTGTATCAGGTCTGCGCCGACCTGTCCGACCCGACGACTCACGCGCGGGAGGCGCGCGCTCTGCTGGAGGCGGGCGCGCAGTTCTCCAGTCAGAGTCTGCATATTATTTCGCTGACGACCGCGCCGCCCCCTGAGGCACATCCCCAGGTTCAGTACCACAACGCCGCCGCGTGGCTGCTAAGTTGAGCGGGTATACTTGCAAACGGATGCAACTGAACGCCCTGCGCCTGAGCGGTTTTCGGAACTACACCCGCGCGCACATCGAGCCGTCGCCGCGCGTGAACATTTTGCTGGGTGAAAACGCGCAGGGCAAAACGAACCTGCTGGAGGCGATTTATTACCTCAGCGCGTTCCGTCCTCTGCGCCCTGTGCGCGAGGCGGACCTCATCCAGTGGGGCGCGCAGGAGATGCGGCTTACGGCGCAGTACGAAACCGACGGTCTCGCTGACGAACTCCAGATACGCCTGCACGCGCAGGGCAAGCGCGTAATCACCCTCAACGAGCAACCTGTCGCCCGCCCCAGTGCGCTGGTGGGCAGGTTGAGCGTCGTGTGCTTCACGGCGAACGATTTGACCCTCATTCGCGGCGAGCCTGCCGACCGCCGACGCTTCCTCGATACCGAGATCAGCCTGCTCAGCCCGCGCTATGCGCACGCCGTCGCGCGCTACCGACGCGCCCTGGATCAGCGCAACAACCTGCTGCGCGCCTATCTGGAAGGCGCGGCGAGTCTGGAGAGCCTGCCCGAGTGGAACGCGCAGCTGGTCAAGTACGGCGCGCGGCTGTTTCAGGCGCGTCGCCAGTTTCTGGAGCGGCTGAATGCGCTCGCCGAGACCACCCACCGCGCCCTGACCCGCCGCGCCGAGTCGCTCCAGCTGCAGTACCTGCCGGGGCTGCCCGTGCGCGCGCCCCTGCCCGAAAAAGAGGAGGACTGGGCAGACGCCCTGATGAGCGCGCTGCACCAGTCGGCGGGCGAGGAGCTGCGCCGCGCGACCACGCTCTACGGACCGCATCGCGACGACTTCCAGATACTGGTGCAGGGCTACGAAGCGCGCCTGTTCGCCTCGCAGGGGCAGCAGCGCACCTGCGCGCTCAGCCTGCGCCTCTCGGAAGTTGCGCTCGTAGAATCGATTCGCCACGCGCCGCCGATTGTGCTGCTCGATGATGTGTTCTCGGATCTCGATCCCGCGCGCCGCCAGAGCCTGGTGGCGTACCTGACCCCGCGCACGCAGACCTTCATCACCTGCACCGACCTGAGCGCGTTCGACGAGGCGACCCTGCGCGACGCCGCCCAGTTCGAGGTACGCGAGGGGACGGTGAGCCGCCATGCGTGAGATGCGCGCGGCGGGCGACGCGCTCCAGAACCTGCTGGAGCGGCTGGGGATTAGTGAGCAACTGCGCACCTACAGCGCGCTCATTCACTGGGACGAGGTTGTCGGCGCACAACTGGCGCAGGTCGCCCGCCCGCTGCGCCTCGACGCCGACACACTCTGGGTCGCGGTCAAGAGCCACGCATGGATGCAGGAACTCACTTTTCATAAGCGTATGATTCTGCAACGCCTGAACGAGCGCATCGGCGCAGAGCGATTTCGCGAGATTCGCTTCACCGTACGCGCACAGATACCGACGGTGTTTCAGCGTGAAGAGGAGGCAACTGCAGGCGACGCGCCGCCAGAGCCAACCCTCAGCGACGAGGAGTGGGCGACGGTAGAGGCGAACCTGCAGGGCGTGAGCGACCCCGACCTGCGCGACGCGCTCCGACGGGCGCAACTGGCGAGCCTGCGCTACCAGAAGCAACTGGAACAGCGCGGCTGGCGCCGATGCAGCGTGTGCGGATGTTATCACGGCGACGGCTCAGCGGTCTGCTTTCTCTGTCAAAGGGGCGTGTAGGCGAAGTCATCCGCCCGCGCCCGATGTTGCAGCTCGCGCTGGGGCTTGCACTGGGGATTAGCTTCACGGAATGGAGCGCGCTGCCCGCCGCGCCGTCCATCGTGCTGGGGCTGGTGGGGGTTATCCTTGCGCTGGGGCTGCCCGCGTGGGCGTGGCTGTTTATCGGACTTGCGCTGGGCGCGGTGCGCTACGACCTCTGGCGTCAGCCGCCCGCTCAGACGCCCCCATCCGTAGCAACGCTCCGCGCCGTGGGCACTCTGGAGCCGACGCGCAACGGCTACCGCCTGCTGTGCGCCTTCGAGGAGCCTGCCCTGCCGACCTACGCGCTGGTCTACTTCCGCTCCAGTGTGCGCCACATGCCCGATTACGGCGATGTGTTTCGCGTGGAGACTACCTGGCGGCGTCCCGTGCGCTTCAGCGGCTTCGACTGGGCGCGCTATCTGGAGCGCAGGCGCGTGTATCACATCACGACGATTTTCAGCAATCAGCAGTTCGAGATTCTGCAGTCGGGCGCGGGGCGGTGGCAGCGGTACTTTTCGGCGGCGCGCCAGTCGCTGCGGCGCACTCTGCGCGCGCACCTGCGCCCCGATGACGCCGCGCTGATGGAGGGCATGCTGGTCGGCGCGGCGGGCGACTTTCCCCCTGCCCTGCGCGAGGCGTTCCATCGGTCGGGCACGGGGCATCTGCTGGCGACTTCGGGCTTGCATGTGATGATGGCGCTGCAGATGGTCTATCTCCTGTTGCGTGCCTCGCCCGTGCCGTTCGCGGGGCGGATTGCGGTGGTGATTATGGCGGCGTGGTGCTACGCGCTGCTGGCGGGGCTGCGCCCCTCGATTGTGCGCGCGGCGACGATGACCAGCGTCGCGCTCTGCGCCCCGATGCTGGGGCGCGAGGCGGACAGTTTGAACGCGCTCGGCTTCGCAGGCGCGCTCTGGCTGCTGATTGCGCCGCACGCAATCTTCGAGGTCGGCTTCCAGTATTCGTTCTGCGCCGTGCTGTTCATCCTGCTTTTCTACAGCAGGCTGGAGTACGCCATGCGGCGCGGGGCAATTCGGCTCGGCGCACTGCCCGCGAAAGGCAAACCCACCGCGCTTATAGGCAGGGTGTTGCAGAAGGGGCTGATTCCGCTGCTCAGCGTCTCGCTGTGTGCGCAGGCGGGCATCAGCCTCGTGCAGCTCTACCATTTCGGCTACCTGTCGCTGCTTGCACCTGTGGCGAACCTGCTGGCAGTGCCGATGGCGTACCCGACGCTGGCGGCGGGCTTCTGGTTCTGGCTCTCGCAGGGGGTGGGCGCGACAGTGGTCGGGTGGCTGTGCGCGTGGCAGGCGTGGGTTGCGCTCACCTTCGGCGCGGAGTGGGTTCCCGCGCTCCGAATCGCCAGCATGCCCGCGTGGCTGCCCATCGCCTGCTATGTGGGCGTGCTGCTGCTCGCGCCCGAACCCCCACTCGGCGAGGTGGAGGAGTTCTGAAAGCGCCCTAACTTACGCCTTCACGCAGGAGGTATTCGGCGAAATGCTTCCAGAGGTTCACACTCTCCGCGTCCGCCTGCCAGTTCGTGCGCTTGAATTGCCGCCAAGTTTGTACATTCAACGGGTCGTCAAGCATCTCGTGCAACCAGTCAGCGTTGTACAAAGGCGCTGATAGTTGACAGACAACTGCATAGCCGAGATACTCCGCGGGTTGATCTGCGATGAGCCGTTGTACCCAGAGCGCCTCCCTACCCTCGAAACAGCAGTAGGCGACGGCGTTTGCGAGACTCTCCTCCACAATTCGCCCCCAGAGGGTGGTGTAAGGATTCGGCGCGCCGTCGGGCAGCGTGTCCATAATCGCGTGCCCCAGCTCATGGTAATACACCTTGTCCATCACGAGGTGGTGCGAGATCCCCACGCGAGCCGCCCAATCCACAATCCGCTCCCCACATAGGAAGATGGCAGGCGCGCTGTGATTGAGAAATGCGTTCCCTGCCTCCGTAGTGCGGACGCTGGAGTCTCCAAGGGTCAACACGGAGTTTCTCAATCGGTTGTCGAAATTCTGCATACGAAGATACAAACCGACCGCAACAACTATTTTGTATCGATTCCAGTCTCTGAACTCTTCCTCACCGCGTTCCAGTCGGTCAAAAAAGTCAGGCTCTTCCTCGCGCGACTCGCGCCACTCCCATCGGGCGCGGCGGTCGTCTTCTTCTCGGAGCAGGCGGCGCACCCGCTCAGGGTCTAACGCGCGGCAATAATTCGGCGGATACAGCCGATCCATCTGGTCGGTGTTAACGAGGAACACAGGAGTCTGAACCGCCTTTCTGCCCATCTCCGTGTCAATATCCATTCGGCTCCACAGTTCATCGCGTGTAAAGTCCATCTGCGTCCCTGCAGGCGAGCCAAGATTATACACCTGCACGGGCGCGCCAAGCGATTGGCGTTTGCGCATCGTGCGTATCCTCCACCGTAATTATACCGATTTGCTTCTCATATTTCATGAATTGCCACCCCCCAACGACAACAACCCCTCCCGTATCCACGACCAACCTGCTAAACGCAACACACGAGCAGGAGACGACGCCAACTCACGCAACACACT
>JBBIQK010000020.1:0-44295 GCA_037442365.1 Armatimonadota bacterium | reverse complement strand
CGCACGAGGTGGGGGTGTTGGCGCGTGTACGGTGGCAGATAGAGATCGTGTTTCGTGTGTGGAAGAGCGTGTTGCAGATTGATGCGTGGCGCAGTCGGAACCCGTGGCGGGTGTTGTGTGAGGTGTACGCGAAGTTGCTTGGGGTGGTGTTGTTGCACTGGCTGGTGGTGTTGGCGCGCGGGCGTGTGTGGGACTTGAGTCTGCATCAGGCGGCGCGTGCGTTGCAGAAGGTGTGTGGGTTGTTGGTGTGGTGGATGGTGGGGCGTTGTCGTTTGGGGGATGTGGTGGAGGCATTTGGGCGGTGTTGGTCGGGTTGTCGTGTGTGTCGGCGTCGGAGGCGTCCTGCGACCTTTCAGTTGCTGCTGGGTGAGGGGGGCTTAAATTGATGCCAATGACCCCCCGATACAAGCGGGCAATTCATCACAATTTGCCCCTCCAGAGTCTGATTGGTAGCAGGAATTCGGTAAAAGTCGATGTATAATAGGTACTGTCTACGACCCTGCGCAGGCGTTCTTATTCTGATTGTCCTGTGGGGGTCAAAGGAGGCAACACTCATGCGTTATGGCAGAGGGTTTACCCTAATCGAGTTACTGGTAGTCATCGCGATTATCGCCATCTTAGCGGCGATCCTGTTCCCGGTGTTTGCGCAGGCGCGCGAGTCGGCGCGTCAGACGACCTGTGCTTCGAACATGAACCAGCTGGTGAAGGCGATCCAGATGTACGCCGCGGATCATGAGCAGACGCTGCCGATGAACCGCGTGGTGCTGGGTCCGGGCGGCGGCGGTTTGCCCGATCCCGCGCGGCGTACCTGGGCGGCGCTGATTGACCCATATGTGAAGAACAAGGATGTCTACTTCTGTCCGAATGCGGAGAAGCCCCCGGCAGACTTCAACCTGAACGATTGGGCGGCGCGTGGCTGGCTCTCCGTGGGCTACAACACGCATATCGCAGGCTGGTACTGGATTGGCGGAGGTCTGCCCAGCGGCGAGCATACGATTATGGTACCGAACCTCGCCATGATTCGCGAAGCGGGACAGTTCGTGCTGTTGGCGGACACGGCGAGTGGGCGTTCGCCGCAGCAAGGCGGCAACTGTTTCGGCTTCTCGGCGGACAACAACTCCTACGGCGGCTGCGAGGGCACAACACAGTTCCGACAGGTGATTCAGGGGCTGGCGCGCAGCGGTACGGCGGGCTACGCCCCGATTATGGCGCGCCATCGCGGCGGGCTGAACCTCACCTTCGCCGACTCGCACACCAAGTGGTTCCGACTGGAAGCCGTCATTCCGAACCCGCGCCTGTTCCCGCAGGGCGGCTGCCCAAACAACGAAGAGCTGCGCGACTTCAACACCGCCAACACGCGCTGGCTTATCTGGAACCGCTGCTTGTAGGAGGCATGCATGCAGACCTTCCGTGACAAACCCGCCCTTGCGATTGGGCTTCTGGTCGTTGCACTGGTGGTGGTGTTCCTGAGCTGGTTCCTGTTCATGCGCACACCCGAACCGAATGTGGAGCCAGTGACGCCCCCGCCCGTCCAGCAGAACCCGAACGAAGGGCAAGGACAGCTACTCTAAGTTAAGGGGGTTTTATGATGAGACATTCTCGTGGATTCACACTGATAGAGTTATTAGTCGTTATCGCGATTATCGCCATTCTGGCGGCGATTCTGTTCCCGGTGTTCGCGCGGGCGCGCGAATCGGCGGCGCGTACGCAATGCCTGAACAATGTCAAACAAATCGCGCTCGGCGCGCTGATGTATGTGCAGGACTATGACGAGATGATGCCGATGGGCGTGAATGTAAGCGGCGGTCCGACGGAGCCACTCAACGCGAACATCCCGCCCGCCATGCGCAACCCGTGGGTACGCACGACTGCCTGCTGGATTGACCCGCGCGGCATCCAGTGCTACAACAGCGGCAACAACATCGCAGGCTTGCGCTACCTGCCAATTGGTCAGATAGTCGGCAACGCGCCGCCCCGCCCGGCGGGTCTTCCAGCGACCGCGCCCTACCCCTTCTACATCCATCGCCTGGTGGACCCCTACATCAAGGCGGGCGTGGCAAAAGATCGTCAGGAAATCATGCAGTCGCGCACCGTGCGGGGCATCTGGTACTGCCCTGCCGACTCGACGACGGTCGTGGCGAACGGCGGCGAAAACTCGCTCTTCGAGCTGACGGGATTGCGCCACTATCAGGTCTTCGGGCACGACTACATGTATAACACATGGCTCATCTACAACTACTCCGACCGTCTGCGCGGCGGCACCCCCAGCCAGTGGACGCTGAACCCCAAGACACTGGCGGCAGTAGCGCGCCCCGCGGACATCATCCTCATCTTTGACGCCTTCGCCATGTGGCATGGAACCTCCAAAGGTCCCAACGGTGGCCCCATCCCCGAAAATTGGAATGTGGCGTTTGTCGACGGGCACGCGAAAAACATCCCGCATACGGTGTTTATGGATCAACACCCGTCGATCCCCGCTGCAGGTGGGCGCACCATCCGCTTGAACCAGGATCCAAGCGCGGAGAACCCGAACCTGTAAGCAACATCAAATCTGGCAGGAACTCCCCTCGCGCAGGGCGAATCGCTCTGGCGAGGGGAGTTTGTATGTATGCGGTCTGGGAGAAGCTGTCGCCAAAGGAGCGCGCCGCCCTCGTCAGCGTCTATCTGGCGTCGCTTGCGCTGGTATGGACGCTGGGCTATGGTTGGGGACGCAGCAGCCATGCGGGAGGTGCGCTCCACACCGCAGGCGTCGGCGTGCAGAGCGGCGCGGAGGTGATTGATCTCAGCCAGCCGCCAAAGCCTGAAACCGCGCCTGCGAACGCCGAATCGCCCGTCGCCCATGAACCGCCGCCCACAGGAGTGGTGGTGCATGTGTCGGGCGCGGTCAAAAAAGCAGGGGTGTACCGCCTCTCGCCCGACAGCCGCGTCGCGGACGCGATTGAACAGGCAGGCGGCGCGACCGAACACGCCGACCTCGACGCGCTCAACCTCGCGGAGCCCCTTCACGACGGGCAGCAAATCCATGTGCCCCGCAAGGACGAAACGCACACGCCTGCCCTTGCAAGCAATTCTGCATCCCGCGCATCCCGCAGCGCGCCGAAAACCGCCGCCGCCGCGCCCCAGTTTCCCGTCAACCTCAACACTGCCACCGCCGAGCAGCTGGAAGCCATTCCGGGCATCGGTCCCGTGCTGGCGCAACGGATTATCGAGTACCGCCAGATGCATGGCAGGTTCCAATCGGTGGACGACCTGCTGGAGGTTCACGGCATCGGCGCGAAGCGGCTGGAGAATATGCGCCCCTATGTGACGGTGAAGTAGCGACTACTCGCCCTGCACGCACGCATGCGGGCGGTAGCCTGCCTGTTCCGCCTCCTGCGCCGAGCGGAAGGGCATGCGATTGCGGGGCTTGGGCAGCTGGCTGCAGTCGGGCGTGTGGTACACCTTGCTATTGCGGTTGCCGATGACCGCGCCTACCGTCGGGGCGGGCTTCGTTGCAGCCGTCGCCTGCGTCGGCGGGCGACGCGTGGTCGCGATGTGGAGTTTTTTGTCGGCGTTCAGGCGCATCACGATGTCGCCATGCAGGTCGGTGCGGTACACGCGCCTGCCCTGCAGCAGGGCAAGCGTCTCGCGATGGGGGTGTCCGTAGCGATTGCCTGCGCCAACGAGAATCACCGCCACTGTCGGGTTCACGCGATTCAGAAAGGCGCGGTCGGTTCCATTCTCCGCGCCGTGATGGGCGACTTTCAGCACATCGGCGCGCAGGTTGGGGCGCGATTCGTACAGACGCCGCCTGCCCTCGCGCTCCAGATCGCCCGTGAAGAGAAAACTGCCGCCGGGTGCGTCGATGCGCAGCACGAGGCTGTTGTTGTTCGGGTCGGAGCGCGTGCCCCGCAGTAGCGGGTCGCTGGGCGCCAGCACGCTCAGGCGCACATTCGGCGCTGGCTCCAGAGTCAGCCCCCGCCGCACGACGCGGAACCTGGGGCGTTCGCCGCCGGGCGACTTCGCGCGCCGCGCCGCCAGCAGGAAATCGCGGTACACGGGCGACTCGAACGGCATGCCAATATCCCACACCTCCACCACCGGGAAGGCGTTCAGCACGGCGATGAGACCTCCGATGTGGTCGCTGTGGGGATGCGTCGCGACCAGCCAGTCGATCTGTTGCACGCCCAGCCGCCGCAGTTTGCCCACCAGCGCGACGCCCTGATTCGTCTCGCCGCCGTCGATAAGCATCGTCTTGCCGTTGGGAAAGCTAATCAGCGCGCTGTCGCCCTGCCCGACATCGAGAAAGGCGACCTGAAGCGATCCTTGCGGCGCTGGCTCCAGCGCGCCTGAGGCGGCAGGCGCAGAGGGCGCCGTTGTCGTGCGCTTGGGCGGCGCGCTGCAGGCGACAAACGCCAGCAACACCACCGTCAGCAACCCCAGCCGCATGCGCATAGCCCTATTAAACCCCATCGGCTAACCCGCAAGCCCCGTGGCGTTGGCGATAGACAGCGGCTGCAGGGCGGACGCCAGCACCCCGAAGCCCGGCGCGTAAAACACCGAGTCGGGCGCGCCCTGCACCGCAACCCCCGCCGCTTCGGTCAAAGTCTGCTCCAGCTCGAGAATCTGCGCGGGCTGAATGGCGTAGGGCAGATGCGCCACCTCCCCGCGATAGACCGCGCCCTGATGCGCTGTGAACAGCACATAGCGCTCCACCAGGAAATGCTCCAGCGTGTTTGGCTCGGTCTCGCGCGGCTCGCCGCTGAATCGGTAGCGCACGCGGGCGAACGCTTGTGGACGCGCACGACGGAGAGTCGTGTAGGTCATCTCGTTGGGCGCGGGCATCGCCCATGCCATGCGGGCGTAATAGTAAGGCAGTTTCCAGAATCGTCGCGCGACCCACACGCCCAACCGATGCGCCGCGTCCAGGCTGAAAAACCACACGCCGCGCTGCTCGCCGTAGCGCACATAGGTGCGGATGTTCGCCTCTGGGAAGTCGAGCAGTCTGGGGACGGGCGGCAGCCACACGGGACGCACGCTCTCCATCACAAACGGCACGAAGCCCACCCACGCCGCGCCGTCGTAGGTGTCCACCTGCAGCGGCTCGGGAATCAGCGGACGCAGACTCGCGGCAGGCACGCGCCAGTGAACAAACAGCAAGTGCTTCCAGCGCATACTCAGCACAGGACGCCACTCACGCTCGCTCATCGGGGGCATTCCGTCTCGCTCAAGCGTAGCCATCGGCTCAATTTGCCGCGGTATCGGGCAATAACCCAGTATACCCCTTCGACTGCCCAGACCATCGGCGGCAGGCTCAGCGGGCGAGTTAGCCAGCCGTAGCCCAGTTGCTCGCCGATAAACAGCACAGCGCGCCCACCCCGCAGCACGCGCCCATCGGCGGTAATCACATGCACGCCGCGCCGCAGGGCATGCAACGAAGTGCGCTGCAGTAGCTCTGGCGGCGCGCTCTGGAACGGCGCGATACGAAACCGCCCATGCACATCGCGTCGACGCAGGCGCGCTACCGACCACGCACAGAAATCGCACGCGCCGTCCCACAGCACCCAGTGAACGGAGGTAGCCATCAGGGGTTAATACGCAAAAAGGGCTGGCGCGGTTGCCAGCCCTTCAGGTTGACCTCTGTGATGAGCGTCGTTCAGCGCACGCGGCGGCGCAGTCCCATCAGACCCGCCAGCCCAGCGCCCAGCGCAAGCAGGCTCGCAGGCTCAGGCACCCAGTCCTGCTCCACCAGCAATAGCGACGCCGTGTCAACGCCCGGCGCCGCACCCGTGACGAACAGCACGAAGTTCTCGTAGACCGTCACATCGTCCGCAGGCTGGCTCAACACGCCTGTGATGTTCAGGCTGAACGCGCCGTCGCTGCCGCCCAGTCCAGAGCCGTTAATCACGCCCGAATCCAGATACAGAATCGCGTTGTCCGAGTTGCGCACGACCTTCTTCTGCCACTGAATCTGGGCGCCACCCTGCACAAACCCCGCGATGATGAAGTTGAAGCCCGTCAGCTGATTAGCAGGTCCGGGGTTCGGGGCAATCGAGTAGGTCGCGCTGAAGGTACCGTTCGTGAAGCTGGTACCGTCGCCCACCAGAATCGGGTTCGGAACGCCCGCCGCCGTCAGGAAAGTGACCTGGGGCAGTGGGTTGTTAATCACTACCGCGGGCACATTCGTCGTCACAGCGCCAGGGTTCAGCTGTCCCGAGCTGTTGATAATCGTAACCGTCCATGCGTGCGCCCCTGCAGTGAGCGCCGCGCTCATCACCAACGAATACAGTATGCGTCGCATCGTATCCTCCTTTGCAGTGTGTGGCACCCACTCGGCGCACTGTCAGAGCAAGTCAGCGCGTCGGCGATGCCATCCATCGCTACAGCAACTTTTGTGCCAAACGCGGTTAATTTGCGGGTGCTTTAGGGCATTCGAGCCATTTGTGGAACAATCGGCTTGGGGAGGCTCGTGATGCTCTTCTTTGTGTGTATGGCAATTCTGTGCGCGTGGCTGGGGGCGCGCCTGCGCGACCGCTGGCTCTGGGTAAACGCGGTGTTATTTGTGGGGTTGGCAGGCACGCCCTATCTCTCTGGGGCGACGCTCGCGGGCTGGTGGCTCGCGATGGGGGTTATGGCGTTCTGGGCGGCGCGTCGCACTCCAGAACCTTGCCCTGCGCCGTCTCCACCGACTCCACCTGTCCATTACGCAGTCTGTAGACCGTATCACAGTAGCGCAACATCAGAGGATCGTGCGTGACCAGCACAACCGCGCCGCCCCCACGATGCTGCTCCAGCAAATCCAGCACATGGAGACCCGTCGCCTGATCCAGCGCGGCGGTCGGTTCGTCGGCGAAGATGACCTCAGGCTCCATTAGCAGCGCCCGCGCCACACACGCCCGCTGACGCTCGCCGCCCGACAGCGCGGAGGGGTAGCGATGCGCCTTGTCCGCCAGCCCCAGCTGCTCCAGCAGCCACAGCGCGCGCTCACGGTAGGCATGCACATCGGGCGCGCCGACCACCACATTCTCCAGCACCGTCAGGTAGCCCAGCAGATAAGGCTGCTGGAACACGAAGCCGAACCGTTCGCGCCGCATCGCGCTGCGCTCCGCGTCGGACGCCTGCGTGTAGCACCGCCCGCGATAGCGCACCGCACCGTGGGTGGGCAGTTTCAGCCCGCTCAGGAGGTACAGCAGCGAACTCTTGCCCGATCCCGACGGTCCCACAATCCCCACGAACTCGCTGGGGCGCACCTGCAGGCTCACCGAATCGACGGCGCGCACCTCGCGCTCGCCGTCGCGGTAAATCAGCGACGCCTCCTGCGCCTCAATCAGCACCACTGGGTTCATCCTGTTTCGCCTGTCGAAGGGCGGTCAACACCTCATCGCCGTGCGTGGCGGGCTTGACCTTCGCGAACGCCCGATGCACGGTTCCGTCGGGCGCAATCAGATAGGTGATGCGATCCACGCCCCAGAACTCCTTGCCGTACATGTGCTTCTTGCGCCACGCGCCGTAAGCGTCGCTCACGGTGTGGTCGGTGTCCGCCAGCAACGGGAACGGCAATTCATATTTATCGGCAAATTTACGGTGGCTCTGCACATCGTCCGCGCTGACGCCCAGCACCACTGCGCCTTCCTGCACAAGGTCCGCGTGAACATCGCGAAAGGAACACGCCTCCTGCGTGCAGCCCGGCGTCATATCTTTGGGATAGAAATACAGCACGACCCACCGCCCCCGATAGTCGCTCAGGCGAACCGTGTTGCCGTGCTGATCGGGAAGGCTGAAGTCGGGCGCCGTTGAACCATTCGTTAGGATAGCCATAGCATGCCAATTATACCGACTGGTTGGGTATAATCGCGCCGCGCAAATGCGCAACAGGAGGCAAAACCGATGAGACGAGTGTTTCGAGCAACGCTGCTAACCGCGTGCGTGCTGATGAGTCTGAGCGCGGCAATCTCGCAAGAATACACCCTCAAGTTGAATGTCAAGGAGGGCGACACGTTCAAGTATCGCATGACCATGGAGATCGACTTCGGGGGACAGAACCTGCTGGCGACCACCACCATCACCAACAAGGTGCTCAAGGTCGACGAGAACGGGAATGTGGAAGTAGAATCCGCCTCAGGCGAGATGCTTATCAAGTTCGGCGACCAGGAGATGCCCCAGCCTGCTCTTCCAGCCAGCAAGATTACTTACAAACCCAATGGTGAAATTGCCAAGGTGGAAAGCATGCAGGGGGCGCTCCCGACGAACATCTCCGGTACCTTCTTCCCCGAGAAACCCGTAAAAGTGGGCGACAAGTGGAGCAACACGACGAAAGGGCAGAACGGCTCTTCGGATATGGAGTCGACCTATGAGCTGGTCGGGACAGAGAAAGTCGGCGACACGGAGGCTGTGAAGGTGAAGGTCTCTATCCGCACGGTCAAAGCCAAAGAGGGCGAGGGGTTCTCTGGCTTCGGACATGTCTGGATTGACCCCAAGACAGGTATGACGGTCAGATCCGAGATTCAGCTCAAAGACTGGCAAATGGAGGGCGCGCCGATGCCTATCAACGGCACGCTGAAAATGGAGCTGGTGAAATAGCGCGCGTCGCATTTGACCCGTTAGCCGCCCCTTCCCAATCCTCTGGGGAGGGGCGTTTTTACAAACGTTCGCGTCAATCGGCTCGATAGCCGTTTGCCCCTATTCACTGTCCCACAAGCGTTCGCGCAGCCATGCGGCGCGGTCGGCGGCGGCGTGTTCGGGCTCGGGCGGCGGATAGACTGCCGCCTCGAAGAGCATCTGGTCGGCTTCGTCGCGCTTGGCGGCGTTCTCTCCCAGCATGCCGCGCATACGGTACACGGCGAGCGCGCGCAGCGTCGTGCCCAACGAGAGGCTCTCCGCGTGGCGGAGCGTCGCCTGAAGTTCGCGCCATTCCTCTTCCAGCGCGTCGCGGTCGATTCGGTCGCGCGCCTCGCGCTCGGCGTCAATCAGCGTGCGCAGGGTGCCCCGCAGCCGCGCCAGCAGCTCGTCCAGCGGGTCATGCTTGCCCAGCAGCGAGATTTGCACATAGCCCTCGAAGGCGAGGCTCCCCTCGCCATATAGCCCGCGCGTATGGCAGCCGAGCGTCTGCAGCGCTTCCAGCCAGCGGGTAATCTGTCGGGCGCGTTGCAGTCCCATCAGGTGCAGCAGCAGCCCCAACCGCAGTCCCGAACCGAGATTGATGGGCGAGGCGGTCAGGTAGCCCAGCTTCGGCGCGTGCGCCCACACCAGCGGCGTCGCCTGCAGCGCGCGCTCCCAGTGAAGCAGCTCGCGCTGCAGGCGGTCGGGCTGCCAGCCTGCGCAGGTGATTTGCAGGCGCAGATGGTCTTCCTCGTTGATGGCGGCGACGACGCTCCCATCGCCGTTCAGCAACGCCCAGCGATTCGGCTGCGCCTCCAGCAATGCGGGGCTGATCACCCGTGCGCCAACCAGCCGCGCGCGCGCCTGCAGGCTGAGCGAACTGAGTTCAATCGCATGGGTCAGCCCCAACACCCCCAGCGCGTCCCGAATCTGCTGAGCAATTGCCTGCAACTGCTGGGAGTCCGCCTGATGGGGGAACGGATAGTGCAGCAGGTTCCGCGCCAGGCGCACGCGCCCCGAAATCACCACATCGCGATCCGGCGCAGGCTCCGCAAGCCACCCTCTGTTCACGCATGGTATAATACCCCCCACATGGGCTGGTGGAAGAAAACCGATTTCTGGATTGCGTTCATCTTGTTCGCGATTAGCATCGTTGGCTTCGCGCGCGGGAACGAGGCGATTGCCGATCCGGGGCAGGATGTAGACCCGCGCCTCGCGTGGCTCTACCTCGTCGCCGCGGTGATTATGCTCATCAACGGGATCCTGTCGCACCGACAGTACCTGCGCGAACAGGAGGCGCTGAAAGCCAAACAGACCAAACCCAGTCAACAGGAGGCGACCACACAATGATTGCATGCGCCGAATGCGGCAAAAGCCTGGACAAGGTGCCGTCCTGGTACAGCACGGTGAATATCCGATTTGTCTGCGACGCCTGTCGCAAGGTGAACCCACAGCACTGGCTGCCCCCCACTCTGGATGAAGACGAGGAGGACAAGCCGCTGGTGCGCGATGAAGATACCGCCTTCGTGGAGGGCGAGGTGAGCCTCGAAGAGCTGGAGAAGCGCGACCGCAAGCGACTGGTGGGCGACGACGACCTGTTCGACGCCGACCTCGACGAAGAGCCGGAAGAGTAATGGCGCCCCAGTTTCGCGCCCTGCGCCCCGAAGAGCAGGCAGAATGCCTCGAGGTGTGGGCGCGCGTGTTCTCGCCCGGACACGACTACTTCGAGCGGTACTTTCGCGACCCGCTCTGGAAGCCCGACTACACGCGCGTGTGTCTCGTGGAGGGGCGCATTGTGGCGGCGATGCAGGTGGTGCGCCGCCCCGTGCGGTTGCCCAACGGCGCGACGCTCTGGATGGCGGGGATTGCCAATGTCGCGACCCTGCCTGAGTATCGGGGACACGGCTTCGCCTCGCAACTGTTGCGCGACCTGCACGCGGTGATGGACGCCGAAGATTTCGCCTTCGGACTGCTGTTCACAGGCATCCACGATTTCTATGCGCGGTTGGGCTGGGAACGGCTCCCGCTGCCCCTCTATCAGGCGACGCCCACACCCGCAGACCTGAACGGCTGGCGGTTTCGCGTCGCGGAACCCGACGACCTGCCGCGCGTGCAACGCTGGTACGACGCCTTTTACGCCAACCACGCGCTGCGCGTTGATCGCGACGACGCCTACTGGCGCGTGTGGACGCGCTGGGACGACCCCAGCTGGCGGGCGAAGTTCTACCTCGCGGAAGACCCTGCAGGCAACCCGCGCGGCTACCTCGCGCTGGAGACCCATCACGGCAGAGACGCGCAGGGCAACCCCTTCGTATCGGACATTAGTCTGGCGGAACTGGGCGCAGACCCCCACGACGACGAAACCGTGCGCATGCTGATCGGGTTCGCCAGCCAGACGGCGCACATGGCAGGCGCGCGGCTGGAGATTTTCCTGCCCGAATCGGACATCGAACGCTGGGCGCGCCTATTGTTGCCCGATGTGCGCTGGGTCGGTCAGGGCAGCGCGATGGCGCGTGTGTGTTGCTGGCAGACCCTCTACGATGCGCTGGAGTCCATGAACGCGCCTGCGCCTGAGGGTCTCGCACGGGCAGGACAGGCAGGCGCGCTCGCGCTGCTGCTGGGGCTGCCCGAACCGCCGCAGGTCAACCTGCCCGCCGAATGGCGCGCCCGCTACCCCCTGCGCCCCGCCTGCTACTCGCCCGTCGACTCGTTCTGAACCATCTGCCGCGCGAGGCGCTTCACCTTGCTGTAGCGCGTGCGGTAATAGAGGTAGACGCCCGCCCCCACCAGAAACAGCGCCGTGCCCACCAGCAGCGCGCGATCGAACTGCTTGACCACCGCGTCGCCGAACCAGTGCACCAGATACGCCACCGCGAAAAAGCGCGCCCCGCGTCCCACCACGCTGACCCCCATCATCGTCAGCATATTGTAGCGGAACACCCCGCTGGCGACCGTGAACACCTTGTACGGAATGGGCGTGAACGCGGCGATGAAAATCGTGTAGACGCCGTAGCGCGTGTAGAGCCGCTCGACCGCCTCAATTTTGTCCGCCTTGAACATCCGTCGCAGCAGCGGATAGCCCCCATACGCGCCGATAATCCAGCCCAGCCCCGCGCCCAGCACGCTCCCAATCGTGCAGACCGCCGCCACCCAGAACGGCGACGGCGCATCGGGCGCCAGCAGCAGCGCAATCACCAGCACATCGGGCGGCACGGGGAAAAATGAGGACTCGATAAACGCCACCCCGAACAGCCCCGCCATCCCATACTGCTGAATCAGCCCGAACGCCCATTCCTTTAGCGCCTGCATATCCGCCGAATTGTACCACGAACGGGGCGCCTCTACTGATAGGAACCTCCGCCGCGCCCGCGAACTCTCCCGTTGCTATGCGTTTCCACCTGAGTCGTCGGGGCAAGCCGCTGGCGCCCATCGTCGTGTCGCGCGGGGCGACCGAAACCGAACGGTACGCTGCCGAAGAACTGCGCCAGCACCTCACACAAATCACAGGCGCGCTCTTTGAAGTGCGTGAGGCGGACGCGATGCCCGAACGCGCGATTGTGGTTGGGCACGGCGCGCTCACCGAACGCCTGCGCCCAGACCTGACCCCGAACCGTCTGGGCGGGGAAGAGGCGATTATCGAGTGCAAAGAGAACCACCTCCTGCTGACGGGCGGTCGCCCGCGCGGGACGCTCTACGCCGTGTACCGATTCCTGTACGGGCTGGGCGTGCGCTGGTGGACGCCATGGGCGATGCAAGTTCCCCAGCGGCGCGACCTCAGCATCCCCGCGCAGAGCCAGCGCGAGCAGCCCGCGTTTGAATACCGCGAGCCGTTCTGGTACCACGCCTTCGACGGCGATTGGGCGGCGCGCCACTACTCCAACGGACACCGCCCCGCCCTCGCCAGTCGACATGGAGGCAAAATCGAATATGTCGGCTTCGTGCATACCTCTTTCTGGCTGGTTCCGCCCCAGACGCACTTCGAGGCGCATCCCGACTGGTACAGCCTCATCGACGGCAAACGCCGCTGGGAGAAGGCGCAACTGTGCTGGACGAACCCCGAACTGCGGGCGTTTCTCATCGAGCGCGTGCGCCAGATTTTGCGCGAGAACCCGCAGGCGCAGATTATCTCTATCTCTCAGGAAGACTGGACAGGCGCGTGCCAGTGCGACCGCTGTCGCGCCGTCGAGGAGCGCGAGGGCAGCTCGGTCGCGCCCATTCTGGAGACGGTGAACCTCATCGCCGAGCGGCTGGAGCGCGAGTTCCCCCATGTCGCCTTCGACACCCTGGCGTACTGGTACACGCGCAAGCCGACGCGCACGCTGCGCCCGCGCCCGAATGTGATTGTACGACTCTGCTCGATAGAGTGTAGCTTCGCGCAACCGCTGGAACGCCCCGACAACGCGGGCTTCGCCGACGATATTCGCGGCTGGAGCGAACGCTGCCAGCGGCTCTATGTGTGGGACTACACGACGAACTTCTCGCACTACCTGCTGCCCCATCCGAACTACTTCGTGCTGGGGGCGAACCTGCGCTTTTTCCATAAACACCATGTGCGCGGGGTGTTTGAACAGGGCGCGTACCAGTCGCATGGGGGCGAGATGGCGGCGTTGAAGGCGTGGCTGCTGGCGCAGCTGCTGTGGAACCCCTATCAGGACGACGCGCGGCTGATTGACGAGTTTTTGCGGGGCTACTTCGGCGCGGCGGCGCGCTTCGTGGGGCAGTACCTGCGTCTGATGGCGCACGCGGCGCGCGACTTCAAAATGACCTGCTTCACCAACCCCGCCGAAGCGCCTTACCTGCGCTACCCCGTGCTGCGGCAGGCGGAGACGCTGTGGGAACGCGCCGAACGCGCCGTGCAGGGCAATCCCGACCTGCGCTGGCGGGTGCAGATAGAGCGGCTGTCGCCCTGGTATGCGTGGCTGGTGAACTGGGAGCGGCTGGAGGCGCAGGCGCGCGAGGCGAACATGCCCTGGCAGCCGCCCGCCGACAAAAAGACCCTCGCCGAACGCTGGCTCGAACGCGCCACCGCTCCAGGTCCCAGCGGCTGGCAACCCATCACCCATGTGAATGAAGGGGGCGTGACTCCTGAGCAGTTTGTGAGTCGAGTACTGTAGCAATAGGCGGCAGTCGGCAGGATTCTCTCGCACACGAGCGAATCCCACGCCTATGCACCTGATTTACGGCGCGCCGATTTACACCTTCTGGGACGAGATGCCGCTGGCAGAGGCGATGGTCGTTCACGAAGGGCGCATTGTGGCGGTGGGCGCGAAAGACGACCTCGCCGCGCGCTACCCCGACGCGAAGCGAATCGCCATCGACGGCAAAGCCATCACGCCCGCCTTCAACGACTGCCATATGCACATCCTGCCGCTGGGAATCGATCTCGGCAAGGCGGATTTGCGCGGCTGCACAAGCATCGCCGAGATTCAGCAACGCCTGCGCGACTGGATGGACGCCCATCCCGACGCGCCATGGATTCTGGGACGCGCCTACGACCAGAACCTGCTGCCCGACGGCGAGCACCTGACGCGCCATGATCTGGACGCCGTGTGCGCCGACCGCCCGATTTACCTCAACCATGTGAGCAAGCATGGCGCGGCGGCGAACACGCGCGCGTTGCAAATTGCGGGCGTTACGCGCGACACGCCCGACCCCGCCGACGGCGTGGTTGTGCGCGACGAGCGCGGCGAGCCGACAGGCATTTTGCTGGAGAGCGCGGCGAGCCTCGTCTCGCGCCATATCCCGAAGCCGACACAGGCGGAGCTAGTGCAGGCAGTGCATCGCGCGTGCGACGACCTCGCGCGGCGGGGGATACTCGCCGCCAGCGACGCCTCCACCGGCTGGCATGATCTGGAGGCGGAAATCGCCGCCTATGCGCAGGCGCTGGCGGAAGGCGCGCCCGTGCGGATGACGCTGATGCCCCTGTTCGGCGCCGCCAAACGCGCGGGCTGGTTAGATCACAGCGAGCAGGCAGGCGAGGCGACGGGGTTCAGCCCGCAACCCGCCAGCCCACATCCCGACCTGCGCTGGGGCGCGGTCAAACTCTTCGCCGACGGCGCGTTCACCACGCGCACCGCCTCCCTGCGCGAACCCTACGCCGACACGCCCACCACCGGCGTGCTGATGTACGAACCCGACGATTTGATAGAGCGCATCATGACCGTCCATCGTGCGGGCTGGCAGTGCGCCGTGCATGCGATTGGCGACCGCGCGATTGAGATTGTGCTGCAGGGCTACCGCCGCGCGCTGGAAGCGTATCCCCGCCCACATCATCGCCATCGAATCGAGCATGCGATGCTGATGGCGGACGACCTGCTCGCGGAGATGCAGGCGCTGGGCGTGGCGGTTGTGCCGCAGCCAGAGTTCCTGTGGTGGCTTACGGGGGCGTACCTGAAGGGGCTGGGCGCGCGTGCCGTGTCGCTGATGCCGTTCCGCAGCTGGCTGCAGGCGGGCGTCGCGCAGGGCTTCAGCTCCGACCAGCCTGTTGTGCCCGGCGAGCCGATTCTGGGCTGGCGCGCCGCCGTGACGCGCGCCAGCCGCGACGGGACATGCCTTAACCCCGAAGAGGCGTTAGACCCGCTTGTTGCTCTGCAGATGTTCACCGTCGGCGCGGCGTATGTCACGGGCGACGACGCGATTGGCAGCCTCGCGTCGGGCAAGCAGGCGCGCTTCATGGTGTTGTCGCACTTGCCCGAACAGATTGCCGACGCCGACATGCAGGTACTGGCGACCAGCCGCGACCTGCTGTGCGACTGAGGCGCACGCATCCGCACTGGAGACCCTACAGGCTGCAGGGACGCTATCACGAACTGCTGGACTATGCGGCGGCGCCGCTCGCGCCCCTTTTAACGGCGAATCGCGCGCGTGGGCGCGTCAACATCTGCACGCACTGGGTATCCTATAGGGCGATGCACGCGACGCTACCGCCGCCTGCGGAGGCGCATGCGCCTGCAGGGGCGAGGCTACTCTATCAGAGCGCGCACGCGCTGGTGTACGAGCGCAGGTTCTACTCGGACAACCCGCTCGCCGCGCAGGAGTTCGAAAGCGACACGGACTGGGCAGAGTTCGTGTTGAGTCTGCGCCCGCCCGACGCGGAGCATCTGGTGTGCCCGCGCACGCTGCGCAGCGATGTGCGCTACCTGCACCATCATCTGGTGGCGCGCCTGTCGCCCGAATACCTGCGCCGTCTGCTCGCGCCCGATAGCGCGCGCGTGTTGCCCGAATTGCAGCCGTTCGTGCGCGACGGCGCGCCCTTCCCGCGCACGCTCTACCTGCTGGTGGACAACCCGCTGCTGCAGGGCGTGGTGGAGTCACTGCTGATGCCGCCGCCCGTGGGCAGCCTGCGCCTGTTCTATGAGGGCAAACTGCGCGAGCTGGTCGCGTTCCTGTGCTTCGCGGAGCCAGAGGTGATCGCCGCGTCGGACGATACTCGCCTGCGCGACGCGCTGGAGTACCTGCAGCAGCACCTGAGCGACCCGAACGCCCTTCAGAAGGTCTCCGAACGCCTGTGCGTTAGCCCGCGCCAGTGCCAGCGGCTGTTCCGAGTCGCGATGGGCTGCTCTCCGTCGGAGTACCTGACTGAACTGCGCCTGCGCCGCGCGGCGACCCTGCTGGTCAGCACGAATCTGTCGGTCTCCGAGATTGCGCTGGAGGTGGGGTATCTGAGCCTGAGCCACTTCTCGCGCGTGTTCCGCGAGCGGTTCGGCAAGACGCCCCGCGCCTTCCGCCACGCGCCTTCAGTTAAGGTAGATGAGCTGACGCTGAAGTGAGCGACTACCCGCTCCCCCAGAATCGTCGATCGATGCTGCGATACTGCACCGCCTCGGCGATGTGGGGCAGCAGAATCGCCTCCGAGCCTTCGAGATCGGCGATGGTGCGGGCGATTTTGAGGATGCGGTCGTAGGCGCGCGCGCTCAGCCCCAGACGGTTCACCGCCGTGCGCAGGTAGCTCTGCGCGTCCTCGCCCACCCGACAGTGTTCGCGCACCAGCTTCGAACTCATCTGCGCGTTGCACACGATTCCGTAGGGGCGCAGCCGCTCCAGTTGACGCCCACGGGCGCGCACGACCCGCTCGCGAATTGCCGCCGAACGCTCGCCTGCCTGCAAGCTCAACAACTCGTCCTGCTTGAGGCGCGGCACTTCGAGGTGGATGTCAATCCGATCCAACAGCGGTCCCGAAATGCGCTGCAGGTACTTGCGAATCATCGTGGGGTTGCACTGGCAGGTCTGGTGCGTGTCGCCGTAGAAGCCGCAGGGGCAGGGGTTCATCGCGGCGACGAGCATGCACCGCGCAGGGAACTGCACCGCCGCCTGCACGCGCGAGACGGACACCACGCCGTCTTCCAAGGGCTGGCGCATCGCCTCCAGCACATCGCGCTTGAATTCGGGCAGCTCGTCCAGAAACAGCACGCCGTTGTGCGCGAGCGAGATTTCGCCCGGACGCGGGATACTGCCGCCGCCCACCAGCGCGGCGTAGGAGGTGGTGTGGTGCGGCGAACGGAACGGGCGCGCGGTCATCAGACCCGTTTTGGGAGGCAGCAAGCCCGCCGCGCTATACAGGCGCGTCGTCTGCAACGCCTCCTCCAGCGTGAGCGGCGGCAGAATCGTCGGCAGCCGACGCGCCAGCATCGTCTTGCCCGACCCCGGCGGACCAATCAGCAACACATTATGCCCGCCCGCCGCCGCAATCTCCAGCGCGCGCTTCGCCTGCTCCTGCCCGCGAATCTCCGAGAAGTCCACCTCGTACTCGGCAGGCTGGCACAGCAGCGCGTTCACATCCACGCGCGTGGGCGACTTGTGCGCGGGGTTAATCAGCAACTGCACGGCGTCCAGCAGCGTCTCCACCCCGTACACCTCGATGCCGCCGACGACCGCCGCCTCCTCCGCGTTCGCCTGGGGCACAATCAGCCGCCGCTTGCCCGAATCGCGGGCATGCATCGCGATGGACAATACGCCGTTCACCGGGCGCACCCCGCCGTCCAGCGACAACTCGCCCACAATCAGCGTGTCCTCCAGCGCGTCTGGCGGCACCTGCTCCGAGACCGCCAGAATACCCACCGCCATCGGCAGGTCGTAGGCGGGACCCTCTTTGCGCACATCGGCAGGCGCGAGGTTCACCGTGAGCTTGAGCAGCGGGAAGTAAAGCCCCGAATTGCGAATCGCCGTGCGCACACGGTCGCGCGACTCCTGCACCGCCGTGTCGGGCAAGCCTACCAGCGTCCAGAACGGCGTGCCCTGCTGCAGGTCTACCTCAATCTGCACGGTGAAGGCGTCGATTCCGTGCAGCGCGGCGCTCTCCACACGAGCGAACATGGCGCAACTCCATTCCACACGCGCCGCCCGTTTCCTACCGCCCCCGATTTTTCGAACAGCGAGTCAAATTCCGCGCTGCTTGGGTATAATCTGGCGCGAGGAGGCAATTTATCGATGAAGATATTGGTTTCAGTGAAGCGTGTGCCTGACCCGTATGCGAAAATCACCCCCAACGCAGCGGGAACCGACATCAATCGCGACGGGCTGCAGATGGCGGTGAACCCTTTCGATGAGATTGCATTAGAGGAAGCGATACGCCTTAAGGAAGCCGGTAAAGCCACTGAAGTGGTCGCCGTGTCGATTGGCGGCGCGGAGTCGCAGGAGCAGTTGCGCACCGCGCTGGCGATGGGCGCGGATCGCGCCATCCTCGTGCAGACCGACGACCCGCTCGACGCCCCCAGCGTCGCCCAATTGCTCGCCGCCGTCTACCAGCGCGAGCAGCCGAACCTGATGCTGATGGGCAAGCAAGCCATCGATATGGACGAGAACCAGGTCGGACAGATGCTGGCGGCGATTCTGGATTTGCCGCAGGCGACCTTCGCCTCGAAAGTAAGCGTTGAGAACGGCAGCGCGCTTGTCGAGCGCGAGACGGACAACGGCATCGAGACCATCAAAGTATCCCTGCCCGCGATTATCACGGCGGATTTGCGCCTGAACGAGCCGCGCTATGTCGCCCTGACGGGAATCGTGCGCGCGCGCAGCAAGCCGCTGGAGACGCTGACCCCTGCCGACCTCGGCGTGCAGCCCCGTGCGCGCGTGCGCCTGACGGGAGTCGAAGCGCCCCCCGCGCGCAAGGCGGGCAAGCGCGTCAACGATGTGCATGAACTGGTGCGCCTACTGCGAGACGAGGCGCGTGTGATTTAGGAGGCTTAGCGATGAAGATACTCGTACTGGCAGAAACGGACGGCGGGCGCGTCTCGGAGAAGAGCCTGCCCGCAATTGCGTTTGCGCAGCAGAAGGCATCCGACTTCACCGTGCTGGCGATTGGCGACGCCCTGCAGGGTGTGGAGACGCTCACGGGCTACGGCGCACAGGCGGTGCTGACCGTGAACCATCCCGCGCTGGCAAAGCCTCTGGCGGAACGCTACGCGCCCGTGGTCGCCCATTACGCGCGACAGCTCGGCGTGGACGCTGTCGTCGCGACGACCACCACCTTCAGCCGCGATGTGCTGGCGCGTGTCGCCGGGCTGCTGGACGCCCCCATGCTCAGCGACATCATCGCGCTGGAGCAGGCAGGCGGCAGGCTGATTGCCAAACGCCCCATCTATTCGGCGAACCTGATTGGCGCTTTTGAAGTGGAAGGCGCTCCTGTGGTGATGACCGTGCGCGGACCGGCGTGGGGCAAGCCTGAGCCGAAGGGCGCGGAATCGCCCGTGCAGGCTGCCGACGCGCCCGCCGAGATCCCTACACGCTCCGAGTGGGTAAGCCTGCAGGGCGGCGGCGGCGGACGCCCCGACCTGACGCAGGCGCGCGTGGTTGTCTCCGGCGGACGCCCCCTGAAAGACCCCGACACTTTTGAAAAATACATCGGCGGGCTGGCGGACGCGCTGGGCGGCGCCGTCGGCGCAACCCGCGCGGCAGTCGACTCAGGAATCGCGCCCAACGAACTGCAGGTCGGGCAAACGGGCAAGACCGTCGCCCCCGAACTCTACATCGCCGTCGCGGTGTCCGGCTCGGTGCAGCACCTGGCGGGCATGAAAGACTCCAAGGTCATCGTCGCCATCAACACCGACCCCGAAGCGCCCATCTTCCAGGTGGCGGACTACGGGCTGGTGGCGGACCTCTATCAGGTCGTGCCCGAACTGACCGAGCTGCTGAAGAACAGTAAGAGTTAAGTGCCTCTGCGCTAAGACGGCAACAGAAACGCCCTCCCCTCTCCCACAGGCGGGAGAGGGGAACAAGCGTCGCTGTTTTACAAACTCCGCCGCGCCGATTGGTATTATTACCTCACTTTACAGGTGGAAACGCCGATGAGCTTGTAGAGGAAGCACTGCCCGACCAGCCCAGAGAGCAACAGAGGCGCGCCAATCAACCCCCACCAGCTCTGTGCATAGACGCCCCAGCCGATAATCGCCGCGCCCAGCACAATCCGTAGCACACGATCTACGCCGCCAACATTCGGTTGCATGATTTCTGACCTCCTCATTTTAAGCCTACGCGATTGCTGTGCGAAAAGTTTCAGAGGAATGGGTCGTCCTCATCGTCCAGCGAGTCGAGCGGCGGGTCTACAGGCGGCTGACCATCCGTGGGGAGCGGTTCCGCCTCGACGCGGCGCGTCACGACCACCCTGGGGAGCGCGCGTTCGAACTCACGCAGCACCGATTCGGGCGCGGGCTTGCTCACCAGCACCCTGTGCATCGCACTGACGACGGCGTCGCGGTTCGGCTCGCCGTTGCCGTTGCGCGTGCGTGCAATCAGGTCGGCGACATCGTTGCGCGTCAGCGCGGGGTTCAGTGGGCGCAGGTTGTGCCACACGGCGTCCTCCAGCGGCAGGTCGGGTGTGGCAGGGTAGCGGTTCAAGCCGTCCTGCCCGCGCATGAGCGCAGGGCGCGGGAAGCGCACGAAAATCGGCTGGTTGAAGTACGGATGGCGCACCAGCATCTCGCCTGGCGCGAGCGCGCCCAGCTTCTCCTTCGCCGCGTCGCCAAAAATGGCGTACCCTGGCTGCGCCAGCTCCTCCATCTCGATACGCCCATACAGCGCGGTGGAACAGTTGCCCACCACCTGACGGTCTACCTGCGAGCGGAACTGCTGCGCCCCAAACAGCACCAGCCCCAGATAGCGTCCGCGCGCGCAGATGTCGCGCAGCGTGCGCATCACATAAGTCTCGCGGTTGGTGTTCGGCGCGTACTGGTTCAGCTCGTCCACCACTACAATCACCGACTCGACGCCCAGACTGCGCTGCTCCATCCGCTCGCGCAGCTCGGCAATCACGCGCGTGAAAATCAAATCCTGCGCCTCCGCCGACATGTTCGCCACATCGATTACATAGACCGTGCGATTTTCAAATTTGCCCCATGGCAGGTCGGAGGGCGTCTCGCACTCGCCCACCAGCCCCGCGAAACGAGTCGTCAGGTTCACCAGACGGTTCTGAATCTTGCGGATGGTCTCCACCGCGAAGCTGCGCCACTGTTTCTGGTTTTTTGCTTCCAGATACTTCAGCACGATTTCGAACCACTGCACGAGGTCGCCAAAACTGCGCACGCGCATCTGGGTGGGCAAGTTGCGTGCGTTGAGAATTTCCACCTCCTCGCCCACAAATTCGAACACCTCAGGCTCAATCACGCGCTGGCGCAGGAACTGCAGAAAGGCGTCCGCTTTGGCGTCCACATCGTCCTTGTTGAGCAGCACCTCCACATAGCGCATGACCTCCTTCATGCCCCAGAGCATCGGGCGTACATTATGGCGCAGATCGGGATGCGTGCGCAGGGTGGCGAGGTTCACACGGTCGGGCTTGTAGGGCGCGTAATACTCCACGCGCGGGAACGGCTTCGGCTCGATGCCCACCGCCCGATACACCTCGAGGTCGCGTTCGCTCAGTTCGTGCAACGGCTCATGGTCAATAAACAGCAGGTCGCCGCCTTTCACATTGAAGCAGATCACCGCCACACTCTTGTTCGCTTTCTGGAAGATGGCGGTCAGCAGGAACTGGATGGCGCTCGTTTTGGCGGCAAGCCCACTCGTGCCCGTGACATTGAGGTGTCCCGCTTCGGGTCCCAGCAGGAAGTCGGCGTCGAGGTAGATGGGCACGAGGGTTGTCCCGCTCTCATAGACGCCGACGGGGATACGGCGCGGGATGGGAATCTCGTCGATGCGCAGGGCGTGATGCACATCCTGCTCTGTCGCGAGGTAGACGGGCGCAATCGGCGCGGGCTGCACGGGCTGCTCAGGATAATGGCGCAGCACCGCCGCGCGATAGAGCCGAATCTCGGTGCGCAGGGTGGGCGGCTGGAGTTGAGGCTTGCCATCGAAGCCCAAATAGTCCGCCAGCGGGTTGGCGACATCGTTGTAGAAGTAGCCCTCCGTCACGACTCCCCATACCTTGCGTGCGCCTGCATCGACTTTAATAAGGGTGCCAATCCCCAGCGGCGCGTCCTTCGTTGCCCAGAAATGGAACTCGTATGCGGTGTTGGGTTGCCGCTCGGTAGCCACAACGCGCCCGATTAGCTCGCCGTTGGATGAAGGCGCGCCATTCGCCTGTATCGCTGCTAACGATTGGGTCTGCATGGTCATCACCCGCTATATGTAGGATTATACCCAAAAGCGGATACAGCATGCGCGACATTATCTCCTCTTGAATGCTCACACTGCCAGCAGTGGTATACTTTAATTATAACGGCTGGGGACTCTTGTGTGGGCGTTGCGGGCGTTTGGGATAGTTTATGTGGGAAGCGCGCTCTGGGCGCAGGCGTCGTCGGGTGCGGCGTGGGCGGGGTTCAGTGGGCTTGCGCTGGGCGCGCTAACGGTGAGCTTGCTGGAGCGTCGCGGGGCGTCGCCGCGCATGACGGTTGCGGCGCTTATTGTCGATAATACGCTGGCTGGGGCGGTGGTGTGGGCGCTGGAAGGCGCAGCAGTTGCCTACTGGCTCTTTGTATTGCCGCTGCTGTATGCGACTCATCGATTGGGGGCGTCGGGCGCGTGGTGGGGCGGCGCGCTGTGCGGCGCGGCGGTTTACCTGACCGATTGGCTGCGCACGGGCGAACCGCCTGCCCAGATAACTACCCTGAGCTGGGCTGGAGGCGTCGCGGGGTTAGGCGCGGCGCTGGGGTGGCTCTGGCAACGGCGCACGCAAGCCGACCAGAACGCCCTGCTGGAAGAAGCCACGCGCGCGGTAGAGCAGAGTGAGACCGCCGAGCGACGCATTCGCGAAAGCTACCGTGAACTGGCGTACCATTACCATCGGCTGGAGGAACACCTGACTGCCCTGCAAGACGCCGCCGAACTGCTACACGCGCTGCAGCAGGCGCGCGATACGGAGTCGCTGATGCACGCGCTGCTGGAGCGGTTGCGGGCGCGCTTCGGCGCGTCGGGCGCGGTGATTTACATGACGGACGAGACGGGAGCAATCCTGCAGGCGGCGCAGGCGACGGGCACGCTCGCCCAGCTGGAGAAGACCGCCCTCACGACGCCCCTGCGCCCGTTTCACAAACCGCCCGATGTTCAGCCGCTGGTCAATCAGATCCGCGCCGCCGTGCAGGGAACCGAGCGCATCGCGGACGCGCACAGCGAATTGGCGGATCGTACCGACGCGGTAGTTGTTCCCCTGATGGGCGACGGGCGTGTGCTGGGCGTGCTTGCGCTGACCACGCGCGCGCAGAACGGGTTCAGCTCGGAACAGCGTACACGCCTGCGGGCACTCGCGCCGCACCTCGCCGCGCTCCTGACGCTGATGGATCAGATGCGCCTGATGAGCGTGCGCCTTGCAGAAACCCAGACGCTCTACGACCTGGAGAACCTGCTTTTCAGTGCGGAAAATCCGCGTCAGTTGCCGCAGCGCGCGCTGACCGTGCTTCGTTCCCTGCTTCCCTACGAACATGCGCAGCTGATGCTACGGCACGAAAAGCAACTGGCGCTTGTGGCGCGCGAGGGTTCGATGCCGCCGCTGCAGGAGGTTCTGCCACACCTGAGCGACCCCGACGCGCCTGTGCAGGCGTGCGTGTACGACGCGAGCCACGCGCTGGTCGAATCGCTGGCGCCCGCCACAAGCGTGATGGTCGTCCCCCTGCGCGGGGGCATGCGCGCGCAGGGATTCCTCGCGCTGGGGCGTACCGACCTGCCCCCCTTCAACACGCTTGACCTCGAGCTGCTCCAGACGCTGGCGTTCCAGTTGACCAGTGTGCTGGAGCGCGCGACGCTGCTGAGCGACCTCGAACGGCTCGCCGTTACCGACGGGCTGACAGGATTGTATAACTATCGCCACTTTCAGGAGCGGTATCGGGAGGAAGTGAACCTCTGCCGACGCTATCACCACCCGCTTGCCGTCATGCTCATCGATCTGGACAGCTTCAAACAGGTGAACGATACCTACGGGCATCTGGAGGGGGATTACCTGCTGGTGCAGCTGGCAGATGTGCTTCGCGGGGCGCTGCGCAACACGGAGTTGATTGCTCGCTACGGCGGCGACGAGTTCGTGGTGCTGATGCCATCCACGAATTTGCAGGGGGGCGTGTCGGCGGCGAACCGCCTGCTCCAGGCAGTGCGTGAGGCGCGGTTTTTAGACACGCAGGGCGCTCCGCGATTCACCATCTCGCTCAGCATCGGCGTCGCCGCCTACCCCAACAGCACCCAGAACCCCGTTGAATTGCTGGAAAAAGCGGATGAAGCGCTCGAAACCGCCAAGCGGAGCGGCAGGAATCGGGTCGTCGCCTGCGAAAATACTGCATAAATACTGAAGTCGCCCAGCGCACAGATGGGTTATAATACAGGCGGTGCGATGGGCGAAAGTGGAGAGCGCGTGATGAAACCGACGACCCTGCAACAGGCGGAGGCGTATCTGCAGCGTGGACGGCTGAAACAGGCGGCGCGGGTGCTGCGCCGCGCCATGCAATCGGGCGAAGCGTCCCTGGAGTGCTATCTGCGCCTGGCAGAGGTGTACCGACTGCAAGAGAATTGGAACGGTGCCATCGAAGCCATCCGCGCAGCGCTTCAGCGCCAACCCGACTCCGTCGCTGCGCGCGAGCAGCTGGTCGAACTCTTGCTGGAGAGCGGGCACACGGCGGAAGCCGTCGCCGAGTGTGAGCGCTGGCTTCAGGAGACGCCCGATCACCCCATCCCGCTGGAGCATTTGCTGGACGCCTACTGGCAGGCGGTGGACTATGGGCGCGCGCTTCGGGTGGCGAACCATCTGGTGCGGTTGCAACCGTGCGCCGCGCATTACCGCATGCGTCGCGCACGCCTGCTGGATAACCTCGGACGACACGCCGAAGCCGTCAGCGACTATGAGCGCCTCGCCTTCGAATCAGGCGCGCCTTTAGAAATCATGGTCTGGGCAAGCCACGAACTGGAACGGCTCGACCAGCTGCAGATGCACCAGGTGATGCGCTTATTGATGGAAGACGCCGTGTTCTGGGTGAAGTTTATGCGAGACCCGAAGGGCGCCGCGCGTGAACGCGGATTCACTTTCAGTCGCGTTGGCGAGCTGTTGCTGGAGACGCTGCCCGACGCCCTCTTGCGCGAGATGCCGCGCCCCCCGCGCCGCTATGCAGGCTATAGCTGAGCGACTGCATCCCATTCGCAACACGCTGGGCGCACGCACGCTCGTGATGGGCGTGCTGAACGCCACGCCCGACAGTTTCTACGACGGCGGTAGATACGACCATCTCGACGCCGCGCTCGCCCGCGCGGAACAGATGCTTGCCGAAGGCGCGGACATCCTCGACATCGGCGGCGAATCGACCCGCCCGGGCGCGGAACCCGTGCCCGAAGCGGAAGAACTGCGGCGCACCCTCCCGCTCATTGAGGCGATTGCCGCGCGCTACCCCAGCGCCGTGCTGTCCATCGACACCACCAAGAGCCGTGTCGCCGAGCGGGCGCTGCAGGCAGGCGCGTGTATCATCAACGATATCAGCGGGATGACTTTTGACCCGCATATGGCGACTGTCGCGGCGCAAACGGGCGCGCTGGTCGTGTTGATGCACATTCAGGGCACGCCGCGCACGATGCAGCAGAACCCCACCTACACCGATGTGGTCGCCGAGGTGCGCGACGCCTTGCACGCACACGCCACACGCGCTGAGCAGGCGGGCATCCCTCGCGAGAACATCTGGCTGGACCCGGGCATCGGCTTTGGCAAGACGCTGGAGCATAACCTGCAGCTGCTGCGCAACCTGCCCGCGCTCAAGTCGCTGGGCTACCCGATTTTGATTGGAACCTCGCGCAAGTCGTTCATCGGGCAGCTGCTGGGCGGATTGCCCCCCGAAGAGCGATTGGAGGGTACGCTGACGACGCTCGCGCTCGCCGTTGCGTGGGGCGCGGACATCGTGCGCGTGCATGATGTGCAAGCCGCGGTACGCGCCGTGCGCATCGCCGACGCACTCTGCCGACCATGAACCGCTACCTGCTGAAGAACGGACGCCTGCTCGACCCGTCGCAAGCGCTGGATGCGCGGGGCGACCTGCGCCTGCGCGACGGGCGCATCGCCGAAAGGGGCGACTCCCTTATGCCCGAACCGGGCGAGACTGTGATTGACTGCGCCGAATGCTGGGTCGCGCCCGGACTGGTCGATATTCATGTGCATCTGCGCGAGCCGGGGCAGAACCACAAGGAGACTTTGCAGACGGGCGGCGCGGCGGCAGTCGCGGGCGGGTTCACCAGCGTGTGCTGTATGCCCAACACCGAGCCGCCGCTGGACAGCCCGACGCTTGTGCGTGAGATTTACGCCCGCGCGGAACGCGAATCGCCCTGCAGGGTCTATGTAATCGCCGCGCTCACGCAGGGCATGCGCGGCGAGACGCCCTGCGACTACCACGCGCTCAAGCAGGCGGGCGCGGTCGCCTGCTCCGACGACGCCTTCCCTGTGCAATCGGCGGAGGTGATGCGCCGTGCGATGCTCGGCTGCGCCGCGTATGGGCTACCCGTGGTGACTCACTGCGAGGACAAGTCGCTCAGCGAGGGCGCGAGTATGCACGCAGGCGCGGTCAGCGCGCGGCTGGGACTGAAGGGCGCGCCCGCCTCCGCCGAGACGGTGCAGATTGCTCGCAACGCGCTGCTGGCGCACGAGACGGGCTGCCACCTGCATGTGCAGCACCTCTCCACCGCGCTGGGCGTCGCGCTGGTGAGCTTTTTCAAGGGGCTGGGCGTGCGTCTTTCGACGGAGGTCGCCCCGCACCATCTGCTGTTGACCGACGAGGCGTGCGCCGCGTTCGATACCGACGCCAAGATGAACCCACCCCTGCGCACGGAGACGGATTGCGATGCGCTCACACAGGGCGTGCTGGAGGGCGTCATCGACTGCATCGCGACCGATCACGCGCCGCACGCGCCGTTCGAAAAAGCGCAGCCGTTTCCCAGCGCGCCGTTCGGCATTCTGGGGCTGGAGACCGCGCTGGGGTGCATCCTGCGCTGGAACCAGCAACTCCCCCAACCGCTGGCGCCCCTGCAGATTGTGAACCTGATGAGTACCGCGCCCGCGCGGCTGATGGGACTGCCCGCAGGGACGCTCCAGAGGGGCGCGCCCGCCGATGTGGTGGTGATTGACCCCAACCGACGCTGGACGGTGGACGCCGCCCGCATGCGCTCGCGCAGTCGCAACACGCCTTTCAACGGCTGGGCGCTGGTCGGTAAGGCGCGCGAGACCTTCGTTGGGGGCGCGCTTGTCCATCGCGACGACAGCGCGTGAGGTATATTACACACGGTGATGTGCGATGGCGACCACTGTCGCAAAACAGAAACCGACCGAAATCATCTATCCCGACTCGGACGGCAAACCGATGGCAGACAACACGCTGCAGGCGGACGCGATGACGATTATCTACAATAACCTGCGCGCGATGTTCGCCGATGAGCCGAATGTGTTCGTGGCGATGGACCTGCTCTGGTATCCTGTGGAGGGCAACCCGCGCATTCGCGTTGCGCCCGATGTGCTGGTCGCGCTGGGGCGTCCGAAAGGGCATCGCGGCTCGTACAAGCAGTGGGAAGAGGGGGGCGTTGCGCCGCAGGTGGTGTTTGAGGTGCTGTCGCCAGGCAATCGCAAGGCGGCGATGAACGCCAAGCGTCGATTCTACGCCAAGTATGGGGTTCAGGAGTATTATGTGTATGACCCTGACACGGGCGCGTGGCAGGGCTGGGTGCGTCGGGGGCGACGGTTGACGCGCGTGCGTCGGCTGGAGAACTGGCGCAGTCCGCTGCTGGGGATTGTGTTCGGGCACGGCGTGCGTGAGTATCCCGGCTTGCGTCGCCCGAACCTGCGTCCGTTCCTGACTTTCGAGGCGCTGGAGCTGCGGGCGGAGCAGGAGCGCGCCCGCGCCGAGCAGGAGCGTATCCGCGCGGAACGGTTTGCGCAACGGCTGCGGGAACTGGGCGTCGACCCCAGCGAGCTGGAGTAGCGCGTCGATTACTCCTGCTTTTCCATCAGCATCTGCAGCGCGCCGTCGTCGGGGAAGCGTTGCAGCCCGCGCCACGCCCATGTGCGCATCTTGCCCAGCTCGCCCTGCTTGTACGCCTTGAGCGCAAGCCAGCGGTAGGCGTGCAGCAGCCCCTCGCGCTCAAACGGGTTGCTGGGCGTCCATTCTGCGCCGTTTTCAATCGCCCGGAGCAGGTACTGCTCGCTCAGGTCGTACCGCTCGGTATACAGCAGGTGATAGCGCCCCAGCTCAGTGAAGATGGCGATGCTTTTCGGGTTGCTGCGCGCGCCTTCCTCCAGAAACGCCAGCGCCTGCGGAAGGTTCTTTTCGTTGTCGAACAGAATCATCTGCGCGCCCACCAGGTAGCCCGGAATGAAAGTCGGGTCTACCCATGTCATGAATCGGTACAGGGGCAGCACCTCGCGCACCGGGCGGTGAAAATGGTGACGCACATCGAAGTAGGGCTTGACGGCGCGTTCGATTTCGCCCCAGAGCCAGCGCGGGTCGCGTTCGGGTTCGGGGATAACGCCCGTCTCGTCGTGATGGGTGTCCAGTCCATCCGCGCTGCGGGCGGCGTGCGCGGACCCGTGTTGTTTCTCGCGTTCGGTCATCGGGCGCATGCGCACGCCGCCATGCGTATACTCGTCGGTCTTCGCCCACAGGTAGCTTGCCACGCCGCCCCGAAACTCGCCCATCACCGACGCCAGCGCTTTTTTGTCGTAGACCGTGAGCGCGTCCAGCGTCTCGGCGCGCTGCGTATGGTACGGCGTCGCCAGCCGTACCAGCGCGCCTGCGACACACACGCCCACCGCCATCATCGGCGCAACCCAGAGGAGACGATTCGCACGCATACCTTTCGATATTATCGGCAACCCAGCACGGATGTTAATGTAATACCAACTGTGCAGTCAGAGTTTGTTAATTGCCTCGCCTGCACCCTGCTACTATAGAGTGCTGAATCTCCCGCTTCAGCACTCCATAAACTGCCGCTTTATGAACAATGACCAGCAGACTGGTATAACTCTACGAGCCGATGTGCGTCTGTCGATATGGAAAACTTCCTACGGAGGGACGCCATGCGGATTTTTTCACACATGCGGCTGTGTCTGATGGTTCTATCGATGGTCGTTGTTGGGGCAAGCGTTTGTGCCGTTGCTGAGTCGAGTCAGAAGCGTTCCGAGCCGCGCGTGCAGTCGAAGGCAAAGCCTGCATTCAAGACGACGCCTCAGAAAAAACAGACGCCCGCTAAGTCTAAAAGCACGCCTGCGAAAACGAAACCTGCCGCCAGCAAGAAAGCCTCTCCACCGCCCCCTACGCGCCCAGAGTCGACGCCCAAGGCGCCAGGTCAAGGGGACATTACGCCCCCTGCAACGAACGGTTTCACAGGGGTTGTAATTGACGCGCGTGGACTGGGGTTGCAGCCCTCGATGTCGCCCGTGCTTCGCGATGTGGATGGGCGACTTCTGTGGGGCAATCAGGATGTCGCCCCCGATGTGGTGGTCTCCTATGGGCTTGCAGGCTGGGTACGAGAGCCGATGGAACTGGAGACGCCTCCGCTGAAAGAGCGCGTTGGCGCGAACCCGCTCTGGCTTAAAGCGGTCGCCGTGCAGGGCAGCGCAGGCAACGAGGTCGTGCTTTCCCAAGCCGACGCCGAGCAACTGCTTCAAGCCAACGAGCAGAGCAAGTTCCTGGAGCGACTGGCGGTGGTGTTCATCTACTGATGTGCGCCCTTACGCGCGCACCGTCGCCGATTCCAGGATCGTGAGCTTGCCCCGCTCGCTGTCCAGCTCCGCCAGCACGCCGTAGGGCAGCGTGAGTGGGTCTTTGATGTGTCCGAACGGGAAGCCCGCCATCGATGGCTGCGGCAGTGCGCCGAAGTAGTCGTCCAGCAGCTCATCGGGCGTGAGCGTCTGCTCGCCTTCCTTGACATGCTGCTCCCAGCGCGTGTCCTCGCTGAAGGCAATCCCGCGACAGGCGTCCCACTTGCCCGCGAGTTTGAGGTGGTTCAGCATCGCGTCCAGTCGGTAGGGCGGTTCATCGACATCCTCGATAATCACGATGGCGTCGCGCGTGTCGAGTTCGTAGGGCGTGCCGATGGAGTCCGCCATCAGGCAGAGGCAACCGCCCGTGATGCGTCCCTGCGCTCTGCCGGGAACAATCGTGCGGTAAGGCGCGTCCCATGTGGGCAGCTCGCCCAGCGGTTCGGGAACCTCCAGCGCGCGCCAGAAGACTTCCATCGCATGGTCGGGGATGTGGCGCGTCATGGTGATGGGCATCGGCGCGTACAGCCCCACCAGCCCCACCTGCCGCAGCAGCCACAGATGCAACACCGTGATGTCGCTGTAGCCAATCAGCAATTTAGGGTTCTTGCGAAACACCGCAGGGTCCAGATAGGGGATCAGCCGCGCCGCGCCGTAGCCCCCACGCGAACACAATACCGCGTCCACATCATCGCGGTCGAACATCGCCATCAGATCGCGGGCGCGCTGCTCATCTGTGCCTGCCAGGTAGCCCCGCCGCGCCAGCGCGTACTCGCCCAGCACAATCCTGTAGCCGCGCGCGTAAAACGGCGCAAGCCCCTTTTCCAAATCCTCCGCCTCAATCGCGCTGGAGGGCGAGACCACCCCCAGCGTCATGCCCGGCGCAATCGCTTTCGGTCGTAGCAAATCCATAACTCCCCCTATACGCCGCACAGGCGCGCTCTCCTGCCCCCTCTATAAACATCACGCTGACGCCAATAATTCTTTCAGGAGGCAGAGAGGGGTATGCAAATTACGACGAACCTTGCGGACATGCTGCGCATCAACGAGCAGAACCTGCGCCAGCGCAAACAGTTCCTGCGCCTGACCCAGCACGAAGCGGAGTTGTTGCGCAAATACGCCCCGTGGGCGGAGAAAATCGCCCCTGAGTACGCCCGTGAATTCTACGACTTCCAGTTCGGTTTCCCGGAGACGCGCGCCTTTTTCGAGCGTTATGCCCACAAAAAGGGCGTTTCGCTTGCCCAGCTACGCATGGGGCTGGAACAGGCGCAGGGCGGCTACCTGCTGGATATTTTTCGCGAGGCGCAACGCGGCGGCGAGTTCGGACTGGACTTTTTCACGAAGCGCCTGCGCATCGGCTATGTGCATAATGTGATCGACCTGCCGATGAAGTGGTATCTGGGCAGCTACGGTTTGCACGCCGACCTGCTGACGAAATACATTCGCGAGAACGAGGAAATCCCTCCCGAAGAAGGACGCGAACTGTTTCAGGCGGTGTTGCGTGTATTTTTCTACGACATTCTGGCGGCAGTCGACTCGTTTCTGGTGATGTTGCTGCAGGATTTCGGGCTGGACACCTCCACGATTCAGGTGCAGTCGACAAGTCAGGACATTTCCGAGTATCTGGGCGATGTGCGTCGCCTGTTTGCGGAGGCGATTGGCGCGTCCATCCACGCCAGCGACGAGATTCTACAGGCGTCGTCCAACCTGAAAGAGACCACGGACCAGACCCAGCAGGCGGTGGGGCAGATTGCCTCGGCGATTGAACAGGTTGCGCGGGCGACCACCCATCAGGCGACACAGATTCACCACGCCGCCGAGTCGACGCGCACGCTGAACGAGGGCGTGCAGACCGTCTCGCGCGGGGTGGAAGAGCAGGCGCAGGCGGTGCAGCGCGCCACACAGGTCATCGACCAGGTGGGCGACAAAATCCGCGCCACCGCCGAGCGCGTGCGCACGATGGGCGAGCATTCCCAGCGCATTGGCGAGATGATTGAGGTAGTGAACCAGATTGCGTTCCAGACGCACCTGCTTGCGCTCAACGCCGCGATTGAGGCGGCGCGCGCGGGCGAGGCGGGACGCGGCTTCGCCGTCGTCGCCAAAGAGGTGCAGCAGCTCGCCGAACGCTCCGCCCAGTCCGCCAAAGATGTTGGGCAGCTGGTGAACCAGATTCGACAGGTGGTCGGCGATGCGGTCAGCGCGATGGAGCAGTCCACCCAGCAGTTCGAGCAGGAGCTGGTCGCCGCCGTGCGCGAGGTCAGCCGCGTAGTGGAGCAGTATCGGGCGGTTGCGCATCAGATGGCGCAGAGCGCAGACCAGGTGCGCACGGCGATGGACGAGGTCGCCAGCTCTGGCGAGCAGACCAGCGCCGCGGCGCAGGAGGTCAGCGCGTCCAGTCAGGAGCTTGCCGCGCAGGCGCAGGAGGTCGCTCGCTGGGCGAACGAACTGTACCAGATTGCCGAACGGCTCAATCACGCGCTCAGCGCGTTCCATCGACGCGATGCCCAGACCACTGGTATCCGCGCCGCGTAGCAGGCAGGTTCTTGAGGGGTGAGGAGAAATGACAAACATCAGTAGGGGCGAGGCATGCCTCGCCCCTACTCGCCCCGACATGCCGCTCACGGACAGACGACTCGACGCACCACGAAGTGATCCACCCCCGCCTCCGCGACGGAGTCGTTGGGGTTGTCGCTGGTTCCGAACCGCACGCGCACCTGCGCCGTTGGTGCTACATAGTCGCTCACGCGGAAGCGACGCTGCACCCAGCGGTTCTCGCTGCCTGTGAAGGCGACGGTCTCCACGCGCGTCCAGGTTGCCCCGTTATCGTTGGAGATTTCCACCCAGAAGGCATCGTTGAGCTGTGTGCCGTTGTAGAACCAGCGGTAGTATTCGATGATGGCGTCGCCGCCCGCGAGGTTGAGCACAGGCGAGATGAGGTAGGTCGGTCCGCCGTCCACATCGGCTTCACCGACGGCGCCGCCTGCGCTTCCCTGTCCTGTGAAGGCGCAGCGACTGCCCGTATCGGGCGAGTCGGCGCTCGGGTTCGCCTGAAGCCCGTTCTGGGTTGTGCCGCGTGGGATGTCGCGTGTCCACGCGCCTGCCGTCAGCGACGAGTCGTTCTGTGTGCTCCAGCCCAGACTGGTCTCGAAGGTATCTTCCAATACAACCGTCATCTCCAGTGCGGCGAGCGTACTCAGCGGCGCGTTAGCGCCACCGCGCGGGTAGTTGGTCGCGCGCGCTTGCGTATCCCGCGCCTCAAAGTAATACTCGAAGCTGCTGCCACATGGCGGCACGGGCACGGCGGTCATTGCGCCGTTCGTACCCACGCGGTTCATCCGAATGGTCTGCCACGCGCCGCGATTGACGCGATAGTGCAGGAACACGGCGTTCATGTCGCGCTGCCCCACGAGGTCGCTCACGCGAATGGCAAAACGCATCAGCGGTAGGGCGAAGCCACCCGGCGCCGCAGGGACGACGAACGCGCCCGGCAGCGACACAGGCTCAATGCGCACCCAGTCGATCTGCGGCGCGGGCAGGTTGTGCCGCGCGAAGCCCGTCGCAATCTGCTGGTAGTGCGGCGTGCCGTTGTAAATGTCGCCGTCGTTGTCGTCCAGCGTCAGCACATCGATGGTAATCTGCGGCGAGATACCTGTCGGACGAATCAGGATACTGTTCAGGTACCACTCGCGCACGCGCTCCAGCGCGTACTGCGGGTTGCTCGCGTAGCGGGTGCGCATCTCCAGCCAGGTCTGCCAGAACGCCCCGCTGATCACCTGTCCGCAGAAATGCACCCCGCCCGAACAGGGGTACAGGCGATCGTTCACCGAGTTGCGGATACAGCCCGTGCCCACGCCGCGAAACTCAACGCCCAGACATGGGTCCACCGTCAGGAACGCCGCCGTCACATCGGCGATGCCTTCATGATAGTCGCCGCTGGCGTTAGGGTGTCCCATTGCAATCACGAAGTGCCCGTATTCGTGATACACCACCGTCGAGTAGCATGTGTTCACGCAGCCGCCGCCCGCACGGTAGAAGTTAATCGTGCGGTTGCTGTAGTAGGCGTTGCAGGTGTTGTTGATGTTCACATTGCACGGAATCTGGATGTCCACGCCGGGGTAGTTCGGGTTGATGGACTTCACGAAGTCGTACACAATCTGGGTGTGTATCAGCCCGTTGATTTGCGCGGTGTTGAGTTCGGAGGGCGTGCTGTTGAACAGGAAGTCGACGGACGCGGGCGGGTTGATGGTCTGCTCCAGCACGAGGGTGCTGCCCGCTTGATTGCTCACGCGCACGCCTGTGCCGATGAGTTCGGCGCGCACGGTCGCGCTCCCTGTTCCACTGAAGGGCAGTGTGAACGCGCCGTCGATGCCACTGAAGATGCTATTGCCGCCGACCACACTCACGCGCAGCTTCGGTATCGTGCGCAGCTGGGGCAGGTTCGCCGTTGTGTCGGGACGCAGTCCGGGCGTCGCATAGCCGCGCGTCTGACCCGTGATGTCGGCGTAGTAAATCTCGGAACGCCACTCCAGCAGCGCGCCCGTGTGCGCGTCCACAAATACGCGATACCGTTCAGGCTTCTCCAGCGAATGGCGATCCACCGAGAATGCCCATGCCAGGTGCGTCGTCTCTTCGGCAGGGTAGACCACCAGCTCAGGTTTGGTATCGGCATGCAGGTCGGGGCGCAGCTTCTGCATAATCGCTACCGCCGCGTCGGAGTCGAGTTTGGGCGTCGTCGACACGGGGTTCACAAGTCGCACGGCGCTGCTCGCCAGCACCAGCGGGTAGCCCTCCACCTCGCGTACCAGCAGTGTCAGCTCGCCTTTGTCGACGGGGATACCGTCCACCACCTGCTGGAAGTAGACGGCGGTGAACTTACCGCGCATCACATCCTGCACGCCGTTCAGCGTCAGTGTGCTGGCGCCGGGCGCGAACAGCTCCGCGTACTGGTTCACGAACGCCTGCGCCGTGTCAAGGGCGGAGCTGCCGTAGCCGAACGGTTTGCCCCACACACGGCGCACCTGATCGCCTTCCATGTAGACCAGCACGCTCGGATACTCGCGCTGGAGCCGTTGCGCCAGTTCTGCTTGCGTCTGTAGCATACTGGGGGCTTGCGCGTGCGCCAGTGCCAACGCGCCTGCCACAAGCAATAGTCCGAAAAACCCACGAATAAAACGCATTGGTTGACCTCCTTAAAGCCAGATAGAAGATTCGACGGAATAAGCGCGATTCCCTCTCGCAAGTGAACGCGATTTGCGCTGCAATCACAGCGTGTGTACGACGCATCGTGTGCAATCCCTTTGATGGTGGAAAATCCGCCACTAAGTGGCGGATTTTCCACCATCAATCAGGTATACTCCCTGCGGTCATGCTGGAACGATGGCTGACGGAGCGCGTGGTGCGCATGATGGGCGTATTCCCTGTCGTCATGCTGCAGGGAGCGCGTCAGGTGGGGAAAACTACTCTGGCGCGCCAGCTGATTACTTGTGAGCATTTAAAACATTACTATAGTTTTGACGACCACGCGACTCTGGAGGCAGCCAGATTGGACCCCGTGGGTTTTGTCGAAGCGCTTCCTACAGGCAGTGTGTTAGATGAGGTACAGCGCGCTCCTGATACGCTGCTTGCCCTCAAGGCGCGGATTGATCGCCAGCGGGCGGTAGGGCAGTTCGTGCTGACAGGTTCAGCGAACCCGATGGCGCGCTTTCGGTCGGGGGAACCCCTGGTGGGGCGGATGGGCGCAGTAACCCTGTACCCCCTTTCACAGGGTGAACAGGCAGGCAAGCGTGAACGGTGGTTGGAATATGCGCTGCAGGGTCAAGTTTCGCATGTGGAAGCCGCGCAAAACAGTCTCTGGGAGCGCATAGTAAAAGGGGGGTATCCGAACGCGGCGCTGGCGCCCACCTCAGAATCCCAGTCGGAATGGCTCCGTGGGTATCTGGACGCACTGTTGACACGCGAGGTGCGCGAACTGGCAGAAATTCAGCAGGTCAGCGAGCTGGTCTTGCTCACGCGCCTGTTGGCTGCCAATAGCGCCCAGCTGCTCAATCAGGCGAGCCTATCGCGGGAATGTGGTCTCCCGCAGACGACTCTTCGCCGCTACCTGAGCCTGCTGGAAGCGATGTTCCTACTCACGCGAGCGCCTGCATGGTATGCGAACATCAGTCAGCGGCTTTTGAAAACGCCAAAGATTTTGCTGAACGATACGGGCGTCGCCTGCGCCCTGCTGGATGTGAACGAACATCGGTTGCTTCAAGACCCTCTGCTGCGAGGACGCATGCTGGAAAACTTTGTAGGAGTGGAACTGCTCAAACAAATTGAATTCACGGGACAGCGCGTGCGCCTCTACCATTTTCGCACGGCTTCAGGGTATGAGGTGGACTTCGTGCTGGAAAAGGCTTCAGGAGAGGTTGTGGGCGTGGAAGTCAAGGCGAGCAGTCGCCTGAACTCCGACGATTTTCGTGGGTTACGGTTTCTGCAGTCGCTTACGCGTGACCGCTGGCAGGTGGGCGTGGTGTTGTATACGGGCGCGACAACGCTTCCTTTCGGGGAGCGTTTGTGGGCGCAGCCTGTGAACGCGCTCTGGGACACTGCCTGAATGCAGCGCTCTTCACTCAGTGATCGGGCGTTGCATACGCCTGCGCCGCTTCCAGTACGCGGGCGTCCACTGTCGTTTTCAGCGCACGCGCGAGACTGTTGCGTTTGCGGGCGATTCGAAAGCAATCCGTGCTGGGGCACAGGTACGCGCCGCGTCCGGGCATGCGCTGGTCGGGGTCAAAAGCGACCTGTTGGGTGTACGGATGGCGTGCGAAACGCAGGAGTTCGTGTTTGGGGGCGGTGCGCCGACACGCAGCGCACCGCCGAATGGGGTCATGCGGACTTCTCTTTCTCCGCTTTGGCAATCTCTTCCTCCGAGCGCACCTCGAGGCTCCAGCCAGTGAGCTGCTCGGCGAGGCGCACATTCACGCCGCCGCGCCCGACCGCCTGACGCAGCTGGTTGTTCGGCACGACCACCAGCGCGCTCCGGTTCGCCTTGTCCAGAATCACGCGGTTCACACGGGCGGGGTTCAGCGCGTCGCGAATGAATTGCACGGGGTCGCTGCTCCATTCAATCACATCGATATGCTCGCCGAACAGTTCGTTGGTGATGGCTTGCACGCGCATGCCGCGCTGCCCCAGACACGCGCCGACGGCGTCGATGAGCGGGTTTTTGGAATGCACGGCGACTTTGGAGCGCTCGCCGGGTTCACGCGCGACGGCTTTGATTTCCACATCCCCGCTGGCGACTTCCGGGGCTTCCTGTGCGAGCAGGCGCGCCACCAGTAGCGGCTCGGTGCGCGAGGCGATGACCTTCATATCCCGCAGGCGAGGCTCGCGTCCCCGCTCGGTCGGAGGCGCTTTGACCTCCAGCACCAGCACCTTCAGCGGCTGCCCGATTTCGTAGGTGTCGCGCGGGCTTTGATGCTTCTCGGGCAACACCACCTCGATGCGCCCGTAGGAAAGCAACACTTTCGGACCGATAAAGCGTTCAATCCGTGCGGTAATCACATCGCCGACGCTGGCGTTCAGCTCGCGCATTGCGTGTTCGCGCTCCAGCTCGCGCAGCCGCTGCGTCAGCACCTGAAAGGCGTTCTGCACCGCGATGCGCCCGAACTGCTCGATGGAGGCTTCCATCTGCACCGTGTCGCCCACCTCCAGCGCGGGGTTCAACTTCTGCGCCTCCTCCAGCGGAATCTGCACACTCTCGTCGGTCACCACGCCGACCACCTCTTTCTCAACAAAGATGCGGAAACAGTTTGGCTGGTCGGGCGTGAACCGGGCGTGCACCCGCGCATTCTGGGGCAGGTGCATCTGCTTGCGATACGCATTCGCGAACGCGCCCTCCAGAGTCGCCACCAAATCCGCGTAGGGTATCCCACGCTCGCGCTCTAACTGCTTCAATACCTCCACAATTTCGTTGCAAACCATTGCGCATACCCCCTTTGGGGGCGTATCGGTGGTTAAAGAAAAGAGTGGGCAGAATCCCACTCTTCTCTCATCCGCGCCGCCCATCCAGAGTATACCCCACCACTGTCGTTTCGAGAACGGTGGCAGGAACATGGCGCGAGACGCCGTATTGACGCACTGGTGAGTCGCTATGAGCCGATGGATACTATTCTGGGGACTGCTCCTTGTGTGCTGGGCGTGTGTGGCGTCGGCATGGGCGCAGGCGGGCGTGCGCAGCTATGTGGTGCGCCGCCTGTATGAGCCGGGGCAGAAGCAGCGATTCAACGCTGTCTATACGCTGCGGGGCGACACGCGCTCGTCGACCTTCGAACAGAGCCTGCCGATTGCTGTGGACGCCCAGTTGCGCTTCGATACCGAAGTGCTGCAGGTGCTGGAAAACGGTCAGGCGCGCATGCGCGTCGCGTCGCGCTATGTCAAACAGAGCGTCGATTACTTCGCCGAGACCGAGCTGCCGCCGCCCTACACCGAGACGGTGAAGGTAACCCCGTCGGGCTTCCCCAGCGAGGACGACGCCGAGCGCGTGGTACAACGGGTCAAGCGCAGCGACAGGAGGGAACAGGAGAACCAGCGCGAGGAGCCGAGCTTCCCCGGACTGGATTTCCTGCTGCCGCCGTCGTATCTCCTGCAACTGGTCGGGCTGAATGTGGTGCCCGGACCCTTCGCGCCGTTGCCGCCCGGTTCGGTGCGCGAGGGCGACGAGTGGCAGGTGCGCTACCCGACGCCGTTCATCGACACGCGCGGGGGCAAACTCTCGCTGGAACAGGCAACGGTCTATACCTACCCTGCCACCGTGCGTGTGGTCGGCGCGACCGAAATCAAGGGACGCCCCGTGCTGCATGTCAAGCAAATCACCGATGCGCAGATAGACATACGCCTCGACGACCTGCTGATTGAGATTTCGCGCCTGCGCGACCGCAACATCCCGCGCGGCAGAATCACGGGCACGATTAAGGGCGAGATTGACTACTACTACGCGCTTTCGGACGGCTCGCTGGTGCAGGCGTCGGGCTACGAGAAGCTCAAGCTCCGCGCTGAGTATGACGCGCAGACCATCCGTGAGTGGGAGCCTGTCGAGGAGTGGGCAGAATGGGAGGCGCAGGCGACCTTCCGCCAGACGCTGGCAGAAGAGCAGACGCCCGCCGCGCCGACCCGACAGCCCGCGCGCCCCGCGCCCCGACAGCCCAATCGCAGGCGGTAATCCGCAGGGGCGCATGGTACAATTCGCGCGATGCTACCCGACAAGCTGCGCGCGAAACTCACGGAGACCCTTGCGAAACTGCCCGACATCGAGGCGCAACTGGCAGACCCTGCGGTGCTGAGCGATCCCAGCGCGCTCCAGCGACTGGGCAAACAGCACGCCGAGCTGACCGAGCTGCGCGACCTCTACACGCGCTATCAGCAGGCAGAGGCGCAGCTGCGTGAGGCGGCGCAAATCCTCGAAGCGGACGAAGACCCCGACCTCGTCGCGCTGGCGCAGGAAGAACGCGAGACCGCCCAGAAGCACCTCGAAGAGTACGGACGCGCCCTCACTGCGCGTCTGCTCCCGCGCGACCCGAACGATGAGCGGAATGTGATTATCGAGATTCGCCCCGCCGCAGGGGGCGAGGAAGCCGCGCTGTTCGCTGGCGACCTCGCGCGCATGTATATGCGCTTCGCCGAGCGCAAAGGCTGGAAGTACGAACTGATGGACGCCGAGCCGAGCGACTTGGGCGGCTACAAATATATCGTGTTCAGCATTCAGGGCGACGGCGCGTACAGCCAGCTCAAGCACGAATCGGGCGTCCATCGCGTGCAGCGCGTGCCCGTCACCGAAAGCGGCGGGCGTATCCACACCTCCACCGCCACCGTCGCCGTGCTGCCGGAAGCGGAAGAGGTCGATGTGAGCATCAACCCGCAGGATTTGCTCATCGAGACCTTCCGCTCGTCGGGTCCCGGCGGACAGCACATGCAGAAAAACGAGACCGCCGTGCGCATCACCCACAAACCGACGGGGCTGGTGGTCGCCTGTCAGGACGAGCGCTCACAGTTGCAGAACCGCGAGCGAGCGATGCGCCTGCTGCGCGCGCGACTCTATGAGATGGAGCAGGAGCGGCTCCGCGCCGAACGCGACCAGCAGCGACGCACACAAATCGGCACGGGCGAACGCAGCGAGAAAATCCGCACCTACAACTTCCCCGACCAGCGCATCACGGATCACCGCATCGGGCTGACCCTGCACGACATGCAGGGCGTGCTGGACGGCGACATTCAGCCGTTCATCGACGCGCTGCTCGCGGAAGAGCAGGCGCGCAAGCTGGAGACGCTGGAGATTGGGTAGCGCGGCTCACTTGTCGGGGAGCTTGCAGCCGTAGAAGGGCGTACTGGCGCGCGGTGGAGTGCGCCCTGCCAGCACGGCTTCCAGCGCCTGTTGCGCGTAGGCGGTGCGCTCGTTGTCGCAGTAGCGCCCGATGTTGTACGCGCCTGTGTAGACAATCCGCCCCCGCGCGTCCACAATCACCGCCGCGGGTCCTGCCCACACGCCGAACTGTCGTGCGAACGCGCCGCCCCGATCCACCAGCGCAGGCGTCGGAATAGCACGGGCGCGCCACCGCTCCAGTACCGCCGCGTCGCTGGCGCGCGAGTCGTCTACCAGAATCACCGTGATGAACCGCACGCCGCGCGGCTGAAACCGCTCGACCAGCATGCGCACATGAGGCTCCATAAATCGCGAACAGGCGCAGTCAGGCGACCAGAAGTTCAGCAGCGTAATCGCGCCGCGCAGGGGATAGTTGCCCGAATCGGTGTGCATGCGCTGGACAGGCGCGGGCGGCTGGGTTGCAGGGTCCATCTCGACAGCGCCTGCAGGACGCGCGACCGGCGTCAGGAAGCGCAACTCCATCCGCCAGTAGGTAATCCCGATGAGCGCGAGCCAGAATGTGAGGATAAGCCCGGTAATCAGCGTTCGTGTGCACATGGGTTTCAGGCGTGTGGGACGGACGGCAAATAGCCGCCGCCCCACGACACGGGCTGGCTATGCTGCCTTGGGCGTTGCGACAGACGGCTCCTCGTCGCTGGTCTGGAACTGGTTCAGCCGTTCGAACACCGCGCGCGCGGTCTGGTCGGTCATCTCGATCTGGGTCAGCAGGTTGCGCACCGCCTCGAACTGCTGGCGAATGGCTTGCTGCACCTCCTGCGCCGATGCGGTCGTCTGCTCGCTAATCGCCGCGACGCCGTGAATAATCTCGTTAATCATCTCCACCTGATGCGTGGTGTTGGCGGTCGATTCGAGCCCGGTGCGCACGGTGGCGAGCAGCGTCTCCATCTCGTGGGCGATTCGTTGGAGAATGTGCTGGCTTTCGGCGGCGCGGTCGGCGTTCTGCTGGGCGGCGTCCTCGATGGCGCGGCACTGCTGAATGACCAGCTCACTTGCCTGCTGGACGCCCTGCGCGGCGGTTTCGACGCCCTGCAGTTGCGTGCGCAGGTTCTGGAACGCGCCGACGACCTGCTGCAGCGCGTGTGCGGCGACATCGCGCAGCCCCTGTTGCCGTTCGTCGCCGCGCATGCGCACGATGATGCCCTGAATGTCGCGCGTCATCTCATGCACCACCGCGTCGATTTGCTTGGCGGCGTCGGCGGAACGGTTCGCCAGCGCGCGCACCTCATCGGCGACCACCGCAAACCCCTTGCCATGCTCGCCTGCGCGCGCGGCTTCAATCGCCGCGTTGAGCGCAAGCAGGTTCGTCTGGCGCGCGATTTCGGTGATGGTGGTCAGAATCGAGCGAATGTCCGACGAGCGCGCGCCCAGCGTGTCTGCCTGCTCACTGGCGCGTTGCACCGCTTCCTCCAGCGACGCCTGCGCCTGATTCACCTGCTGCAGGATGGCTTCCGTCGTCGCGCTCAGCTGCTGAACCGCCTGAATCGCCTGACTCACGGCATGGGCGGACTGGCTGGCTGCCTCGCTGGCGTTCACCGCCGCCGTGCGCTGCTGGAGACTGGACTGAACAATCGCGTCGGCGTTTTGCGCGACGCTCTGTGTCTGTGTTGCAACCTGTGCCACATCCAGCAACTGCCGTTCGGCTTGCGCACGGGTCTCCTGCGCCAGTTGGGCAATCTGGTGCATCTGCGCGGCGGATTGCTCAATCTGTTGCGCCTGGGCGCGCGCGCCTTCGCTGACCTCCTCGATGGAACGCAGCACCACCTCGCCCAGCCGATTAATCTGGGCGGTCTCCTCGCGCACGCTCTGGGTCTGGGCGACTATCGAATGCGCCGCTTGCTTGGACTGGGCGATATTGTGATTCAGGCGCGCCATGAGCTGGTTAATCACGCGCACAGTTCCCCACAGCGGCGACTGCTCGTTCCAAGCAATCTGCGCGGTGAGGTCGTTGCCCGCGAACCGCTCGCTGCCCAGCTCGCGTCCAAGCTCACTCAACTCCTCTGCCTGACGCCACTCCGACTCGCCCTGAATCGCCTGCCAGACCAGAATCGCCGATTCCAGCACCACAAACAGCGCGTGAATCAGCGTCAATATAAAGTAGTTGAGATTGGTCGTGTAGACATAGACGGGGAGTCCCAGCCACTGGAGTAGGGCGAAGCTGGCGTGATGCACCGCAATTACGCCCGCCGCCGTCACAATCACTCGCCAGTCGCGATAGACTCCCAGAATCGCCAGCGATGCGAACACATGGAAGTGCAGCTCCGTCACCCCGCGGCATTGATGGATAAACAACCCCGAATAGACCATAAACGCCGCGCCGATTACCAGTCGCGTGAGCAAGCTGCCCGGCTGCGTGCGGCTAAAGTAGGCAGCCACCGCCGAAGTGGTGAACCCTATCAGGAACGCCTCCTCGAAGGTGCGGTACCAGAACGCCAGCAGCAACGACACCCCAAAGTGCGCCCAGAGTATCAGTGTAAACCGCTGATCCCACTGAGCGCGCGTTTGACTCACCGAAAAACTCCATTTTTGTTGCGAAATTATCTCTGTTGTTGCCATTTATCGCCTCCGCATGGGGAATTGTCGGCAACAGTTGAGAGGCTCTTAAGGGAGAAGCGCGGGGGATTGCGAATTAAGCGCGTGCAGCGGCGCGCCTTTGAAGGTTCCCCCCGCAAGCGAGGGGAACCGGGACTCGGTTCCCCCTGCGCGCAGGGGGAACCTCAAGGAGGGGGTTCGGGTCATCTTCGCGACGCAGCCTGTATTTCCAAAGCTTGACTGGCGGATTGGTATAAAATAGCCAGCGCAGGCTGGCTTCGTTTCGTAGCAACGGGTTCACCTGCTCTGTTGCAAAGAGTAGGAGCGCTGGGCAATAGGACGCGGGAACCGCGTCCGTACAGGCATAAGTAGGGGCGCGGTCGCCGCGCCCCACGCGGCGAAACGGGCTGTGTCAGAAGACGAAACAAGCATCGTTGCAACAGAGCAGGTTCACCCGTCTGGACTCAAGCGAAAAACCTAGACAATCTCTAATACCAACTGTGCAGTCAGAGTTTGTTAATTGCCTCGAACACACCTGCAGAGGCGTGCCGTTGCCCGCGCCCTACTATGGGGTGCTGAAGCGGAGCTACCGCACTCCATAAACCGCCGCTTTACGAACTATGACCCGCCGATTGGTATAAGACGCTAAAGGCATACCCCCTCGCCCACAGTGACGGGCGAGGGGGAAGGGCACTATGGCTTGCCCGTCTCGTTCGGCGCGGGTTCGAGTTCAGGACGATAGAAAATCCCGCGCTCCTTCGGCTGACCGTAGAGTTCAGGATGGAGGTACTTGCCCTTGATATCGTCCTCCTTCTCCTGCTCGGTCTGGTAGCCGTACTGCTGCACCCAGCGGTCGTTGCGGATGGCTTCCACGCGCCAGAAGACCTTCTTGCCTGGCGCGCCGCCCGCGATTTTGAAGCGATTGTTGTGGACTTCCGCCGCCACATGCAGGTTCGGCATCGGTGTGCCTACAGGCGTGAGGCTGATGGTCGGGTCACGGTTGATGGCTTCAAAGTAGTCGGGCAGCTGCACCCATGCTTCGCCGCGCGCGTCCAGCACCACCGTGCCCCGATAGAGGTTGTAGGGTTCGGGACCTTCGGCGCAGAAGTGGTTCAAGTAGTGCGTTTCGGGGCGGAACGGGTGGTCAATCTGGAACGACTTGGTACCTGAGGCGGCGAGGGTTCCAGAGGCAAAGACCGCGTGCCCGGCCCCGCCAGAGAATTCTTCCCCAAGCACGCCGAAGGCGGCAGAGTGCGAGCTAGATATCCGCCCCCATACGCCGGAGGTCGAACCGCTGTTGTGGGTTGCCCAGCCAAACACGCCTGTACCATTCGGACTGACGCTTTCCCCATACACGCCGTAGGTGGTGCCGCTGGTGGCGATTGCCCTGCCGTACACGCCCCTGCCAGAGGTGCTGGCGCTTTGAAACCAGCCACCGTAGTTGGTGCCGCTGGTGGCGGTCGCCACGCCGTACACGCCTGTGCCTGAGGTGCTGGCGCTTCGCCCCCACACGCCGTAGGTCTGGCCAGTGCTGGCGGATGCTAAGCCAAGCACGCCTGTCCCTGAGGTACTCAAGCTTTGCCCCCACACGCCGTAGGTGGTCCCTGTCGTAGCGGATGCCGAACCAAGTAGCCCC
>JBBIQK010000019.1:0-47846 GCA_037442365.1 Armatimonadota bacterium | reverse complement strand
GGTTCTCAACCCGCCGTCGACGGTCGTCTCGGTGCCGACGATTGTGCATACCTCGCCCCTGCCCCAGATTACCTTTCTGACGGCGGCGGCGACGCCCAACCCGATTCTGGTTGGGGACGGGACACCGTTCACCAACGGCACCTTTTCGGGCGCCTACTCCATCTCGCCAGCCTCCAGCAGCGCGGGGATGCTCACGGGGTTCAACTTCGTGATTGCAGGCGTGGTGGACGGCAGCGCGATTATCACCTGGCAGAAGAAAGTCGTGCGCAACTCGGACAACGCGATTCTCTACAACGACTCGGGCAGTTTCGCGGGTTCGGGCTTTGGCGGTACTGACGGCGCGTTCAATGTGGTCATTCCCGTCACGCTGTCCGCGCCTGCCGACGATGTCACGGTGTACGAGAACTTCCTGCTGTTTGTGCTACCGACGAACCCTGTATCGACGGCAAGCTTACTGCTGGTGGAGCAGGACTGGGTGCCCGAGCCTGCGAGCATGATTGCGCTCAGCAGCGGACTGGTCGGTCTGATGGCGCTGCGCCGCCGCAAGCGCTGAACCGCAAGCCGCTGTATCCTCCTGTCAGAGGCAGGGCGAGCGGAATGCTCGCCCTGCTTTGTTTAATCGCGAAAAACGCCAGAAATACCAGTTTTTGCGAGGAAAGCGACTTTTGGCACGCAAGTTGCTCAAATAATGGGCAGTGCGCGTCTTTCACGCGCCCACAGAAACGGAGGAACTATCATGAAACGAGTCCTGACAACTCTGGCTGCACTGACCGTGTTCACGAGCGCGTTCGCCTCGTGGAATGTGACGGTTCTCACCAGTAGCGGGGTGCTCAATCCCCCAAGCACGCCGATTACGGTGCCAACGCTGGTGCAGAGCAACCCTGTGCCGCAGATTACCTTTCTGACCGCCGCCGCAACGCCGCATCCTCTGATTGTGGGGTTGGGCACGGGCTACACGCTGGGGAGCTTCACGGGTCAATACACTATCAACGACCCAACCAACTCCAAGCCTCTGCTCAACGGGTTCAACTTCGTGATTGCGGGGTTTGTGCGCGATTATGGACGCATCGACTGGTTTAAAAAGGTGGTGCGTAACTCGGACAATGCTATCCTTTGGCAGGGCAGCGGCAGCTTCCTTGGCGGCGCGTATTCGGGCGGCGCGGACGGCGCGTTCAGCGTCGTGCTTCCCGTCTCGCTCTCCGTGCCTGCCAATGATGTAACCGTGTACGAGACCTTCCAGCTCGGTGGGATTATCACCAACACCTCCTCCGCCGCGCTGATGCTGGTCGAGCAGGACTGGACCGTCGTGCCGGAGCCGGCAAGCCTGATGGCGCTGGCGACCGGGCTGGGCGGCATCCTGCTGCGCCGTCGCCGACGCTGAGTCTCCATCCTCCTTTCGCAGCGGATCACACACGGGCGGTCAGTGACCGCCCTTTTTTTGCGGGCAGGAGAAACCGACGCGCATGCGAATCGTCTGTGTGTATGAGGATGCAACGACGCGTTTGGGGAGGATTCTGTGCGCTGCTGGTCGCCGGCATACTGTCAGGCTGCGGCGGCGAGAATCGGGTCGGCGTGGTGTCGGGAACCATCACGGATATTGAGGGCGACCCCGTCGCCGACGCGGAAGTGTTCGCCGCCAACACCGTCAACAGTCGCACCCGTTCACTGCAGAACGGCACCTACTACCTGACCAATGTGCCCGACCGATTCACGATTATCCGCGCCCGCGCCGTGATTAACGGCGTGGAATACACGGGGCAGAATGTGGCGCAGGTGTTCGAAAACGAGCAGTCCAAAAGCGTGAACATTATGATTGCGCCCGCGAATCAGCAGGGTACCGTGGAAGGGTTCGTGCGCGATGCGCTGGGGCGGGGGATTGAAGGCGCGCGCGTGTTCGCAGGCGGCGCACTCAGCAGCGCGTTCGCCGTCACGGATCAGCGCGGGTTCTACCGAATCGCGGGGCTGCCTGCAGGCTACGAGTACCCCATCGTCGCCTCCGCGCCCGACTACGAAAACGACCGGCGCACCGTGCAGGTCGTCGCGGGGCAGACCGCCGTTATCAGCTTCACGCTGAACGGTTCGGTCAACCGCCCCGTGCAGACGCCGCTGAACCTCTCGGCGACGGCGTGGACGCTGCCGCGCGCCCTGACCGCCACGCGCAGCGCACGCGAGCGCGACGCCTACGACGCCATCCGCGCCCTGTTCGACGACAAGCCGCGCTCGCGCCGCACGGTCGCCTCGCGCGCCACAGGCGATTACTGGATCGAGGTGAGCCTCAGCTGGGACTACGAGGAGCAGACCAGCCTGCTGGGATATGGCATCTATCGCGGACGCACTATCGAGGAACTCGACCGCAACGCGATTGCCTTCCTGCGCGACCCGCTGGCGGACTTTTTCGCCGATCTGGACCCTGCGCTGCAGCCGAATGTGACCTACTTCTACGAGATGGTCGCGCTGAACACCGACTACCTCAACGAGCTGCCCGGCGCGGTGTCGGGACGGAGCAACCGTGTGAGCGCACGCCCGTTCACACCGATTGCCCTCACGCGCCCGTTCCCCAACGAGGTGGTGGACGGGCTGATTTTGCAGTGGACGCCCGTGCCCAACGCCGATTACTACCTCGTGCTGATTTATGACCGCTTCCCCGACTATCAGGTCGCGCCGTACTACCCGACGGACCTGAACAATCCGGGCGCGGCGAAGGTGTTCGCCCCCGCGACCTCGCTGGTCTACACGGGACCGACGCTGGTGAGCGGGCGCACCTACTATGCGGTAGTGCTGGCGTTCACCAACGACCGCAGCACGCGCGCCATCAGCCAGATCGTGCCGTTCCAGGCGCGTTAGGGGTATACTCTCTCGCCGATGAGCGAGCGCAAACGGGTGCTGACGGGCGATCGCCCCACGGGCAAACTGCATCTGGGGCACTATGTCGGGTCGCTGCAGAATCGCGTGCAGCTGCAGGACGAGTACGAATGCTACTTCCTCATCGCCGACCTGCATATGCTGACCACGCGCCCGACGCACGCCGACATCGAGGAGATGCGCACGAACATCCGGGAGATGGTTCTGGACTATCTCGCGGTGGGTATCGACCCGCATAAGTCCACGATTTACCTGCAGTCGGCGGTACACGCCGTGTACGAGATGAACCTGATTTTCGAGATGCTGGTCTCGCTGCCGCGTTTGACTCGCCTGCCGAGCCTCAAGGACATGGCGCGCGCCGCCAACATCGACGATGAAGCCATTCCCTTCGGACTGGTGGGCTATCCTGTGTTGCAGGCGGCGGATATCCTGATGCCCCGCGCGCATCTGGTGCCCGTCGGCAAGGACAACGAGGCGCATGTCGAAATCACACGCGAGATTGCCCGCCGCTTCAATAACCTCTATGGCGAGGTGTTTCCCATCCCCGAAGTGATGCTCAGTGAGGTGCCCACCCTCGTCGGCACGGACGGGCAGGCGAAGATGAGCAAGAGCCTCAACAACGCCATCTTCCTCTCGGACGACCCCAAAACCGTCGAGAAGAAGGTGCGCGGGATGTATACCGACCCCAAACGCATCCGCGCCGACATCCCGGGCACGGTAGAGGGCAACCCCGTGTTCATCTATCATGATATTTTCAACCCCGACCGCGACGAGGTAGACGACCTCAAGGCGCGCTATCGGCAGGGGCGCGTGGGCGATGTGGAGGTCAAAGAGAAGCTCGCGGGCGCCCTGAACGCCTTTTTAGACCCCATCCGTGAGCGACGCGAGCAGTTCGCTAAAGAGCGCGGGCTGGTGGAAGAGATTATTTATACGGGCACGCTCACGGTGCGCCAGATTGCCGATGAGACGCTGGAGGCGATGAAGCAGGCGATGGGGCTGCGCGGTATCTGGCGCAACATTGAGCGTAAGGCGCGCGAACGCATGAAAGAATCGCCCCCCACCCCTTGACACACCCTGCAGACTGGGGTATAATACCATCGAATCGTGCAGTCGCCCACACTGCATCGCGACGAGGCATGCAGACCTCCTACGCGCTGCCCGATTGCCCGCACCTGTCGGCAATGACGCCGCCTCGATAGGCGCGCATCTGCGCGCGCCCGCTGGCAACCCTGCCAGACACTAAACACAATCAGAGGAGGTTCGTATGAGTCCACGCGAAGCAATCCAGTTCGCGCGTGAACATAACGCGCGTGTCGTTGATGTCAAGTTCACCGACCTGTTCGGCATGTGGCATCATTTCTCGATGCCGATTGAATCGTTCACTGAGGAGATGTTCGAAGAGGGCATTGGGTTCGATGGCTCCTCCATTCGCGGCTTCCAGTCTATCAATGTCTCCGACATGCTGCTGCTGCCCGACCCGGCGACGGTGTTTATGGACCCGTTCCCCGAAGTACCGACCGTGAGCGTGATTTGTAATGTGGTGGATCCCATCACGCGCGAGCGGTACACCCGCGATCCACGCTATGTGGCGCAGAAAGCGGAGACCTATCTGCGCTCGACGGGCATCGCCGACACCGCCTACTTCGGTCCCGAAGTGGAGTTCTATGTGTTCAACGATGTGCGCTATGCACAGGGAGCGCACTTCAGCTACTACTACATCGACTCGGACGAGGGCGAATGGAACACGGGACGCGAGGAGTCGCCGAACCTGGGCTACAAGATGCGTCTCAAGGGCGGCTACTTCCCGTGCCCGCCTGCCGACACGCAGCAGGACCTGCGCACGGAGATGATGCTCACCCTGCAGGAGGTCGGAATCGATGTGGAAGTGCAACACCACGAAGTGGGCGCGGCGGGGCAGGCGGAGATTGACATCAGGTTCGACACGCTTGTGCGCATTGCCGACAAGGTGCAGCTGTATAAGTATGTGATTCGGAATGTCGCCGCGCGCAACGGCTACACCGTGACCTTCATGCCCAAGCCCGTGTTTCAGGACAACGGGTCGGGCATGCACACCCACCAGAGCCTGTGGAAGGACGGCGTAAACCTGTTCTATGACGAGCGGGGCTACGCGATGCTGTCGGACACGGCGCGCTACTACATCGGCGGGCTGCTCAAGCACGCGCCCGCGATTCTGGCGTTCGCCGCGCCGACAACCAACTCCTACCGCCGTCTGGTGCCGGGCTACGAGGCGCCCATCAATCTGGTCTACAGTCAGCGCAACCGCAGCGCGTGTGTTCGCATCCCGACCTATTCGAGCAGCCCGAAGGCGCGGCGCATCGAGTTCCGCGCGCCCGACCCGACGGCGAACCCGTATCTGGCGTTCGCGGCGATGGTGATGGCGGGCATCGATGGCATCCAGAACCGCATCGAGCCGCCCGACCCCATCGACAAAGACCTCTATGAGCTGCCGCCCGACGAGCGCAGGGGCATCCAGACCACGCCGCCTACGCTCGCCGACGCGCTGAACGCGCTCGAGCAAGACCACGAGTTCCTGATGCGTGGCGGCGTGTTCACGCCCGATCTGCTGGAGACCTATCTGGAGTATAAGCGCGTCAAAGAGGTGGACGCTATCCTGCTGCGTCCGCACCCCTACGAGTTCGCGCTCTACTACGACGCCTGAAACTCCCCAAGCGAGAACGGTACGGGCGCAGCGACTGCGCCTGTACCGCTCCCCGGACTGGGCGCTGCTAAGCGTCTGATGAGATTGGCTGCGCGGTCGGCGCGCGTTCGAACACGAACGCCCCGTCGTGATAATCCACGCGTACCGTGTCGCCGTCCATGAACTCGCGGGCGAGCAGTCGCTGCGCCAGCGGGTTCAGAATCTCGCGTTCGATGGTGCGGCGCAACGGGCGCGCGCCCAGCTGCGGGTCGTAGCCCCGAATTGCCAGCTCCTGCTTCGCTTCCTCGGTCAGCTCCAGCGTCATCTTGCGCTCGTCCAGGCGCTTCTGGATGTAGCGCAGCTGCAGGTCGACGATGCGCTTAATCTGCAGGATGTCCAGCGGGTTGAACATGATAATCTCGTCGATGCGGTTCAGGAACTCCGGTCGGAAGTGCGCCCGCACCGCCTGCATGATTTGCTCGCGGATGTCGTCCTTGTTGAACTCGTTCATCTCCTGATACAGCACCGAGCCGATGTTGCTGGTCATAATCACCAGCGTATTGCGGAAGTCGACCGTGCGCCCCTGCCCGTCGGTGAGGCGTCCATCGTCGATCAGTTGCAACAGCACATTGAAGACCTCCGGGTGCGCCTTCTCGATTTCGTCGAACAGGATGACGCTGTAGGGGCGTCGGCGGACGGCTTCGGTGAGTTGCCCGCCTTCCTCGTAGCCGACATAGCCCGGCGGCGCGCCAATCAGCCGCGCGACGGAGTGCCGCTCCATATACTCGCTCATGTCGATGCGCACGAGGTTGCGCTCATCGTCGAACAGGAACTCCGCAAGCGCTTTCGCCAGCTCGGTCTTGCCCACGCCCGTCGGTCCCAGGAAGATGAACGAGCCGATGGGGCGGTTGGGGTCGGACAGTCCCGCGCGCGAGCGGCGGATGGCGTTGGCGACAGCGACGATAGCCTCGTCCTGCCCCACCACGCGCTGGTGCAGTCGCGCCTCGATATGCAGCAGCTTCTCGCTCTCGGTCTCCTTGAGTCGCTGCACGGGCACGCCCGTCCACTTGGCGACCACCTCGGCGATGTCGTCGGCGTCCACCTCTTCCTTGAGCAGTTGCATCTCCGTCTGCACTTCGGCAAGCTGTTCCTGCAGGCTCTGGAGCTGTTTCTGGAGTTCGAGCAGCACGCCGTAGCGCAGCTCGGCGGCGCGTGCGAAGTCGCCTGCGCGCTCCGCCTGTTGCTCCTCGAAGCGCGTCTGCTCGATGCGCTCCTTGGTCTCGCGGATGCGCATAATCAGCTCCTTCTCACGCTGCCAGTGGGCGACCAGTCGGCTCTTTTCCTCGTTGAGCGCCGCCAGCTCGCGTTCCAGTCGCGCGATTTGCTCTCTGGCTTGCGGGTTCTCCTCCTCACGGCGCAGCGCCTCGCGCTCGATCTCCAGCTGGCGGATTTTGCGGTCGATTTCGTCGATTTCGGTGGGCATGGAGTCGATTTCCATGCGCAGTTTCGCCGCCGCCTCGTCGATGAGGTCAATCGCCTTGTCGGGCAGGAATCGGTCGGTGATGTAGCGGCTGGAGAGTTTGGCGGCGGCGACGATGGCGCTGTCGCTGATGCGCACGCCGTGATGCACTTCGTAGCGTTCCTTCAGCCCGCGCAGGATGGCGATGGTATCCTCGATGCTCGGCTCGCCGACATAGACGGGCTGGAAGCGTCGCTCCAGCGCGGGGTCTTTCTCGATGTGTTTGCGGTACTCGTCGAGGGTGGTCGCGCCGATGGTGCGCAGCTCGCCGCGCGCGAGCAGGGGCTTGAGCATGTTGGCGGCGTCCATCGCGCCCTCCGCCGCGCCCGCGCCGACCAGCGTGTGAATCTCGTCGATGAACAGGATTATCTGCCCCTCGGCGCTGGAGACCTCCTTCAGCACGGCTTTGAGTCGCTCTTCGAACTCGCCGCGATACTTCGCGCCGGCAATCAGCGCGCCGAGGTCCAGCTGCACGACGCGTTTGTCTTTGAGCGTATCGGGCACATCGCCTGCGGCGATGCGCTGCGCCAGTCCCTCGACGATGGCGGTCTTACCGACGCCTGGCTCGCCAATCAGCACGGGGTTGTTTTTGGTGCGCCGTGACAGCACGTGAATCACGCGCCGAATCTCCTCGTCGCGTCCGATTACGGGGTCGAGTTTGCCCTGTCGCGCCAGCAGGGTGAGGTCGCGCCCATACTTTTCGAGCGCCTGATACTTCTCTTCGGGGTTCTGGTCGGTGATGCGCTGTCCGCCGCGGATATCCTGCAGGGCGCGCAGGATGGCGTCGCGCGTGACGCCCTGCATGCGCAACGCGCGTCCCGCTTCGCCCGCCGTGTCCGCCGCCAGACCCAGCAGCAGGTGTTCCGTGCTGACATACTCGTCCTTGAGGCGCATCGCCTCGTCGAAGGCGGTATCGAGCGCGGTCTTCAGTCGCTGGGTGATCTGTGCGCCGACGGTGGACGCGCCCGACACCTGCGGGCGTCGCCCCAGATCCTGCTCGATTGCAGACTCAATCGTGCGGGGCAGCGCGCCCAGCTTCTGCAATAGCGACGGTACAACGCCGCCCTCCTGCCGCAGCAGCGTTAGTAGCAGATGCTCGCAGTCTATTGCAGGGTGGCGGTACTGCTCTGTGAGCTGTTGCGCCTCCTGCAGGGCTTCCTGCGCCTTAATCGTCAGTTTGTCAAATCGCATCGTCGTCCCTCCAAGTTGAGTATGCTGTTATCAAGTTGCTTGATACGCACTGTATAATACCTGATCGCGGCGCAGAGAGTTCCCGCAAGGCGATTGCCCTCAGTGTACCGTCTCAAGTGGTATAATTCTACTCGGCATGCCCATTATCGAAACCGTCGAGCAGCTGGCTGATTTTCTGGAGCGGAACGAGGAGTGGCGTCGCAAATTGTTCGCCATTCTCGTGCCGCGCGAGCTGGCGCGCCTGCCCGAAGAGTTCGATGCGTTCCGCCAGGAAGTGCGCCGCGACATACAGCAAATCCATGCGCGGCTCGACCGCATCGAGCGTGCGATGGATGAGCGATTCGCCCGCGTGGATCGCGAGTTTGAAGCCGTGCGTCAGGAGATGCGCGAGAGCTTTGCCCGCGTGGATCGCGAGTTTGAAGCGGTGCGGCAGGAAACGAGCCGTGAGTTTGAAGCCGTGCGTCAGGAGATGCGCGAGGGCTTTGCCCGCGTGGATCGCGAGTTTGAAGCCGTGCGGCAGGAAACGAGCCGTGAGTTTGAAGCGGTGCGGCAGGAGATGCGCGAGGGCTTTGCCCGCGTGGATCGCGAGTTTGAAGCCGTGCGGCAAGAGATGCGCGAGAGCAACGAGCGACTGGAACGGAAAATCCAGCGCAACACCGACGACATCGCCGAGCTGAAGGGCATCTCGCTGGAGCGCGCCTACCGCGACAAGGCGCGGAGCCTGTTCGGCAGGTACTTCCGCGATGTCAGGGTTATCGACTGGGTCGATGTAGAAGAGCAACTGGAGGCTATCGCGCCGCTGAGCGCACAGGAACGTGCGGAGTTGAGCGTGGTCGATATCCTCGCGCGCGGCAGGCGCAGGAGCGACGGGCGCGAGGCAATCCTTGTGATTGAGGTTTCGTGGGGGATTGCGCCTGGCGATATAGAGCGCGCTGTCCAGCGGGCGGCGATACTCACCCGACGCGGCGTGCTCGCGGTTCCGATTGCCGCAGGGCGCGAACTGAGCGACGACGCGCGGCAGACGGCGCTTGAGCAAGACTGCGCGGTCGTGCTGGATGGACGCTTTGAGGTAGAACAACCCCTGCGTGAGTAGCCCATGCGAACCGATTACATCCCGCAGGTGATGCGCCTGCTTCAGGAGACCTACACGCGCCAGCAGGAGACGCTGCAGACGGCGGCGACCTGGATTGCCGACGCGCTGGCGAGCGACGGCGTGCTATATGTGTTCGGCGCGTCGCACGCGGGCATCATCACCGAGGAACTCACCTACCGCGCGGGCGGGCTGGTTCCTGTCAGTCCAATCTTTGTGCCTGGCTTGACCTGTGAGGTGCGCCCGCTGCCGCTCACTTCTGCGCTGGAGCGACTGGACGGCTACGCGCTGGCGGCGGTGCGGCACATCCCCATCAACCCCAGCGATGTCGCGCTGGTGCATTCGGTGTCGGGGCGCAACGCCGCGCCTGTGGAGGTCGCGCTGTACGCCAAGCAGCAGGGCGCGAAGGTGATTGCGCTCACCTCGCTGGCGTACTCGCAGTCGGTGTCGCCGCGCTCCAGCACAGGCTACCGCCTGTTCGAGGTCGCTGATCTGGTGATCGATAACGGCGCGCCCGCAGGCGACGCGATTGTGCAGCTGGAAGGCTTTCCGCAGCCAATTGCGCCCGTCTCCACCGTGCTGGGCGCGGCGCTGGTGAACGCTGTCGTCGCGGAAGCGTGCGCGATTCTGCTGGAACGGGGCATAACGCCCCCTGTGTTTATGTCCGCGAACCTCGACGGCGGCGACGCGCACAACGCGCAACTGATGGAACACTATCGGGGGCGGGTGTTGTACCTGTAGCTAAAACCCAAAAACTTTGCTCAAGTGTGATTGCACCGCTGCTAAATCCGCCTCACTGAGACGGCCAATACATTCAATCAGCTCCACTTGTTTGAATGTCGCAGGGTTGCATTTTACATAAGACGGTTTGCGTAATCCCGCTTCGCGCCAGTCGTGCAGGACGCAATCCGTTAGACACTTCGCCCGCTCTATTTTGGTACTGATGGGCAGCACCACCACATCGCCGCGACAGCGGTAATAATCGGTTATGTTGACTACCACAGCAGGGCGAATTTTTAGTTCACCGCTGGAAGTGTCAGGTATCAGCCAGACTTCTCCCAGCTCAGGCGTCTTCATCGTCGTCCCACATGCGCCTTCGCCCCATTCGGCTCCATGCGAGGTCTTCCGCCAGCTCCTCAATATCTTCTGCGGCGAAATACAGGTCGGGAGCGGGACGCGCCACGAAGGTAAGCAGCTGCATTTCGCGTGCAGGGCGGGATTGTGCACGGGTCGATTCCGACCGATACACAGGCAAGAACCCCTGCTGCGCCCATTGCACGAGCATCTGTTCTTCAAGCCCCAGCTTCTGCGCCGCTTGCTTCAGTGTGATGTATCGCATAGCCAGACACGCCCTCGAATCATCAGGGCGCTCCCTCGTCGTAAGTATACCACATCTCCGCGTGATTCGGCAACTGCCTGCTTCAGCCTTCAGGCGCGGGTATCCTCATGGCTATGGACGGCGAACTGGTCTGGAAAGGCAATATGCTGTTTGAGGGCGTGTGCGACATCACGGGGCACAAGGTGCTGTTCGACGCGCATCCCCATTCCGGCGGCAACGATGTCGCCGCTACCCCCATGGAACATATGCTGCTGGCGGTCGCAGCATGCACAGCCATCGATGTGGTGGCGATTCTGCGCAAGATGAAACAGGAGCTGACGGGTTATCGCATCGAGATTCACGCTGAGCGCAACCCCGAACATCCCCGCCGTTTCACTGAGGTCTCCATCACGCACTACCTGCAGGGCAACAATCTGGACCCGAAAGCGGTGGAGAAGGCGGTCAAGCTGTCCGACGAGAAATACTGCTCGGCGTCGGCGACGCTGCGCCTGCCGACCGAAGTGCATACGGAGTTTGTGATTGAATGAGGGGCGTGCGCTCGGACGACTGGCTGTACCGCGCGGGCTGGGCGCTGGTGCGGGGCTTTGCCCGGCTGGTATGGCGGCTGGAGGTGCATGGGGCATCGAATGTGCCGCTGGAGGGCGCGACGATTATCGCCCCGAACCATCTGAGCCTGCTCGACCCGCCGCTGATTGGCTGCGCCTGCCCGCGTGAGTTACGCTTCATCGCCAAAGCGGAGCTGTTTCGCTACGGACTGTTCTCCCAACTGATTCGTCGGCTGGGGGCGTTCCCTGTGGAGCGCGGCGCGGCGGATGTGGGCGCGATTAAGACCGCGCTGAAGTTCCTGCACGAGGGGCGCGCGGTGATTATCTTTATCGAGGGCACGCGCGGCATGGGGGATTATCTGTTGCCGCCGACGCCCGGCGTGACGCTGCTGGCGCGTCAATCGGGCGCGCATGTCGTCCCGACGGCGATTGTCGGCAGCGAGCAGGCGTGGCAGAAAGGCGCGAAACTTCCCCGGCGCGCCCGCATCAAGGTCGCGTTCGGTGAACCCATACGCTATTCGGAGGTTTTTGGCACGCGCACGGACCGTGAGGCGCGCGACGCCTTCAGTGCGCTGGTGATGGAGCGGATTGAGGCGCTGACGCATCAGCTGGGGCGCCCGATTCCCCGCCTGCTGCAGGGAGCGGGATCGGCAGCCAGCCCGACCGATCCAGCTCCGCCCCATACACGGTAATCCGCGCCATCAGGTAGGCGCGTTCGGCGTCGGCGAGCGGGCGGTGCGGCAGCCACAGGTGCAAGAGAGTGCCCTCCTTCCGCGCTGACAGGCGGCGGTTGGGGTAGCGCCAGCGCGTGTCGCTCCAGTTGCCTGCCGCATCGACGCTGAGCAGCGTCAGCTCCAGCTGGTAGGGCGCGCGCAGGGGCTGGCGCGTCTCGATGCTCACCCGCACGCCTTCGCGTCCTGTCTGAGTCTGAACGCTCGCGAGGTCGGCATGCGGCTGGAGATGAATCGTCGGGTTGTCGTCTTCAGGAAGGGTGTAATGCGAGCGTATGGGCGGCGCGGGCGCGAACAGCTCGCTGCGCCGCACGAAACTGTTCAAAAAGCGCGCCAGGATGGCGTATTGCGACTCGTGGGCGTGTATTGCCGCGCGCTTGCGTTCACGCGCCGCGTCGTCCAGCCAGAACACCTGCCATCGCTCATGCGCCAGTCCCAGCGGCGGCGCGAGGGGGCGGTCGGGATGCATCCCCTGCGGCAGGGGCCAGTCGCCATAGTGGACGAGGTAGTAATAGAGTGCGGGCGCGCGCATCTCGCCCGCTTGCACCGCCTGCGCGATTGCCTCACGGGTGAGCATCGCGGCGGCGGCGTGGTCTTCGTGGTCGTCCAGCGGGTGCGTGGTGAACACGCGCGTCGGCTGAAAGGCAACCAGCGCACGGCGCAGGTCGGCAACCAGTGCAGGCGCGAGGTACGGCGCGTTCGGCGATTGCGCGTCGGGGTAGGGCACGCGCTGCGCGCCTGTCGCGGCGGAGCGGTACACGCGATTGGGGCGAGTCGCCATCAGAAGCAGTCCGCGATCGGGATAGCCCAGAAAGACCGCGTCGTGGGCGGCGAGTCCCAGCGCTTCCAAGCCCTGTCGCGCCTCCTGTATCCGCTGCTCGCCCAGCTGCAAACACTCGGCAGGGTCGGGGGTAGAGCGAGCGGTGAGCGCGGCGGCGACGGTGAACCCGTCGCCCGAAGTCAGGTACACCACGCGCACGGGGATGCCATGCGCCGCGGCGGTCGCAATCAGCCCACCGCAGCCCAGCGCCTCGTCGTCAGGATGCGGCGCGATAATCAGCAGGCGGTCATCGGGGCGAAGCGCAGGCAGCGCAGGGTGCAGATGCGCCTCCTGCGAGAGGCTGGCGCGGTGCAGCGCCGCCACAAACAGCAGCGCGCTCAGCCCGACATAGGAGCCAAGTCCGCCCAGCAGCGCCAGCGCAATCCGAACCGTCCAGCGTCTCACACGCGACTCCCCGAAGGCATGGCGGAGGGGGAGGGATTCGAACCCCCGTCCCACACGAGGTGGGATGCGGTTTTCAAGACCGCCGCCTTCAGCCACTCGGCCACCCCTCCGCGTGGCAGGCTATTATACCTCGAAGCGCGACCGCGCACAGTATAATAGTGCCGATGGGCGTTATCGTGGGTCTGGAGGGCGGCGGCACGAAAACGGGATGCGCCGTGCTGAACGAACAGGGCGAGCGATTGACCTACGCCGAGGGCGGTCCTGCGAACCTGAACTTTGTGGACGAGGCGACCCAGCGCGAATCGTTCGAGACCGCGCTGAACGGCGCGCTGCAGGGCATCGACGCGCCTGTGCTGGCGCTGGGCTACTGCGTGGCGGGCACGCGCGGCAACTGGGATTGGGTGCTGCAGCGACTGGGCGATCCGCCCGCCTACCCGATTGAGGAGTCGCGTATCGCGATGCTCAGCATAGGCGTCGATCGGGCGCACGGTGTGGCGGTGATTGCAGGCACGGGCGCGCTGATTGGCGGGTTTGTGAACGACGCACTGGTGCGCCAGATGAGCGGCTGGGGCGCGCTGCTCGGCGACGAGGGCAGCGCGTATGATGTCGGCATGCGCGCCATCCGAGCCGCCGTGCGCGCATGGGACGGGCGCGACCGCGAAACCGCGCTGATCGAGGCGGTGCAACGCTACTTCGGCGTGCAGGATTTGCGCGAACTCGTGCCGCTGTTTTACGAGCGGGGCGTGCCGCGCCATGTGGTCGCCGCCTTCGCCCAGCATGTGGTGGACACGGCGCGCGCGGGCGATACACGGGCGAAAATCATCCTGCGGCAGGCGGGCGACGATCTGGCGCGCGACGCGCTCGCCTGCGCCGCGTATCTGTTCGAACGCGACGACGAGTTCACCGTTGCGACCACAGGCGGGATGTTCAAAAGCCGCATCTTCCGCATGGCGTTCCAGCATGCCTTCGAGTTGCTGTTCCCGCATGCGGCATTTCGGGAGCCAGTGATGCCGCCTGCGGAGGCGGCGGCGCGGGCGGTCTGGCGTCGGCTACGCGCGGGGTAGCCACACGAAATCGCCCAGCGCGGCGCGCACCTGCACGGGGCGGTCGCTGGGCGGCAGGGGCACAATCACGCGCGTCGCCAGCGAGGTGCGCATGCGCAGGCGCAGCGAGATACCCACATCGTACATCACATGCCCGTTCCCCGCAAGAATCACAAACGCCAGTCGCGGCGAGGGCACGGTACGCTCCAGATAGCGCAGCGCGCTGTCCGCCATCGCTGTGTCCCACACCACCTGCGCGGCGTAGAAGTTGTCGTTTGCCTGCTGCCCCGTAGGGTGTCCCCCGCCGAGCAGCGCGTAGAAGAGCGTGCGGTGCGCCTCCACGCTGAGGTCAGGGTCGGGGACGCCCATGCGCTCGGCTTCGGGGATGCTCTGCCAGCCGTTGCGCGCCGTTTGACGCACCAGCGCGCGCGGCACATTCAGCCCCACCAGCCGCAGCCGATGGCGAGCGACTACCTCGAAAATCGGGCGGTAGAGCGCGAAGTCGAAGCCCCACTGCGTGCGCCACTCGCTCTGCTCGATAAACTCCGCCTCGCTGAGCCGATTCAGCGTCCACAGGTTGAGCGCGTACTGTTTCGTGCGGTCGAACATTTCCATCCCGACGATGACGCTGCGTCCTACCTGCGCCAGCGCGTCGATGACCTGCGCCTGAAACAGGTGATGCTGGGCGTTGTCGTGCTGCTCGCCAATCAGGATGAAGGTCGCAGGCTCCAGCAGGCGCGCCATCTCACGCAGACTCACCACGCGGCGACGGTGTGTGTCCACAATCTCGTCGGGGCGCACGGTCAGCAGGTACTGACGGCGCGGGTCGCCAATCGGCAGGGTGTAGACGGTCTCCTGTGCAGTGCGCATTGCCTACAATTTCGTGAAATTATCGCCGATTCCTGCAGGAGTTATGCCATCTGGCGCGAATTGTAATTGGGTACAATCCACTTTGGAGGCAAACGAATGCAGAAGGGTGTGGATCCGATCGGGATAGGCGTGATAGCGCTCGGCGTGGTGATGCTGATTGTGCTGGTGATTATCAGCAACAACCAGATGCCGCAGCCGTTGCCCGCGCCGCAGGTACCCGACTTGAACGGCTTAGCGCGCAAGATTGAAGACCCGCTGTCGGCGGCGGTGGGCGCAGCAGGCATGGGCGGCTCGCCGATGATGGGCGGACCCACAGGCGGTTTTGGCGGTCCACCCGCGCCCACAGCGCCGATGGGCGGACCCGCCGCGCCTCCCAGCGCGCCCAGAGGTGGTGGACGCGGCGAAATGCCCGAAGATTACTGAGAATTCTCGGAACACTGGCGGAGACGCCCCGTCTATACACTCTGCAAGGGTCGTCCTGCTCTCAAGACACACCAGAGAGCATCTCTGCCAGAGGCTCGCACACCGAGCCTCTTTTTTTTTCGGGGGCAGAGGATAGATATGAAGTTGTATTACCAATTGGCGGCTCATAGTTCGTAAAAATGCGGTTTATGGAGTGCGGAACACAGGCAACAGCACGCCTCTGCTAATACCAATTGTGCGGTCAGACTTCGTAAATACGGGTCATCGCCGCGATGCAGCCCGTATTTACGAAGTCTGACCGGCGGATTGGTATAAGCCTGTGGGCTCTCCCTATGCAATAGGAGTCGCCGAACAGGATAGGGGCGAGGCATGCTTCGCCCCTACTGATGGCGGCGTCACGGCTTACCCATCTCGTTCGGCGCGGGTTGGGGTTCGGGATGGTAGAAAATCCCGCGCTCTCTGGGTTGCCCGTACAGCTCGGGGTTCAGGTACTTGCCCTGATAGGGTTCGGGCTTCTCCTGCTCGGTCTGGTAGCCGTAGCGTTGCACCCAGCGGTCGTTGCGGATGGCTTTCACCTCCCACGACACGCGCTTACCCGGCGCGCCGCCCGCGATGTTGAAGCGGTTGTTCTGAATTTCCACGGCGACATGCAGGTTCGGCATCGCCGCGCCGATGGGGGTCAGCGTGTAGCGCGGGTCGCGGTTGATGGCTTCGAAGTAGTCGGGCAGCTGCACCCACGCCTCGCCGCGCGCATCCAGCACCACCACGCCGTTATAGATATTCTGCGGTTCGGGCGCTTCCGTGCAGAAGTGGTTCAGGAAGTGCGTTTCGGGGCGGAAGGGATGGTCAATCTGAAACGACTTGGTGCCTACGACGGCGAAGCGTCCCCACGAGTAGACGCCAAAGCCGTTGGGGCTGCGACTTTCCCCATAGACACCGATGGCGCCTCCTGTGGTCGCGGTTGCCAGTCCGTACACGCCTGTGCCCGCGTTGGTTCTGCCGTGGACGCCCCAGCCCACGCCTGTATGTTCCCCATAGACGCCGACGCTGTCGATGGCTGTGCCCCAATTGACGCCCTTGACGCCTGCAGAGAGGCTCGCAGGATCAGAGGCGTTCACCTCGCCATAGACGCCCACGCCTGCAGGGCTGCGACTCTCCCCATAGACGCCGAAAGTCACGCCGCTGGTCGCAGTTGCCAGCCCGAAAACGCCCTTGCCGACGTTGCTGTTGCTTTGTCCATACACGCCGATGGCGCCTCCTGTGGTCGCGGTTGCCAGCCCGTAGACGCCCGTGCCCGCGTTGGTTCTGCCGTGGACGCCCCAGCCCGCGCCTGTATGTTCCCCATAGACGCCGATGCTGTCGAAGGCTGTACCCCGATTGACGCCCTTGACGCCTGCAGAGAGGCTCCCAGGATTGGAGGCGGTCACCTCGCCGAAGACGCCCACGCCTGCGGAGCTGTCGCTTTGCCCATACACGCCATAGGTCGTGCCTGTGGTCGCGGTTGCCAGTCCGTACACGCCTATACCTAAGGTGCTAGCGCTTCCCCCAATCACGCCATAGCTCGCGCCGCTGGTGACTGTATGAAGTCCATAGATGGCACGATTGCCCGTACTCGTTTCCACATGCAGGCGAGAAAAAGGACTGCTGGTTCCAATTCCCACATTCCCCGTAGTAAAGAAAATGTTGCTCCCTGACGCCTGCCAGAAGGCGTCCCGCAGGTCGTCGCTGGGCGCCCATGCGCTGCCGTTCCACTTCAGCACCTGCCCGGCGCCGACGACGACACCGCGCGCCCTTGCAACCGCGCCACCGTCGGGTTCGGGTAGCTCCCGCTCAAATCGCCCCCCGCCGCGCCAATCGGGTTCGCTGTGCCCGCCGTCGCCGCGCGAATCGCATAGGGCGTTGGGCTAATCCTCACGCGCGGCGACAGCTCCTGATAGCCGCCCGTGCTGCTGCCAGGGCGCACCGCAATCTCCAGATACCGATCCGCGCCTGTCCACACCGACGCGCCGAAGTCTATCGCTGTCGTGAACAAGCCGTTTTGCACATTCAGGTCGTTCGCAAACTGGTCGGTTCCGATCTGTGTCCCGCCTGAGGGGGCGTTGTACAGTCGGAAGCGAAAGTCGTAAGCGCCGCTGGCGGGGTTGCCGCCCTCTTTCAGCAGCCCCTGATAGGTAAACGGCTGGGCGCACGCAAGCGTCAGAGTCGTCAGCATAATCGTGAGTGTAAGCCATCGTTTGAGCATGGTAGTTCTCCGCACTTGCCATTATACACAGGGGGGTCTTACAAAAGTCTTAACAAATCGGGGTTTTTGTGCGTGCAGGCGCAAATCTGGTAATTTTGCGGGTTTTGGGTGTCTGTGAACGGCGTGCCTACCGGGAAACGGTAGATGAGGTACATTAAGTACCTGTGCGCGAGCATTGCGACATGCGTGGTTGAAAATACAACGCAATCAAACCTGTAATGGAACCAAGTCGCCCAATTCTGATGCTGGTGTTGCCCTACACGCCGCAGACTGACCCTGCGCGGGCGCTGTGGGTCGCCGAGCGCGCGTTGCAGGGCGGGGTGAACTGGGTGATGCTGCGCGTGCGGGGGCTGCCCGCCCGACTCGCGCTGGATGGCGCGCTGGAGCTACGCCGCCTCACGCACGCGCACGGGGCACGGCTGAGCGTCAACCCCTACCCCGCGCTGGCGGAGTGGGTGAACGCCGACGCGCTGCACCTTCCCGAAGACGCGCCGCCCTACACGCCCCCCGCGCCCATGCAACTGGGCAGGTCGGTTCACAGTGTGGACGCTGCTCGACGCGCCGAAGCCGAAGGCTGCCACTACCTGCTGGTCGGCGCGATGTTCCCCACCCAGAGCCATCCCGACAAGCCGCCTGAAGGCATCGATCTGTTGCATCAGGCGCGCGCGGCAGTGTCTATACCGCTGATTGCGATTGGTGGGATTACGCCCGGACGAGTCGCCGCGTGCATAGAGGCGGACGCGCAGGGGGTCGCCGTGCTGTCGGGCATTGTCGACGCGCCCGACCCCGCCGACGCCGCTACACGCTACTGGGCGGCTTGGCGCGCCCACACAGAATAGGCGTAGCTTCCTGAAAAGTTGCGGACGGAATGTCTGCAAATTAGCAGGAATCGGCGGCACACATGCCGAAATTTAACAACATCTGAGGAGGAACCCCGATGACGCTTCAGAAAAGACGCGGGATCAGGGTTGCCGCTGTAGGGCTTGCAGCGGCAGGCGCGCTGGGACTGTACCTCTGGCGCGCCAACGCCCCCGTACAGCACGGCATGCTGACGCGAACGACCGACGCGCCTCGCGAAACTTTCTACCTCAAGACCGATGAAGGCTTCGACAACATACGCCCTGTCCACTTCCAGATACCCTTCCAGCTTCAATCGCTGGAGTGGCATGTGGAAAGCAACCAGACGCTGATTACCCTGCGTTTCACAGAGCCTGTTCCGCCGCCGATACTGAACGAAGCAGGCTTCTGCGTGGAGATAGTTGCAACTCATCAAGACGACACAGTTATTCTCTGGTGGGGGCATAATCTCCGTCCGAAACTCGCGCCTGAGCTGACCGAGGGGCAGGCAATCGTGGTGGATTACCGTACTGGTCAGGCGCTGGCGCAGGGTGAGGCGTCGTTCGCAGGCGACACAGTGGAGTTGCGCCTGCCGATGGCGCTACGCTCAGTGGATGTCGCCTATCTGCGCTATGCGCCGTCCGAGCAGGCGTTCCGTGAGAGCGGTGGCCGCCAGATTGTGTCGTCCTTGCGCGCGAAGTCACCGCCGCCGTGGGGTAGGCGCGTGCGCTCCCTTCCGGGCGGCTATCAGTGGCGCGGGGAATGAGAGGCAGGGGGTGAAGGCTGGGCACGCGTGCTGTGCTGACCTGGCAACAGTGTGGGTGGCTCCCAGTCAGTGGACGACTGGGGCAAGCGCACGCCTGCAGAGAGCGCGTCTAACCAGAATTGCTACACACTACTGGGCGGCTTTGTGCGCGTGTGCAACTTGATGTTCAGAATCTCCACCGCCAGCGAGAACGCCATCGCGAAGTAGGTGTAGCCCTTGGGAATCTTGTAGCCGAAGCCCTCGCCCATCAGGTTGAACCCGATTAGCACCAGGAACGCCAGCGCCAGCACCTTCAGCGATGGGTGCGCGTCAATCACGCGGCTCACGCTGCCCGCGAACGCCATCATAAACACTATCGCAATCAGCACAGCAGCAATCATCACCCACAAATCACGCGCCAGCCCCACCGCCGTAATCACCGAATCGATAGAGAACACCAGGTCCACCATCAGAATCTGCGCAACTGCCAGGCTGAAAGTGAGCCGTCGGATAACAGCGCCGCCGCTTTGAGCGACTTCGATTTTGTGGTGAATCTCGTAGGTCGCCTTGCCCATCAGGAACAGCCCACCCGCAATCAGGATCAAATCGCGTCCCGAAAACTCGTTGCCCAGCACGGTGAACAGGGGCGACTCCAGCCGCATAATCCATGTGATGGAGAGCAGGAACAGCACGCGCATCAGGAACGCGAGGCTCAAGCCGATGAAGCGCGCCTTCGCCCGCTGCTCCGGCGGCAGCTTGTCCGTCAGAATCGAGATAAAAACGATGTTGTCGATGCCCAGCACAATCTCGAGCGCCGTGAGCGTCAGTAGCGCGACCAGTGCTTCCATGCTGGGCGATAGTGTACCATGTGAGGTATGCTTATGATATGCGCTGGCGGATCCTGGGTGCGGAGGAGCGTCCCCGAATCGGGCAGTTTGTGGCGGTCGCCGTCGCTGGGGACGATATGACCGCGACGCTCGTGCGCGATTATTTACGCACGCACGGTATCGCGGCGAACTTCCCGCCCGTGACCTACATTTTTCGCGTGATTCCCGAAGGCACACGCATCTGGGTGCATCACGACGACGAGGCGGATGCGCTGGGGCTATTGCGCCAGCTGGAGATGGAGTGGTACACGGAGTCGTAGATGAGAGTCGCGGTTGTTGGGGCGGGTTCGTGGGGCACGGCGCTGGCATGGCTACTGGGGCAGAAGGGGTTGCCCGTGTATCTGTGGGGACGCGACGTCGCCCAGATTGCCGCTCTCGCCGCCGAGCGGGTCAACCGCCGCTATCTGCCCGAAGCGCCGCTGCCTGACACGGTGTTTCCCACCTGCGACCCTGAGCCGCTGCAGGCATGCGCGGTATGGGTGCTGGCGGTTCCATCGGGCGCGCTGCGCGAGGCGTTGCGCCTGTGCCCCCCGCCTGAAGCGACGCTGATTATCGCGGCGAAGGGGCTGGAGCCAGCCACAGGCAAACTACTGACGCAGGTGGTGTGCGAGGCGCTGGACAATCGCGAGGCGCGCACCGCCGTGCTGTCGGGACCGAACCTCGCCGTCGAGCTGGTGCGCGGCGCGCCGACCGCGAGCGTCGCCGCCTCCAGCAGCTTGCTGTGCGCCGAGCAGGTGCAGGAACTGCTGATGACCCCGCCGATTTTGCGCGTCTATACCTGCGACGATGTGGTGGGCGTGGAGCTGGGCGGCGCGCTCAAAAATGTGTACGCGATTGGCGCGGGCATCAGCGACGGGCTGGGCTTCGGCGACAACACCAAAGCGACGCTGCTCACGCGCGGGCTGGCAGAGATGATGCGCTTCGGCGCGGCGATGGGTGCGCGCCCCGAAACCTTCATGGGGCTGACAGGCGTGGGCGATTTGTTCGCGACTGCCGTGAGCCGACTCAGCCGCAACTACCGATTCGGGCGCGCGATTGCAGAGGGCAAGACCGTCGACGAGGCGCGCGCCGCGCTCGGACAGGTCGCTGAGGGCTATCCGACCGCGCTGGCGGCGCAATCGCTCGCGGCGCAGCTGGGCGTCGAGATGCCCCTGCTGAACGCCATCGCCGACATCCTCACGGGCAAACGCGCGATTGCCGACGCGCTACAGAGCCTGATGACCCGCCCACCCCGCGGTGAGCGGGAGTTCCGCTTCACGGCGTTGCAGGGGTGAGCGGGCATTTCGCCCGCGCCACGCCCGCCCGCTCGTGGCGGGCAATCAGGCGCACCGTGCCGCCCTGCGGCGCATGCACCACCCACTCCACCTTCGCGCGGTCGTCAGTCGGGTCGGCGTTCCACACGCTGGCGGCGGAGGGCTTGTAGGCGCGCCCCTCCAGCTGCCCCAGCTCCTCGCGCATTTTGCCCGTGCGTAGGGTCGCGCCTTCGGGCAGCTCGATTTCGGCAATCACGCCGCGCACGACCTTCTTCTCCGTCGCCTTTCTGGTGATGTAGGTCGGCAGCCAGCCCGTGTTCTGCACCACCAGCCGCACCTTGTAAAGCGCGTCGCCCAGCGGCTCCACCGTCGCCTCGTACACCTCCAGCTTCGGCGAAATCAGCAGGTGCCATACCAGCCAGTCGGGGAAGCGCGCAATCTCTTTCTCCAGCAGCGCTGGCGGCGGGTTGCGCCACGCATACAGCATATCCCAGCCGCCCAGCTCCACTTTGCCCAGCTGGGGATGCTCGAACTCATACCAGTCCACATAGCCCCTGCCGCCCAACGCCTCGTCGCTCCATTTCAGCAGTTTGAGGTCGTCCTCGACGGGATGCTCGCTGTACCAGTCAATAAACTTATAGTCGGTGATGCCCGCCTGCTGCTGCGGACTCCAGATTTCCACCGTCCACGCGAACACGCCCATATGGTCGTACATCCAGTCGTCGAACACGCCTGTGATGTATTCCTTCGGGTGGTACTTGAAGTCGTGGTAGACGGAAATGTTCGGATAGCCCGTGATTTCAGTACCCTTCGCGCCGATTTTCTGGTAGGTCCAGAGGTCTTCGGCGGGGAAGGCGTCGTCGGGCTGGTGGCTGTAGGGGCGTAGCAGCACGCCGCTCCATGTGTGAAAAGTGACTCCGCCTGTGATGTTGGGGTGTTTCGCGATGAAGTCCACAATCGCGCGCACTTCGGGTTCGGAGGTGGGGTAGGGACCCGCGCCGTGTTGCTCATGCTCCTGCCGCCAGTTGCTGGGGAAGTTGCGGTTCAAATCCAGCCCCTCTTTTTTCGGCTGGAGGGTGAGTAGGGCGGGGTCGAACGGCTCTTCGAATCTGCCTTCGGGCAGGATTCGGTAATACTCGCCGCCCACCTCGTCGGGGTCGCGGCGCACCATCAGGCGCGGCTCGTCGGGATGCTTTTTCCAGTTGCCGTTCGGGTCGGGAATGCGCATCATCAGCATGCGCCCGTCGCCGTCGATGTCTTCCTGCACCAGCCCGCCGAGGGGGTCTTCGTCGTAGGGGTAGGGGCGCGTGCTGGAGCGGATAATCCTGGGCTTGTCGGCGAGCGCCCATTCCGCGCCGTCGGGGTTCACGCGCGGGCACACATAGAACGCGCGCGTGTCCAGACAGCGCGTGATTTTCTCGTGCGCGCCGTACTCGCTCACAAGGCGATGCAACAGATACAAACACGCCGCGGAGGGCGAAACCTCGCTCGCGTGGATGTTGCCGTCCACCCACAGCGCGGGCTTCTCCTCGGCGGGACCCGTGGCGAAGTTCGTGACGGTCAGCAGCCAGATGTCGCGCCCTTCATAGCTCTTGCCGATGCTCTCGATACGCGCCAGCTGCGGATACTCCTCCGCGAAGGCGTGTAGAATGCGCGTCAGTTCCTCATACCGATAGTAAGTATCAAAACGCACCTGTGGCATAGGGTGTCTCCTCTGGGGGGAGAGTTCGTCGCGGCGGGGCGCGCTCCTGCAACGCGAATCGAGGTAGAATTGGGGCGATGGCTTGGGATGGGGTCGCGGTAGAGGTGCTGGGGCGGCTGGAGCGGTATCGGTTCCAGCCGAAGAAAGCGCACGCGGCGGCGATTCGGGGGGAGCGACTGTCGCCGCGCAAGGGCATTTCCATCGAGTTCGCCGATTACCGCCACTACACGCCGGGCGACGACCTGCGCCATCTGGACTGGAACATCCTCGCGCGCTTGGATCGCGCCTACCTGCGCACCTATCAGGACGAGCAGGAGCTGCCTGTGCATCTGCTGCTGGACTGCTCGGCGTCGATGGCGTTTGGCGAGCCGACGAAGTTCGACGCGGCGCGTTCGCTGGCGGCGTGTCTGGGCTATATCGGGCTGGTTTCGGGCGACGCGGTGTATCCGATTGCACTGCATCACCAGCCTGTGGAGACGCGCGCGCTGCGGGGCAGGGTCGCCTACACGCGCCTGCTGGAGTGGCTGCGCGTCCGCCAGCCTGATGGGCGACACCTCGCCGCCGCCGTGCAACGATTCGCGCATGCGAACCTGCCCAGCGGTCTCGTGCTGCTGATTACCGACGGGCTGGACGAGGCGTTCCCCGACGCGCTGCGCGCGCTGGGCAGCCGTCGCCACGAGGTCGTGCTGCTGCAGATACTATCAGAGGTGGAGTTAGACCCTGACCTGGAAGGCGACCTCAAGCTCATCGACGCCGAGACGGGCGACGCCATCGACATCACGGCGACCAGCGGCGTGCTGCAGGAGTACCAGCGCTGTCTGAAAGCGCACCTCGAGGCGATTCAGACCGCCTGCCGACGGATTGGCGGAACTTACATTCAGGTACGCAACGACCGCGCGCCGCAGGATGTCCTCGTGCGCGAACTGTACGCGCAGGGCGTTCTGGGCGTGTAATCTCTATCGGTGCGACGGGGTTCGCAATTGCCGCACGCACACACCAACACGGCGTGCAGTTGCCTGCGCTCTGCTATAATACCAACTACGCGGTCAAAGTTCGCTAATTGCCTCGCACGCACCTGCAGAGGCGTGCTGTCGCCTGCACTCTGCTACTATGGAGTGCTGAAGCGGGAGCTTCAGCATGCGGAAGCTCCGCTTCCGCACTCCATAAACCGCCGTTTTGCGAACTATGACCAGCAGATTGGTATTACCCCCCTCCTTAAGGTTCCCCCCGCAAGCGAGGGGAACCAAACTCGGCTCCCCCTGCGCGCAGGGGAAACCTGCAGGAGGAGATTCGGGGCATCTGTGCGATTCAGCCTCAATTAACGAACGCTGACGCACCGATGGGTATTACGCCGCTGCAGGCTCCGCCGCCTCGCCCACCGCGCGGATACTCACCACGCGATCGAGGCGAATCTCCATGTAGTCGGTAATCAGGCAGATTCCGTACAGCGGCACAAACGAGACATCCGAAATGAACAGGTTCCGCTCTTGCACATCCCCGCGCCGATCGCGCCAGGCGACCTGGCATTCCATCCCAATATACTGCTGTGCGTCCTTGAACGACATAGCGCAGCCTCCCCAAATGTGGTTTCTATGGGAGATTCTGCCCTGATTGCGCAGGTTCCACACTGGACGGAATACGGGATTCGCGCTACTCGCTTTCGTCGACTCCGCGAAACAGGGGATCCAGCACCTCAGAATACTGGTGTTCAATCGCCGCGAAGGTCAGGTCCAGCGCGAGTGTCCAGAGCAGCATCACGGCGCGCTCGGCGGGCAAATCCAGCACATCCATGAAAAACTCCTTCATGACCTCCTCATAAGTGCGGGCGTTCTCGACGGGCATTTCGTAGCGTTCGCTCTGGCGGCGTTGATTATCCCACGCCTCCTGCTGGAGTTTGTCCAGAAACTCGCGCACATTGGCGGGTGTGGCGTTCTGCAGGTTCGGTCCGAACTCGGCTTCCACTCGCTGCTTGAATTCACTTAATCGCACAGGCGCACCTCAGTTTGAATTGTACCCCGATTGGGGCTTATTCGGGGGCAGGAGTCAGGCGTTGCAGGGTTGTTGCGCCCCCGATTCGGTCATAACAGGGCAGGTCTAACGGCGCAGGCTCCGTCAGGCTCGGCGCATCGAGGGGAGTCTGCGTGAGCGCACAGGCAATCCCGCACAGGGTCGCCCATTCGCCCTGCGCGGCGACGACCATGCGGGTTGCGCGCGACCTGAGTTGCAGCAACACGCTCAGCGCGGCGCGGGCGCGCAGTGTGTCGGGCGTCAGGTTGTAGGTAGTCAGGTAGGCGTAGTCGGTTCTGGGAGTAGGGCGGGGCAGTTCAGGCAGGCGCAGCACGGCGTAGCCCGCGCGTTGCCAGCGGCGCACGCTCGCCTCGCCCAGCGCGACCACCAGTCGGGCATAGCGGCGCTCAGGCAGCGCGCCCTGCCATGCGTCGGGCAGTGAATCGCGCCGCGCGTCCTCGATGCGCTCCAGACCCAGCATGCTCGCCAGCGATGCGCGCGCTTCCGATTCGAAGCGGCGCGTCCGTTGCCAGCGGGCAATCGCCTCACGCGCCAGACGCTGGTACAGGCGCAGCACTTCGTCGCCTGCGGGCGCATCGGCGGGCTTGGGCAGCGATTCGCCCCACACGCGCAGCGCAGGAATCAGCGTCTCCCAGCGCAGGTCAGGCTCTTGCGGGACGCGCGGCAATCGCCAGTGTCGGGCAATCCATTCGTAATACGCGCGGCGCGGCGCACTGCCCCACTGGTGTCCCTCGCCGTAGTGCGCGTGCGTGAACAGCGACTCAGCATGGAACAGCCCGTACACGCGCTTCAGAGCGGGCGCGACCGAGTCGGGATTGTCGCGCGTCCAGTCGCCTGAGTCCGAAATCAGCAGCATCGGGCGCGGCGCGGTCAGTGCGGCTATGTCCGGGTTGCCTGCAAACAGGCGCAGCAGGGGCGCGTTCTCGCACACGCAGCCGCCCTGCATCAGGCTGGAGACCATCTTCACGGGCGCGGCGCAGTTCAGGCGCGTCTCCAGCGCGCTCAGCAGGAAGGTCTGCGTGCCGCCGCCCGAAATCCCGCTGCCGCCGATGCGCTGGGGGTCAATCGCCCGTTGCTGGCGCAGCCACGCAAACGCGCACAGGCTGTTCCATGTCTGCAGTCCTGCGCGGCTGAAGCCCCAGCGACGCCACTCCAGCGGCTCCGCGCCCCAGTGCGGCAGCTGGAACTGGTCGTTGTAGCCGACCATGTCGTAGCTCAGCACATAGACGCCCGCCTGCGCCAGCGCGACGGCGCGCAACACATCCGATTCGTTGAGCCTGCCCTGCTCGAAGTGTCCGTGCGGTTGCAGCATCGCAGGGGCGCGCGCGTCGGCGGGCGTTTCGGGCACGAACAGGCTCCCCGTCAGGTAGAAGTCGGGCAGTGTCTCCAGCGCGAACCGCTCGATTCGGAACCCGTCGCCGCGGTAGGCTTCCGCACGCAGGGGGCGCAGGGGCGCGTCGGGCAGGCTCGGCGTCAGCCCCAGCGACAGGCGCAGATGCTCGCGCAATCGCCGCGCGAAAGCGTCCCAGCGGGCGCGGCTCTGCAGCCGCTCCTCACGCGGTGGGTAAGGGGTATCATGCGTGCGGTCGAACGCCTGCGTCCGTCATCCCCCCTTCAGGAAACGGCGCGTGCTGACGACGGCGGGCACGGGCTTGCCCCGTATCTCCACGGCGCATGGCGTCCCTGCGTTCGCATACGCGCTGGGCAGGTACGCCATGCCAATCCCCTGTTCCAGCGTTGGGGAGTAGACGCCGCTGGTCAGCGTCGCGACGGGCGCGCCGTCGATCAGCACGGGGTAGCCCTCGCGGGGCACGCCGCGCTCCTGCAGGCGCACGCCCATCAGTTTGCGGGCGACGCCCTGTTGCTTCGCCTGCAGGATTGGCTCTGCGCCGATATAGTCCGTGCGCTCGCTCACCAGCCAGCCCAGCCCCGCCTCGATGGGGTTCGTGTCGTCGGTCAGCTCGTGCCCGTACAGGTGCAGTCCCGCCTCCACACGCAGCACATCGCGTGCGCCCAGCCCGCACGGGGTCGCTCCCGCCGTCAGCAGCGCGTCCCACAGCGCCATGCTCACCGCCGCAGGGGCAATCAGCTCGAAGCCGTCCTCGCCTGTGTAGCCCGTGCGCGCGGCGAACAGGCGCACGCCATGCCACTCCACGATGGTCGCCCCGAAGCGCGGCGTCTCGCCCAGCGGCGCGCCCAGCAACGGCTCCAGTCGCGCGGTCGCCTCCGGTCCCTGAACCGCCAGCATCACCGTCTGCTCGGTCTGGTCGTCGATGCGCACATGCAGCCCCCACGCGCCCAGCCAGCGATGGAACCAGTCGAGGTCTTTCTGGCGGTTGGCGGCGTTGAACACCACCAGATACTCGTCGGGCGTGCGTTCGTAGAAGATAATATCGTCCACCACGCCGCCGCGCTCGTTGGTCAGCACGGTGTATTGCCCGGTCATCGGCGCGACTTTGCCCATGTCGGAGGGCACCAGCCGACTGAGGAACGCGCGGGCGTCTGCGCCCCGAAAGTAGGCGCGCGCCATATGGCTCACATCGAACATGCCCCAGCGCTGGCGCACCGACTGAACCTCCTGCAGGATGCCCGCGTACTGGACGGGCATCTCCCAGCCTGCGAAGGGAACCATGCGCCCGCCTGCCTTCAGGTGCGCCTCGTAGAGTGCCGTGCGTTGCATAGCATCACGATTCGCGTGCGCCGGCGCGTTTCCTGCCTGAACCCGACGGGATGGGGTATCCTTATCGCCATGCCAGAGGAACAGCGCTGCGATATCCTGTTGCGCGGCGGGACGGTCTTTGACGGGCTGGGCAATCCGGGCTTCTGCGCGGATGTCGCCATCACGGATGAGCGGATTGTCGCGCTCGGCGAGCTGGAGGGTTGGCAGGCGGGGATCGAGATCGACGCGCAGGGCTTGTGTGTCGCGCCGGGCTTTATCGACATCCACACGCACGCCGACTTCTCGCTGAACCACCACCCGGAGCAGCTCAGCGTGCTGTTTCAGGGCGTCACGACGCAGGTGGGCGGCAACTGCGGCTTCGCCGTCGGGCAAATCGACGACACGCCCCTGTTCCGCCAGGAGCAGCGCTGGCTCAAGCCCTACGGGGTAGTGATTAACTGGCGCTCGTTCGACGAGTACCTGCGCCTGCTGGACGAGCTGGGGCTGGGCGCGAACTACATCCCCCAATGCGGGCACGGCACGGCACGGAAGAAGGTGATGGGCTACGAGAAGCGTCCGCCCACGCCCGCCGAGCTGGACGCGATGCGCCACGAGATTGCCCTCTGCTTCGAAGCAGGCGCGGTCGCCTTCACCACAGGGCTGGAGTATCCCCCCAACAGCTTCGCCGAGTCGGAGGAGATTATCGAGCTGGCGAAAATCGCCGCGCAGTACGGCGGGTTTTATGCGACGCACCTGCGCAATGAGGGCGACCAGCTCATCGAGAGCGTGCAGGAGGCGATACGGATTGCCCACGAAGCGGGGCTGCCCCTCCAGCTGGCGCACCACAAGGCGGAGGGCAGGCACAACTGGGGCAAGGTGCATCAGACGCTGCAGATGGTCAGCGAGGCGGTCGCGCAGGGGCTGGACATCACGCTCGATGTCTATCCCTACACGGCGTATCAGACCTCGCTGGCGGTGGCGTCGCTGCCGGGCTGGGCGCTGGACGGCGACCCGGAGGCGCTGATGGCGCGCCTGCGCGACCCACACGAGCGCGAACGGCTCATCCACGCGATGCGCGACGCCCAACCCGACTGGCACAGCACGGTAATCGGCAGCACGCCGCACAACCGCGACTATCAGGGGCTGACGATTGCCGACGCAGCGCGACTGGCGGGCAAGGATCCCGAACCCTTCGTGCTGGATTTGCTGCTGGACGCGGGCGGGCATGTGGGCGTGGCGTGGTTCAACATGGCGGAAGACGACCTGCGCACGGTGCTGCGCTACCCGCTCACGATGGTCGCCTCCGACGGGGTGGGCACGGAGCCGAGTAAGTACGCTGCGGAGCGACCGCACCCGCGCAGCTACGGTACCTTCCCGCGCGTGCTGGCAAAGTATGTGCGCGAGGAGGGCATCCTGAGCCTCGAGGAAGCCATCTTCAAGATGACGGGGTTGCCCGCCGCGCGATTGAAGCTCACTGATCGCGGCGTGCTGCAGGAGGGCGCGTATGCCGACATCGTTGTGTTCGACTTTGGCAAAGTGCAGGACCTGGCGGACTTTCAGAATCCGCACCGTCTGGCGCAAGGCGTGGCGCATCTGCTGGTGAACGGGCGGTTCGCCATCCGCGACGGGGCGTACACGGGCGCGCGTGCGGGGCGCGTGTTAAGGCGGAGTTAGGTCTACATATTGAGGTCAAACGCGTTTCGGTAGAGGCGTATCTGCGCAGGGCGTTGCGTGTAGTCCACCACCACGACATCGAAGCGGCACTGGCGGAACACGAGGTCGGGGCGCGCGGCAAGGAACCGTTCGGCAAGCAGGGCGAGCCGCTGTTGTTTGCGGGCGTCGATGCTCTCCTCGCCCGCGCCGCAGGCGTGCGAGCGGCGCGTCTTGACCTCCACGAAGGCGAGCGTGTCGCCCTCCTGCGCGACGATGTCCAGCTCGCCCTCGCGAATGCGCCAGTTGCGGGCGAGAATCGTGTAGCCCTGCGCCTGCAGAAAGCGCGCCGCCTGCGACTCGCCCGCGCGCCCCAGCCCCGTGCGACTCATTCGCCCTGTTGCCCGAAGTTGAACAGGATTAGCAGCAGGTCGGCGTCGTCAATCATATTGTCGCCGTTCAGGTCTACCGACGGGTTGTTCGCGCCGAAGTTGAACAGGATTAGCAGCAGGTCGGCGTCGTCAATCATATTGTCGCCGTTCACATCGCCCGGGATCAGCGTCAGGTTCAAGCCGCTCACGCCGGGATAGCGCATGCGGGCGTTGGGCACGCGCTTGAGCAGCGTCCCCTGCGCGCGCACAGCGAGGTCGTAGTAGCCGAGATAGTTAAAGAAGCTCAGATCAAAGTCGCCTGTGCTATTCAGCACGCCGCTCGCCGTCGCCAGTGCGCTGCCGCCGCCCAGCGGACGCAACACCACCTCCACCGATCGCCCGTTGTAGCTGCCCGCGTAGCCTTGAATCTGCACGCGCCCGCGCACAGGCACGGTGAGCGCCTTCTCCACCGACGCATGCAGGTTAATCAGCCCGTGCACAACATAGTTGCCGGGCACGGGCGTCGCCGTCGACTCGATGAGTTCGCGCACCGCCTGCGCGCGCGCCAGCGAGCGGTCGGTCGGTCCGTCGGCGACGAGGCTATATAAGAGCGTCGCCTGCGCCGTCACAAACGGCGCGGCGTAGGAGGTATAGCCGTCTCTGTTGCGCCCATAGGAGTTCGTGTTGCTATATGTGGTGGAGTAGACATCCCCGCTGGGCGCGGCGACTTCCACCCAGCCGCCATAGGTGGAAACGCTCGACTTCGTGCCGTCCAGATTGCACGCCGCGACCGCGATACATACTGTGTAATAGGCAGGGTAGAACGGGTTCGTGTTGTTGAAGTTGCCCGCCGCCGCGACAATCACCACGCCCGCGTTCCATGCGTTGGTCAGCGCGGTCTGGAAGGTTCCCATCGCGCTGGTACTACCCAGACTGAGGTTGATGGCGTGCGCGCCCTGCGCCACGGCGTAGTTCACGCTGTCTATCAAATCGTTCAAGTAGCCCTGCCCACCGTCAGTGAACACCTTCACAGGTAGGATTTTGCCGTTGGGCGCGACGGCGGCGACCCCGCGCGCGTTGTTCGTCGCCGCGCCCGCGATGCCCGTCACGAAAGTGCCGTGTCCGAATGGGTCGCTGGGGTCGTTATCGTCGTTGCCGAAGTCGTAGCCGGGCAGCAGGCGCGGCTGTAAATCGAGATGGTCTAACCGCGCGCCCGTGTCCAGAATTGCCGCAATGAAGTTATTGTCGCCGCGCCAGAGTCCCCACGCCTGCGGCGCGCCAATCACGGGCATTGCGGGCTGCTGCGGATAGAGCGTATCGTTCGGCGTCCACGGGTCGGCAAGCTCGATCCGCCAGTTCGGGTCTACCGCTTTGAACCAGCCCGAGCGCATCAGCTGCGCCGCTATCTGGCGCATGTCGGCGTAGGGGCTGAACTGCCAGAGTTCGTAATCGGCGTACCTGCCACGCTTTGCCAACTGCGCGCCCGCAACCTGCCGCAGCCACGCCCGTTGCACGGGCGAAACGCCTTCCCGAAACATCACGATTACCTGACCCGGCGCGTACTCCGCCTGCGGCGTTTCCAGTCGCGTGCGCAAGCCCAGTTGCGCAACAGCCTGCCCTATGCTCAAGCACACCAACAGCAACGCAAGCCTTCTCATAACTCCTATTATACATCGAATCGACAGGCGAATTTTCGCATCTGCGCCGCTCGCAACGCCCTCGAGGTGGGGTATAATAACACTGTTGAGAGGAGAGTCGTCTGCTCTATGCGGGGTAATTCACATGAGAACGCTAACAGCAGTGGGGTCTATCGCGTTATCCTGCGCGTGTCTCGTTTCGTCTGCTTATGCACAGAGCCTGACCTGGCTGGGCAGGCTGGGCGGGACATCCAGCAGCGCGAGCGGGGTTTCCGACGATGGCTCAGTGGTTGTAGGCACAACAGGCTCGCCGAACGGCATCCGCGCGTTTCGGTGGACGCCCAGCACGGGCATGCAGTCGCTCGGCGTGCTGGCAAGCGGCGAGAGTTTCGGGCGCGCCCTCTCCAGCGACGGCGCCGTGATTGTTGGAACCTCCGATGCGCCGAACTGGCGACGCATCGCGTTCCGATGGACAGCCTCCAACGGTATGCAGCCCGTGTTCAACGACAACCCCTACAATAGCGCCGCGGCGGATGTCTCGGCGAATGGCGACAGCATCGTGGTGAACCTTCGGTATTTCGATGGCAGTTCGTTTGTGGACTTCGCGATTTTCACCACGCCCAGCGGCAACTACACGCTGAACCCGCCCGTCGGGACTGCGCTCTCCGCCGAACAGTGTTCCGCGGATGGTACGACGATTGTCGGCTCGATGACCATCTACCCTGCGCCGAATGTCACGCAGCGCGCGTTCCGATGGACGGCGCAGGGCGGCATCCAGAATCTGGGCGCGCTGACGAACGCCGCTTTTGCCAACAGTGAAGCCTACTGCGTGTCGGCGGATGGTTCAATCATCTACGGCTCGTCGGAACAGGGCAGCGGCGGCAATCGCGTGATGTTTCGCTGGACGCCAACCGAGGGCATGACCTCCACAGGGGCGAATATGATTCCCAGCGATACGACTGCCGACGGTTCAGTGGTCGTTGGCAGCGTAGAATTTTTGCGCGCCGTGCGCTGGACGCAAGCGGGCGGCGTCGAAGATTTGAACACGACCTACGCCGCGCTGATTCGCTCGGGGTGGCGACTGACCCACGCCACGGCAATCTCGTCTGACGGACGCTACATCGTGGGCATCGGTCAAAACACAAGCGGTACGCGCTCGGAAGCGTTCCTGCTGGACACGGGTTGCGGCGTGCATAACGGCGATGTGAACCTCGACGGCTGCGTGGACGACGCCGATCTGCTCGCGGTGTTGTTTGCGTTTGGCGCGAGCGGCTCGAATCTGGGGCGCGTCGATGTCAACTGCGACGGCGCGGTGGACGACGCCGACCTGCTTGTGGTGCTGTTCAACTTCGGGCAGGGATGTTAGCGCCCAGCGGTATACTTGGGGCGTGCGCTACATTCTGGGCATCGAGACCAGCTGCGATGAGACCTCCGCGGCGGTGCTGGAGGGGCGCAGGGTGCGCGCCAGCGTCGTCGCCTCACAGGTGGATTTGCACGCGCAGTGGGGCGGGGTCGTGCCCGAAGCCGCCGCGCGCCAGCATGTGGAACGGCTGAACCCCATCCTGCAACAAGCGCTGGACGAGGCGGGCGTCGGCTGGACGGACATCGATGGGATTGCCGTCACGAACCGCCCGGGACTGGTCGGCGCGCTGGTGGTGGGGCTGGCGGCGGCGAAAGCGCTGGCGTTTGCGCTCAACCGCCCCTATGTGGGCGTGCATCATCTGGAGGGACACCTCTATTCGGCGTTTCTGGAGACGCCCGACGCGCCAATTCCGTTTCCGCACCTCGCGCTGATTGTGTCGGGCGGGCACACGGAACTCGTGCTGGCGCGCGGGCACGGCGATTACCTGCTGCTGGGGCAGACGCTGGACGACGCGGTGGGCGAGGCGTTCGACAAAACGGCGCGCCTGCTACGGCTGGGGTATCCGGGCGGACCGCAGATTGACCAGCGGGCGCGGCGGGGCGACCCGACGGCGTTCCGCTTCCCGCGCGCGAAGGTGGAGGGCTGGAACTTCAGCTACAGCGGGCTGAAAACCGCCGTGCGCCGCGAGGTGGAACGGCTTGAGGCAGAGAACGCGCTCGACGAGGCGACGGTGAACCACCTGTGCGCGGCGTTCCAGCAGGCGGCGCTGGAGCCGCTGATTCACCATGCGCTGGACGCGGCGCACGCGACGGGCGTGGACACCCTCACGGTGGTCGGTGGGGTGGCGGCGAACTCCGCTCTACAGGCGCAGATGCGCGACGCCTGCCAGCAGGCGGGGCTGACCCTGTTCATCCCCCCGCCGCGCTACTGCACGGACAACGCGGCGATGATTGCGCTTGCGGGCTACTTCCGCCTGCGCGCGGGGCAACGCGACGATTACGATTTGGACGCCTACGCAAACGCGCCGCTGGCTCACCGCCAGAGCGACACATCCACCGCCGCGAACGCCTGATTGCGCACGCAACTCTCCTCGTAGACCTGCAGCAGGGCAGGGTCGGGCGACGCGCCGTCCGCCAGCTGCCCAATCAGGCGCGCGATGCTCTCGAACCGCCGCGCATGGTCGCGCAGGCGCACCTCCGCATAGTCGCGTGCAGAGCCTGTCGTGATGAGGAAGGTCCAGTCGGACGACTCCAGCAGCAGCAACTCGCGCGCCGCCTGCTGCACATAGGGCGTCAGCTCGGCGCGGTCGCGCACACACGACAGCAGGCGCACGAACTCCATCTCGGCGCGGTAGATTACCTCCCACGCCCACGCGGTCTGCTCGTTGAGCCAGATGTAGTGTGAGCCGCCCTCGCCCCAGGAGCCTTCAGGCAGGAAGACCGCCTCCTCGGGCGGGAACCGCTCCAGATACTCCGAAGCGGTCAGCATCTCCACATCGGGGTCTGCCGCCAGCCGATGGATGACCGCGTAGAGCCATTCGGGTCCCTCGCGCCACCAGTGCCCGAACAGCTCGGTGTCGTACATCGAGACCATCACGCCCGGTCGCCCGTGCGCCTGATAGTGCGCCCAGAGCGTCTGCTTGAGCAGGCTCACGAAGTGGTCGGCGTGCGCCTGCACCGCCTCGAACGCCTCGTAGGGCGCATACGGCGACTTCGCGCCCAGGTCCGCCTTGTTCTCGCTCACGCGCCAGTAGCGCAGGCGGCTGGGATAGTGCATCTTGTGGAACTCCAGATAGCGGGCGTCGCCGGGATAGCCATGCTCGCCGCTCCAGACCTGCAGCGTGGTGGCGGGGTCGCGGGCGAACACGGCAAGCGGCTCAGGCGCGGGCACAGCGTAGGCGCGATAGGGCGTGCGCTCCGCCTGCTCCGCGCGGTAGTGCGCGGCGAACTGCTCGTACAGGCGTCGCAGCGCGGGGAACCGATCCCAGTAAGTGCCCAGCGGCGCGCCGCCGCGCAGCATGTGCGTATCCACAAAGAAGTAGCGCACGCCCGACTCGGCAAGGAACTGCTCGACGCCTGCGCGGTCGGCGGCGGGCAGCACCTCCTGCGCGACGGGCGGCAGCCAGTGATAGGCGGGTCGGTAGGCGCATTCGGGCAGCCAGAACCCGCGCGGCGCACGCCCGAAGTGCCTGCGGTAGGTCTGCACGCCCAGCGCGACCTGCGCCTGCACGCACTCGTCGCGTCCCAGCAGGGGCAGGTAGCCGTGCGTCGCCGCGCTGGTCGCAATCTCGATGCACCCCGCGTCCTGCAGGCGTGCGAACGCGCCCAGCACATCGCCCCCCAGCGACTGGTAGCGTTCCAGCGCCGTCTCGTAGGCGCGCTCCCACAGGTACGCCAGCCCCGCCTTCCAGCGGTCGCCCTGCGCCTGAAAGTGGCGCTGGTCGTCGCGGGCGTGCGCCAGCCCCTGCTGCAGATAGCCCGTCGCTTCGGCGCGGAAGTCGGGATGCGCCAGTTGCTCCTGCAGAATCGGCGTGAAACTCACGGTATAGCGGGCAGGGACGCCCTGCGCGGCAAGGCGGTGCGTCAGCGCGTACAGCGGCAGGTAGCACTCCGCAAGGCTCTCACACAGCCAGTCGGTTCCGTGCGGCGACTTGCCATGCGTCAGCACATACGGGATGTGCGTGTGCAACACCAGCGTCCAGTAGCCAAACGGTCGCGCCATCGCGGGCAGTATACCCGCCTTGACGGGCACAGCAGGTACACTATAGACGCCGTGTGGAACGACGATGCGCCGCGTGAGGCGTGCGGGCTGTTCGGCGTCTTCGCGCCAGGGGAGGATGTCGCCCGACTGACCTACTTCGGGCTGTTCGCGCTGCAACATCGCGGGCAGGAGAGCGCGGGCATCGCCGTCTCCGACGGCACGCGCATCCGCGCCTACAAAGACCTGGGGCTGGTCACGCGCGTCTTTTCGGAGCCGATTCTGCAGAGCCTGCGGGGCGACATTGCCGTCGGGCATACCCGCTACTCCACCACAGGCTCGTCCACCCTGCGCAATGTGCAGCCGATTACCTGTTCCACCGAGCAGGGCAACATCGCCGTCGCGCACAACGGCAATCTGGTGAACGCGCACCGCCTGCGGGCGCAGCTGGAGGCGGACGGCGAGCAGTTCGAGTCGACCAACGATTCGGAGGTCATTGTGCGCCTGATTGCCCGTGCGCTGGAGGCGGGTGCGGATATTGTGGAGGCGATACGCGCCATGATGCGTCAGGTGCGCGGCGCGTACTCACTGGCGATTCTGACCCCCACGCAGCTGATTGGCGTGCGCGACCCGTATGGCGTGCGTCCGCTGGCGCTGGGCAGGCTGGGCGACTCGTGGGTGCTGGCGTCGGAGACCTGCGCCTTCCCGCCGATTGGCGCGGAGTATGTGCGGGATGTGGCGCCGGGCGAGATCGTTGTCATCGACGCCGACGGGTTGCACGCCCACGAGGGGCTGCCCCCCGCACGCCACGCGCTGTGCATGTTCGAGCTGATTTACTTCGCGCGTCCCGACAGCCACCTGTACGGCAGACTACTGTATGAGGCGCGCCGTCGGATGGGGCGCATTCTGGCGCGGGAGCATCCTGCGGAGGCGGATCTGGTCATCCCTGTGCCCGATTCGGGCGCGCCGGCGGCGGTGGGCTACGCGGCGGAGTCGGGCATCCCCTACGGCGACGGTCTCATCAAAAATCGCTACGCGCCGCGCACTTTTATTCAGCCCGAACAGCGCCTGCGCGAGCAGAGCGTGCGGCTCAAACTCACGCCCCTGCGCGAAGTGATTGCGGGCAAGCGGCTGGTGGTGGTGGACGATTCCATCGTGCGCGGCACGACCACGCGCCAGATTGTGCGCCTGCTGTTCGAGGCGGGCGCGCGCGAGGTGCATCTGCGCATCACCGCGCCGCCCATCCGATTCCCCTGCCACTACGGAATCGATATGGCGACCCAGCGCGAGCTGGTCGCCGCGCACCACACGGTGGAAGATGTGCGACGGCAGGTGGGCGCGACCACCCTGGGCTACCTGAGCATCGAGGGGCTGCTGGAGGCGGCGGGACGCCCGCACGATCGGTTCTGCCTCGCCTGCTTCAACGGCGACTACCCCATCCCCATCCCCGACGATGTGGCGCTGGTGAAGGAACTCTTCGAAACCCCCATGCCTGCAGGCGCGGAACCCTGAGAGGAATTTTATCGAAAGTGTGCTATAATTCGCCCGTGGAGGCGAGCGATGACGCCGAAGTCGCCGAATCGGGACGAGCTGTTGCAGATGACGCGCCGCTACTTTTTCAAAGTGTGTGGCTACGGGGTGGGCGCGCTGGCGTTGAACGCGCTGATGCAGCCGAAACTGTTCGCCGCGACGAATAACAACCCCCTCGCGCCGAAACCGCCGCATTTCAAGCCCCGCGCGAAACGGATTATCTTCCTGTTTATGGCGGGCGCGCCCTCACAGATTGACCTGTTCGACCCCAAGCCTATCCTGCAACAGTATCACGGGCAACCGTGCCCGGAGAGCCTGCTGAAGGGCGAGCGGTTCGCCTTCATCAAGGGCACGCCGACGCTGCTGGGGTCGCCCTACAAGTTCCAGAAGCACGGGCAGTCGGGCATTGAGGTCTCCGAGCTGCTTCCCCATACCGCGAAGGTGGTAGACGATTTGTGCATCATCCGCTCGATGCAGACCGACCAGTTCAACCATGCGCCCGCGCAGATTTTCATGAACACGGGGCATCAGCTGCCCGGACGCCCCAGCATGGGCAGCTGGCTGACCTACGGGCTGGGCACGGAAAACCAGGACCTGCCGGGCTTTGTGGTGCTGCTATCGGGCGCGAACCGTCCCGACGGCGGGCACGCCTGCTGGAGCAGTGGGTTCCTGCCGACGGCGTACCAGGGGGTGGAGTTCCGCAAGCAGGGCGACCCCGTGCTGTATCTCTCGAATCCCGATGGCATCGATCCCGAATCGCGCCGCGCGGTGATTGACGCTGTGAACGACCTCAACCGCATCAAGCTGGAGCAGACGGGCGATCCCGAAATTGAGACGCGCATCAGCAACTACGAGCTGGCGTACCGTATGCAGACCAGCGTGCCCGAACTGATGGACATCAGCAAGGAGCCAGAGTATATCCACCAGCTGTACGGCACGACGCCGGGCAAGCCCTCGTTTGCGAACAACTGTCTGCTGGCGCGACGGCTGGTGGAGCGCGGGGTGCGCTTCGTGCAGCTGTACCATCGCGGCTGGGACCATCACGGCACGGGCGAGGGCGATAGCATCTCCAGCGCGCTGCCGCGCCTCTGCCGCGAGGTGGATCAGGCGAGCGCCGCGCTGATTATCGACCTCAAGCAGCGGGGACTGCTGGACGATACGCTGGTCATCTGGGGCGGCGAGTTCGGGCGCACGCCGATGAACGAAGGGCGCGGCGGCTCGACCTATCTGGGACGCGACCACCACCCGCGCGCGTTCACCCTCTGGCTGGCGGGCGGCGGCGTCAAGCCCGGAATCGTCTACGGCGCGACCGACGAACTCGGCTACTCTGTGACCGAGAACCCCGTGCATGTGCATGACCTGCACGCCACCATCCTGCACCTGATGGGCATCGACCACACGCGCCTGACCTACTGGTATCAGGGGCGCAACTTCCGCCTGACCGATGTCTTCGGGCGCGTGGTGGACGGGATTATCGGCTGAGGGCTGATCACCCCATCCGCTTCAGCAGTGCGCTGGAGCCGTTCGGCAGGGCGATTCGGTCGGCGCGTTGATTCAGCTCCTGCGCCAGTGCGCCACTCAAGCCCCGACACCAGGCGTTCTGCGGGAGGTCGGTCAGCGCCACCACCAGATAGTCGCGCGCCCGCGTGAGCGCGACATAGAGCTTGCGCATGAGTTCGTCTTCCTCGCGTTTCTGGGCGTGTGTGTGCAGCACGCGCAGCGGCACAGGCTCATAGGGCGTCGGGAGGTCGGGACGCACCACCTGCAGCGCGACAATCCCGCGTTCGGCGTCTACCTCAAGCTGCATGTCGCGCCTGCGCAGGTGAAATGCGGTGTCCACCACGAACACCACGGGGAACTCCAGCCCTTTCGCGGCGTGTACCGTGTAGAAGCGCACGACATTCGCGCTCTCTTCGTAAGTTGGGGCGTTGCCCTCGCGCTGTTCGAGGCGGCTGGTGAGTTCCAGTTGCTCGGCGAAGGCGCGCGGGGCGACCGTCGGCTGCTCCAGCGCCATCGCCAGCAGTTTGCGCACATTCGCGACCGCCTGCCTGCCCCGCTCGCCCTGCGCAAGCAGGCGGGACTCGTACTGGCTGGCTTCCAGCGCGCGCGCCAGCAACGCGCCAACGCTCCATTCACCCACGCGCTGAGTCAGCGGCTCGAACCACGCCCAGAACGCCTCCAGTCGTGCGCGGTCGGGCGGGTCTAATTCGAGGTCTGCCTCCAGACACAGGCGCAGGGGCAGCTCGGCGTGTTCGGCGTGGAGCGTCAGCGCCATCAGCCCGTCGAGGCTCAGCCCCACCAGCGGCGAGCGCAACACAGCCGCCAGCGCGAGGGCATCTTCGGGGTCGCTCAGCGCGCGCAGCAGGTTCGTCAAATCGCGCACCTCGTACTGCGTCCAGTAGCCGCGCCCACCGCCGACCACATAGTACGGCGCGCCCACCGCGCGGAACGCCGCCTCGAACGCCTCCACTTTCGTGAACTGATGGAACAGCAACGCGAAGTCGCCGTACTGCGCAGGACGCTCCTCGCCTGTTTCGGGGTCATGCACGATCAGACTCTGCGTTTTGACCCAGTGCTGAATCTGGCTGGCGACGAGATGCGCCTCCTGCGCCGAGTCGCGCTCTTGCAGCAGCCAGACCTGTACGCGCGGCTCTTCGGGCGAGGGGGCGGCGTGACGCATCGGCTGCAGGGTCAGGAACCGCTTGCCCCACAGATGCCCGAACACCTTCTCCACGAACGCCAGAATATCGGGATGCGAGCGGAAGTTCGCCTGCAGGGGCACGAGTCGTCCGCCGTTCTGCTGCGCCTGATGCTGCCAGCTTTCGAACACGCGCGGGTCGGCGTAGCGAAAGCCGTAGATGGACTGCTGCGCGTCGCCCACCACCATCAGGCTGCCGCCCCCCGCAAGGATATCGATAATCTGCGCCTGCAAGCCGTCGATGTCCTGCGTCTCGTCGACCAGCGTGTAGCGGAACATGCGCTGATAGCGGCGGCGCACGGTCGCCGACTCGCGCAGCAGTTGCAGGGCGCGGATTTGCATATCGTCGAAGTCGAGCGCGCCGCGCGCCTGCTTGAGGTCTTCGTAAGCGTGCAGGTACTCGGTGGTCAGCTCCAGCAGGGCGCACGCAATCTCACGGGCGCGCGTCTCCAGATTTGCGTCGAAGTCAGCAAGCAGGCTCGCCATATAGTAAGCCGCCTCCTGCTGGTCGGGCGGTAGGTTGGCGATAAGGGCGCGCAGGTCGTCCAGCGTCGCGAGGTCGATGGCGGTCGCCTCCGCGGGCGCGGCGGGCGGATGCGTCGGGCGGTGTGGGGCGTGCGCATGCAACGCCGCGCGTCCGTAGTGGAGCGCCAGCGCGTCCGCGCTGGGGTAGGTCTGCCGCCACTGCTGCAGGTCGTGCGCGGTGTAGCCCTGATGGCGGGTGGCGTTCGCCACGCGCTGCACCAGCTCGTACAACGCCTGTAGGGGGTCGCCGCGCACGCTGTTGAGGTTCAGGTAGTCGGCGATGAGGTCAATCAGCGGGTCGGTTTCGAAGTCGCGCTCCTGACGCAGCAGGTTCGCCAGCGCGCGATGGAACGCCTCGCGTCGGAGCTGGTTCGCCGCAGGCGCGGGCAAGACGCCCGGCTCCGGGTCAATGCCCGCTTCGAACGGATTCTCCTGCAGGATTCGGCGGCAGAGGGCGTGGACGGTGTGGATGTAGGCGTTTTCGATACGGGTGCGTGCGTCGCGCAGCCCGCGCTGCTCCAGCTTGCGGATGATGCGCGTTTTCATCTCAGCGGTGGCAGCGCGGGTGAAGGTAATCGTCAGGATGCTTTCGGGCGCAACGCCGCGCTCGCCGACCAGATGCACAAACCGCTCGGTCAGCACGCCCGTTTTGCCCGACCCGGCGCCTGCGACGACCGCCAGTAGCCCGTCGCCATGCTCGATAGCGGCGCGTTGCGAATCGGTCCAGCGCATCAGCTTCGCTTGAATCGGCGTTCGATCTCCTGCCAGGTCAGCAGCAGCGTGATGGGGCGCCCGTGCGGGCACAGGTACGGGTTCTCGGTGCGGGCGAGGTCTTCGATGAGCTTGCGCATTTCGGGCATGCTCAGCGGGTCGCCTGCCTTGACCGCCAGCTTGCACGAGGTCGTAATCCAGATCTGCTCGCGCGCGATGGGCAGCCGTTTGCTCACGGAGAGTTCCGCCAGTTCATCGACGATGTCGCGCAGGGTCTGCACGGGGTCGCCCTTTAGCGCGGCGGGCACCGCGCGCACCAGGTAGGCGTCCGCGCCAAACGGCTCCAGTTCAAACCCGATTGCCTCCAGTTCGGGCAGTTTCTCCTGCAGCAGCAGCGCGTCGCGCCGACTGAGCTGCAGCGTTTCTGGGGCCAGCAGGTGCTGTTTCGGGATGGGCAGCGCGCCGCGCTTGTAGCACAGTTGCTCGTACAGCACGCGCTCGTGGGCGACATGCTGGTCGATAATCACCAGCCCCTGCCGTGTGGAGGCGATGATGTAGGTGTTTTGCGTCTGCCCCAGAATGAAGAGGTCTTCCAGCAGGTAGGCGAAGGGCAGATGCGTCGTCTGCAGTGGCTCGGTTTCTATCAGCGGAGGCGTCTCTTCGGCGGGCGCGGGCGAGGGCGCAGGCGCCGCGAGGCGCGCCGCACGCTCGAAGGGGTCTGCGCTCGCGGGTGGGGCGACGGTCGCCTCAGACGGCGGCTCGGCGGCGGGCAGCTCGGGCGGCGTGGGCGATGCGTCCGTTTCGGGGGGCGCGGGCGCCAGCCCGGCGCGTTGCAGCAGCATCTGGTGAATGACCGCCGCGTCGGGCGGGCGTGCAGGCGTGATGGCTGCGCCGCGCGAGGCGCTGGGGGGCAGCGCGCTTGGAATCATCCCGTGCTGCAAGAGCGCGGCGCGCAGCGCGTTCACCACCGCCTCGAACACCGCCTGCTCGCGCTGGAAGCGCACCTCGATTTTCGCGGGATGCACATTCACATCCACCTGGCGCGGGTCTATGCCCACCAGCAGCACGCAGGCGGGGTAGCGCTTTTCGGGCGTGAGGCTCTTGTACGCCTCGTCCAGCGCGGCGGTCAGCGTCTTATTGCGCACAGGGCGCAGGTTCACATAAAAATACTGGTGCTGGCGCGTCGGGCGCGTCTGATGGGGTGGGGCAATCAGCCCCCACACGCGCACGCCGTCGCGCTCGTAGTCCACCTCCACCATGCCCTGCACCATCTCGCGCCCCCAGAGCGCGGCGACCGCCGTCAGCAAATCCCCATTGCCCGGCGTGAAGATGAGTTCCTGCCGCTCGTGGACCAGCCGAAACGACACATCGGGGTAGGCGAAGGCGTAGCGCGTCACGGTCTCCACGATATGCCCCAGCTCGGTCGGCACGGTCTTGAGGAACTTCAGGCGGGCGGGCACATTATAAAACAGGTCGCGCACGGTAATCGTCGTGCCGATGGGCGCGCCCACCTCCTCAACGCTTTTGAGCTCGCCGCCTTCCACCACGAGGCGTGTGCCCGTGTCTTCCTCAAACGCGCGGGTGAGGATTTCCAGGCGGCTCACGCTGGCGATACTGGGCAGCGCCTCGCCTCGAAAGCCGAGCGTCGCGATGCGCATCAGATCCGCGTCGGAGGCGATTTTGGAGGTGGCGTGCCGTTGCAGGGCGTTCAGCGCGTCCTCGCGGGTCATGCCGATGCCATCGTCGCGCACGCGAATCAGTTTGCGCCCGCCCATCTCCGCCTCGACCTCGATCCGCGCCGCGCCCGCGTCGAGCGCGTTCTCGATGAGTTCCTTGAGCGCGGCGGCGGGACGCTCCACCACCTCCCCAGCAGCGATACGGTTCACCAGCTGCTCGTCCAGCGCGCGAATGGGACGGCGTTCAGGGCGTGTGCGCATAAACAAGCAGATTGTACCTGAATCGAGACGGGACGAACATGGGGGTAAAATTCGGAACGCTGGAGGTGTGCTTGATGAAAGCCTCAGTGCTGATAGGATTTTGGGTGTGTGTGAGCCTCGCAAGTAGTCAGCCGCTCGTGGAGGCGTGGCGTTTATTCCTGGACAGCGGCGCTGTACGCTGCACGCCCGTTCTAATGGGCGCTTTGCCCGACACCGACGGAAGTACCTATGTAATCGCCTCGCTCGACTCTCCCAACTCAAGCAGTTCAGTAGCCTATGCCGTGATGAAAATCGGCGCGTCGGGGGGTATAGAGTGGATGGCGCAGTTGCCTGAGATGCCCTATCGAATCGCGTATGACCCCAGCGGGAACCTGCAGGTGCGCACGGGGAGCGCCATCCATCATCTCACCCGCTCAGGGGCGCGTCTGCGACGCGAAGCCCTGCCGACAATGCCCGGCAACTTCGCCTCTGCCAGACCTTTTGTGATAGACGCGCTTGGCAATCGGTATGTTGGTGGCAACTCCACGGTGGTACGACTTTCGCCGAATGGATCCATCGTGTGGCAGCGCTCCTTCGCCAACCTCGTGATTTTTGACCTCTACTGTGGCTCGCAGGGCGACCTGTTCGTGCTGATGGGCGAAGCCACAAGCTACCCGTCCTGCTACGCGCCGCGCCTGTTCCGACTGAATGCAGACGGCGACATCCTCTGGACCTGGCAGATTAACACGGGGTGTAGCAGTCGGTGGCAGATTCTGGGGGAGACCGCTTCGGGGCGTCTGTGCCTGTCGCCTGGGGGCGTATCCTATTTCCTCAACCCCGACGGCACACTGGCGTACCGAACCAACCTGCAGCCGCCCGGTGGCGCCTACACGGGCTTTGGCTCTGGCGACGCGGCGCTCCTCGCGGACGGGAGCGCCGCGCACATGGTACGGTATGTGAACTCCACAGCCGATCAGTATGCCGACTCTGTGGGCTTCAACGCACCGACGGGCGACTTCCTGCGCCATCAGCTGGCGCTCAGCGTGTACGACAGGCGCAACTCCTTCGGAATGATCTGGCCGCGCCTGGTGAGCAATCGTGTGGACAGCTACTGGTACGCGGGCGCGAGTCGTGTGGGCGCATCGCTCTCGGTTTCCGTGTACCGCTTCGATTCTTCAGGGAACATCCTCTGGCAGGATCAGCGGTCGTTGACCGATAGGGCAAGCAGTCTGGCGGTTGCCATCCATCCCGACGACTCAAGCACCGTGCTTTGCGGTCAATCGCAGCAACTGCGTGTGTTGCGCTACACTCAGGCGGGAACACGGCTGGTGGACGCCAGTCTCCCAACAAGCGCGAACACACAGGATTCTGTGCATGTTGCGCCTGACGGAGCCGGCGGCTGGTATGTATGGCTGGGTTCCAATCAGGAAGCGCGTCTGCAACGATACGATCGGGCAGGGACGCTGTTGTGGGCGCGTGAGGCGCCGCGCTACGCCTCCCTGTTCAGCCATGCGGGAGAGGCGCGACTGCTTTACGCAGAGTCAGGGACCGTTTCACTCCAGCGGATAGACGTGGATGGCGCGCTCGTGTCCACACGCCAGTACCCCCAGATTCAGTCGTTCTGGTCGGCTCAAGGCGACTCGGCGGGCAATCTCTACATTCTGGATGGTGGTCAGGCGATTGCCCGGATTAACTCCGACGACCTGCTGACATGGCGTATTGCCTTCACAGATGACATCCGAATAGCGGTGTCCGACGAGGGCGTCTATGTGGTGTTGGAAAGCGCCAGCGGCAATCAGAGACTGGCGCGATATGACGCCTCCGGCAATCGTCTGTGGGAGCAGCCGCTGGGTTCAGCGTGGGTACAGAGGATAGCCGCAGACCCCAGTGGGGATGTGTACCTCCTGCAGCGCTTGAGCAGTTCCCGTTCGCGCATCACCGCGTATGCGTCTTCCGGGATATTGCGCTGGCAGATGGAGATTCCTGACGCGCTTCTGGAGCTTGCAGCGGGGCGTGCGGGTCTGCTCTACGCCCTCGGCAACCGCGCCAGCCTCCACTTTCTGCAAGCGTATGGTGCGCAGGGGCAACTCCTCTGGGAGCAACCCCTGCCCATGCTGGAGACGGGAGATGCGTCGCAGCCGCAGATACGGGTCGATTCGCTGAATCGCGCCTATATACAGGCAATCGGCTCCACTACGCCAGGCGCGTTGAATCAGCTGCATCTGGTGGGTTTCTCTGCGACTGGACAACCGCTGGGTCAGGCGATTCTGGAACACCCCCAGACGGTGGAGCAGTTTGGCAGGCATGCATGCGTGCTGGACACCCAGTCGCGGGCGCTCGCTGCCTACGGGCAGTTCACGAACCAATCCGACGGCGGCTGGGACGCTTTCGTGGGAGTCTTTCGCATCCTCACGCCTGATGTGAACGGCGATGGTTGCGTGGACGACGCCGATCTGTTGACGGTGCTGTTCACCTTCGGCAGTCAAGGCGGCGCGGCGGATGTGAATGGCGACGGCGCGGTCGATGATACCGACCTATTGATGGTGCTGTTTGGGTTCGGCGAAGGGTGCTGAAGCCCGCTCCGCCCCTGCCACGAACGCGCGTCAATAGTAGCGATCCGGGGTGAAGGCGTCGGGGGGCGTTTCGGCGCGGATTCGGCGCACCGAGCCGCCCAGCGTGAGAATCAGCACCCAGCCGCGCGCGCCTGTGATGCGGTCGGTCTGCCATGTGGGGTTGAACTGCCGCGCCCAGTGCCAGTGGCACTCCGACAGGGGCGTCAGCTCGCCCCACTTGCCCTCGCCATAGGGCGGACCCGCCGCCCACCAGCCCAGCAGACGCGCCACCGCCCAATTCGGCACATAGGTATAGCTCACGCCGCTGGGCAGGTAAAAGTCGCCCTCCAGTCGCAGAGAATCGCCGAGCGTGTCGCGCACCTGATGCTTGCCCTCCAGCGGGTCCACAGGGCACACGAACACGCGCGGATCGCCGGCGTAGGGGCGAACCGCCGACAGGTACGGAGGCAGCTCCCGATAGTCGTCGCGGTACATGCGCGCCGCCAGCCCCACCTGGCGCAGGTTCGAAATGCAGACCGTGCGCTGTGCGCCCCGCCGCGCGTTCAAGAATACGGGCATAAGAATCGCCGCCAGCAGCGCGATAATCCCGACCACGACCAGCAACTCCACCAGCGAAAAGCCGCCGCGCATCCATGGGCGCATACACTGGGTTAGACGACGGGGAAATTGCGAGGTTTCCTGCACGGTGTCCGTTTTTGCGAGGAAATCGAGTCTTATAGGATGGAGAGTACCTTCCTTCCTATAAAAATCCCCCTGCCTAATCAGCAGAGGGATTTTTTCACAGGGTGACCCAACGGGGCTTAGAACTTGAACTGCAGTCCCACCGTGAAGCCGTTCACATCGTCGCGCTGGATGCCCGCGTAGCCGACGGTGAGGGCAAGCGGCGTTGTGCCCGCGTTGATGTTGTAGCCCAGCTCGATGGCGTAGGAGAAGGCGGCGTCGCCGTTTTTGGGGAAGCCCACCCCTGCGCCGAGGCGGTAGAAGAACTGCTCGTTCAGGTAGCCTGTGAAGGTCAGGTGAACGGGGATGTAGTAGCTATCGCCCGCGCCCTTGTAGCCGACGGATGCGCCCAGGTCGTAGTAGTAGCCTGCCTCGGTCGGCTCGCTGGTCTGGAAGGTATAGCCCAGATTCACGCTGAACCAGATATCTTCCGAGGCGTCGCGCACATCCTCATCGCTGGGGTAGAAGATACCCGCATCGATGGTGAACCCCTGCAGAACCGAATCTTGCGCAGAGGCAGGCGCGATCCAAGCGAGCGACCCTGTCAGCGCCGCCGTCGCAATCCACAGCAGTCCCTTGTGCATCATACAGAACCCTCCTTGTATGTGATGTCTACCCACAGAATTACCTGTGGACGACGAATTATACCTCATGAGATACAGTTCCGTTTGCAAGCGCCTACCAGCACAGGGGCGTCGTGGTGGAGCTGCAGGCGCGCTCGCACACATTCACCACAGGCGTCTCCGGAATGCCGAAGAAGTCGCCAAAGCACTGCGCATGCGGGTTGACTGTGTTGAACTCGCCTTCGTTTTTGGGCGTGCGGTTGTTCCACCCGGGTGGGTAGTTGAAGAAGTAGTAGGTGGTCGTGTTGCGCTGGGGGCAGACGCCCGAGGCGGTCTGTCGCCATGCAGGTGGAATATCGCCGCCGCGCGGGATGCCCAGATGGTGCGACCACTTCACATGCCCGTCCAGATAGGCGATGTTGTTCCCCAGATGGTGGCGGGGCCAGACATCGATCTTGAACCAGTATTCGAACCAGTAGGTTCCCGCGTTGTAGTACCAGTAGCCGTCCACCAGCGCGATGGTGTCCGCAGGGCGCGGCACGAACGCCTCACTGATTACCTTGCCCTCGTTGCGGTAGCCAATCGTCGAGATGCGGCAGGTGTTCAGGCTGAACACGCCGTAGTTGGGCACAACTGCAAAATAGCGGAAAGTGCCCACGCTCCGATTCGAGCCATTTCGATGGCGCAGGCGCGCGGGCCAGTCCATCCCACCGTTCTCGTTGGGATACGAGGGACAGGTCAGTATCTCCGCGCTCTTGCGATACGGGTGCAGCAGGTCGAACAGGTGAATAATCAGTGTGCCCTCGCCGCTGATGCCGCGCGGGTACAGCGTATCGTAGTCGTTCGTGTACATCAGTACCGACTGAATGTTCTGACGCATGTTGGACAGACACTGCGTCTGACGCGCCTTCTCTCTCGCCTGTGCAAACACAGGAAACAGAATCGCCGCCAGGATCGCGATAATCGCGATGACGACCAGTAACTCGATCAGGGTAAACCCTCGATAACGCATTTCAACAATTACCTCCGCACGGTATTATAC
>JBBIQK010000018.1:0-51058 GCA_037442365.1 Armatimonadota bacterium | reverse complement strand
ACCCCCCTGAGCGGGTAGAATCACAGCCGATGACGGCGATTACCTACAACGGCGTGCGCATCGAGGTGCTGGAGGCGGACATCACCGAGCAGGCGGTGGACGCGATTGTGAACGCGGCGAACAACGATTTGATGCTGGGCAGCGGGGTGGCGGGCGCGATTGCCCGCAAAGGGGGTCCCACGATTCAGCAGGAATGCGACCGCCACGGACCGATTCAGGTTGGCGAGGCGGCGATTACGGGCGCAGGGAACCTGCCCACGCGCTATGTGATTCACGCCGCCAGCATGCGCATCGGGGGTAAAGCCACTGCCGAGTCGATTCGCAGCAGCGTCGCGCATAGCCTGCAACTGGCGCAGACGCACGGGGTGCGCACCATCGCCCTGCCCGCCGTCGGCATGGGGATTGCGGGCTTCCCCCTGCAGGAGGGCGCGCGGATTATGATGGAGACGCTGAAGGCGCACATCGACGGCGGTACGCGTCTGGAGCTGGCGCGGTTCTGCCTGTTCGGTGCGGAGGCGGTGCAGGCGTTCGAAACCGCCCTGCAGGAGGTGTTCGGTGGCGGATAACCCTCCGCGCCTGTCGGTCGTCATCCCCGCCTACAACGAGGCGGGGCGTATCGAGCGCACGCTCCTGCGTGTGGTGGAGTACCTGAACGCGCGGGGCGAGCCTTACGAGATTCTGGTGGTCAGCGACGGCAGCAACGACGACACGGAGGCGATTGTGGCGCGTTTCGCCGAGAGCGTCCCGCAGGTGCGCCTGCTGGCGTATCAGCCGAATCGGGGCAAGGGCTACGCGGTACGCTATGGAATGCTGCGTGCGCAGGGCGAGCGCGTGCTGTTCAGCGACGCCGACCTCGCCACGCCCATCGAGGAGCTGGAGAAGCTGGAGCCGTACCTGCAGCAGGGCTACGCAATCGCGATTGGCTCGCGTCCGTTGCGCGAGTCGCAGCTGGTGGTGCGTCAGCCGCTCTACCGCGAGCTGGCGGGGCGCGCCTTCAACAAGGTGGTGCAGATGCTGGCGGTGCGCGGCATTCACGACACGCAGTGTGGCTTCAAGCTCTTCACGCGCGAGGCGGCGCAGGCAGTCTTCTCGCGCTGTCGGCTGGACGGGTTCAGCTTCGACTTCGAGGCGCTGTTTTACGCGCGGCAGCTGGGCTACACTATCGCCGAAGTGCCCATCCGCTGGATGCATCAGGAAGGCTCGAAGGTGCGCTTCCTGCGCGATGGGCTGCGGATGCTGCGCGACCTGGTCTGGCTGCGCGCGCGGGCATGGCGCGGCGCGCCAGAGCCTGCCCCCGAGAGCGTCTGCCTGCCGCGCGAAACGCCGCCGCGCCAGTAGCCGCTACCGCCGTTCAGGGTTATACTGGTTAATCAGGTTCACCGCCTCGGTCTCCACTGCGCGCAGCCAGTTCACATCGCCGAAGGTGGGCGAGGCTTCCACCAGCACCGACCACCACTGGTTGTCCTCCACCTGTCCTGTCTGGCGCGTGCGCAGCGTCTGCCAGATTTTGATCCACCGCGCATGGTGGTCGGCGTAAATCACATTCATCCCGCCGTTGTGTCGCCACAGGTCAGCCCCATACAGCGACCACCAGCCCAGGTCGGGACATGTCCACCATGTCTCGAAGTAGGTAATCGTCTGTGCGGGGCGTGGGATTTGCGCCAGGTCGCGCCCGTTCCACCAGCGGTCGGGGCTGATGACCAGCGCGACATTCACCGCGTAGCCCGCCGCGCCGCGCGGGTCGCCGCTGGGATAATACTCGTTGCGCAGCACATTCGGGTCGCCGTAGGAGCGGCGCGGGTTGGACGGGCACACCAGCACATCGGTATTGCGCATATAGGGCTGGAACACATCGTACCAGTGGAAAAAGGCGGGCGCGTTCGCAGGCTGTCCCCAGGTGTTGTTGTAGCATGCCCACCGCGCGCCCGTAATCTGGCGGCTCGCGAGGGGGATACGGTTCTGGGGCGTGCGCTCGTCGAAATCCTGACAATACATCTGGAACGCCAGCCCGATTTGTTTGGTGTTGTTCAGGCACTGGGTCTGACGCGCCTTCTCGCGCGCCTGCGCGAACACAGGAAACAGTATCGCCGCCAGTATCGCGATAATCGCAATCACGACCAGCAGCTCAATCAGTGTGAAGCCTCTTCTCATCGCAGAACCCTCGCGTTTAATTATGCTTCTGGGGCGCGGGAGTCCTGCTTTTGCAGCCATACGCGTAGAGTCTTTTACCTCTTGGTGCGAATGTACCCTCCATCTGCCTGTGTTGGAACTACATTACCGATAATGCCCAATCCATACAAACGCCGAGCAGTAGCGCGGGCTGCTATACGCTTGCCCCGCAACAGCGGGACAGGATGGAAACCCACGCCGTTTATATCCCCACCGCCTCGTTCGGCAGGAGTATCTGGAGCTGGATTGCGCGGCTGCCGAGCATCTGTTCGTGCTGGCGGGGTTTCTGGCGCACGCGCGCAACGACCACCTGTCCACGGTGGGCAGTCAGTTTGCCCTTTTGCAGCAGCGCCCAGGCGTCCTCGTCGACGCCAATCCCCACGAGGCTGGGATGCTCCAGCAGGGCGCACAGCAGGCGCGGCAGACGCTGCCGCTTGAGGAAGTGCTGGTCAACCAGCGCGTTCGGCAGCACGCCGATTGCGGGCGCAGTGGGGCTTGCGCCGACTTTGAGGGCGCCGTCGGGCGCATGGTCGCCTGTGGGCATGCGCGCGCCCATCAGCGACGCGCCCGCGCTGGTACCGCCCACCACGCCACCGCGCGCCACGACGCCCCGAATCGCCCCCAACAGCTCCGCCGAGCCGCCCAGCCGCTCCATAAAGCGGTTCTGGTCGCCGCCCGGAATCCAGACGCCCCGCGCCGCCTGCACCAGCGCAATAAGCTCGCCCGCGTCCAGCGTGTCCGGGGCGATCAGGTTCTGCGCGCCGTTCTCGGCGAAAAAGGCGGCGGAGCGCTGCGCCCCGCGCGCGACATCCTGCTGCACATGCGCCAGAATCACCACCCGCGCGTTCGCGCCGCCCGCCAGCCGCAGGAGGGTCTGCGGGATTTCGGGCGGGGTCTCGCCGCCGCCTGCAAGGATAACCGCTCCCTTCATAGCCACTCCAGCAGGGGTCTGAGGTCGTGCAGTTCGGGCACGCCGCTCTGGGGGTCGGGATGCGGCTCGCCCTCGCGGTTCACCCACGCCGCATGCCAGCCTGCGCCGCGCGCGCCCTCAACATCGTGCGCCCACGAGTTGCCCACAAACAGAATCTGCTCCGACGGAAGCGCGAGCTGGCGCTGCGCCCACTCGAAAATCGGCTGGTGCGGCTTGCCGACGCCCACCTCGCCTTCTATCGCCACGAGGTCAAATAGCCCCTCCAGCCCCAGTACCTGCAACTCGCGCCGCTGCTCAAGGGCGGGACCGTTGGTAATCACGAACAGCGGGTAGCGTGTGCGCAGGGTGTGCAGCACCTCCAGCGTCTCCTCGTGCAGATGGAGCATCTGCTCGCGCAGGGCGGCGTACTCCGTGCTGATGCGCTCTGCCAGCCCGTCGGTGTCCATGTTCAGGCTCGCGAGGAAGCGGCGGAAGGTCTCTGTGCGCGTCGCATGACCCGCCTGCAGATAGAGCGGATACCATTGCTCGGAGTGAATCTCGGCGAGCATGCTCTGGAAGGCGCGTCGGTAGTGCTGATCCAGCGTCTCGATGGGCAGCCCCGTCTGGGGCGCGAGGTAGCGTTCCATCAGCTCGCGCCGCGCCTGCACCGCTACAGGCATATAGACGCACAGCGTGTCGTCCAGATCGAACCCGACCGCCCGCACCTGACCGAAAGGCGTCTCTTTCATGGCGAAAGTACCCGCGCCAGAGGCGTTTGCCCTCCGTAGACCTGCGCGCCCGTGTGCGTGAGTATCTCCACCGCGCGCGAGAAAATCAACAGATCCACCTGACTGCCGCGCTCAATAAACGAAAGCTTCTGCGCGGGCTGGACACACTGCCCCTCCTGCACATAGGTCGTGATTTTGTTGACGAACTTGTCGGCGATTTCGACCAGCGCGACGCGCACGCGCTCGTTCTCAAGGAATATCGTCTGCCGCTCGTTCTGCAGATGGTACTTTTTGCCGAGCAAATCCACCGCGCGGCGCAGCCACGCCATGCTCACATATTCCCACAGGTCCACCATCGGCAGGTTGGCGCGGGCGGGTGTGTAGACAATTCGGCGCACCACGCCTGCAATCGGCGCATAGTTGTAATGCACATCGAGCGGACTCATGTAGACTCCAATCAGCCAGCCTTCGGACGGAACGCCCTCCCAGTCGGCGCGGGTGATTTCGCGAATCGGGATGGGGCGTCCCAGCTTCTCGGCGAAGACGGTTCCGTCCGCGCTCACGGGGCGGATGTAGACCACCTTGCCGTCGCACGGCGAGAGAATCAGGTTCGGGTCGGGCGGGGGAATGCGCAACGGGTCGCGGTAGAACCACACCTTGCGCAAGAACCAGTTCGCGCCAGCGACTGCCGCACCGACGCCCGCCGCTACCTTGAGCCATGCTGGGATACGCACGGCGCATAGTGTACCCGCTCGGTGAACAGGAACCCTGCCGCGCGCGTCGAACCCCGTTGGTGATGAGACGAACGCTTGTTATATCCATCGCTGGGCTGTTGACGGCGGCACTGGCGTGTGCGCAGGAGTCGCTGAAACTGGAGGACGCGCTGCGGCTCGCGTTGCAGAACAACGGGCTGGCGCGCGCCGCGCTTGCCGACGCCGACGCCGCCGACGCACGCCTGAACGCCGCCCGCGCGAACCTGTACCCCAGCATCGACATCAGCAGCAGCACAACTCGCACGCGCATTGAGGGCGGCGGCGTGAACACCGATACCACCCAGCGCCAGAACGGGTTCGGGCTGGAGTGGCTGCTGCTGGATAATGGGCAGCGCGAGCTGCGCATCCGCCAGAGTTCGCGCAGCGCGGAGGCGACCCGCCAGAACACGCGCGATGCCATTCGCCGCGTGCTGTTCCAGACCGCGCGCGCTTACTACGAAGTCCTGCGCCGCAAAGAGTTGCTGCAGGTTGCGGACACCGCCGTGCGCCGCGCGGAGACGCTGCTGGAGGTCGCTCGCGCGCAGGCGGAGGTTGGCGCCGCTCCGCAGAAGGATGTGCTGCAGGCGGAAGCAGACCTCGCCAACGCCCGCGTGCAGCAGATTCAGGCGCGCAACGCCCTGCGCCTCGCGGAGACTGACCTGAAGCGACTCATCGGTTGGGACGCCCTGCAGCCGCTGCCTGCGCTGGATGCGCCCGCCGCTGCGCCCGCGCCTGACCCCTCCATAAGCCTGGAACAGCTCTGGCAGCGCGCGCGCCTGCAACGCCCCGACCTGCGCAACGCCGAACTCAGTCTGCAGATTAGTCGCCTGGGGCTGGACTCCGCGCGGCTCGATAGCCTGATTCGCCTGCAAATCAGCGCACGCGGCTTTCGCGAGTACGAGCCGAACAGCCGCACGCAGGGGAGCATTAGCGTCATCGCCTCGTACCCGCTCTTCGATGGGGGGCTGACCCGTGCAAACCTGCGCGAGGCGGAGGCGAGCCTGCAGAGCGCGCAGTTCCGCCTGCAGCAGGCGGAGCGCGACGCCTACGCCGAAGTCGAAAGCGCACTGCTGAGCGTGCGCGAGTCTGCTGAACGGCTGGAGGCGTCCCGCCTCGCCGTTGCCGCCGCGCAACGCAACTTCGACGCCGCGCAGGAATCGCTGCGCGAGGGCGTCGGCACGATTGTGGAAGTGCTGACCGCACAGCTCGCGCTGATTACCGCCGAGACGAACCTCGTGCAGGCGACCTACGACGCCGCCGTCGCCGAACTGCAACTGCGCCTCGCCGTCGGCGACAAACTGCCCGTGGAGCCATAGGCAGGAACTTTCGGCGCGCAACAGGCTGTCCAAAAAACTGGTGTATAATAGTGCTTGAAGGAGGCGCACTGATGATACGATCGCTCTGTGTGGCAGGCGCGCTCACCGCGCTCGCAGGTCAACTCTTCGCGCAGGACAATGCGTGGAAACCGCTCGGCGGCTGGCAACTGATTGAACGACTGGACGATGTGCAGATTGTGAAGGTGATTCGCCAAAGCGATCTGACGCCCGCGATATTCCCGCCCAAGCCTACCTGGCAGCCGGACGGCGGCGACTTTTTCCCCGCGGATGTGACGCTCTATAGTCGATTCGCTACATCGGGACAATACTACGCCTACGCCAGCGACTTCATCATTCTGGATGACATCAATATCAACCCGCAACGCGACCCTTCAGGCGTGGGCGAGTTCCGGGTGAGCCGGGTGGAGATTATGGTTTACTTCCCCAGCATGGGCGTGTACGAGATTCAGGGGCGCTGGGTGGAAGCGGATGGGGATATACCCCCCTATCCCACAGACGCGCCGCCGTACACCTTCCTGCGCAGCAACGAGGGACCGCACTTTCTGTTTGTGCCGCAAGCGGGCGTCTGGCGACTGGGAACCGATACTGATCCGAACAACGAGGTCTTCACAGTCCAGACTGCTATTACCGATGAGGCGAACACCTGTCCGGGGAGATACAACTTCTATCTGGGACTCTCTCTGAGCAACGGGGCGGCATGGGTGTGCGGCGCGCTGCCCGGCTCCGACTGCAACATGGACTACTTCATCCAGTACGAGCCGGGCAATCCGGAGGGCGACTACGCCGCTTACATATTGGGAGGCGCCACGCCCGCCATCTTCGGCGTTCAGGTAATCGGCGCCCCCACGAACCCTGTCACGGTCATCGGCGGCAGAATCACCATCGACGGCTACACAGGTAGCTACAGCGGGCGCACCGCGACCATCCGCGTCAAGCGGGGCACTCAAATCGACACTTACACCACGAACCTGTTCCCCAACGGGACCTATGCGGTTTCTGTCGCGGGTCAGGGACCTGCGGAAGTGCTGGTGGAGTTGCCGCCAGGCTTGCGGAAAAAGCAGAGCGTGACTCTCACGGGCACTTCGCTGACGCTGAACTTCACCCTCACCAACGGCGATGTGAACGGCGATAATGTGGTGGACGACGCCGACCTGTTGCAGGTGCTGTTCAACTTCGGCGGTAGCGACTCTGCCAGCGATGTGACCGGCAACGGCGTGGTGGACGACGCCGACCTGCTCGTCGTACTGTTCAACTTCGGCGCTGCAGGGGATGGATTCTAACGCGCGGCGGGTGTACGCGCTGGTGCGGCGCATCCCGCGCGGCAAGGTCATCAGCTACGGGCAGGCGGCGCGCGCCTGCCCGCCCCTGACCGCCCGGCAGGTCGGACGCCTGATGGCGCACGCGCTGGACGACGACCTCCCCTGGTGGCGCGTGGTCGGCAGCGACGGCAGCCTGCGCATCCATAAACGCGACCCGATGCTCGCCCAGCTCCAGAAGGCGCATCTGCTCGCTGAGGGCGTGCAGTTCACCCCCGACGGGCGCGTGCAGATGACCCCCGAACAGGTCGCCGAGCCTGCAACCTTCGAGGTACAATTGCAGTAGTATCATGGTGAGGAGGTCTTATCCGAATGGCACGGCGTTATGACGACGAGTTTGAATTGCCCGAGACGCAAATCCGCGCGCTGGCAATTCTCGAAGAGATTATGCGAATCGCGCCCCGCGACGACCTGCGCCTGCGCCAGATGCTCCGCCTGCTCCAGCACCAGCTGGAAGTCGACGAACAGCAAATGCAGGAAGCGATTCTGGCGATTCAGCAGTATGAGGAGGCGTATCAGAAACTGACCAGCCCCGCGAACCGTATCGGCGTCTTTCTGGGGCAGCCCGACGAGGGCGTCGCGATGGTCGCGCTGGGCGATAGTGAATACTATGCGAACATCGACCCCAAGTTAGAGAACCCCGACTTCAAAGTGGGCACGCGCGTGAAGGTCAACGAAGCGTTTGCCGTCATCGGCGACCTGGGCTATCACCCTGCGGGACCGATTGTCAAAGTGCAGGAGGTGCTGGAGGGAGATCGCCTGCGCGTCGGGGCAGACCCACAGGGCATGACCTCGCGAATCGTGTTCCGATCGACCGACCTGTCGGAGGCGCTCATCAAGCCTGGCGACGAAGTGCGCCTCGAGCCGAACTACAAAGTCGCCATCGAACACATCCCCCATCAGGAAGTGCGTGACTACTACTTCGAGGAAGTGCCCCCGCTGGAGTGGAGCCAGATTGGCGGGCAGGAGGACGCGATACGCCTGATTCGCGAGACCATCGAGCTGCCGCTGCTCCATCCCGAAGTGTTCCAGCGGTTCGAGAAGCAGCCACTCAAGGGCATCCTGCTCTACGGACCGCCTGGTTGCGGCAAGACGCTGATTGGCAAGGCGACCGCTTATAACCTCACGCGCCAGTATTCCGAGCGGCTGGGCAAGCCCGTGAAGGAATACTTCATGTATATCAGCGGTCCCAAGATTCTGAACATGTGGCTGGGCGAGACGGAGCGGATGGTGCGCGAAATCTTCTCCATCGCCCGCGAGAAGGCGCGCGAGGGCTACCTGGTGTTCATCTTCATCGACGAGGCAGAGTCCATCCTGCGCACGCGCAGTTCGGGCAGGTGGCTTAACATCTCCAACACGGTCGTGCCCCAGTTCTGCGCCGAGATGGACGGGCTGGTGAGTCTCGAGAATGTGGTGGTGATGCTGACCTCCAACCGCCCGGATTACATCGACCCTGCGATTCTGCGTCCGGGGCGTATCGACCGCAAGGTGAAGGTGCGCCGCCCCGATCGGGACGCGACGCGCGAGATTTTCGGGATTTACCTCACGCCGACGCTGCCGCTGGATCCCGAGTTCGTGCGCGAGTACGACACGCCCGCCGAAGCGCGCGAATGCTTGATTGAGCAGGCGGTGCAGTACCTCTGGCGCAAGGCGCCCGACACCGAGTTCCTGCAGGTGTACCTGCGCAACGGCGGCGTCGAAACGCTCTACTGGCGCGATATGGTCAGCGGCGCGCTCATCAAGTCGGTCGTCGACCGCGCGAAGGAGCTTGCCATCCGCCGCGCGATTGATGAGCCGACCGTCGAACACGGCGTCCGCCCCGACGACCTCAAACGCGCCGTCGAGATGGAGTACCGCGAGAACGAAATCTTCCCCAAGTCGGATGTGATGGAAGACTGGCTCAAGCTCATCGACTACGAACCGGAGTATGTCGCCAGCGTGAAGCCCATCCGTCCGGGCGCGACGGGCGAAGATTTGCGGCGAACCGTAATTTGAGGCGGGTCATGGTATACTCTCCCGCGACGGAGAGAACGCCATGGCTGGACACACCCCTGAGTTCATCGCGGCGCTACAGGCGAAAGCGAACCTTCTGCGCATCCATTCCATTCGCACAACGACCCGCGCAGGGTCGGGACACCCGACGACCTGTATGTCGGCGGCGGACATGGTGGCGGGACTGTTTTTCCATGCGCTGCGCGCGGATGTGTCGAACCCGCGCCATCCGCTGAACGACCGCGTGATTTTCTCCAAGGGGCACGCCGCGCCGCTCTTGTATGCGGCGTGGGCGGAGGCGGGCGCGTTCCCGATTGACCATCTGGACACCCTGCGCGCGTTTAGCAGCGATCTGGAGGGGCACCCGACGCCGCGATTTGAATGGTACGGCGCAGCGACGGGTTCGCTGGGGCAGGGGCTGTCCATCGCGGCGGGGATGGCGCTTGCGCTCAAGCGGGACGGGCTGCCGTCGCGCGTCTACTGTCTGCTGGGCGACGGCGAGACCGCCGAGGGCGCCGTGTGGGAAGCCGCCGCCTTCGCCAGCTACTACGGGCTGAACAACCTCATCGCGCTGGTGGACATCAACCGTCAGGGACAGAGCCAGCCCACCATGCTCCAGCACGACCTGCGCACCTATCAGACCCGCTTCGAGGCGTTCGGCTGGCAGACGGCGGTCATCGACGGGCACGACATGGGGGCGATTCTGCACGCGCTCGACGCCGCGCAAGCCGCCGAGCGACCGTTCGCGATACTGGCGCGCACGCTCAAGGGCAAGGGCGCGTCCGCAGTGGAGGACAAGGAGGGCTGGCACGGCAAGCCGCTGCCGCCCGACCTTGCGGAGCAGGCAATCGCCGAGCTGACCCCGCCCGAGGCGCTGCAGGCGTCGGCGGCACAGTTGCGCGTGCTGCCCCCGCACGAAGCCTACCTACCCGAAACGCGTGCGCCTCAGCCGCCCAACCTGCCGACCTACACGCTGGGGCAGGAGGTCGCTACGCGCGAGGCGTATGGCGACGCGCTCGTCGCGCTGGGCAACGCTGACCCCCGAATCTACGCCTTCGACGGCGATGTGAAAAACTCGACTTTTTCCGAGAAGTTCCTCAAGGCGCATCCCGACCGCTTTGTGGAGTGCTTTATCGCCGAGCAGCACATGGCGGGCGCGGCGGTCGGCGCGGCGGAGTGCGGCAAAATCCCCTTCGCCTCCAGCTTCGCATGCTTTCTGACGCGGGCGTATGATTTTATTCGCATGGCGGCGATTGGCAGGGCGAATGTGAAGTTCTGCGGCTCACACGCGGGCGTCTCCATCGGCGAGGACGGTCCCTCGCAGATGGGGCTGGAAGACCTCGCGATGTTCCGCGCCGTGCCCGACTCGGTCGTGCTGTACCCCAGCGACGCCGTTTCAACGGCGAAGCTGGTCGCGGAGGCGGCGCGCCATCAGGGGATTGTGTATCTCCGCACGACGCGCCCCAAAACGCCCGTGCTGTACGGCAGCGACGAGGCGTTCCCCATCGGCGGGTGCAAAATCGTGCGCCAGTCGCCGCATGATGTGGTCACGGTGGTCGGCGCGGGGATTACCCTGCACGAGGCGCTCAAGGCGCACCAGCATCTGATGCAGGAGGGCATCGCCATTCGCGTGATAGACCTCTACAGCGTGAAGCCGCTGGACGCCGAAACGCTCATCCACTGCGCCCATGAGACGAATGGAGTGATTATTACCGTCGAGGACCATTATCCTGAAGGCGGGATTGGCGAGGCGGTCGCGGCGGCGGTGAATGGGCACGGCATTCGCGTGCATCGGCTCGCGGTGCGCGAAATTCCGCGTTCGGGCAAGCCTGACGAGCTGCTGGAGGCGTATGGGATAAACGCCCGCGCGATTGCCGAGGCGGTACGCGCCGTCGCGCAGGGCGCGGCGTAATCTCTGGACACCCGTTTCAGCCCAGATAGCGCAGGCAGCCGAGCGCCAGCGCGAATATCAGCGCGGTAATCCCTATCAATCCCGCCGCACGGTAGCGTTCGGGCAGTAGTCGTTCCCAGCCCAGCGCCCAGAAGACGCTGATGGGCAACAGGGCAGGGTAAAAGTAGCGTCCCTGCGTCTGGAAAAACACGCGCACGAACAGCGCGAAGCTAATGAGCGTGAGCAGCAGGCACGCCCCCGCCAGCAGCAGCCACACCCGCGCCCACACAGGCGACGCTTCGCGCAGGCGCATCACAAACCCCGCCCCCGCGCCCAGCGTCAGCGCGCCCAGCCCGTAATACACGCTGTCGGGCAGGAAGTTGGGCAAGCCCGTGCGCGCCGTTTCAGGCACGCCGTAGGCGAACCAGAAACTGCGGAAAGTCCAGTCGGCGACCAGCTGCGCGTACTGTCCCCAGCTCATGCCGCGTTCAAGGAAATCCTGCGCCTTCGCCGTGCCCGCGAACACCTCCAGAAAGGTGCGCTGCAACAGCGGGTCGCCGTACAACAGCGCATTCCGCGCCAGCCACCAGCCGCTGAGGGTCGCGATGACCGTTAGTGCCAGCCCTGCAGTCTTCAGCCCCGCTGTCCACGCGCATCCCTGTAGCCGCACGCCCGCCAGCACGCCAATTACCACAAGGGGCGCGAGCAAAACCCCCGTCGCTTTGGTCAGAATAGCCAGCCCCGCCAGCAGGGATGGGATGAGCCAGTGCCGCTCGTCGTGCAGGTACATAAGCAGTGCATACAGCGTCGCCGCGAACAGCAGGTTTGTGAGCGCGTCGTTGCCGACCGCGCTGCCGACAGCGATGTGCATCGGCAAAAACGCCGCGAAGCCCATCCCCGCCAGCGCGACCAGCGGGCGTTCAGGCGCCAGTCGCTGCAGCGTGCGCCACACCAGCCATACCACCCCCGCGCTGCACAGCGTCGACAGCAGGCGCACCGCCTTGCCCTCGCCGCCCGACAGCGCGTAGATTATCGCCGCAAGGAAGTAGTAAAGCGGCGGCTGGTGCGCTTCGTAGCCGACGCCCGCGTAGCCCTCGAACTTCGGCAGTCGCCACTCCTGCGCGACATACGCCACATACTGGAAGTGCGCGCCCTCGTCGGGCGTGTTGGGGTAGCCATTGTTGCCGAACGGCGTCGCGAGGTTGTAGGCAAGCGCGAGCAGGCTATGCGCCGCCAGAACCACCCACGGCGCATAGCCCAGCCACGAAGGCGTCAGAATCCCTTGCTGGCGATGTATTTCGCGAGGTCGGCGACGCGGCATGAGTAGCCCCACTCGTTGTCGTACCACGCCAGCACTTTCGCCAGTCGCCCGCCCATCACCAGCGTCGAGGGCAGGTCGACAATCGCGCTGCGGGCGTCGCCGCGGAAGTCCATCGACACCAGCGGCTCGTCCGTCGCGCCGAGAATGCCCTGCAGCGCGCCCGCCGCTGCCTGCTGGAACGCGCGATTGATTTCCTCAGCGGTCGCCTCCCGCGCCAGCGTCACCGTCAGGTCGACGATGGAGACGGTCAGCGTCGGCACGCGCAGCGCAATCCCGTGCATGCGCCCCTTGAGTTCGGGCAGCACGAGGTGAATCGCTTTCGCCGCGCCCGTGGAGGTCGGGATGATGTTCGCCGCCGCCGCACGCGCCCGTCGCAGGTCTTTGTGGACCTGGTCCTGAATGCGCTGGTCGTTCGTGTAGGCGTGGACGGTGGTCATGATGCCGTGTTCGATCCCGAAGTTTTCGTGCAGCACCTTGCTCACGGGGGCGAGGCAGTTCGTGGTGCAGGAGGCGTTCGAGACCACATGGTGCTGGCTGGGGTTGTACGCCTCGTGGTTGACGCCCATCACGAGGGTGATGTCCTCGTTGGTGGCAGGGGCGGTGATAATCACCTTTTTCGCGCCGCCGCGCAGGTGCGCCGCCGCCTTCTGCCCGTCGGTGAACACGCCCGTCGACTCGATCACGATGTCCGCGCCCACATCGCCCCACGGGATGGCGGCGGGGTCTTTCTCGGCGAACACGCGGATACGGTCGCCGTCAATCACAATCGCGTTCTCCTCCGCGCGCACCTCGCCCGGATAGGTTCCGTAAGTGGTGTCGTACTTGAACAGGTGCGCGTTGCTGTGCGCGTCGGTCAGGTCGTTGATGGCGACCACATCGAAATCGCTGGGGTAGTGCTTGCGAATCGCGCGCAAGGTCATCCGTCCAATGCGACCGAAGCCGTTAATCCCAATCCGAATCGGCATAGTTTCCTCCCAGAACGCTCTTAGTGTACCTGACGCGGGGCAGGAGTCTCCCGCGCGGGGGCGAATCGGGCGCATGTGCTGCTGCCGATACGCGACCACAACCCGGCGCAACGCTTTCCGTTCGTGACGGTTGGGCTGATTCTCGTGAATGTGCTGGTCTACATCATGCAGGTGTTAGACCCGCGCGTCACCTATGTGTACGCTGCCATCCCGTGCGAGATTACAGGAGCGGATGTGAACCCGCTGACGCGCATGCAGCTGGAGTTCCAGCACGGCATCCGCGCGGAGCCTGTGGTGAACCCGTGGCTGACCGTGCTGACCAGTATGTTTCTGCACGGGGGCTTCCTGCACATTCTGGGCAACATGTGGTCGCTGTGGATTTTCGGCAACAATGTGGAGGATGCTCTGGGGCACTTCCGGTATCTGTTGCTGTATCTGATCTGGGGTGTGGCGGCGGCGCTGTCGCATGTGCTGTTCAACTGGGCGTCGCCGATTCCTGTGGTGGGCGCGAGCGGGGCGATTGCGGGCGTGATGGGCGCGTATCTGCTGCTGTTCCCGCACGCGCGAATCGATTGCGTGCTGCTGTTTGTGATTATCACTTTTGTTGAAGTGCCTGCCATCTTTTTCCTGATTTTCTGGTTCGTGTCGCAGTTTCTGGTCTACAATCCGGGCGTGGCGTATCTGGCGCATATTGGGGGCTTTGTGGCGGGGTTCATCACGATTAAGCTGCTGGGCGGCGCGGCGGGCGTGCTGGGACAGCGACGCGCTTATTATGACGACTGACAAATTCAGTGCGCTCTAATTCCAACAGTGCGGGAAACGCCGTCTGTATGGAGTGCGGAAGCGGAGCTTCCGCGTGGGCTGAAGCTCCCGCTTCAGCACTCCAAATCACGCGCACGATTGCCCGATCGGATAAACAGAGACAGCAACTTAACTGCGACGCCGATTAATAACTCATATGTCCGGGCGTCGTACAGCGCGCCTGTCCAGTGGCAGGGTCGTACTGGTACGGTTGCTGCGAGACGGGGCAGGCGAGCATACTGGCGGGCAGCCCCAGCTCGTTCAGGCTGGCGGGGTAGGTCTCCTCGGTCGTGACGCGCATCTGAATCGCGGCGCGAATCTGGCTGAGGTTGTTGCGGCACTCGACGCTTTCCGCCGCCTGACGCACCTCGCCGACGCGACTGGCAGGCGGGGGCGCGGCGGGGTTCGACGCGCCGTTGCCCGACGCGCCGCCCGTGCCGTAAAACAGCCAGACCGCCATCAGCACGCCCAGGATTGCGATAGAGACCAGAATCCCGACAAGCCGCATAGCAGGCGAATTGTACCTGAGCCAGTGGGTACATTCAGAGAGGGTGGCTCTTATGGAAAAAACGCAGATTCTGCAGGCGCTTAGTCAGCTCAGTGTGCTGGACAGCGCCAGATTCCCGCAGTCGCCCAGCAAAATTACTGGAATTTGACCTAACTACCGATCCTGATGTCCGATTTTGCGAAGCTTTAGAGTCTTACAAGGTGTCTTCCTTTGGCAGGTGTTCGCAAAGGAGACAACACTGTAAGGTGACTGTCATGCTGAAATGCTCTGAGACATTCGCGCGCAGCGCGCTTAGCTTGCTTACGGTAGGTATGCTGACTCTGGGGCTTGCCCTCAGCCCGACCCGTTCCGACGCCAGTGTCAACTATCAGGTCTGGCTGTCCTCCGACGATGTCGCCGAGATTTACTACGGTAATTCTTCCGCGACGACCGCCTTCATCACGCAGACAACCACCTGGACAACCCCAACCTTCTTCACTGTCACGCTCAATGTGGGCGATTACCTTTATATCGCTGCGGCGGATCGGTTCGCCGTTGCGTGGGGTGTAGGTGGGTACACCAGTCCGGACGGCGTGAACTGGACGGCAATCGCGCCCAGTACCGTCAACTGGGAAGTCGCCTACATCGACTCGCAAGGGGCAACCAACTGGGGACCTCCCACCCAGGCGGAGATCGACATGATGATTAACACGGCGAACACCAACAATCTCTGGGGTCCGCTGGTGGCAGGTACTGCCTCTCCGGGCTTTGGAATGCCCAATTTCTATGGTTCACTGCCTGCGGCGAGATCCAGCGTCTGGGCGAATTTGCCGACTGGGGGGCAGCAAGCATATATGCGAGTCATTTTCCGCCAGTATGTAGTGCCTGAGCCTGCCTCAATGGCGGCGCTGGGCGCGGGTCTGGCGGGTCTTGTTGGGCTGCGCCGCCGTCGCAAAGCCTGAGACTCGACTTCAAGGACTACTGCGCTGCCCCGCCGTCAGGTGGGGCAGCTCTTTTAATTTCTCAGCGTTCGGCTTACCCCACCTCAATCTGCTGGGGCGTGTGCGCATAGACGGCGGGGTCGCCCTGATACCAGGCAATCGCGCCCTGCACGCGCACGCGCTGCCCGATGCGGTAGCGTTTGTCGGGCGCGCCGCCGAACGACGCCCAGTGCGCCTTCGGAATCAACACTTTGAAATGCCCCTGATGCGGGCTGTGGAACCCCAGCAGCACTTGCTTGCCGTTGTTCACGATGTGGCGCAGTTCGCCTTCCACGCGCGTGGCGCAGCCGGCGTAATCGCGCGCCTGCGTGTGCGGGATGACAGGCGGCGGCGCGGGACGCGCGGGCTCAGGCGCATGCGCGACTTCGGGACGCCAGCGCACGGCGGCGGTCGGCTCGCCCGAAGTGAGCGCCATAATCGCCCCATCACAACTGCGGAAGTAGAGATTGCCGCCGCTCACCACATGGCAGGCGTACTCGCTCCAGTACTGGTCGTACACCGCGCCCTGATTGTAGTAGATGTAGAAGCCGCGGTCGTAGGGGCGCGTGTTCTCGAGGTTGCTGGCGCAATAGTGCGAGGGGCTGAACGGGCACGCCGTGCTGTCCTGCGAGGTCGCAATCGTGGGCAGCCGCTCGGAGGTGATTTTGTTCGTGAAGCTGCCCCGCGCGCTGGAGCGATCGACAATCCGCAGCGCCAGCCCCGCCTCCCAGTGCCCGCCAAACAGGTAATCGCCTGCCATCGACACATACGGCTGCTCGTCAGTTAGCAGGAACGGGTCGCTGCTGCCCGGCGGATGGTCGTAGGCGATAAAACGGATGTCGCCCCCTTGCAGTCCGGGCACGGTGCTGTCGTCGAGCATCATCTCGCCAAAGTGCGAGTCCCAGCGGGCGTCGTAGGCGTGTCGGGCGCGCACGACGGTGTAGACCACCTGCTTGCCGTTGGGGAAGGTTTTGACAACGGGCTGGGGTCCCATCGGCAGGTAGTCGCTGTCGCCGTAGCCGCCATGCCCCACATTCGCGATGTAGGGGATGGCGCCGTCGTCGAGGCGCAGCACATAGAGCGCCTGGTGCTGCGGGTTCTGCGTCAGAAACTGCCGAATGGCGGCGTTGGTCTGCGGCCAGTCCGCCCAGAGGGTCTCCCATGGCAGGCGAAGCTTGATGAGCGCGACGCCCGCGCGGTCAGCGATTACGGGCCAGCCGTTGCGCAGCTGCACGGCGGGGTCGCCTGGGAAGTAGTTCGGGAGGACCGTGCGCCAGCGTCGCGCGCCCGTGCTGGCGTCCACCCCATGCACCGACAGGTCGTCGCAGGCGGCGACCACAAGGTTGCGCGTCATCGAGAAGGCGGGCGGCGTCGCCGCAGGGCTGCCCAGACTATAGCGCCATGCCTGGCGCATGCTGAACTTGTTGACACAGAAGAGCGAATCGCCCATCGCGAACCAGATACGGCTACCGAACACCACAGGCGGCAGCGGGAGCGTGCTGGAGCGGTTGCTGCGGAACACCCCGCGCACAAGCCCCGACTTCGCTTCGAGGCGGTACAGGTTGCCGTTGGCGGCGAGCGCGTACACCGATTGCGTGTCGGCGTCGTAGGCGACGGTGGAGCGCACCTCGCCGATACCGCCCCTGCGCCACAAGGTGCGTCCATCGAGGGCGTTCAGCGCGTACACGCCGTCGACGCCTGCGGCGATGTAGACGCGCCCCCCGCCCGTCACGGGCTGCACATTGCGCGGCAGGCTGCCCCCTGTGGTGACCTTCGCGACGCGCCCCTGACTGTCAACGCCGTTCCAAATCCAGCGCAGGCGCCACGGGGGCGGTACAACCTCCGGCGTGTACCCTGTGTGTTGCGCATCATGCGCATGCTGAGTCCACTCCTGCGACGGCTTCATGCCCCTATTATAGCCCAGTTGCAGCGGCTCAGGGGATGACCTTGTTCAGCGGATATTCCACCAGCCCCTCCGCGCCCGCCTTGCGCAGGCGGGGGACAATCTCGCGCACCTGACTCTCGTCGAGGATGGTCTCGATGGCGTACCAGCCCTTGTCGCTGAGGGGCGAAAGGGTCGGCTTGCGCAGCGCAGGCAACTCGCCCAGCACCGCGTCCAGGCACGACTCGTGGACGTTCATCTTCAAACCCACCAGCCGCCCCGCGTTCAGCGCACCCTGCAACATCAGCGCGAGGCTCTCAATCTTGTCGCGCTTGAACGAATCCTGCCACGCCTGATGATTGGCAATCAGGCGCGTGGTGGAGTGCAGGATGACCTCCAGAATGCGCAGGTTATGCGCCCGCAGCGAGCTGCCCGTCTCGGTGTTGACCACAATCGCGTCCACGAGACTGGGTACTTTCACCTCGCACGCGCCCCACGAGAACTCCACATGCGCCTGCACGCCGTGCTGATTCAGGTAGCGCTCGGTCAGGCGCACATACTCGGTCGCGATGCGCTTGCCCTGCAGGTCGCGCACGCTCTGGTACGGCGCGTCGTTGTGAACGGCAACCACCACGCGAATCGGGTTGCGCGTGTTTTTGGAGTATTGCAGCTCCAGCACTTCATGCACATCGGCGTTGCAGTCCTGCACCCAGTCGTAGCCCGTGATGCCCGCGTCGAGGATGCCGTCCTGCACATAGAGGGGGATTTCCTGCGGGCGCAGCAGGATTGCCTCCAGCGCGGCGTCGTCCGAAATCGGTTCGTAGGAGCGTCCCGACGGGATGCGGAAGTCCCAGCCTGCTTTGCGAAACAGGGCGAAGGTCGCCTCCTGCAGGCTTCCTTTGGGCAGTCCCAGTCGCAGCGTGCGCGTCTCGCTCATCGGGGGAGAGTATACCTGATGGAGATGGGAGTGTCATCGGGTATATTATTCAGGGAAGGAGACGCAGATGGCAACGGATGCTTTTTACCCTATGGAATCGGGCCATGAATCGGGGCAGATTGTTGAACAGTTTGCTTTGTTATCCTCTGTGATGACCGCGCCTTTTCGTTCGCTTCCTCCAAAGCGAGAACAATCGCCGCGCTCTGTTGATGCGATTCATCTGCCTGTTAGCTTCCGTCGCGAAGCGTCGCACATTCCTTCGACCACTTTTGGCGTGTTCAGTCTGTATCGCTACCCTGCAAAGTTCATCCCGCAAGCAGTCGCCTATGTGATTGACCACTACGCAACCCAATCCTCGCGAGTGATCGACCCGTTCGCGGGCAGCGGAACCACAGGACTCACAGCCTATCTTTATGGGCTGGACAGTGAACTGTGGGACCTCAACCCTCTCCTGCGCCACATCATTCAAACCTCACTGATGCAGGCTGTGCCAGTGAAGGCTGACGACTTGCTGGCAGAAATAAGCACGACGCAACACGAGTGGCTGCCTGATTGGAGTCGCTTGAGCTACTGGTATCCTGAAAGCGTGTTGCCAGTGCTGAGCCGTGCGTGGGGTTATTATCATCGGCTCTCGGAAGGCGCGACTCGCAATCTGTTGACCTTCCCGATGCTCAAGGCGACCAAGCTATTTTCGTACAACGACCCGCAGAGGCAAAAGCTTTCACGCTCGCCGAAAGCGACTCGTCGCGTGGAGAGCCTGCTACAAGGGAACTTCGTGGAACGGTTTTACCAGACACTCCGAGAGGAGATTGTACAGGTGCAAAGAAAACTCCACGAGTTTCACCAGCTGGGACAGCAGCCGAGTTCGCCGAAAATTCGTGTCCGTGCGGGCGTTGACTCCTCAGAGTGCGCGGCGCTTCTCCCGAAAGATGCTTCCTGGGATTTGCTGATTACCTCGCCCCCTTACCTTCAGGCGCAGGAGTATATCCGCTGTTCTAAGCTGGACCTGTTTTGGCTGGGCTACTCGGAAGAGCAGATTCGTGCGCTCTCGAAGCTGGAACTTCCTTACAAGCGTGTGGAGCCGTATGAGGTGCGCTCACACACCTATAATGCCGTGCGCGAAACAATTCAGGAAAGCCACCTGTTGCAGGTATACGAGCAGTATTTCTTCTCTGTGCTGCGCACGCTGACGATGCTCTCAGAGCAGGTCACAGATACGCTGGCGATTTTCGTCGGGCAAGCGACTGTGCGTGGGAAGCGCGTCCCGATTGACGCCATCTTCGCCGAACATTTCAGCAGTTTGGGATGGCGTCACGAGGTCACCTACATAGACAAAATAGAGGCGCGCGTGCTGTTTCGTTCGCGCATCAATCCTGCGACAGGAATTGAAGACCATCGCATGCCCACAGAACACATGGTGATTCTGAGGAGATAGCATGCCTACAGAGGAAGCAGGTCGACAAGGTGCCGTTGAGGGATTCGCCAACGAACATATTGCAGTTGGAATACTGATGAAACGCTACCAGAATGTATCTCTGGTAGACCTACCCCTCTCACCCTACGATATTATCATCGTGCGCAAGCTTGTGGACGGACAGGAGGATATTATCCGCGCACAGGTCAAGACCGCTAAGAAAACCATTGGTTTTGTCGGCGGGACACGCGGCGGCGTTGACCGCAGATCCTTATCTGATGCGAAGAAATACCGTGTGGACACCACGAAGGCAGATGTTGTCATCGGCGTACATGAGCAAGAACCAAGGAGATACACGCTTTACTTTGTGCCGACCTGCCTGATAGAGGAGATTGGTCAGGACAGCATTTCACTGCGCAAAATTGAGCTTCTGAGGGAGAACTACGAGGTTCTGGAAAACTGCAAGAATCGGGAGTATGTTCTCGAAGCTTGCAAGGAAATCATAGAGAGAGCGCGTGAACGCAAAAGCGAATAGAAGCGTGGTCAGCGTTCCAACCGTTGATACACCCACACCTTCGGACAGATATAGAGCAAATCGTGCGGCATGTGCTCGCGGCGTCCGAGCAGAGGCGGCTCGTTCTCGAATATGCGCAGTAGCGTGTAGCGTTCGTCCACGAGTTGCATAAACGCCCGATAGTCGGCGCGCCCGATGCGGGCGACATCGCGCGACTCGAACTCGCTAATCATCAAATATTCAGGCAGGCTCGCTCGCAGCGCGTCGGCGTTCCATTCTGGCGGGGCAAGCGGGAGGAGCCGAAACCGTGTCGCCCTTTGCGCCGCCTGCAGACGCTCCTGCCAGCTCAACGCGCCGATTTCGGGGAACAGGGGCGGCGTGTAGAACCACGGCACGGCCGGAAAGCCAATCCGCGCGCCCTGCGAGAGGGTCGCCTGCGCCCACCGCGCCGCCTGATCGCGCGCGTCGGGGCGCCGCATGCACTGCGTGAGCGACAGCGCACTCACCGCCTGCCAGCCCAGCGCCAGCATCACCAGCGCGCGCGTCGGAAGGGAATAGGCAGGCGGTTTCTGACCTGCCCAGAGCAGCCCCACTCCCATCGCCAGCATCGGGAACAGCGGGAAGGTGTAGCGCATGAAGCGCACCTCCGCCGCGCCAATCAGCAAATAATACGCCAGCGACGCCAGCAACACGCCCCAGAGCATGCGCGCGCGCCCATGCCACGCCCAGCCGACCACGCTGGCAATCAGCCCCATCGCGCCAAACCCTGTGCTGAGGTTCGGCGAGAGGTGATACAGCCAGCCCAGCCCCGTGTCGGTGAAAATCTCGCCGTGCCCCTGCCCCACATGGCGCACCTCGTACCAGAAATGCGCCCAGAACCGCGCCGAGTCCGCCCACAAGCCAGGGCACACAATTAGAAAGGTCAACCCCGCAACGCCAGCCGCCGCCGCGCTGCCTGCCCATCGCTTCGCAGGGGGGTGATTGGGCAGCAGCCACAGCCCCACCAGCGGCGCAAGCAGGGCAAGCCCCGCGTTATACTTGCTGCCCGCCGCGCACCCCGCCCAGAACGCGCCCCACACCAGCGTGCGCATCGGGCGCGAGGAGTTGTGTAAAGCGACCGCCTGATGGAACGCCAGCGCGACGAAGAGCATCGTCGGCACATCGACGGTCATAAAACGGCTATGCACCGCCAGCGCAGGCGCGAGCGCCATCACAAGCGCGGCAATCACGCCCGCGCCGACGCCCCCAACCAGCGCCGCCGTGCGCCCCACCACCACCGCCGCGCCCGCCCCCATCAGCGCGACCAACACGCGCGCCCACAAATACAGCTGCGCCCGCAGCTCGGCGACCTGCGCAGGCGTCGCGTTCTCTGGCAGGCGGTCGATCACCCCCGCCGCGCTCAGCCAGTGCAGCCACACGCTCCACAGGTACATCGGCAGCGTGCCGTAGTTGTAAAAGCCAGGCAGAAACTCGCCCGCGTAGGGGTTAATCACGAAGTAGCTCGCCAGCAGCACCAGCCACTCGTCGGGGTGATACGAATAGTGGCGCTCCGCGTTCGGCAGGCTCCACGCCACGCCCACCAGCCGCACGCCCAGCGCCAGTGCAAACAACCCTGCCCACAGCCCAACCGATTTCCCGTGTCGCAACGCCTCAGAGGCAGAGTATACCTGTGAGCAAGCGCGTCCCTGCGTGCCGATCCACGGCGTGCGCGGAGAGTTCTCCCAAGTTTCGGGAGAGTTCTCCCAATCGGCAGGAGTCGTCGCGGCGACGGCGAAGTACCCTCCGCGTTATGGAGCACAAAACAACACGGCGGGAGTTTTTGAGGCAGAGCCTGAGCGCAGGCGCGGGCTTACTGCTGGTCAGGAGCTGGGGCAAAGGACAATCGCCCAACGACAAGTTGAACATCGCCGCGATTGGCGTCGGCGGGCGCGGCTGGGACAACCTGCGCGGCGTCGCGGGCGAGCACATCGTCGCCTTGTGCGATGTCGACCTGAACCATCTGGCGAACGCCGCGAAGGTGTTCCCCAACGCGCGTCTGTGGACGGACTATCGGCGCATGCTGGAGCGACAGAAGGACATCGATGCGGTGGTGATTAGCACGCCCGACCACACGCACGCGCTGCCGATGATGTTGGCGTTGCAGATGGGCAAGCATGTCTACTGCGAGAAGCCGCTGGTGCATACCCCGTGGGAGGCGCGTCAGGTGCGCGAGGCGGCGCGCCAAGCGAAAGTCGCCACCCAGATGGGCAATCAGGCGCACTCCAGCGAGCCGCTGCGGATTGCGGTAGAGGTGTTGCGGTCGGGCGTGATTGGCGCGGTGCGCGAGGTGCATGCGTGGAGCGACCGTCCTATTTGGCCACAGGGCATCGAGCGACCCGCAGGCTCCAAACCCGTGCCGCCGTACCTGTTCTGGGACTTCTGGCTGGGCCCCGCGCCCGAACGCCCCTACCACGACGGCTATCATCCCTTCGCATGGCGCGGGTGGTGGGACTTCGGCACGGGCGCGCTGGGCGATATGGGCTGCCACATCATTGACACGGCGTACTGGGCGCTGGAGCTGGGGCTGCCGACCAGCGTGGAGATGGAGGGGTCGCCGCGCACGCCCGAAACGGGTCCCAAAGCGAGCCGCGCCATCTACGAGTTCCCCGCACGCGGCAATCAGCCGCCTGTGAAGCTGTTCTGGTACGACGGCGGTCTCAAGCCCGACCCTGCGCTGGTGGGCGAGCAGAGCCTCGCGCCGAACGGGGTCATCTGCGTCGGCGAGAAGGGCGCGTTCTACTTCATCCACGCCAGCCGATACCGCCTGCACCCCAAAGAGCGTTTCGAGGGCTTCCAGCTGACCAACCGCACGCTGCCCGTGTCGCCGGGGCACTATGAGGAGTGGATTCAGGCGTGCAAGACGGGCAGCCCGACCTACAGCAACTTCGAATACGCGACGACGCTTACGGAGGCGGTGCTGCTGGGCAACGCGGCGTACCGGGCGGGCGAGAAGCTCTACTGGGACGGCGCAACGGGGCGCGTGACCAACACCCGAGCGGCTGACGAGTTCATCCGCATGCCCTATCGCAAGGGCTGGGAGTGGTGGTAGTATGCTACCGCTCGCGCAGGCGCTTCTCTAACTCATCCACGCGCCGCGCGAGTTCGGGCAGCTTATACAGGTGCGCCAGCACCTGCAGCCACTCGCGGTGTGACACGGCGGGCGTGCCCCAGTAGACGCCGTTGGGGGGCAGGCTCTTGGACACGCCCCCCTGCGCCCCCACCACCACATTATCGCCCACATGCACATGGTCTTTCACGCCCACCTGACCCGCCAGAATCACATGATGTCCCAGCGTGGAGCTGCCCGCAATCCCCACCTGCGACACCAGCAGGCAGTGTTCGCCGACCTGCACATTGTGCGCCACCTGCACGAGGTTGTCTATTTTTGTGCCTGCGCCGATGCGCGTCTCGCCCGTCGTGGCGCGATCGATAGTCGTATTGCAGCCGATTTCCACATCGTCCTCAATCACCACGCGCCCGATCTGGGGGATTTTGTGGTGGACGCCTTCGTGGGTCACATAGCCATAGCCGTCGCCGCCAATCACCGCGCCCGAATGGACAATCACGCGCTTGCCGACCTGCACACGCGGCATCAGCGTGACATGCGGATACAGCACCGTGTCGTCGCCCAGCTCGCATCCGTCGCCGATGTAGCAGAAGGGGTAGACGCGCACGCGACGCCCGATCTTAACGCCCGCCCCCAGCACGACATAGGGCATCAGGCACACCTCGTCGCCGAGTTCGCACCCCTCGCCCATCACCACCGTCGGATGGACGCCCGGCGCAGGCGGTTGGAATGGGCTGTAGAGCGCGAGGATTTTCGACCACGCGAGACGCGGATGCGGATGGAGCAGGAACGCCTTCTTCGCACTGGGGGGCAGCTCCAGCGTCGGCTTGGTCAGAATCGCGACGGCGGGCGTCTGGAGCGCCTCCTGCAGGCGGCGCGCATCCTCCGCAAAGGTCAACCCCCCAGGCGGCGCGTCATCAATCCCGCCGACCGAACCAATCATCAGCTCCGAATCGCCGCGCACCACACCCTGCACCAGCTCTGCCAACTGCGAAAGTCGATACCCGCTCATCGGAGCAAAGGATACCTGTTTCCCCCTAAAAATAAAGAGGCTTCTCGCCGATATTCTCCTCACTGAGGTGGACGAAATGATGAGTAATCAGAACGATCGGCTCCGAAAAGCGAGCTACTGGCTCTATGGCGGACTAGTGCTGTTCGTGGTGTTCGTAATCGTGTCTTGGACAACCCTTAACACCCTCAAGGTGAACGGACCTCTGTATAAACACATTGCCAACGAAAAAGGCCTGGTCGCTGACATTCTGCCGCCCCTAGCGTATCTCGTCGAGACGCGTTTAGAAATTTATCGGACGTTATACCTTGTGCAACAGAAACATGACACGCAACATGTGGCGCAGCTGGCACAGCGGCTCGAGGAACACGAAAAAACGTTTGAGGAGCGCCATGCACACTGGCGCAAGACACTGCCCAACGATGGAAAGTGGCAGGTCTTCCTTGATGACTCGTACAAACCTGCGAAAGCCTACTTCGCACTGATGCGTCAGGAACTAATCCCCGCGCTGGAACGCAACAATCTTCAGGAGGCGTACCGCGTGCTTGACAAAGGGGCGCCACTGTTCCAGCAGCACAAGGATGCAGTCAACAAAACGGCGCAGCTTGCAGAGCAAGAGATACAACAAACCGAGCAATCAGCGGCTCGAACAATTTTTGTACGCACGCTTCTGCTGGTGGTGGTCGGCTTGCTGGCGTTTGTTGCGCTTACCTATCTGATGCGCAACTTGCTGGACACGCTCTTCAAGTTTCAGGACTCGGTACAGCAGCTGGCGCAGGGCGATTTGTGTGTGCAGGTAGCGACGCGCTCGCGCGACATCCTGCACGGGCTGGCGGAGCAGTTCAATCAGGCGGTCGGCTCGCTTCGCGCGCTGCTGCTGGAGGCGCAGGGGACTGCCGCCCGCGTGAACCAGCAGGTGTCTCAGGCTGTTCACGATGTGTCCACCATCGCCGTCGGCAGCCAAGAAACAGGCAAAGCCGTCGATGAGTCCGCGCATGGAGTGAGCCGAATCGCCAGCGAAGCCCAACACGCCAACCTCACCCTCAACCAGCTCCAGCAAGCCGCGCAGGAAGTCGCCCGCGGCGCGCAGCAAACCGCGCACGCCTCCGAAAACGGCGTGCGCCAGATGAACGAGGTTGCCCGCGTGGTGCGCGAGGTCGCGCAAGGCGCCGAACAAACCGCACAAGCCGCCAGCGCGGGTGTGGAGAAGATGCACGCCATCACTCAGAGCGTGCGCGCGACCTTTGAGCAACTTCAGCACGCGCAGCAAGCCGCCAGCCAGGCGACCACTGTCGCCGAGCAGGGACGCGCTGCGCTGGAACGCTCGCAAACCGTGATGCACAGCATCGATCAGCAGACCCGACAGGTCGCCCACGAACTGCAGGAACTCGCGCAGATGTCGGCGTCGATTGGCGGGATATTACAGACGATTGAGGAGATTGCCCGTCAGACGAACCTGCTGGCGCTCAACGCGGCGATTGAGGCGGCGCGCGCAGGCGAGGCGGGCAGAGGCTTCGCCGTCGTCGCCGAAGAGGTGCGCCGCCTCGCCGAGCGCAGCGCGACCGCCACGCGCGAAATCCAGTCCATCATCCAGCAGGTGCTGACCAAGACCGAGCAGACCGTGCAGGCGATGGAGCAGAGCCTGCAGGCGGTGCAGCAGGGCGCGCAGGTCTCCAGCGAAGTTGCGCAGGGGTTGGGCGCGATTATCGGGTCGGTGGAGTCCATCGCGCAGCAGGTGGCGCGTTCGGCGGAGTCGATGCGTCAGGTGCAGGCGACGACCGACTCGACGCTGCAGGAGATTGAGCAGATAGCGGCGATAGCGGAGCAGTCGAGTGCGGCGTCGGAGGAGATGCTGGCAAGCGCGGAGATGACCTCCACGGCGTTGCAGCAAATCGCGGCGATTGCGCAGCAGTCCAGCGCGAGTACGCAGGAGGTCTCGGCGTCGATAGACAACCTGTCTGGGGTGTTGTCGCAGGCGGTGTCTGTGTCGCAGCAGGTTGCGTCGGGGGCACAACAGGTGAACGCGACCGTGCAGCAGCAGGTGCAGGAGATTCAGCGGCTCAGCGCGGCGCTGGCGCAGACGGGCGAGTCGGTGCAGGGCTTGACGGCTCAGATTGGTCGGTTCAGGCTCGTGGAGAACGGCGCGCTGCCTGTGCAGGCGTTCAGCGAGGCGACCGAGTCGCCCCGCGCGGCGTAGCGCGCGCTTCGCTGATCAAGACACATCACTTGAGTTCACCTTGGGGAAGGCACAACCCATTTTGGGAATGCCTTCCCCGATCACCCACCAAGCACACCCACCAATCACGGTAACCAACCCCCTAATTCCCCTGAGGGGTATACTGAGTGCATGGCTGTGAATGGGGTGCTGGGTTTTCACCATGCGACCGCGTTTGCCAGCGACGCGCAACGGAATGTGGATTTCTACGCGGGCGTACTGGGACTGCGTCTGGTGAAGCGGTCGGTCAATCAGGACGCCCCGGAGGTGTATCACCTGTTTTATGCGGATGCGGTCGGTTCGCCGGGTACGGACATCACCTTTTTCCCCTGGCGCAACATCGCCGCGCCTCAGGAAGGGGCAGGGCTGGTGCGTGAGACAGCGCTGGCAGTACCGCGCTCCAGCCTTGCCTACTGGCGTGAGCGACTTCAGGCGGCAGGAGCGGCGCTGGAGGCGGCTGACGCGCCTATGGTGCGGTTTCGCGACCCCGACGGCTTGCGCCTGGCGCTGGTCGGTGAGGCGGACAACCGTCCGTTTGTTGCGTGGGACGACAGCCCCGTTCCCCCAGAGCATCAGATTCGCGGTCTCTGCGGCGCGCAGATGACCGTGCATACGCTGGGCGCGACCGAGCGCGTGCTGACCGAGATTCTGGGGTTCGTGCGGGAGGAGTCGGCGACGGACGGCGTGTCGCGCTACCGTGTGGGGCAGCCGGGCGAACTGGGATACGGTTTTCTGGAGGTGGTCGTCGCGCCCGATGCGCCGCGCGGACGCTGGGGACGCGGCTGCATGCACCATCTGGCGTGGCGCACACGCGACGAGCAACACCTTGCTGAATTGCGCGCGCGCGTGGCACAGGCGGGACTGCAACCGACTCCCATCATCGACCGATTCTGGTTCAAGTCGGTCTACTTCCGCGAGCCGGGCGGCGTGATTTTCGAGATGGCTACTGATGGACCGGGCTTCGGGGTGGACGAGTCGATGGACGCGCTGGGCGAGCAACTGGTGCTGCCGCCCTGGCTGGAGCCGCGCCGCGTCGAAATCGAGGCGAACCTGCCGCCGATTACCTACCCGCCGACAAAAATCGTCCCCTGAAACGGCAGGAATCAGTAAAACATCGGGGTATTATAGCAATAGGTGATGGTTATGAGGCGCCACAGGGGGTTTACACTGATTGAGCTTCTGGTCGTGATTGCGATTATCGCCATTCTGGCGGCAATCCTGTTCCCGGTGTTTGCGCAGGCGCGCGACAGCGCACGCAAAGCGACCTCGATTAGCAATGTCAACCAGATTATGAAGGCGCACATGATGTATGCGCAAGACCATGAGGAGCGGTTCTGTCCCGCGGTGGAGGACAACCCCGAGTCGGAAGCGTCTACAGGGATCGACTATGACGCCTCGTGGATGCGCAAGCTACAGCCGTATGTGCGCAATTTCCGTGTGTTTTACTCGCCGAACGCGCGTCGTCAGGACGACCCCGTATTGACGGGACCGAATCGCACCAGCGGGGGCATCATCTTCTCGTATGGGATGCTGATGCGCTGGCGGTTCTATTCGGGGCGCGACCCCGGCGCGAACAACCTGTGGGCGACGGGTTTCGGCGCGGCGATGATGGACGGCGTGGGCGGCTATCAGTTCACGCCGGGCACTTCGTACTTTGGCTCAGCGCCAGCGAGTTTCTGCGGTCAGGGGGGGACACAGGCGGATCGCTTCGCGCCGTCGTACACCTTCGCGCAGATTGCGCGCCCAGCGGAGGTCGCGGTGATTGCGGACGCGCTCGGCTTCGACTACGGGATGACCTGTCGCAACCGCTATCCCGCGCCTGCGGACGCGCTGGACGCCAGCTCGCCCTATCGCGGGCTGAACTTCGCGGGACGGTACGCCTACGAGGGCGAACGGCTCTATCAGGGCGTGCCATACCGACTGGGTGTGGGCGCGGTGGGCTTCGCCGACGGGCATGTGGCTGGGATGCGCACTGAGCGGCTCTTCACCATCTTCACGACCGCGAGCGGCGTGCCCGCCTACCGCTACCAGTACGCAGGAGAGTGAGCTCATGAAGAGGCGATGGCTACTGCTGGGACTGCTAACGCTGCTGTTGGGGACGCTGAGCGCGTGCCGCCAGTATCCGGGCGACCCCGACTACAGCGACGCGCCGCCGCGCGAAGCGCGCCCCCAGACGCCCGAACGCGGCGAGGGACGCTAATCGGCGCATCAGGGCGTGGGCACGCTGCCCGCGCCCTGCACGCCACGCACAGGGTACACTTAACCCACTGTGTTGACGCGCACCTACATTCACATCCCGGGCATCACCGAGTCGGTGGAGCGCGAACTCTGGCTGCAGGGAGCGGAAGACTGGTACCTGCTGGTCGAGAACCCCAGCCGATGGCGCGTGAGTGAGCCGTACCTGAGCGCGGCAATTCAGGGCGCTGCGACCTCCATCGACGCGCTGGAGGAGGGCGACCACGCCTACTTCGCGGGCAGGTTGCCTGTCAGGGAACACTGGCGCGCCTATGAGGAGTTCCGCCCCCACACCGCCTACCTCGACATCGAGACCGACGGGACCACGCAAATCACCATCATCGGCGTCTACGACGGCGAAGAGGTCTACCAGTTCGTGCTGGGCGAGAACCTCGAGGAGTTCCCCGACTTCATCGCGGAGTTCTCGATGCTGGTGACCTTTAACGGGCTGCACTTTGATGTGCCCATCCTGTATCGCAATTTCCCGAAGCTGGCGCTGGACCAGCTGCATCTGGATTTGTGTCCGACGCTGCGCCGCGTGGGGTTGCGCGGCGGACTGAAGCGAATCGAGCAGCAGCTGGGACTGCTGCGCGACCCCGATCTGGACGGGCTAAGCGGGCGCGAGGCGATTCAACTCTGGCAAGCGTACCGACTGGGGCACGACAGTGCGCTGGAGACGCTGCTGCGCTACAACCGCGAAGACATCGTGAACCTCAAGCCGCTGGCGGGCTTGGCGTACAAACGCCTGCGCGAGAAGACCCTCGCCCTGCGTCCTATTCGCTGAGAGGGAACCGCATGCGCCCTCGATTCGTAGTATAATTGTATCGACGGGCAGCCGCCTGTCACAGCGGGCAGCACTCTTTCAGAACTGGCGTTTCGGGAGCATCGCCTCTACCGCATCGACTGAAGCACGCGAGGTTTACACGGCGCGTATGGAATACTTCTCTCACGGGTCAGAAACCCCTGCGATTTCAATTGCGTCTAACCGATAATAGACCTATGGCGTCGTAGGAGCGACCCTGTATCCTTTGAGCATGGGGTGACGACACATGAGGCAAACCGAACGCCTGTCGCGGGAACACGCGACCCGACTGCCCGTGGAGCGCACAAGGGGGTCTACGAGTATGAGCGCATCCGATTTCTTGCGCCAGATTGAGGAACAGCGACGGCTGGAAAAACAGATTATCTGGGAAGGCACTTTTCGGGACTATCTGGAGATTGTGCAGCAGAACCCGAAGGTGGCGAACCTCGCGCACGCGCGCGTCTACGATATGATTATCAGCGCGGGCGTGGAGGAACATGGCGACGGTCAGCCGCGCGAATACAAATTCTTCACCTCCGAGCTGTTTGGGATGGAGCGCACGCTGCAGCAGCTGGTGGAGGAATACTTCGCGCCCGCCGCCAAACGCCTCGATGTCCGCAAGCGTATCCTGCTGCTGGTCGGACCTGTGGGCGGCGGGAAATCGACGCTGGTGACGATGCTCAAACGCGGGCTGGAGCGCTACTCGCGCACGGACGAGGGCGCGGTCTACGCCATCAAGGACTGCCCCATGCACGAAGAGCCGCTGCACCTTGTGCCCGAAGAGCTGCGCGCCGACTTCAAACGCCAGTTCGGCGTGCATATCGAGGGCGACCTGTGCCCCGTGTGCCAGTGGAAGCTCCGCCACGAGTGGGGCGACAATATTCAGGATGTGCCCGTCGTGCGCATCAGGTTCTCCGAACGCGAGCGCACGGGCATCGGCACCTTCAAGCCCTCCGACCCCAAATCACAGGATGTGTCCGAGCTGACGGGCAGCGTGAATCTGAACCTGCTCACCCAGATTGGCGTCGAGTCCGACCCGCGCGTCTACAATTTCGACGGCGAGCTGAACAAGGCGAACCGCGGCGTGATGGAGTTCATCGAGATGCTCAAGGCGGATAAACGCTTCCTCTACGAGCTGAACACCGTCGCGGGCGAGCAGATGATTAAAATCGGGCGGTTCGCGCTCATCTACACCGATGTGGTCGTGATTGCGCACACCAACGAGTACGAATACAACGCCTACTTCTCCAACAAGGAGAACGAGGCGATGATTGACCGCATGTTCGTGGTCAAAGTGCCCTACAACCTGAAGGTCTCGCAGGAGGTGCGCATCTACGAGAAACTGATTCAACAGTCCCAGTGGAGCGACGAGACTCAGGATCTGTCGAAGGTGCATATCGCGCCGCATTCGCTGCGCGTGGCGGCGATGTTTGCCGTGCTGAGCCGCCTCAAGCCGCCCAAAAAGAGCGGCATGTCGCTGATGACCAAGATGAAGCTCTACGACGGCGAGCGACAGGTCGGCGACTGGGACCAGCGCCATGTCAAGGAATTGCACGAGGAGTATCCCGACGAGGGTCTGAACGGCGTCTCGCCGCGATTCATCCTGAACCGCCTCTCGGCGGCGATGGTGCGCGGCGACAAGCGCTACATCACGCCGATTGATGTGCTGCGCTCCATTCGCGACGGTCTCACCGAATACACCAGCAACGAGGAAGAGCGCAAGAAGCTGCTGACCCTGCTGGACGATGTGCGCAAGGAGTACGACGAGCAAATCAAGAAGGAGGTGCAGCGCTTCTTCGTCTACAGCTACGAGGAAGCCGCGCACACCCTGCTGGAGAACTACCTCGATAATGTGGACGCCTTCTGCAACAAGACCAAAGTGCGCGACCCCATCACGGGCGAGGAAGTCGACCCCGACGAGAAGCTGATGCGCAGCATCGAGGAGCAGATTGGCGTCTCCGAGAACGCCAAGCGCGAGTTCCGCGAGGGGATTATGCGCTCAGTGGCGTCGCTGGCGCGGCGCGGCGTGCGCTTTGAGATTGGCAGCGACGAACGCCTGCGCGAGGCAATCGAGCGCAAGCTGTTCGCTGACCTCAAAGATGTGGTCAAAATCACGACCTCCGCGCGCACGCCCGATCCCGAGCAGCTGCGCAAAATCAACGATGTGGTCGATCGCATGGTCGCGCAGGGCGGCTACACGCCCGAAAGCGCGAACGAAATCCTGCGCTACGTCGGCGCACTGCTGAACCGATAAACACCATCAGGGGCGGCAGTCAACCTGCCGCCTCACTGCTTTCCTGAGTGAGGTATACGCACCATCCTGAAGAACTACCCCAGACAAGTCAGCCTTACGGTATCAACCCCATCAATTCCTCAAGGGAAATCATGACTTCCCGCGTTCCTGTGCCTGCAGAGTCCTTTTGAATCACCGTAATCCAGACTCGCCATTCGCGATAGATGAGTTGTTCAGGGGTTTTATCGGACAAGGGGATAATTCGTCCAACCCCATCAAGAATATTCGCAATCTCGCTAAGGGAGTAGACGCCTGCTGGCTGGAGAGAAATCTCGTTCGGGTGCAGTATTGCTTGTGCGCGCTGCTTAGTTGCCTCCCAATGGCTCCGCAGTTGTTGGTGCAAAGCCAGAACCCACTCCAGATACGCCTTTAAATGCTCTACCCGACGCGCCAGCGACAGTGGATGGGAAAAGACAAACTGCCATCGCTCAAGGGTGGTCGTTTCAGTAGAGGTACTCGTCAGTTGTCCAAGCGGGAATGTCTCCAGAATTTTCGTGGGATTGCGCTGGAGACGCTTCAAATCCACAAAGACTCGCCCCGATTCAGTCGCGTCTTCTGCGGAGACGCCATCGAAAAGCCAGCCTGCGCTCAGTCCCAGTGCGATTGCGCCCGAACGCAACTTTTTCTCAGCCGTCTCAGCGGAAGACACACCCATCAATAGCCGATTGGGGAGACGCGCCGTGAGAGCAAGCGCCACCTGCTGCATCGGTTTGGGCAGCGTATCCAGAACGACAGCGCTTAGCTGAAGTTGAGCCACATGGTCTACAAATGGAATAAGCGAGTATTCTACAAAGTCTGGGGTATAATAAATCGGAATCAGGTAGATAACATTCTCGCTCCCCACCGCCACAAACCCATTTTCGCGGCAAAGCGCCTCCCATGTAGTGCGATTCCAGTTCTTCTCGCGCGTCTTTTCTATCAACTGTTCAGCAAGCTTCACTTGCGACTGTAGTTCACACCCTGCAATTACCAGCGACTGAGGGTAGAGGCTCCGCACCATTACAGAGAACAGCCCAAGAAGAAACCATCTCATCATGATAGATTCACCTACGGTACCGATTCTGTGGGAAGTACAGGAATCCAAGATGGGCAACATCCACTTTCAGACTGACTTAGGATACGAACTGTGTGTGATACAGGACACACCTCGATGATATCCGTAATTATGCGTTCAGCAGGCGGTTGCGAGCAGTTGATCCTATACTCTTGAACTACAGCCCTTTTGTTCAGAGTGATAAATATATAAACTCTTGTACATGGAGGAACAAACACGGCAACATCGACTGGATAGACACCTAATCCACTTTCTCCACATGGTCTCCAACGCTGTATGGTACCACATAGGCATTCGGGATCGCCCATAAGGTTAGTAACTTTGACTTTGACTGGAAATGCTCTTGAATACATACAATATTCAAAAAGTGAACACTGTAAGTTTGAGCATGACACGAGATCGCTGTTGCATTCCTGATCTTCAAGTTCGTAGAAGTCGGCTCCAGTGGAGGTACAGCCCTCGCATGGGTCATCAGTCTGAGTTCCAGCAAGGGCGGCTGGGAGTGCTGTAAAGTTCAGTGTCAGCCATATTGCTGTTGCGATGCCCAACATGTCGTACTGTCTCATTCTCGTGAACCTCCGTCTAAGCTTGCAGTGAAGAGGCAACTGTTGTGCACTCTCCGCTTAATTAACGCCGCAAACTGCATTATCGTCACATCGCGAAAGGGTTACTTGTGCGTTTTCAGTGAAGTACGCACTGAAAAGACGCCTGAGTCGCCAGTCCACACACTCATCCAGAAAAAGACGCTTCATTGAGCTTCACTTTCAAGCATTCTGCTGCCCACTGGAGTATCCCAACCGCCTGTTCACGGCGCACCGTAGGGAAACCGCGCAGGAATTCATCGAGCGACTCTCCCGCTTCCAGGTACTCGAACAGCAACGAGATGGGCACGCGCGTGCCACGAAAGCACGGCGCCCCACTCAAACGGTCAGGGCTAATCCAGACCAGCTCCTGAAGCGACTGCATGGAAACCATCTTCGTCATCTCGTAAGAATTGTACCCATATTCGTTTTGTTTTACTCCTGCCCGTCCGGAACGACCAGCATATAGACCCGCTGGCGACCATCCGCCACGAAGTAGAGCTGCCAGCCGCGCGCGGAATCGGCGGATTTAGGCTCTTGCCGTAACAGAGAGGACGGATCGGTCAGTGACCCCGCCACTCGCCGCACGGCGCGCCCAATTCGAAAGCTGGGCGGGGGCGGCTCGGAGCCGGCGACAGTGATGCGCGTCATCATCGTGCGCACTTCACCCTGCGCGCCAATCTCCAGAGAGACCGCGCCCGGCGCGCTCTCGTAGACAGCGTGCTGCTGGCGTTGCATCCCGTTGGGCAGGGGCGTTTCGAGAGCCAGCGCGAACAGCTCGCGCTGACGGGGCGATAACTGCTGGAACAGCAGCCGCTCCTTGCTCAATGCGGCGTTGCGCTGCTGGGGCGCGAGCGACATCCAGAAGCGCAGGGCAGGCAGGATTGTAATCAGGTTCTCCAGCGGCGCGAGCGTCTCGTGCGCAACAGGCATCCCGCCGACGCGGATGCGCTCCTGGGCGCGCGCCGCTTGCAACGGGGTCAGCCCCACTGCGAGGTTTGCCCACTCGTCCAGCGCGACCTCCTGACCCGCGCGAATCTTCTGCTCCAGCGGCGCGAGCGCGGATTCGGGGACTTCCGACGGGCGCAGCAGGTAATAGTCGCGATGTCGCGCCAGCAGCGCGCCCTCTTCCAGCCGCAGCCAGAAGACCCGCTCACGAAGCGCCTCAACCGTCCAGAGCGGCGCGCGGTCGCGCCCCGACTCCAGCGCAGGACGAATCCGATAGGCGTCGGCGTACAGCTCGAGCCCATGCTCGCGGGCGTAGGCAATCAGCGTTGCGAGCGGGCTGCGCCGTATCGGTTCGGGAATGACCAGCGGCGTGCGAGCGCGCGCGGACGTGAGCGCGTTGAAGGCAGTCGCCTCGCTGCGCCACTCGCGCCAGACCCGATTCTGGGGGTGCGTCTCCAGCGCGCGCTCCCAGTCATGCGACTCCCACAGGGCGGCGTACATCTGGGTCTGACGCCACTCCATCTCTCCGCCTTGTACCACGCGCTCGCGATAGACCAGCCCGCGCGCTTCGGTGGACGCTTCGAAGACAATCTCTACCGCCTGAATGGGGAGAGGCGACTCCTCGTGGTGCGCGAACGCTTTCGTGCGCAGTTCGGGCGGCATCGGGAACGCCCCACGGCGGGGCGGCGACGCGAAGACGATAGGCTCGCCCTGCGCCAGCTGGTTCAGCGCGGCGTCAGGCAGCGACGCGAGCGCCCTGCCCGCCAGATACAGCCGTTCGTCCCCCTGCGCCAGTTCCAGATAGCGGCGCACTTCGGGCGTCAGGGTCTCCCGATCCAGCCGCTCCAACTGGGCGCGGTCGTAGCGTCGGAGCAGTTGCGCCATTTCAAACAGCGGCTTGCGGAAGGCGTCGGCGCGGGCGCGTTCATAGGCGCGCATCAGTTCCCCCTCGCGGGCGCGTTCTGAGGCGGTCTGCGCCAGTCGATAGCCGTTGCCGTCCGTGCTGAGCTGCCATGTGTAGCGGAGCGTTTCGGCAAGCCGTGTCAGAATCTCGTGCGCGGGTCGCTCGCGTGTGAGGATGCACACCTTATCGTCGGCGATGGCGCGGTCGGCGTAGAGCGGCACGCCCGTCGCTTCCTGCACCGCCGCAAGCGTCTCGCGCAGCGTCGTAAACGGTTTTTCAAGTTTCAGCGTCGCCTGCAGACGCGCATCGTCCTGCAGGCGCGCCTCTTGCGCCCAGAGAACGCCCAGCGCCAGCAGCCCGAAAAACACCCCAAACAGTCGCATACCGTAAATTGTAGACGACTCGCCGCGCCCAACGGTTGCACACGCCTACACAGGAAACCGACGCGCCGCGCCGAATCAGACGGCGTGCGCGCACTGGTGCAGGAACTATGGGTCTATCGCGAGCTGCTGCAGACGCTGGTGATTCGCGAGCTGCGCGTGCGCTACAAAAACTCCATGCTGGGCTTTTTCTGGTCGCTGCTGAACCCGCTGGCGACCGTGCTGGTGATGACCCTTGTGTTCAAGTATGTGATGGGCATGCGCATCGCGAACTACTCGGCGTACATTCTGGCGGCGTACCTGCCGTGGACCTTTTTCCAGTTCGCGCTGCTCGATTCCAGCCAGACAATCCTGGTCTATATGCAGGTGATTCGCAAAATCTACTTTCCGCGCGTGCTGTTGCCGCTGGCGGCGGTGCTGGCGAACTTTGTTCACTTCCTGCTGGCGATGGGCGTGCTGTTTGTGTACCTGTACGGGTTCGTGGGGACGCCGTTGCAGTGGGGGTTGTTGTGGCTGCCGATTGCGATGCTGAGCCAGCTGCTATGGGTGGTGGGGCTGGCGGCGATTATCGCCTGCTGGAATGTGTTCTACGAGGATGTGAAGTACCTGGTGAGCGTCGGGCTACAGCTGCTGTTTTTCCTGACGCCCGTGATTTACTTCTCGGAGCAGTTGCGCTACACGACGCTGGTTCCCGAAGCGTACCGTGAGGGACTCTTCTGGGTGTACCATGTGCTGAACCCGATGGCGACTCTGGCGATGGCGTACCGCAAGGCGATTCTGCCGCCGATTACGATTGTGCAGGAGAACGCCGCGCTGGGTCAGGCAACCCAGTTTCCCGATATGCCGCTGCCCGTGTGGCTGCTGGGGCTGAACCTGCTGATGGGACTGGGCGTCGCGCTGGCGGGACTGCGCTATTTCCGCACACGCGAGTGGGAGTTTGTGGAGCGACCATGAGTCGGGATGAGCTGTGCGCGTGGCTGCGCCTGTTGCGTCTGGACTTCTCGCCGAATAAGTTGCGAGGCTTGCTGGAGCGGTTCGGCGATGCGGTGAGCGTCCTGAGCGCGCCTGCGTCGGCGTTGCGCGAGGTTTCGGGCGTGCGTGAGGCGGATGTGGCGGCGATGGAGCGCGTTGCGCGCGAACCGATGGAACTCCCCGCGCCGCTGGAGTCGGGCGAGGCGCGGCTGGTGCTGGAGACGGACGCCGACTTCCCGCGCCCGCTAATAGGCGCGCCTGACATTCCACCTGCGCTGCTGGTGTGGGGCGAGCTGCAGGAGCGCGATCGGTTCGCGATTGGCGTGGTCGGTACGCGCCAGCCGAGCGCGTATGGGCGCATGGTCGCCGAGCGGTTCACACGCGATTTGTGCGAGGCGGGGCTAACCATCGTCAGCGGCGGCGCGCTGGGGGTGGACGCCGTTGCGCACCGCACCGCGCTGGAGGCAGGCGGACGCACCATCGCCATTCTGGGCAGCGGGCTGGGCAGCCTGTATCCTGCCGAGAACCGCGCCCTGTTCCGACGCATCGTCGAATCGGGCGGCGCGGTGGTCTCGCAGTACGCTTGGGACGCCCCGCCCGACCAGTGGCGCTTCCCCGTGCGCAACCGCCTGATTGCCGCGTGGGGGCTGGGCGTGCTGGTGGTGGAGGCGCCCGAACAGAGCGGCGCGCTGATTACCGCGCGTTTCGCCGCCGAGTACGGACGCGAGGTGTTCGCTGTGCCGGGCAGCATTGATAACCCCAGAAGCAGGGGCTGCCATGCGCTGATTAAAGACGGCGCGGCGCTGGCGGAATCGGCGGAGGATATTCTGAGCGTGCTGAAAATCGCTTCCGAGCCGCGCGAGCGCGCCGCAAGCCTGCCGCTGCTGACCGAAGTGCAGGAGCAGTTGCTAAGCGCGCTAGATCTGGAGCCGCGCCATGTGGACGCGCTCGCGCGGCAACTGGGGCTGGCGGTGCATGTGGCGCAGGCGGAGCTGACGATGCTGGAGATGCAGGGGCTGGCGCGGCGGATGCCGGGCGGGGCGTTCGTGCGCGTGCTGTAGCTATCGCCGACTGCCCACCCGCCGCGTCTCGCTGCGGTACACCTCCGCCAGCCCGTGAAACGGGTTGTTGCGCCACGCCTGCTTGAGCTTGATGAGCGCGAACTTGAGCGTCTTGCCCACCGCCTGCTTGGTCACGCCCATGCGCTTGCCAATCTCCTGCAGCGTCCAGCCGTTGAGGTACTGCTCGCAGACATAGCGCTGGCGAGGCGTGAGGTTCGCGCGCGCCAGCACGCTCTCCATCTCCACGCGCTCCAGGTAGGCGATTGCCCGCTGCTGCGGGTCTGCGAGGTCGTGCAGTTGCGCCTGCAGTTTGCGATGGCGCCGCAGTTTGCGTTCGAACGAATCCTCGCGCGTGAACGGGTACTCCCCGTTGCGCTCCGACGCAATCCAGAACTCCGTCTCGTGGGTTTGCATGCCAACGCCTCCATCCTGTAGGATGGCTTTGTATACATTTGTATACCATGCGGGATGGGGTGTCTGTCAAGGGGGGGATGTGGCAGTTCGAAAGTCGCGCCGTCGCCCAGACGGCTAAAGCCGATCCTGCGTCAACTTCCGCACTCTATCCGTGCGGTCTCTCGAAGGCTGGCGTCATCGCGACGTAGCGGCGTTCAGTTCGAGGCGTGCTGAACCGCCTGCGCCGCGCGTTCGCCCGATTCGAGCGCGCCCTCCATGTAGCCCACGAACAGGCTCAGGTAGTCGCCTGCGAAGTGGACGCGCCCTTCTGGCTGGCGCAGCAGCGGCAGCGCTTCGGTCAGGTAGCCCGGCGCGTGGTGGATGTAGGCGTGCTGGGCAAACGGGTCCGCCTGCCAGTCGTAGCTGCGCGCCGTAAGCACATGCGCGCGGCAGTCAGGGTACATCGCCTCCAGCAGGCGCAGGCACTCGTCGATGCGCGCCTGTTCCGACAGCGACGCCCAGCGACGCGCCGACTCGCCCCCCGTCCAGAACGACAGCACGCCCGAATCGCCCGCCTGCAGGTCGGTCTCCTCCCAGACGGCGCTGACCTCCGAGCGGTTGGGGTAGGCGCGGGGGTACGGCTCGTCGCGCCAGAAGCGGCGGCGGAACTGGATGAGCGTGCGGATGACCGCGCCCCTGCCCGCGTGCTGCAACGCTTCGACGCGCCAGGGCGCTAGTGCAGGATGCCACTCCAGCTGCGTCAGCACGGGGAACGGCAGCGCAACGATCGCATGCGACGCCTGTACCGTCAGCGGTTTGCCTGCCTGTCGCGCATACACGCGCACGCCGTCGGGCGTCTGCTCAATCGCCTCGACGGGCGCGCTCAGGCGCAACTCGCCGCCCTGCGCCACGAAAGCGTCCACCAGCGCGCGGGGCAGCGCGTCCGTGCCGTCCACGAATCGGTACACGCCCGCCGCCACGCCCTTGCCGTAGAACGCCTCCTGCGCCGCGACGCTGTAGACCGACAGATTCTCCGGTTCAGTCGCCTCCATGTTCTGGGTGTAGCGGCGGAACAGTGGCTCGCCCGCCTCCCACACGCCCAGCCGCTCCGCATACGCGCGCATCGTCACGCAATCGAGGGGGCGCAGCGGCTCAGGCGCATGCCACGGCGCATAGCGGTCGGGAATCTGCGCCGCGAGCGCGTCCATTGCGTCCCAGAACTGCCGCCATGCCCGGCGCGCACGGCGTCCCAGCGGCGGCGTCGGCGAAACGCCCCAGAAATCGGGGCGCGTACTCAGGGTCAGGTTGAAACGCTGGGCGAAACGAATCACGCGGTAATGATTGGAATCGACAAACTCGGGACCGAGTTCCGCATGCTGCTGATTTGCGAGCGCGCGCCAGGTCCACACGCGCCCCCCAACGCGCTCGCGCGCTTCCAGCACACACACAGAGAAGTTCGATTGGCGCAGCAGATATGCCGCATACAGACCTGCCAGCCCAGCCCCAAGCACGACACAGTCGTATCGCTGGTTTTGGCTATCGCTCATGGTCTCACCTGTTCGGTGGTATATCTCAGTATACCCTATCGGGTAGAATTCTCGCGAGGAGAAGCCCTATGAGCGTCATCGACCACGCAGAACTTGTACGCCGACAGCGCGTCGCTTCGCTGGCGGAAGTCGACCCCGAAGTGTACGCGCTGATTCAGCAAGAGACCCAGCGACAGGAGCAGAATCTGGAACTGATTGCTTCGGAGAACATCACCAGCCGCGCCGTGCGCGAGGCGGTCGGCTCGGTCATGACCGACAAGTACGCCGAGGGCTACCCCGGCAAACGCTACTACGGCGGCTGCGAATACTACGACGAGGTCGAGAACCTCGCCATCGAGCGGGCGAAGCGGCTCTTTAGCGCGGAACACGCGAATGTGCAGCCCCATTCGGGCGCGAACGCGAACATGGCGGTCTACTTCGCGATTCTCAAGCCCGGCGACACGATGCTGGCGCTTGATCTTGCGCAGGGGGGACACCTCACGCACGGCAGCCCTGTCAACTTTTCGGGCATGCTCTACCATGTCGTGCATTACGGCGTACGGCGCGATACGGAGCTGATTGACTACGACCAGCTGCGCGACCTCGCTCGTCAGCATCGCCCGAAGCTGATTGTCGGCGGCGCGACCGTCTACCCGCGCGAAATCGACTGGGCGGCGATGCGCGCGATTGCCGACGAGGTTGAGGCGTACCTGATGGCGGACATTGCGCACTATGCGGGGCTCGTCGCCGCGGGCGAATACCCCTCCCCCGTGCCCTACGCCGACTTCGTGACCACCACCACGCACAAGACCCTGCGCGGTCCGCGCGGCGGGCTGATCCTGTGCAAAGCCGAATACGCGCCACTCATCGACAAGACCGTCTTCCCGGGCTTGCAGGGCGGTCCGCTGATGCACCAGATTGCGGGCAAGGCGGTCTGCTTCCACGAAGCGCTGCAGCCAGAGTTTAAGATTTACCAGCAGCAGGTGAAGGCGAACGCGCGCACACTCGCGCACGCGCTGCAGGAGCAGGGATTCCGACTGGTCGCGGGCGGCACAGACAGCCACAAGATCCTGATTGACCTCACCCCGCTGGGCGTCACGGGCAAGCTCGCGCAGCAGGTGCTGGACTCGGTTCACATCACCACCAACAAAAACATGATTCCCTACGACACGCAGAAGCCGTTTGTGACGAGCGGGCTGCGCCTGGGCACGCCTGCTGTTGCCACGCGCGGCATGCGCGAGGCGGAGATGCCGCTGATTGCCGAACTCATCGGCGACGCTCTCCGAAACCATCAGGACGAGGCGACTCTTGAGGCGGTGCGCGCCCGCGTGCGCGAACTGACCGCGCGCTTCCCCGTCCACTATCTGGCATGAGGAGACGACCATGAACGCAGGCTTCCAGCAGTGGCTTCACGAGAGCATCGAGCAGCTCAAGGCGCAGAACCTCTACAAGCAGCCGCCGATTCTGGAGACGCCGCAGGGCGGGCGCGTGCGCATCGGCGGACGCGAGGTGATTAACTTAGCCTCCAACAACTACCTGGGGCTGGCGAACGACCCCCGCCTTAAGCAAGCTGCGATTGAAGCGGCGCAGCAGTGGGGCGCAGGCGCAGGCGCCGTGCGCTGGCTCGGCGGCACGAACAGCCTCTACGACCAGCTCGAGGAGAAACTCGCTGCCTTCAAAAAGACCGAAGCGGTGCTGGTGTTCCAGTCGGGCTTCAACGCCAACTCTGGCGCGATTCCCTCGTGTTTCGTGGAGGGCGATGTGATTATCTCCGACGAGCTGAACCACGCCAGCATCATCGACGGCGTGCGCCTCAGCAGCGCGAAATACAAAAAGAGCGAGGGCTATGTCTACGAACACAAAAACATGAACCATCTGGAGGACATCCTCAAGCGCTGCGGGCACTTCAAGAAGCGGCTCATCGTGACCGACGGCGTATTCAGCATGGACGGCGATATTGCGCCTCTGCCTGAGATTGTCGAACTTGCCGAGCGGTATGACGCGGTGGTGATGGTGGACGACGCGCATGCGTCGGGCGTGCTGGGCGAACATGGCAGCGGCACGACCAGCCACTTCGGGCTGTATGGGCGCGTGGACATCCAGCTGGGCACGCTCTCCAAAGCGATTGGCGTGGTGGGCGGCTACATCGCGGGCAGCCGCCTGCTCAAAGAGTGGCTGATTAATCGCGGGCGTCCCTACCTGTTCAGCACCGCGCTGCCCCCCGCCGCCGTCGGCGCGATTCTCAAAGCCGTTGAGATTCTGCAGACCGACCCGGAGCCGATGCGCCGCCTGTGGGACAACGCCCGCTACTGGAAGGAGAACCTGCACCGACTGGGTTTCGACACGATGGGCAGCGAGACGCCCATCACGCCCGTGCTGTGCGGCGACGAGGGCATCACGCAGCAGATGGAGCGCCAGCTCTACGAGGCGGGCGTGTTCGTGGTCGGGATTGTGTACCCCACCGTGCCGCGCGGCAAGGCGCGCGTGCGCACGATGCCCAACGCCACCCACACCCGCAAAGACCTCGACGACGCGCTCGAAGCGTTCGAGAAGGTCGGCAAGGCGCTGGGCGTGATTGGCAAGTGGGTGTAGCCTCATACCAAATGCGTGGTCATACCAATCTGCGGGTCATAATCCGTAAATCGGCGACGCTTGTTGCCCTCACCCCCTTTGTCCCCCTCTCCCAACGGGTTGGGAGAGGGGGATAGCGTGTCGCGCAAGGCTTGCACGGCTCCCCTCTCCCGCCGCGCGGGAGCAAGGGTATTGAAAAGTCAAGTCCCTTGCTCCCCTACACGCGCACATACGCCCTCCCATCACGCACCATTGAGTTCCCCCCCCTCAACAACCGACGCGCGACCGCGCACAACGCCACTTTCTTCGGCTTCCCTGACGCCACCATCCGCTCATACACCCCACGCCAGCGCGCATCGTGCGCCACTGCCACCACTGCCGCCCAACACACCAGTCGCCGCAACCACGCACGCCCCCACTCAGCCGCGCCATCCCCCGCCAACGCCTGTTCTCCCGACGCGCAGGCGGGCTATCGGGCGGGGCAGATTGACGCGGCGCAACGCGCGGCGATCGAGTCGGCGATTCGCGCGGGTCAGTGCCCGCCGTGGGACACGCCGCTCGGCGGGGCGATTGGCGTTCACGGCGGCGGCGCAGGACGCGACTGGACGCTCGGCTGCATCGCCGTCGACGACGCGCATATTGAACGGCTCTATATGCTCCTGCCCATCGGCTGCCCCGTGCAGATTGCGCCGTGAGCGTGCGACGACTTCAACGGAACAGGTATACTGCGCGCAGTCAGGGGGGGAAGCGAATGGACGAACGCTCCCGTGAAAGGATTGCCTGGCGCGCCTATCACAAAGCGTGCGCTCTCTTCCGCGACAACGGCGCGCCCGAAGCCGACTGCGAAGACCTCGCCCACGAGGTGGTCTATCGCCTGCTCTGCTGTCTTGAGCAGGGCAACCCCGTGTGCGATCGCTGGATAGAGACCGTCGCCTACCGAGTGCTGAGCGACTATCACCGCAAGCGCACGCAGGAGCGCGAGGCGCTCGCCCACTGCGCCCGCGAATGTGCGGGGGGGGGGACGAAGCGGAATGGTACTGCTTGCTGTCTCTGCACGAGGCGCTGGCGCGATTGCCTGAAACCCAGCGTGCTTTGCTCACTGCCTACGCCGAGAAAGACACCGAGCAGCTCAAGGCGTTCGCCGCGCAGGAGGGGATTTCGCTGGGGGCAGTGTATAAACGCATCGAGCGTTTGATTGCCCACCTGAAGCGTCTTCTGGGGGTGGAGTGAAGAATTTGGGGCGAATTGGGGGAAAATTCGGGGGGTGGATGTCTAAAAACGGCGGGCTGGCGCGTTAATTAATAGCGTCTTTGCTCTGGAGGTACTGACGACGCGAACGCAAGGGAGTTATCGCGGGCGTGGTACAACGGTCAGTATCAGGTGGTCAAGCGTCAGGATGCGGCGGGTCTGGTGTGGGAATGGAGTTATGACCCTCAGGGCAACCTGCTCTGGAGCAAGGAGCCGAACGGGGCGATGACAACTTACACTTACTATCAGGGAACGGACCGTATATGGAAGGTGACGGACGCGCTGGGGCATGTGTGGGAGTATACCTACACCAGCGGGTATGGGGATGTGAAGAGTGTGCGCGACCCTGAAGGGGGTGTGGCGCAGTATGTATATGATTACGAGTTGAATGAGCCTGTGTACGGCTTGGTGCGGCAGGTGATCGACGCGCTGGGGCGGGCGACGGAATATCAGTATTACGCAGTGGATGAGGCGAATCTGGCGCGCCGGGGTCAGGTGCGGCGGGTGATAGTACCTGGCGGATTCTGGCGGGAAATGGATTACAGTGGTCTGGGTTGGCTGGTGTCGCGCACGGTGCAGACAGCCAACGGGAGTGAGACGACGACCTATACTTATGATGCGTGGGGTCGGTTGCGGGGGATAGACTATCCGCGCAGTGCCGATGTGCGAATGGGCTGGGACGGCGAGGGTCGTCGGGTGTGGGTTGAGGACGGCGTTGGGCGTCGGGACTACACCTACGATGCGTGGGGGCGTGTTGTTTTGCAGGAGGGCTGTTGTGGCAGCAGTGAAGGGATAGAGGTTGTGGCGGTTTCGGCGGCGTATGATGCGGCAGGCAGGAAAATGACGGAAGAGGAGCTTCGTTCAGACAAGAGTGCGGTGCGGACAATCAAGTACACCTATGATTATCTGGGTCGCTTGAAGAGCGTGGGCGATGATCGGGGCGCTGTGGGGTACAGTTATGAGCGCGGTACAGGTCGCCTAGAGCAGGAGGTGTATCCGAACGGGAGTTATGTGGCGTACACCTACTATGGGGCGAGCCATCCGTCGCAGGTTGGTCAGGTATGGAAGGTGGAGCATAAGCGCGCCAATAGTGGCACTTTGCTGATAGGGTATGAATACACCTATGACCTGCTGGGTCGGGTGGTGCAGAGTGTGGAGCGTCCGAGCGGGGACATGACGGTTTATAGCTACACGCCTGCGGGTCGGTTGGAGAGTGAGGCGCGCACGGGTCAGGTGGCGTACAGGCGAGCTTATCAGTACAACTTGGATGGCAGTCGGCGGTATGTGGAGCGGGATGACGCGGTGAACGGGTTTCATCAAGACGAGTATGTGTATGATGCGGTGTCGGGTCGGTTGGCGAGCGTGATTGATCGGGCGCCTGAGCCTGATGTGGTGTATAGCTTTAGTTGGAACCCTGAGGGCACGCTGGCGCGTTGGGAGGATCCGACGGCGGGTTATGCGCGTGTGTTTGGGTATGATGAGGAAGGTCGCGTGACGCGGATAGAGCGGGATTATGGGAATGGGAACTTGCAAGTGTATGGGTATAATAGCGACGGTGTTCGGGTGTGGAAGCGGGATGTTCTCAATCAGCAGGAGTATCGGTATGTGTGTCGTATTGGGTGTGGGGGCGTGCCGATGCGGGTGTATCAGCGGGAGATAGGCGGTGGAACTTGGGCGAGTGTGGAGGAGTACCGAACCGCTTCAAATGTTATTATTTACACCAACCCATACGGGCATTTCGTCGACTACGGCTTTCCAGTGGGGGGCAGCCTGCTGCTTGACCTTGCCACAGGGGACGGCAAGATGATTGTGCGTGATGCTTTCGGGCGAACACCACAAGCGTATACTCTCAATTTTCCGCCACCTCTATATTTACAAGAGCAGTCTAGTTTTTCATGGAGTATAGCGTGGTGGGTCGTCATTATTGTGGGTCTTGTCATAGTGGGAGGTATTCACAGTGAAATCACAGCATGTATCGAGATTGCCAAAATGTACGAGGAGGAGCTGCGGGATTGGCCACACAATCACAGTGGCAATCCCAAGGGTGGTGATAAGCTAGTGCACTGTGTCGCAGCCTGCCTTATTGGTCTTCATCCAGCCGGTGGAACAGAATGTGCCGTATTAGCCGCTCTGTCTACAGAAAGAGGAGGACGCCCGTGGGGTCCACGACCTGCTCCAGGAAGTGATAGCGATCTCGACGAAAAAGCGAATTTTGATGGCGTCAACTGCGCAGTTGTCATTCGCGAAAAGAGGCGCTATTTTGATCCGACCGTTTCGAATAACGATTGGCTTGAATGTCAGTGGTGTTGTCATCAGCAAGGATATAGAAGATGGCACTGAGACATCGTTTTCTGGTAGCAGGCGGTTTTTTGGTGGTGCTTGGTTTCGTTGGGGCGACGATTCTCCAACTCGCTTCGCTCGACCCAATCCTTGAACACTGTAACGAAGCGATACAGGGCAACCAAGCAAGGTTTGAGTTATTCTGGACCTCTCCAACGATTGAGAAAATAGTTTCCGTTTATCCCAGAATTGAGCAGTGGCGTATAATACGCAGCCAGCAAGTGAGTAATCAGTATACAGTATCGCTTGCATGTTTTGAAAACAGGAAACAACCGCTTCGTCTTCTGCTGTGGCTCAACCGTGACTCGCGTGTGGTAAGGTATTTGTGGATAGCGGGTGGGCGAACGAAATCCTCCGTTTCCTTCTCTCTACCTCCTGTCCTGCTGGGGGCTCCGCTCTCGACTGTAAAGCGCGACATAGAACCGCAGTTTGCTCAGTGCGGCTTTGCTGAACTGTACGATGTTGTCAAACAGGGGAATCGCTGGGAGGTGAGAAGGGGCTGTTTCCTTAAAGAGCAGGCTGGGGGAAAGCATATCTATTTTGAACCACGACTGGTTCAGGAAAACGACCCTCGGCTCTCTTTATTCCTTTGGTTTTTTTGGGAAACGGACGGCACTGGACGCATTATAGATCGCGGGATTCATGGTTCATGGTAGAAATTGTAATCAGCGCGTTTCACATAGTGGGGGTACTTTGCTGATGATGGGTCAAGCGGGCGAGCCGTGGGGTTATTATCCGCAGGACAGCAACGGGCTGGCGGTGCAGAGCGAGGTGCCCGCGGCGTGTGTTTGTGTGGTTTATTCGCAGGGTCTCTGTGCGCCGATTGTGGATGGGGGGTGTGCAGAACGGTGTGAGGAGGTGAACTCAGCAATCTTCCTCATGGCGTTTGGGGCTTGCATTCCGCAGATCCAGTTGCCTCCTTGGGTAATAGATTTAGCGAGTTGCTTGAGTCGGTGTGACGAGTTGTACCAACGGTGTCTTCGGAACGCCCTGAACGATTACAACACTGCCAAACTGCGCTGCCAGGCAGGAAAGTCTGCTTGTGAGCGAAATTGTCTGATTCGGTTCCCTGGTAAAGATATCAATTACGAAATATGTATGAGGGACTGTGCCGCAGCTTATGACCAGTGTCTTGCAGATGCCTCACAGGCATACGCAGATGCTGTTAGAGCGTGTGATAACGCGCTCGACGCTTGTCGCACGCAGTGCTACGATCGATTTGCACCGAAACCCGCTCCCCCTGGATACTGAAAGCGCGAGGAGGTAATCGGGATGCAATCCGAATGGCTGATTGAGGAAGAGCTGATAGAGTGGCTTGGCAGGTTTGGCGGCGAGTCGGAATGGGGGCGTGAAATCCGCCTCATCAATCCGAAAGGCGAAATTGTGGGTCGTCGCCTAGCTGTGGGAGCCATCACAGAACATTATCTACTCTTTCGTGGCAATACTGCCTATACTTGGTTTTACCCTTTCAAGACGCCTACTGTGTTCACTGCGCCGATTTCTGACGCGGTACTGCGTCTCTGGATGAGCCGTTCGCTGATGCCCTATTTCCGAGACGACTTCGGCAATCTATACGGGAGTGTCAGGTGGCAGTTGTTAGAGAGCGACTCGGCAAGCAACTCAAAGTTCTGTACGCATTGGCAGTGTTCACGGCGACTGATAGAGCGGTATCGGTACTTACCGCGTGTGGGTGAAAGCGCTACAGTGGAGTGGCGTGTGTGTTTTAGAGCCGAGCCCCCTCTTTTAGGGCAAGAGGTGCCAGTCTGTTCTGAACTGTGGTGGGAGGGACGACTGCGGCGTCGGCATATCTTGTTGCATTATCGCACGGCAATCCCAGAGGAACACGCTTTCTTCCGCATACCGCGCCACGCAAAGATACGCAGGGTGGGGGTGGCGGATCTTTTCTCGCCTGCTCACGCCTATGCTCCGCTGTTATTGAGGGAATGAGCACTTGTGAAGGGCGAAGACCCAAGTGGTAGCCCAAGCACGCCGCGTGCTGGTATGCGTCGAGGGCTGGGTCGGGGCGCTTCGTGGCGAGACATGGAAAGTTATTCAACGCGGATAGAGCGGGATTACGGGAGTGGCAACTTGCAGGTGGCGTATGCGTATGGGTACAATAGTGATGGTGTGCGGGTATGGAAGCGGGATGGTCTGGCTGGTAGGGAATATCGGTATGTGTGTCGTATTGGCTGTGGGAGTGTGCCGATGCGGGTGTACAGTCGGGCGATAGGTGGAGAAAGCTGGAACACGCTGGAGGAGTATGTGGCGGGGCTGAGCAGCGTGTGGTACCGAACGGGCGCCGAGAGTGCCCAGGATTATGGGTGGTTAGCGGGGCATTGGTTGAGTGGGCTGACACCGCCGCCTGCAGGCGCGATGCTGTATCAGGACTGGTTTGGCGTGCGGGTCGGCGGTACTTTTGAATCGACCGACGAGTCGGCGTACTTACCAAAGTATCTTGAAGAAGTACGAGATCTGCCATACCTGTATATTGGGGAATCTGAATACGTCCCGATGGGTATTGGCGTTGGTGCATGTGTTGTTGCCTGCGCATGTGGCGCATTTTGCTTGTATTATCTGCTCTCGTGTATAAGCGATTGCCAGAGGTCGATGAACCCATTTGAGTGTGCTCGTGTCTGTTTAGAGTCGCTACCTGGATGGGTTCAATTTCTGTGTGGCGCTTGTTTGTCTGCTTGCTTGTTTTGTATCCAGAGGAATCTTTGCCGTCCGTCGGTCATAGTAGACTGCACCTTGCACTGCCTTGGAAGAGGATTGATCGGTTATTGTGTCTTCGGCAAGTGCGTGTGCCTTCCAATACGTTTCTTCCCTCGCCCTATCCCTAAACCGATTCTTTAGGAGGTAACAGCATGCATCAGCAGATACAACTTGGGCAGTTCGCACAGCTTACGATTGATGTCCCCAAGCCTCTGAAACCGATGCGCGCGAAAGAACGAGCGGTTCACGCGCTTTCACCAGAGGTTCGTCATTGCTGGTATTCGCTACGGGGAGGATGGGTAAGTACAAACGCCTACCTTATTCTCGACTGGCGACTTCTGAACGTATCCGACGAAGCCGAGGCGCTAAGACACACCGTTCACTACCGACCCGGAATATGGCGATATCTGGAACAGACTCAAGTCGCAGATGAAACATATCCTTTCGCGAGGGTGGAGCTGGGTGGTACGGCAGGCATCTGTTTGCAGAGGGGGATAAGATTCAGCAACGGAGTGACAGAATTTGTTCACAAGCGCGCGGACTTGATAACACTCAATAACGAGTTCTCTATTCACCTTTATGTGGAGGTAATCGGACTGGTCGGTCTTTTTGACCGTCTCTTGCTGAGGGGTAAACAGTACCGTCTGGTTCAGGACGAGCTGGAGCGGGTGTTGTCTTCAATACTCCGCAGCTGGATATGGCTGTGAACTGAGCGGGTACACTCCTTTATTGCTATGGCAAAGACGGCGTCCACACAGGAGAAGGCGCACCAACGCGCCCGCGCGGGGAGGGCGGAACCGCCCCCGTGGGTGGCGATGCCAGAGGGGGAGTAACGCATTCGCGTCGCACACACGGTTCCTCTCGCCCGCCGCGCGGGAGAGGGGCTGGGGGTGAGGGCAACAGGGCGCGTGGCTCCAGCTGCAGACGCACGGCAATTACGAAGTCTGACGCGCTGATTGGTATCCGCCTGACGCCACAACGCCCCGCAGGTCGCCGACGCGCTCCAGCGCGGCGCGTAGCACAGCTTCGCTGGGCGCGCGGCTGCGCAAATGTTGCTCGCACATACGGAACGGGTACAGCAGGCGGTCGTAGCGCGGGTCCGGCAGGCTGATAGGGCGCGTCTCCTGCAGCAGCCACGCCGAGATTTTATTCGCCCATTCGCGTGTGTCGTCGGGCGTGGTCAGCACGGGCGTCTCCACCCGAACGAGTCCGTAGGTGGGCGAAGCGCCCTCCTGCCAGCGCAGGCGCAGGTACCAGCTGTAGACCTCGCTCTGACCCTCGCGCACGGGGCGAAACACGCTGCTGCGATAGCCCGCCTCCATGCTAAACACCTTCAGCATCCAGTCAATCTCCAGATAGCTGGTACGATGCGACTTGGAGACGCCCACCACATTCACCAGCTTCCGCCGCTCCAGCGCACGCATCAAGTCGGCAATCGAGCCGTCCACCAGCAGCCAGTCTTTCGAGTCCGGCGGCTGCTGCTCGATCCACTGCAGGGCAAGTTTGCGCTCCAGCTGGTCGCGCACCCGCGCCACCGTCGCCCCCGCGCGCACCAGCATCGTCTGGAAAGAGGTCTTCTCCAGCTCACGCGCCTCCAGCGAGTCGTGAACCGTGACGCCTGCATGCTCAAACAGGCGCGCGTCGAACGCCTTCAGGGGCAGATAGAGCGCCTCCTGCGATTCGGTGAGGTCAGCAACAGGGTGCAGCTCGCGATTGCGCCGCTCCAGCACCATCGCCGCCACATAGCCGTACACAACAGGCATAACGCCATACTGGGTTAGCTGATAGTAGAGCAGTTGCGAGTGCTGGATGCCGTCGATGAAATGCGTGAACTGCGTCTCTTCATCGCTTCGGGGCACTTCGAACACGCCGAACTCTTTCTGGTTTGGTTCGGGCACAAGCAGGGCGCGGCTGAAGCCCCCCTCCTCTTCGGGCGGTTCAATCATGTCTTCCGAGCTAATCTGGCGCACAACCTGCACGCCTTCGGGGTGCGCCTGCAGAAACTCCGCGACTTTTCTCAGAAAGGATGTCATAGCGGTAGACAAGATTCGACTATTTTCCGGAGACTCCTGCTATTCGGGCAGGAAAAGCGTCGCTGGCGTCGAAACACACGGCGTACAAGGAGGGATATACGCATGCACTATACGCATTTAGGTCGTTCGGGTCTGCTGGTGAGCCGCCTGTGCCTGGGCACGATGAATTTCGGTCCCAACACCAGCGAGGAAGACTCCTATCGGATTATGGATCGCGCCCTTGAGCTGGGCATCAACTTTTTCGACACGGCGAATGTGTACGGCTGGGTCAAGGGCGAG
>JBBIQK010000017.1:0-51063 GCA_037442365.1 Armatimonadota bacterium | reverse complement strand
TTTTTTCGCGTCCTGCTTGAAGAGAAGACGGCTGAAGCCGTTCCTACAACACAAAGCCAGCCTACGCTGGCTATAGCCGACGAAGGTCGGCTTCGTTTGATAGGAACGGCTTCAGCCGTCGTGTGAACACGCGCTTCTCCATATTCTGGGTGCGCCCGCAAGCAGCGCGCACCTCAAAAAAACCTACCCTCTTAAGCTCCTTAAGGTTCCCCCCGCAAGCGAGGGGAACCAGGAATCGGTTCCCCCTGCGCGCAGGGGGAACCTTAAGGAGGGGGTGCGGGCATTTCCGCGATTCAGCCTCAATTAACGAACGCTGACGCGCCGATTGGTATTAGCGCGGATGTTGCAAATATGGCGCAAGGGCAATAATTGAGCAGGGCGCGGAGCGTGCGGGCACGCGCGCGACGGACGCCATGATACACACTGCGCCCCGTCAGGTACAGTACCACGCGCGCCGCTGAGGGAGGCATGGGTCAGGGGTTCAGCCCCAGTTCGTGGGCAATCTCCCGCAGCGCGCGCACGACATGCTCGACATGCTCATCGAACGGGACGCCCAGCTCGTCGGCGCCCTGCAGCAGGTCGTCGCGGTTGACCCCACGCGCGAAGCTTTTCTCTTTCATCCGCTTGCGCACCGATTCGGGCGTGACCGCGCTGAGTGTACGCCCCTTGACCAGCGCGACCGCAATCACGAAGCCTGAGATTTCGTCGCAGGCGAAGATGGCGCGCTCCAGCAGGCTCTCGCGCGGGATGCCCGTGTGGTTCGCATGTGCGCCGACCGCGCGGACAATCTCCTCCGGGACGCCCCGCGCGCGCAGAATCTCCATCCCGCGAAACGGATGCTCCTCCAGCGAGGGGTAGCGCTCGTAATCGAAGTCGTGCAGCAGCCCGACGACGCCCCAGAGTTCCTCATCTTGCTCGAACAGGCGGGCGTAGTAGCGCATGCAGGCTTCGACCGCCAGCGCGTGGCGGCGCAGGTTCTCCGACTGCGTGTATTCACAGAGCAGGTTCCATGCCTCGTCGCGCGTCATGGCTGATTCTCCGTGTCGTTCCTTTTGCGTGGTTCGGGTAGTGTCCAGGGCGGTTCGAGTTTACCCTGCGAGTCGCGCGTCAAAATCAGGAGGCTGGGCGCGCGTGTGGCGACATGCCCGTCGGCATGCAGCACATTCACGCCCTTGCCGTGAAAGCTGCGCAGGTTGTCGGGTGTCCAGTCGCCATCGGCGCGCCGTCGCCAGACCGACAGGCGCGTGATGTAGCGCGTGCTTTCGGTCGGTCGGAGCGTCGCGTCGTCGTAGCCCAGCACGAAGCCGTCGTTGCCCCCCAGCAGGGGGTTAGGGTTCAGTGAGCCGAGCTGTCCGCCTGCGAGGCTGTCGGCAATCAGCACGCTCAGTCCGGGGTTGGGCAGGTCTTCGAGGCGCGCCGCCGACAGGGGCGCATAGAAGCCATACGAGAGGCGCAGCGTCTGGCTGGAGTCGCGCGGGTGGGTAATCACCGTGCTGCCGCCTGTGGGGTCGGCGGGGCAGGCGAGCGCGCGCTGCAAATCGCGCCGCATGTAGCTGCTGATACACAGCACCCATGTGAGCGGGCGACCTGCGGCGTCGGTCTGCGGCGAGCCGTCGGGATTGGCGTAGTACGCCAGCGGCAGCGTGTTCGAATAGTCCAGCTGGTAGAGGTTGATGGCGGTTGCAATGTCCTTGAGGTTCGAGAGGCAGTCCGCCGTGCGCTTGATGTCTACCAGCTGCCGATAGAGCGGGATGAGAATCGCCAGCACCGCCGCGACGGCGAGAGCAATCGCGAGCTTCTCCAGTTGGGTCAGTCCGTAGGTTCTCATCGGGCGTAAGAGTAGGCGTCTGTGTCCCAGAAGCCGAGTTCGCGGATGAGCTGGGTCGCTTCGTCGCGCTGCACCAGCAGGCTCGTGCCCGGTCCGTTGCGCACGGGCAGGGTCTCCGTGCGGATTTGTTCGTCGCTGAGCTGACGGGCGAACAGGGCGAGCGCGAGCAGCTGCTCGAACTCCATCGTGGTGCGTGTGTGGCGCAGCCCTGTCGCCAGCACCTGCGGGGCGCGCATCCACACGCTGGGGTCTTTGAGGCGTTCTTTGACCGCGCGCATAAACTTCTGCTGGCGCTCGATGCGGTGGAAGTCGCTGTCGGAGTGTCGGTAGCGCACATAGCCCAGCGCCTGCTTACCATTCAGGCGCTGCACACCGGGCTCTAGGTCGACATGCAGGTCGCCCCAGTTGTCGTGGTAGCGCATGCGCTTTTCGACCTCGATGGTGACGCCGCCGAGCGCGTCGATGGCTTCCTCGAAGGCTTTGTAGCTGACGATGACCACCTCGTCAATCTGCAGGTTGCCCAGCAGGGTGCTGACGGTCTCCACCAGCAGGCGGGGTCCGCCGAGCGCGTGGGCGGAGTTGATTTTGCCCCAGCCGTGGCGCGGGATTCGCACGAGCGTGTCGCGGGGGATGGAGAGCGCGTGGATGCGCTGGTTCACGAAGTCCACCTGCGCGACGAGGATGGTGTCCGTGCGCGCCATCGTAGCCACGACGCGCTTGCGGTTGTCGCGGTTTTCGTCTGCGCCGACCACCAGGATCGTGAGCTTGCGCCTGCCGGGGAAGGCGTTTTCGGGTTTGGTCTCGCCTGTGATGTAGGCGACGACGGCGCGGCTGACCGTGCCCTCACTGGCGAAGTGCAGATAGCCGAGCGCGGTTCCCAGAAGGAGCCCGCCTGTCCAGAAGAGCAACCAGAACACTGCCCAAAAGACTCGCCTCGTCCGAGAGATCCGCCGTTTCGGCGTCGCCATCCCTTGCCTGCTCATCTCGCGCGCCATTGTTAAGAGTGTACCCGCTGGCGGCGACTATTCGGCAGGCTCCTCGTCGGGCAACTCCTCTTCGGTGGGTTCGGGTGTGAAGAGGGCGTCGGGTCGGCTCAGCCGTTTGGCGAGCGTCTCCTGCGTGAGCGCGGATAGCACAATCTGCCCGCTATTGAGGAACACCACGCATCGGGTGCGGCGTCCCTGCGTGGCGTCAATCAGGCGCGTGCCCTCCCGACGCAACTGCTGTACCAGTCGCTTCACGGGCGCGGAGTCGATGCGCACCAGCGCGACGATTTTGTCCGTCAGCACGAAATTGTAGAACCCCACATTCAGCAACGGGGGCATCGATGATGGGCGTTCGTCGTGTATCATGGCGGCGTTTCCGATTCGTTCCGCGCGTTGCAACTCCTGCCCCCTTGAATTGCGCTGCGCGGTCATGGTATACTATGCGTCGTCGTGGGGCGGTAGCTCAGCTGGGAGAGCGCTAGAATCGCACTCTAGAGGTCGGGGGTTCGAATCCCCTCCGCTCCACCATGAAGCCCCTTACCTCCTGCATTCTGCCTTCCTGCTGTATGGCTCGTTTTCCGTACACCTGTGCGCTGCAGTGAGCGCTAGAGTGCGATTCTAGCGGTTCCGAAATGGGGCTGGGCAGGACAGCCCCTGCATCAGCTCGTTCGGAGCGGCGCGGTTTCGTCGCGTTCGCCTGTCGCGCGGAAGCCCGCCGCCGCCATTCCGCGTTGCACAGCGGGTATCTTTTTGCAAACCTCCCACACATAGCCCGTGCGGTGGTTCTCCAGCCCCAGTAGCATCATCCCCAGATCGATGCCGATTACCTCCGGGTCGTACCAATCGCGGTCGACATTGAAGGCGTTGCCGAACCCGTAGCGTCCCCAGAGTCGCGCGCCGTGTCGGTCGTAGATGGCTTTTGCGGCGCGCTGGCTGAGGTCGGGCGTGAAGATGATGGAGGTAATCGCGGCGGTGGGCGCGACGGTGCCGTCGTGTTCCACCCAGCCGGGCGCGCCGTAGGCGCGATACCCGTCGGGTCCGTCGCTGGCGGTCAGCCCCCACACATCCTCGTCGTAGCTCTTGTAGCGGGCGCGATGCTCGATGCAGAACGCCCGTTGCGCGAGCGTGGCGTTGCGCGACGAGACCCAGTAGTTGTAGCCCAGCCGATCGCGTCGCCCGCGCAGGTCAAGATACAGATGGCTCATCTGGTGGATGAACAGCGGTCCGCCCAGCAACAGCTCGTAATCTCTGTAGCGCACCATCGGACGTCGCCAGGCGTCCCAGCACGCGCTGGGAATCGGGTTCGGCGCACCCAGCGCCAGCACATACAAAAACATATGCTCGGCGTACTCGTCCCAGCGGTTCTTGAGGAACCCTGTTTCGGGTTTCCAGCCGTGTCCCAGCGTCCGTTCGCTGGGGCGCGCGCCGCCGTCCGTGAGCATCCACTGGAAGTCCATCCGCTCGTAGAATCGGTTCACCTTGCGGGTGAGAGAGGCGTCTTCCAGCGCGTGGGCGGCGAACAGCGCGCCCATCACGAACAGCCCCGTGTCGATGGAGGAGATTTCGCTCTGCCACATCCGCTTGCCGCTCTCCCAGTGGATGAAGTGGTACAGCCAGCCGTGCTGATGCTCCAGCTGGAGGTGCCCATCCAGCATCCGATGGGCGCGGCGGAGGGCTTGCGCGCGCGTAATCCAGCCGCGGCGAACGGCAATCGGCAGGCTCGCCAGCGCGTAGCCGCTCGCCGCGATACTGCAGACTTCGAAGGCGTCGCGCGTGTGATTATTGGCGCGGTCTTTGGTTAGCCCGCTGTCCGGATGCGTCTCGCGCCAGAAAAAGTCGAACGCGCGACGCGCCAGCTGCTCCAGCAGAGTAGGCGTATCCATCACGGGCAGGGCACTCGGTTCATCAGCGTGTAGCAGAAGGTGTTCAGCCAGCGGATGTCGGGGTTGCCGCCCGTGATGTCGTTCGGGTTGCACGGGTTGTATTGCCACATGTTGAGTGTGCCCGCGCTCTGGGTGCAGGTGCGCTCGTAGGGCAGGTATTTGGCGTGTCCGTCGGCGAAGATGATGGTGCTGTGCCTGTCACTGCCGCGATGCTTCGCGCCCCAGTTCGAGCCAATCGCGCCCCAGTTCGCGAAAAACGACATCCAGGGTCCGTAGTCGGGGTAGACATCCTTGCTCTCGGCGACGATGAGCGCGTTGGCGGGGCTTTCGATATGGCGCAGACCGTAGCCGCGCCCTGCCCACCATTCACTGCTGCCCGGCGCGCCGCCGACGCGGAAGAAGGCATGGTAGTAGAAGTAGCCGCGCATGAAGCGGGGCTCCGTCGTGTTGGCGCAGCTGGCTTGCTCGTCGGCGATTCGCGCGGCGGGATTCGTCGGGCAGCGGTACAGGTCGGCGTTCTTGATGTAGGCGTTCACCAGATGCTTCCAGTTACGGGTATGCACCGTCCATGTGTCCGTGCCGCCCGGCTGCCAGATTTGCGCCTGGCAGGTAGGCGCCGATTCGTCGCGGCGCGGCGGCAGCACCTCGTCGAAGTCGTCGGCGTACATCATCATGCCCAGTCCAATCTGGCGGGCGTTGCTGGTACAGGTTGTCAGACGCGCCGACTCACGCGCCTGTGCAAACACGGGGAACAGAATCGCTGCCAGAATAGCGATAATCGCGATAACGACCAGCAGTTCAATCAGTGTGAAGCCATATTTGCGCATAGTTGCACCTCACTGTGTTTGGGATTGGTTGGGCGCAGGCGTCTGCCATGGTGGGGGCGGCGTGCCCGGCGGCAGTTCGCCCGGACGCACGGGCTTGCCCGCGCCCGCCTGCTCTGGCGTCAGCTCGCCCGAAGGCGTGCGGAAGAAGAAATAGTAGCCCAGCGCGACCACAACTACCAGAATTGCAATCGCGCCCCACGCAATCTTGGGGTCAAGTTCCATTCTCATCGGTGCGCCTCCCGATTCGCGCCGCAGGAAGCCCGTACCTGAAGCACAGGCTCAAACACGCGCGTCTTCTGTAGCAGTGGCTTGCCCTCTATGAGGTTCACCAGCATCTCCAGCGCGGCGCCTGCCATCGTCTCGATGGGCTGGCGCACGCTGGTCAGCGGCGGGTTCGTGTGCTCGCAAATCTCGGTGGAATCGAATCCGACGACCGCAATGTCTTCTGGCACGCGCAGCCCCTGCTCGATGCAGAGGTTCATCGCGCGAATCGCCACCTCATCGCTCCATGCGAACAGGGCGTCGGGGCGTTTCGGCGTGTGTAGCAACTGCACCAGCCGGCTGAGGTCTGCGCCGCCGTAGTGGGCAGGGATGATGTAGTCCTCGCGGAGGGAGATCCCATGCCGCTGGAGCGTCTCGCGATAGCCCTGCAGGCGATCCAGGGCGCTGCAGGCGGTCGGCGGACCTGCCAAATGCACGATGCGCGTGCGTCCCAGCTGCAGCAGATGCTCCGTCGCCAGCTGAGCGCCCCGATAGTTGTCGCAATCCACCCAGCAGGCGTCTGGATGCGCGCTGCGCGTGAAGAACAGCACATGCGGGAAGTCGCGCTCCAGCAGCAGGGGATGGAGCGGGTCGTTATAATCGCGCAGGAGCAACGCGCCGTCCACACGCCCGTCCATCAGCGAGCGCGCCTCCTGCTCGACGGTTGGCTGCGCGCGCGTGTGCAGCAGGATGTCGTAGCCCAGTTCGGTCGCCTTGTACGAAACGCCGCGCATCAGCTCGTTGGTGAACCCCGACCAGCCCTGAAAGATGGCAGGGAACTGCAGCACAATCGCAATCGTGTCGGCGCGCTGGCGCGCCAGCGCACGCGCGACTGCGTTTGGGTAGTAGCCCAGCTCCTGCACCGCCGACAGCACGCGCTGGCGCGTCGCCTCGCTGATGGGTACCGCCGTCGGACGGTTGTTGAGGATGTTGGAGACCGTCACTTTCGAGACGCCCGCCCGCCTTGCCACATCGTCCAGAGTAATTCGCCGCTTGCTCATATCCCGTTGAGGCAAGAGGGGTTCCCCCGCGCATGCAGGGGGATACCCCATGAAACGCGGTTAGTTGCCGCAGCCCGTGCCGAAGTTGAACAGCACCGTCAGCAGGTCGGCATCGTCGACGCAGCCGTCGCCGTTCACATCACCTGAGCCCGGCCCGAGGATGGTCTTGCCGTTCAGCTTGATGCTACACCACTGTGCGACGCCGCCCTGCGTGTTGCCCTGATTGATGCCGTTAATCTGCAGGTAGCCGCCCAGCTGGAAGTAGCGCAGCCCGTGCGGACCGTTGTTGTAGGTGCTGGCGGAGTCGCCCGGCGCAAGCCACGGGCTGGTCGCCGTCGTGTTGCCGTAGCGCACTTCGTACTGGACGCGCTTCTGCGCGCCATCGTAGCGGAACACGAGCGTTATCGGACCGCCCTGATAACGCACGCCGCCCCCACCCCAGAAGGGCAGTCGCCCGCCGAACGCGGCAATCTCACCGCCGTTGCCGCCCGCCGACTCGTTGGCAACCATCAGCACGCCGTCCGCCCACCAGTTGCCCTGATCGTTCACAGCTTGCGGATAGCGCGGAAACGGACGCTCCAGCACAAACAGTCCCGCCTCCACCGTGCGGTTCGCCTGCATCACAGGAGTCAGGTTGAAAGTGACCTCCAGCTCCAGAGAACTGCCGTCCGAATCGGGGTCAAACCAGGTCGGGCTAATGCCGTCCAGCGAGAGGAACCAGTGGTGGCGGTTGCCCCAGCCACATAGCGAGTACCAGTCGGGCGAGTTGCCCTGACAATCGGTCGAGGTATCCGAAAGGGTCAGACAGCCGTTCGCAAAGGACGCGGAGAAATCCGACGAGGCGTCGTCGTGCCACACATAGGGACGCACCACGATGCTCTGCGCGCCCGCTACCAGCGCGGTTGCGCTCAATACCGCCCACAACATCATCAATCGCTTCATCGCTCTACCTCCGTTCGTTGGAATGTGAGCCAATCGGTACGGCGGATTGAGGTTAACCGAATGCCGTTAACCGATTAGCGTCTCTATTATAGCACATTTTGCGCCGTTTGTCAAGGGGGCAGAGGGTATTCGAGTCGCGCCCAGAGGCAAATTTCTGAACATTCTTCCAAACCCTTGACATTCTGCAAAAAGTACGCTATAATTACGGTAGCCCAGGCGCGCTGGCGCGGGGCAGGGAACCATCTAACAGAAGGAGGCTAAAGCATGGTACGGGCTACTCAGAATCGGCTCTACGCGCTGATTGGTACATTCACTCTTACGCTGGCAGCGAATGCAGGCTGGTCGCAGAGCCTCACCTGGCTGGGCACGCTTGGCGGGACTGAAAGCGAGGCGACTGGCGTCTCAGCCGATGGCAGTGTGGTCGTCGGCTTTGTACGCTTCAGCGGTGAGGCGCGCGCCTTTCGCTGGACGCAGGGTGGGGGGATGCAACAAATTCCCAACACGCTGGGCGGCACTCAGAGTAGGGCTTATGGCGTTTCGGCGGACGGCACAGTGGTGGTTGGATGGGCTTTCGACTCTAGTTTTAATACGCGCGCCTTTCGCTGGACGCAGGCGACTGGGATGCAGGACCTCGGCACATTGGGCGGCAGCTTGAGCTTTGCGTCGGGCGTTTCGGCGGACGGCAGTGTGGTCGTCGGGTATGCGTGGAACGCCAGCAATCAGTATCGCGCCTTTCGCTGGACGCAGGCGACTGGGATGCAGGACCTCGGCACGCTCGGCGGGAATTACGGCTGGGCTTATGGCGTTTCGGCAGACGGCGCGGTGGTGGTTGGTAGGGCAGCCGACCCCAACGGTTATACGCGTGCCTTTCGCTGGCAGAATGGGGTGATGCAAGACCTCGGTACACTCGGCGGCGATTGGAGCTATGCGGTTGCGGCTTCCGCGGATGGCACGGTGGTAGTGGGCGTGGCATACGACGCCAGCAGGCGTCAACGCGCCTTTCGCTGGACGCAGGTTGGGGGGATGCAAGACCTTGGCACGCTCGGCGGTGCGTCGGGCTGGGCGTCTGGCGTCTCGGCAGACGGTGCGGTAGTAGTCGGCACGACAATCAATAACGCCAACCAGTACCGCGCCTTTCGCTGGACGCAGGCTGGAGGGATAGAAGACCTGAGCCAGACCTACGCCAGCCTGCTTGCGAATGGATCGACGCTTAACGGCGCCGCTGCCGTCAGTCCCGACGGGCGCTACATCGTGGGCTGGGGCTACAACGCGGCGACGAATCGCAATGAGGGCTATCTGCTGGATACAGGACCGCGCTGTACCGCGCACAGTGGCGATGTGGACAACAACGGCTGTGTGGACGACGCCGACCTGCTTGCCGTGTTGTTTGCATTTGGCAACAGTGGCTCTAACCTGGGACGCGAGGATGTTAACTGCGACGGCACTGTGGACGATGCGGACTTGCTGACGGTGTTGTTCAACTTCGGCGGCGGGTGTTAGTGGGGTTGTAGAGGCTCTCACACCCCGCTTTGTCCTCCTCTCTCACGGGTTGGGGAGAGGTTGCGTTTCGTAGGGGCGCACCGCCATGCGCCCCTACGCCCTGACCGCACTATGCCGTTCGCCCATCAGGTACACTATCCTCCTGAGGGAGGCTTATGCAAGGACGGATTCGTGCAGCGATGGTGACCGATGTCGGCGGGATTGGCGACGAGTCGTTCAATGCGTCGGCATGGCGCGGACTGCAACGCGCCCAGAAGGAACTCAACGCGGAGGTGCGCTATCTCGAATCGCGCACGGCAGCCGACTATGTGCGCAACCTGACGACCCTTGCGCGACAAGGGTTCAATGTGGTCTTCGCGGTGGGGTTCCTGATGGAAGATGCGCTGGCGCGCGTCGCGCCCCGCTTTCCGAGGGTCTACTTTGGCATCGTGGACGGCAAGGCGCCCAACCTGCCCAACTGCGTGTCGCTGATTTTCAACGAGCAGGAGGGTTCCTATCTGGTGGGCGCGCTCGCGGGCGCGATGACCAAGCGCAACGCAGTGGGCTTCATCGGCGGAATGAATGTGCCCCTGATTAAAAAGTTCGAATACGGCTATCGCGCGGGCGTGCTGACGACCAATCCGCGCGCGCGGGTGCTGACGGGCTACACGGGCAACTGGGACGATGTGAACAAGGGGCGCGAGCTGGCGCTGACGCAGTTCAATCAGGGCGCGGACATCATCTATCACGCGGCAGGACGCTGCGGGGTGGGCGTCATCCGCGCCGCCGAGCAGAAGGGCAGGGGCTACTACGCCATCGGCGTCGACAGCGACCAAGACCATCTCGCGCCGGGGCGCGTGCTGACCAGCATGATGAAGCGCGTGGACAACGCCGTGTTCGATGTGTGCCAGCGCGTGGCGCGCGGGCAGTTCCGCAGAGGGACAATCGTATACGGCGTCAAAGAGAAGGGCGTCGGACTCAGCCCCATGCGCTTCACCCGCAAGGATGTGCCCGCGAATGTGATGCAACTCGTGCGGATGCTGGAGGGGATGATTGCGCAGGGCAAGCTCAAGCCGCCCTATGACGAGGCGACCTTCCGTCAGTTCAAGCCGCCGCGCGTGCCGACGGGAGTGGTGTAAATGCGACGGAACGGACACAACGGGCAGGCGACCGAAAGCGGCGCGTGGCAGTATGCGCCTGCTCCTGAAGCGCGCGACATCGTGAAGCTTCAGCCGCGCTACGGGCTGTTCATCGACGGCGCGTTCGTCGAGCCGCACAGTGGACGCTACTTCTCGACCGTCAACCCTGCGACGGAAAAGACGCTCGCCGAAGTCGCCTACGCCGACGCAGAGGACATCGACCGCGCTGTGCGCGCCGCCCGACGCGCCTACGAGACCGTCTGGGGCAAACTGCCGGGCAAGGAGCGCGCGAAGTATCTGTTTCGGATTGCCCGCATCCTGCAGGAGCGCTCGCGCGAGTTCGCCGTGCTGGAGAGTCTGGACGGGGGCAAGCCGATTCGCGAGTCGCGCGATGTGGACCTCCCGCTTGCGGCGGCGCACTTTTTCTATCACGCGGGCTGGGCAGACAAGCTGGAGTACGCCTTTCCGGGACGCACGCCGCGCCCGCTCGGCGTCGCGGGGCAGATTATCCCGTGGAACTTCCCGCTGCTGATGGCGGCGTGGAAGATTGCGCCCGCGCTTGCCTGCGGCAACACGGTGGTGCTGAAGCCCGCCGAGACGACCCCGCTCACCGCGCTGCTACTGTGCGAGGTGTTCCAGCAGGCAGACCTGCCGCCGGGCGTGGTGAACATCGTCACGGGCGACGGGCAGACGGGCGCGTGGCTCGTGCAACACCCCGACCTCGATAAGATTGCCTTCACGGGCAGCACGGAGGTGGGCAGGCTCATCCAGAAGGCGGTCGCAGGCACGCGCAAGCGGCTCACCCTCGAACTCGGCGGCAAGGCGGCGAATGTGATTTTTGAAGACGCCGCGATTGACCAGGCAATCGAGGGCATCGTGAACGGCATCTATTTCAATCAGGGGCATGTATGCTGTGCGGGCAGTCGGCTGCTGGTGCAGGAGAGCATCGCCGAGCTGGTGATACGCAAGCTGCGTCGGCGGATTCAGCTCCTGCGCGTGGGCGACCCGCTGGACAAAAACACCGATGTCGGCGCGATTAACTCGCTGCCCCAGCTGCGCAAGATTGAACATCTGGTCGAGCTGGGCGTGCGCGAGGGGGCGGAGCTGTACCAGAGCGATTGCACCCTGCCCGAACGGGGCTACTGGTATCGCCCGACGGTGCTGACGCGGGTGAGTACGGCGAACATCGTCGCGCGGGAGGAGATTTTCGGACCCGTGCTGAGCGTGCTGACCTTCCGCACGCCCGACGAGGCAGTGCAGATGGCGAACAACACGCGCTACGGGCTATCGGCGGGCGTGTGGACGAACAAGGGCAGTCGCTATCTGGAGTTCGCCGCGCGCGTGCAGGCGGGCGTCGTGTGGTGCAACACCTACAACAAGTTCGATCCCGCCAGCCCGTTCGGGGGCTACAAGGAGAGCGGCTTCGGACGCGAAGGGGGCATACACGGCTTGAGCGCGTATGTGGCGTTCTGACACTAAAGCATCAGCGCCTGTGCGAAGCGTTCCATCGCGTCGCGGGCGCGTTGCAGTTTGAGCTGGCGGCGCAGGTCGCGCTCGCGCGGCGCGTCCTCAGGGTCGGGCAACAGCCCCCAGTTTGCGTTCATCGGCGGGAAGTCCGCGTGCGGGTAGGCGCTGATGTAGTGCAGCAGGGAGCCAAGCACGCTTTCGCGCGGGAGCGCAACGGCGGGCTTGCCCAGCGCAATCCGCGCGGCGTTCAACCCAGCGACAATCCCCGACGCCGCCGACTCCAGATAGCCCTCGACGCCGACCAGCTGCCCCGCGAAAAAGAGCTTACCGTCGTCGCAGAACTGGAGCGTGCGCTGCAAGAGGCGCGGCGAGTCGAGATAGGTATTCCGATGCACGACGCCGTAGCGCACGAACTCGGCGTTCTCCAGTCCGGGCACGAGGCGGAACACGCGCTTCTGCTCGCCCCACTTCATGCGCGTCTGGCACGCGACAAGGCTGTAGAGCGTGCGCTCGTTGTTTTCGGGGCGCAGCTGCAGCACAGCGTAGGGGCGCTTGCCCGTGCGTGGGTCAATCAGCCCGATCGGCTTGAGCGGTCCGAAGCGCAGGGTGTCTTTGCCGCGCGACGCCAGCTCCTCCAGCGGGGTGCATCCCTCGAAAAAGCGTGGCTCCTCAAACTCGTGCAGGGGCGCGCATTCTGCCGACATAATCGCCTCCCAGAAGCGTTCGTACTCTTCTTTGGTGAAGGGGCAGTTGATGTAGGCGGGGTCGCCCTTCTCGCGCCGACTGCCGAAAAAGACCCGCTCGTAGTCGATGGTGCTGGCGTCTACAATCGGCGACACGGCGTCGTAGAAGTAGAGGTGTTGCTTGCCCGTGAGCCGCGCGATTTCGCTTGCGAGCGCGTCGGAAGTAAGCGGTCCCGTCGCAATAATCAGGGGACGCTCGTCGGGCAGGCTGGCGACCTCCTCGCGCACAACCTCAATCAGCGGGTGGAGTTCGATTCGCGCGGTGATGGCTCTGGCGAACGCCTCGCGATCGACGGCGAGCGCCTCGCCTGCGGGCACGGCGAACTCGCGCGCGGTGGGCACGACCAGCGAGCCGAGCCGCTCCATCTCCCATTTGAGCTGTCCCGATGGGGTGGTGGGCAGCATCGACTTGAAGGAGTTGGAGCAGACCAGCTCGGCGAGCCAGCCCGTTTTGTGCGCGGGTGTGGAGCGTTTGGGGCGCATTTCGTAGAGGCGTACAGGCACTCCGAGTCGAGCCGCCGCCCACGCCGCCTCGACTCCTGCGAACCCGCCGCCGACAATCGTCACACGCGGCATACTGATTCAGTATACCCCCATCGGCGCGCGAAGGTTCCGCACGCACGGTATAATTTGCCTATGCGCCGCATCGCGAGCGAGGTGTAGCTAATCCTGCAAGAGCTGCTGCAGTTCCTCGCGCGTCAGACCGCACTGGTTCAGAATGTCTCTCAGGGTCCCCTTCGCCAGTTCATCATGTAAGGGAACAACCGTTCTGCGATCGCCCTTGCGCAAACTCACATGACTGCCCTTCTGACGCACAACCTCGAATCCCGCTCGCTGGAGAGCGCGCACCAGTTCTCTTCCAGAGAGTACGGGCAATTTAGGCATGCATCGAGACCTCCAGAGGGTACAGCAGCACCTCTTGCGTGCTTTCGGGAAGCTCCTCGCCGAAGCTTTCCAGATAGAGTTCGACGGCTTCCTGCAGGTTCGCGCGCGCCTCGTCCAGTGTGCGCCCCTGCGTCGTGACGCCCAGCTCGATGCAGCGGGCAATATACCATGCATCTTCTTTGAGAATGACCGCCGTGTACCGTCTCGATGGAAAAAGTGTCTTCTTGCTTCGCATAGTTGTCCCTTGCTTGCAGGCTACCCGATTATTCTCTCGCAACACGCCCATCGGGGTCAGCGCGACACGCAGATTGTACCTCAGGGCGTATATGAAATGGAAAAAATCCCTGCACGGTATAATTTGCCTATGCGCCGCATCGCAAGCGAGCCGAGAGCGCGACGCCGTCCCAGCCTGCCCATGCGCCGCCGAATCAACTACTCCGAGTTCGAGGCGCTGCTGGAGTCGGGCGTGTTCGCGCCGGAGGAGCGACTGGAGCTGATTGCGGGCGAGCTGACCCGGAGGGAACCTGTGAACACGGCGCATGCAGTCGCGGTGGTTCTGTTGAGCGACGCCCTCAGTCGCATTTTGCCCAACACGATGCATCTGCGGGTGCAGTTGCCTCTGGCGCTGAGCGAATACGACGCGCCGTTTCCCGACTTGGCGGTGGTCGTGGGCAGCCCGCGCGACTACCTGAACCAGCATCCAGACACGGCGCAGCTGGCAGCGGAGGTGTCGGAAGCGTCGCTGAAGACCGATCGCACAGTGAAGGGCAGTCTGTACGCCAGCGCAGGCGTCCCTGAGTTCTGGATTGTGAACCTGCGCGAGCGCGTGCTGGAGGTGTATCGCGAGCCAGCAGCGGACGCGCGCGCGGTGTACGGCGCGTCGTACCGCTGGCAGCGCGTGTATACGGCAGGCGAGCAAGTGTCGCCGCTGTTCGCGCCCGACGCCGTGCTTGCGGTGAACCACTTGCTGCCCTGAACGGCGATTACTCCTGCGTCAGCGCGGTCTGCAGGCGGCGTATGCGGCGCTGCTCCAGTGCGCCTTCCACCCACGCATACAGCGTCGGCAGCACAATCAGCGTCAGCAGCGTGCTGGTGATGAGACCGCCGATAACCACAGTCGCCAGCGGACGCTGCACCTCCGCGCCCATCCCGTGCGAGAGCGCCATCGGCAGAAAGCCGAAGCTGGCGACCGCCGCCGTCATCAACACGGGACGCATCCGCTGCCGTGCGCCCGTAAGCACCGCCTCCCGACACACGGTTCCGTGCTGGCGCAGCTGGTTGATGGCGGTAATCATCACCAGCCCGTTCAGCACCGCGATGCCTCCCAGCGCGATGAAGCCGACCCCAGCCGACATCGAGAAGGGCATCCCGCGTACCCAGAGCGCAAGAATGCCGCCCGTGAGGGCGAAGGGAATCGCCGTGAAGACCATCAGCGCATAACGGATGTTGCCCATCGCCAGCACAAGCAGCAGCAGGATTGCACCGAAGGTCGCAGGCACGACGATGCTGAGCCGCGCGCGTCCCGACACCAGATGCTCATACGCGCCGCCGTACTCGACCCAGCAGCCGACGGGCAGGTTGAGGCGTGCGATACGCGCATGCGCCTCTTCAGCAACCGTGCCCAAATCGCGTCCGCGCGCGTTCGCCAGCACCAGCACCCGACGCTGACCATTCTCGCGGTTGATGCGCACGGGTCCCTCAATCACCTCCAGCGTTGCGATTTGACGCAGCGGCACACGCTCGCCTGTGCTGGTGGGCAGGAGCAGCCGTCCGATGGCGTCGGGCGTACCCCGTGCGTCGGGCGTCAGGCGCAGGGCGACATCGATGGTCTGATTGCCCTGCACGACCGTTGTCGCGACTTTGCCCCCAAAGGCGGCTTCTATGGCGTCCATCACATCCTGCGCGTGCAAGCCGTACCGCGCCGCACGCTCGCGGTCAAGGGTAATCTGCAGCTGGGGGAGACCCTCCAGCGTTTCCATCGAGATGTCCGTCGCTCCGGGTACCTTGCGCAACTCTGCTTCGATGCGCCTGCCAATCTGATTCAGCTCTGCCAGGTCCGGTCCAAAGACTTTCACCGCCAGGTCAGCGCGCACTCCCTGTCCTTCGATCATCTCGTCCATGCGCATTTTGATGGGCTGTGTGAAACTGACCGATAGCCCCGGCATCTGCGCGACGACCTGCGCGACCTGTTCGACCAGCGCGTCTTTCGTGCGGGCGCGTTTCCAGCGGTCGGGCGGGTGCAGTTCGACCATGATATCCACCTGATTGTTCAGCATCGGGTCGGTCGCCGCTTCGGGGCGTCCGATACGGGTGAAGATGTGTGCGATTTCGTCGGGGAACTGCTCGCGCAGGCGGCGTTCCAGTCGCCCCGACAAGCGCACCACCTCCTCCAGCGAGGTGTCGGGGGGATAGAAGCCCGAAATCGCGATGTTGCCCTCGTTCAGCTCAGGCACGAACACGCTCCCCAGACGCGGGAAGAGGCTGAAGCAGACGGCGACAAACAGAACTGCAAGCGCCACCGTGAGGGCGCGCCTGTCGAGATGCCAGCGGAGAACGCGCTCGTAGAGGTGAGTCAGCCGCTCCAGCACGCGGTTCTCACGCTCCACCTGCGGCTTGAGAAACTGGGCGCACAACGCAGGCACAACGGTCAGCGACAGCAGCATCGCCCCCAGCAACGTAAAGATGACCGTCAGCCCCATCGGACGAAACATCTTGCCCTCCACACCCGACAGCGTCAGGATGGGGATGTACGCGCCGATGATGATGAACACCCCGAACAGCGCTGGGCGGATGACCTCCACCGTGCTGTCATGCACCAGCCGTTCCATCTCGTCGCGGGTGAGCGGAGCGGACGCCTCGCGCGCGACCTCCGAAATGCGCCGAATGGTGTTCTCCACGATAATCACCGCGCCGTCCACAATCAGCCCGAAGTCAATCGCGCCCAGACTCATCAGGTTCGCCGAGACATCGAACAGGCGCATCCCCAGCACGGCGACCATCATCGACAGGGGGATGACGCTGCTCACAATCAGCCCGGCGCGCAGCTGCAGCAGAAACAGGAACAGCATCACGATGACCAGCAAGCCGCCCTCGGTCAGATTGCGCAGCACAGTGCGCAGGGTGCCGTTCACCAGCTTCGAACGATCCAGATGGGGGATGAGTTTCGTGCCTGCGGGGAGCGACTTTTCGATGGCGAGTAGCTTGTCTTTGACGCGCTGGACGACCACGCGCCCGTTCTCGCCGATGAGCAACAGGCTCAGGATGTAGACCTGCTCCCCCTCACCGTTCTGGGTGAATGCGCCGTAGCGCACGGCGGGCGCTTCGCGCACGGACGCCACCTGCGCCAGTGTGATGGGGGTTCCCGCGTCGGTTGTCAGCACGATGCGGCGCAAATCCTCCAGATGGGTAATTTGCCCTACGCCGCGCACCATCGCCTGCTGCGCGCCGCGCAAGATGTACGCGCCGCCTGCGTTCTGGTTGCTGGTCGCCAGTGCGTCCATCACATCGCGCAGGGTCAGCCCGTAGGACTCCAGCCGTCGGGGGTCAATCTCGACCAGGTACTGGCGCGTGTCGCCGCCCCAGCGCGTGACCTCCGCCAGCCCCGGCACGGTCAGCAGCTGCGGGCGCACCACCCAATCTGCCAGCGCTGTGCGCTCCATCAGCGACAGGTTCGGGTTGCGCAGTTCGATGTGCGCCAGCTCGCCCAGCCCCGTGCTGACAGGTCCCATCTCCGCGCGCACCCCGGACGGCAGCGACGCCTGAATCGCCTGCAGGCGTTCACTCACCAGCTGACGCGCGAAGTAGAGGTCTACCGAATCCTCGAACACGACCGTGACCTGCGACAGCCCGAACATGGAGGTTGAGCGCGTCTCTTTGAGGTAGGGGATGCCCGCCAGCCCCAGCTCGATTGGGAAGGTAATCTGGCGTTCCACCTCAGGGGCGGCTAACCCGGGCGCGAGCGCGTTAATCACTACCTGCTTGTTGGTGATGTCAGGCACGGCGTCAATCGGCAGCTGGAACGCCTGATAGATAGCCGCGCCGACGAGAAACAGGGTCAGTATCAACACGACCGCGCGGTTGCGTACCGAAAAGCGGATGATACTCTCCAGCATCACTCCTCACCTCCTCCCAACAGCAAGCCTGTGAGCAGGGAGGCATTCCGCGAGACGAACTGTTCGCCGGGCTGTACCCCACTGCGCACAACGACCTGATTGTCGACCTGCTGTCCCAGCAGCACGGGGCGGAGCGCGAACTCACCTGTGCGCCCGGTCGCAAGGAACAGATGCGGCTTGCCCTCCAGTGTCTGCACCGCTTCGGCGGGCACAATCAGCGCGTTGCGTTGCAGCACGATGGGCAGCTCCGCCTGCAGGAAGACGCCCGGCTTCAGGCGCGAGTCGGGATTTTGCACCACCCCGCGCGCCCGCACGAGTCGACTGCCCGCTTCTGCTTCAGGCATAATCTGCTGAATGGTCGCCTCGAAAGTCTTGTTGGGGATGGCGTCGCAGGTGAAGCGCAGCCGCTGTCCCGCCCGTACATAGGGTAAATCGTCGGGATAGAGATCGAAGGTCGCCCACACCGCGTCGGTGTTCACGATACGGAACATCGGCTTGTCGGGGGTTACGGTCTCGCCGACAGTGACATTCAGCGCGGCGATGCGTCCGCTGATGGGCGCCTGAATGGTCAAGAGGTGCCCTCCGTCCGGGCGTCCGCCGAGCAAGCGCAGCTCGTCCAGCGCCGCTTCAAGCGCGAGTTGCGCTTCCCGGTAGGCAGATTCGGCGTCGGCGACCTCCTTGCTGGCGAGGTATTGCCCGCGAAAGACCTGCTCGGCGCGTTGCGCCTGCTGCTGGGCGAGCTGAAACGCTTGCTGCGCCGATTCGAGACGCGCGTCGGCGGACTGAAGCGCGGCGCGAGCAGATTGCAGGTGCGCCTCAGCAATCTCGACATCTGCCTGTGCCTGCCGCGCCTGCGCCTGAAGGGCTTCGTACTCCTGTCGGGCAATCAGTTGCGCCTGCAGGAGCCGTTCAGCGCGGGCAAGCTGGGTTTGCGCCTGCTGGAGCGCCGTGTTCGCCTTTGCCAGCTGCGCCTGCGCGGTTTGCACGGCGTTTTGGGCGGCGCGTTGTTCTGCCTGTGCGGTCTGCAGCTCCGCGCGGGCGGACGCCAGACGGGCGCGCGCCTCCTCCACCATCGGGTGCGTGTAGACGCCCATCTGCGCGAGTTTCCGCCGCCGCTCCAGCTCGGCGCGTGCAAACGCAAGCTGGCGTTTCGCCTGAGCGTAAGCGACCTCCGCACGATGGATTTCCTCGCTGTCCAGCACGGCAAGCGTCTGACCCTGACGCACGGCGTCGCCCACCTGGGCGCGGATTTCCAGCACGCGCCCCGTCACGCGCGAATTGAGATTCACCTGATTGACAGGGAGGGCTTCGATGCGTCCGTACAGGCGCAGGGTGCGTATCAGGTCGCGCGGGCGAAGCGTCTCCAACGACAACTCCGCCAGCTGAAGGCTCTCAGGCGATAGTGTGATGGTTTCGGGCAGCGCGTGTTCAGGCGTTTCCGCTGTTGGCGTCTCCATCGCGGGGCGATTGAGCAACCATAGCAAACCGCCCCCCAGCGCAATCAGTAGCACGCCGCCGATCCAGTGTGTCCATCGGCGAGGCGTCGCGGCTTCGCTTCTCATCGGTTCACCTCCAGATAGACTGCAAATGCTCCCTGTTGCTGGCGGAGTTGCACCTCCGCGAGTTTCCACTCCATCTCCGCCTGCAGGGTCTCTTCCTGCACCTGTCGGGCAGTGCGTTGCGCCTCCAGCAGTTGCAGGAGTGTCATCTGCCCCGAGTCCAGCCCTATCTGGGCGGACTGGGCGAGTTGTTGCGCTTTGGGCAGGATTTGCGTGCGGTAGGCTTCTGCACGCGCGCGCGCCTGCTGGGCGCGCTGTTCGGCGGCGCGAATGGCGCGGGTCGCCTGCAGTTGCGCCGCAATCAGGTAGCCCTGTCGCGCCTCGATTCGCAGTTGCGCGGCGCGAAGGCTCTCCTGTCGCGCGCCGTAGTCCGCGAAGGGCAGGCTAAGGCTCAGCCCGAACGCAGGGCGAGTACGCTCGCCGCGGAACCGCTCGATGCGTATCTGAACGCCCACATCAGGCACGCCCGTCGCCCGAAGCGTCTGAATGTGCGCCCGCTCCTGTTGCAACCGCGCGCGCTCGATGCGCACGACAGGCGCATCGTCGGGGGAAGGCGTCGCCATCGGGAGTGTGCGTGCGTCGACGGCGTTCAGGGTCTCTGGAGAGACGCCTCCCAGCGCCGCCTGCAGCTGTTCGCGGGCGATGGCGGCTTCCGACTGACGCAACAGCGCGTGCTGACGCACGCGCTCCTGTTCAATCTCGGCTTGAATCAGGTCGATGCCTGCACGCACGCCTGCCTCTACCTGCAGGCGCACTTTCTCGCGGGTTTGCTCGGCAAGTCGCAGCGCGTCTTCCGCCACCGCCGCTATCTGAGCGCGGTAAAGATATTCGTAGTACGTCTCCAGCGCATTCGCCAGCAGGTCGTTCAGTTCCACCTGCGCCTGTGCGAGGGCGAGCGTGTAATCGGCTTGGGCGCGCTCGATTCGTGCGCGGCGCGCGCCGTTAATCTCCAGCGGTTGATGAAACAGAAACTGCTCGCCAACGCCGCCTGTGCTTAACTCCGGGGCGAGAAAAACTGTCGGCGATTGCAGCGCACGCGCACCGCGCCGTACTCGAGACTCGCTTTCCACTATCTGCCGCAACGCGCGCGCCTGCGGATGATGCGCTAACACCGTCGCAATCACCTGCGACTCGGTCTCCGAATGGGCATACACCTGCCCCGAAATGCCTATTACCGTAAGATACCACCATACTCGTCTCATAATGCCTCCTACCTGAAACCCAGATGTGCTTGAATGGGAACCAGTGAGAACCGACGGGCGCTATGACAGCGCGTTCAGGGATTTCAGGCGACAGGAGGCGCACGCAGATAACGGGTACTGATGGGTGATGGGGATGGCGGCGGGGAATGGTTCGCTGGAATTGGCAGGCGTTCGACAGCGACCGACAGCTCGTGCAGGGTGTGCAGGAGCGGCGCGTCTGCCCACACGAGAGGCGCGTCTGCCTGGCTGGGCGCGGGCAGGGGCGCCGTGAGTGCGACGAACTCGCAGTCGCAAGGGCGCGCCTGAAGTGCGGGCGTACTGGAGGGCAGGGGCGGTTGAGTCGCCTGCAGCACGAGGGACACATCGTCGCTGCACGCCCGCAGCCAGAAGCAGCCGCTCCGAACCTGCTCATGGCAGACCCAGTAGCCCATCCCCCCGCTGTTGAGCAGGGCGATGAACAGCAGCGCCCATATGCGGATACGCTTTACCGCCACGCTACCAGTATACCTCACGGGAACTCCCCCACGCAAGTCTGGTATAATCATGCGCGGAGGGTATTGCGTATGCTCAATATGTTGAAAACAGGTCTGTTGCTCACAGGGCTGACGCTGATCCTGGTCTGGATTGGCAACATGCTGGGTGGTCAGACGGGCATCATCGTCGCGCTGGCGTTCGCCGCGATTATGAATCTCGGCTCGTACTGGTTCAGCGATAAGCTGGTGATTGCGATGACGGGCGCGCAGCCGCTCTCGGAGCAGCAGGCGCCTGAACTGTACCAGATGGTGCGCGAGATGACGCACCGCGCGAACATGCCGATGCCCCGTCTATATTTGATTCCCGAGATGCAGCCGAACGCGTTTGCGACGGGGCGCGACCCGCAGCGCGGCGTCGTCGCCGTCACGCAGGGGTTGCTCCAGATGATGAACTACGAGGAGGTCAAGGGCGTGATTGCGCACGAGCTGGCGCACATCAAAAACCGCGACACGCTGATTATGGCAATCGCGGCGACGATTGCGGGCGCGATTTCTGCGCTGGCGCATATGTTTTATTACGCGACGCTGCTGTTCGGCAGTCGCGACGATCGAGGGGGCAACCCGCTGGCAGCGCTGGCGCTGGTGATTATCGCGCCGATTGCGGCGATGATTGTGCAGCTGGCGATTTCCCGCGCCCGCGAGTACGAGGCGGATAAGGTCGGCGCGGAGATTGCAGGCACGCCGCTGGGACTGGCGTCCGCGCTGCGCAAGCTGGAGGCAGCGGCGCACCGCATCCCGAACGAGCATGCCCAGCCTGCGACCGCGCACATGTATATCGTGAACCCGTTGCGAGGCGGCGGCATTATGGCGCTGTTCAGCACGCACCCGCCCGTCGCCGAGCGCGTGCGCCGACTGGAAGCGATGACTTCAGGGGTGCGCATCGCATGAACACGCTGCGCGACCAGGTATGGGAAATCCTGCACGATGTGTACGACCCCGAGATCCCGCTGAACATCGCGGATCTCGGGCTTGTCTATGACCTGCAGGTCAACGACGCGGGCGAGGTCTCGATTCTGATGACGCTCACCTCGCCCGGCTGCCCCGTGGGTGATATGCTCGCCGACGAAATCCGCGACCGCGCCCTGAGCATCCCCGGCGTCAAAGAGGTGCATGTGGAGTTCACTTTCGACCCACTCTGGACGCCCGAACGCATCTCGGACGAAGGTCGCCAGATGCTGCAGGCGTTTGGGTTTCCGGTGTGATTTTCACTGCTCAGGAGTCAGCTCGATAATGCTCACTTCGGGGCGCGTGTACCAGCGGGGCACGGCGCGCCCGTGCGTGACTCCGCTGGTGATGTAAACGAAAGTGTCGCCTTCCTGATACAGCCCGTAGGGGTGCGCGGTTCCGTAGCGCGTCTTGGGGATATAACTGCGTCCGAAGAGGCGTTGCATCGCGCGGTGGGCGGTCGCAGGCGCCCAGACCTGCCCCGCGTGCGTGTGCCCCGCCACGATGAGCGTTGTGCGGTCGCGGTACGGCGAGAGCGCGGCGTCAGGATTGTGCGAGAGCAGAATCACAGGATGGTCAGGGCGCGACGGTGCGCCGCGAAAGGCGCGCTCCCAGTTTGGCACGCGGCTCCACAAATCGTCGATGCCAATCAACGTCAGCCGCGTATCCCCTTTGCGCACGGTGCGACTCTCCTCGCATAGCACGACGACGCCCGAATCCTGCAGGGCGCGAGTCACGGCGTCCCTGCCTGCCCAGTGGTCGTGGTTGCCCAGCACGGCGTAGACCCCCAGCGGCGCACGCACACCCGCCAGCGCGCGCGTGAGGTAGGGCAGTCCGTGGCGCGAATGCACATAGTCGCCTACCAGCAGAATCACATCAGGCTGCTGCGCCATCGCCGTCTGCAGGCAGGCGCGTGCGTGGCGCAGGCTGGTCTCGTCGACGAGATGAAAGTCGCCCAGCACGGCGATACGGATGGGTTCGGCGACGGGCGCAGGCACAGCTACCCAGCGCGTGCGCGTCCAGCGTCCAACAGCGAACCCCGCAAGCACCAGCGCGACGCTCGATAACCCCAGCACAAACCCCCATCGACGCCTTCGCATCATGCAAGAGTATACCTGCCCGTCTTGCGAATCGTGTCGGGATGGGGTACACTTATAGACCGTAGCCAGCGGCTACAGGGGGAGCTGCGATGAATGTGTATCGATTGGATTTGAATGATGTCGTCCAGCATCCGGGACGGCGCGTAGAGTACCCGATCGAACTCTGGCTGGAGCGGGAAGAGGCTCCCCCGCTGGCAGAGCCGATACGCGGCACACTGGTTGCCGAAAGCGGCGGGCGTATCCTGCGCCTTTCGGGCGCGTTTCACACAGTAGTCTGGCTGGAGTGCGGGCGATGCCTGACCTACTTCCAGCTGCCTGTGGCGTTCGAAATACACGAGGAGTTCCCGCTCGCGGGCACGCCTGCAGGGCTGAGCGCGTATGGCTACGCCGAAGTGGAAGATCGGGATTCGTTCCCCGTGTTCGAGGGGAACTGGCTCTATGCCGACGATTTGCTACGGCAATATCTGTTGCTGGAGTTGCCGATGGCGCCCGTCTGCAGGGAGGAGTGCAAAGGCTTGTGTCCGACCTGCGGACAGAACCTGAACGAAGCCAGCTGCGCCTGCGCGCCCAAAGAGGGGCATCCCGCCTTTGAGGCGCTGGCGCGCGCATGGTACAGCGAGGACTGAAATACAAGGAGGCAAACGATGGCGAACCCGAAACGACGACATTCGCACGCGCGGGGCGCGAAACGGCGCACGCACTACAAACTGGAGACGCCCGGCATGAGCCGCTGCACACACTGCGGCGCGATGATACGCCCGCATCGCGCGTGCCCTGTGTGCGGCTACTATAAGAAGCGCAAGTACAAAGCCGCGATTATCGTGCCTGTGGCGGGCGATTAAGGCATGCGTATCGCTGTCGACGCGATGGGGGGCGACCACGCTCCCCACGAGATTGTACTGGGCGCGCTGGAATCGGCGCGGCAGGTGAGCTTCGAAATCGCGCTCGTGGGCGACACGGAGCAGATTGAAGCCCTGCTGCCCGCGCGCGGGCGACCTGCGAACCTGACGGTGTATCACGCCTCACAGGTCATCACGATGGACGACGCACCCGTGATGGCGATTCGGCGCAAGCGCGACTCGTCGCTGGTAGTCGCGGCGAAGCTGGTCAAGGAGGGCAAGGCGGACGCGCTGGTCTCGATGGGCAATACGGGCGCGGTCGGCGTGGTCGCCAAACTGCTCTGGGGCGGGCTACCGTATGTGGATCGTCCCGCAATCGCGACCGTGCTGCCGACTTACTCGGGGCGCTGCGTGCTGCTCGATAGCGGCGCGACGGTCGATTGCTCCCCGCGCCAGCTGCTCGACTTCGCGCTGATGGGGCAAATCTACGCCGCGCAGGTGCTGGAGATACCGAACCCGCGCGTGGGGCTGCTTAACATCGGCGAGGAGGCGACCAAGGGCAACAGCCTGACCAAAGAGGCGTACCAGTTGCTCCAGAGCCAGCTCAAGGACGAATTCGTCGGCAATGTGGAGGGCAAAACCTTCTACGAGGGGCTGGCAGATGTGGTGGTGTGCGACGGGTTCGTGGGCAACATCTTTCTGAAGACCAGCGAGGGCGTCGCCGAGATGGTGATGAAAGTGGTCAAGGAAGAATTGACCCGCAACACGCTCAACAAACTGCCGCTGGCGCTGCTCAAGCCGGCGTTCGGGCGGTTGAAGCGGCGGCTGGACTACCGCGAATGGGGCGGCGCGCCGCTGCTGGGCGTGAACGGCGTGTGCATCATCGGGCACGGGCGCTCCGACCGCTACGCGGTGCGGCAAGCCATCTCCGTCGCGGCGCAGGCGGTTGCCAACCGCCTGATTCCGACGCTTCGCCACGCGCTCACACTGCTCCACCAAGAGAAGGAGGGCTAATTGCGCATCACGGTTCTGGGCTGCGGCACCTCGATGGGCGTCCCGCAACTGGGCTGTCGATGCGCCGTCTGCACCTCCAGCGACCCGCGCAACCATCGCACGCGCCCCAGCGTCCACATCCAGCAGGGCGAGACGCAGATTCTCATCGATGCGCCGCCCGAACTGCGCCAGCAACTACTGCGCGCGGGGCTGGACGAGCATCTCGACGCTGTGCTGATCACCCACACGCATGCCGACCACATCATGGGGCTGGACGACATCCGCGGCTTCACCATCTACACGGGGCGCACCGTGCCCGTGTACGCGGAGCCGAACGCGCTGGACGACCTCAAGCGCGTGTTCCGATACATCTTTTTTCCCTATCCGCCCGGCGTCAGCACCCCGCAAATCGAGTTTCGCGAGATTACGGGCGCATTGCAAATTGGGACGCTGCAGATTGAACCCCTGCGCGTGTTTCACGGCGAGATGCCGATATTGGCGTTCCGTATCGGCGACTTTGCCTATGTGACCGATGTGAGCTACATCCCGCCCGACACTTGGGAGCGGCTGCAGGGGCTGCGCGTGCTGATTCTGGACGCCCTGCGCCGCGAGCCGCATCCGACGCACTTCCACCTGGAAAAAGCGATTGAAGTCGCGCAACAGCTCCAGCCGCAGCGCACGCTCTTCACGCACCTGACGCACGATCTGGACTACGCGACCGCCAGCGCCGAGTTGCCTGACGGAATGGAACTGGCATACGATGGGCAGGTGATCGAGCTGGACGCCCCGCCCTGCGAAAAGGGGCTGTGATTGGGCGTTCGGGGCGCATGGCAGGAAAATTCGCGAGCGGCGTGAATAAAGTTTGTATCGCATGAAACTGGTGATTGCAGTCATACACAATCGAGACAAGGGTCGCGTGGTGGACGCCCTGCTGGAGAGCCAGTTCAAGTTCACGCAGGTCGCCTCCACAGGCGGTTTTTTGCGCGAGGGCAACACCACGCTGCTAATCGGCGTTGAGGACTCCGAGCTGGAGCCGTTGCTGCGCCTGCTGGAAAGCAACTGCCGCACGCGCGAGCAGTATGTGAACCCGATGCCGCCCGACGCCGCGCCGATAGGGACCTTCCTGCCCACGCCGATTGCCGTCGAGGTCGGCGGCGCGGTCGTGTTCGTGCTGAATGTGGAACGCTTCGAAAGGTTTTAGCGTACAATTCACCCGTGCTACTGACCATCACCACCACCTATCCGCCTGCAACGATCTGGGGTATCTGCTGCACAAGCACCCCGCGCGTGTGCAGCGGTTCAGTCTGAACTGGGGCGAAAACGGGCGACCCTGGCTGTCGGCACGACAATTACGAAGTCAGATGCGCTGATTGGTATAAGTGCTATGCGCTATATTTGCAACACGCGTGTCGAGCGCCTTCTGTATGGAGTGTCGAAGCGGAAGCTCCGCTTCAGCACTCCAAAGGACGCGTCTGCGCGTACGCGCGGACAGGGCGCTATTGAAAACTGTGCTACAGCACTTAACACCCATTCCCAAAGCTAAACAACACCGTCAGCAGGTCGGCGTCGTCCACGATGCCGTCGCAGTTGACATCCAATCGCCCCAGGCTGGTACCGCTGTTGCCAAAAGCAAACAGCACTGCCAGCAAGTCGGCGTCGTCCACGCAGCCGTCGTTGTCCACATCGCCGTCGTGCGTTCTACAGGGGGAACCTGCATTCAGCAAGTATCCCTCGATGCGCCCAGTCGTGGCGTTCCAACCCTGACCCACGATGTAGCGCCCATCAGGGCTAATCGCATGCGCATACCATAGCTCTGAGCCGCCTGCGAGCAGGCTGGCGTAGGTCTGGTTGAGATCTTCCAGTCCGCCGCTTTGCGTCCAGCGGAAGGCGCGATTCTGGTTGCTGGCGTTGCGTACATAGCCGACGACCACTGAGCCGTCCGCTGAGACATCACGCGCCTCGCTGTAGAGTCCGCTGAGGTTTTGCATGCCCGTCGCCTGTGTCCAGCGAAAGGCACGGTACGCACCGCTGACTTGCTCTGAATAACCCACCACTACCGAGCCGTCTGCTGACACACTATACGCAAAGCCGGGACCGAGGTTTTGCATACCTGTTGCCTGCGTCCAGCGGAAGGCGCGAGCCTGGTTGCTGGCGTTGTTTGCCCAGCCAACGACTACCGAGCCGTCCGCCGACACGCCCCACGCCGCGCTTCTGGTACCGCCGAGCGTGCCGAGGTCTTGCATGCCTGTGGTCTGCGTCCAGCGAAAGGCGCGCCCCAAGTTGTTGGCGTCGGCTGCCACGCCGACAATTACCGAACTGTCCACCGAGATGTTCAGGGCTTGACCCGAACCCGTGCCGAGGTCTTGCATGCCTGTGGTCTGCGTCCAGCGAAAGGCGCGCTGATAACCGATGACATTGTATGCCCAGCCGATGATTACCGAGCCATCGACCGAAATGCTCATTGCCGCGCTTCTGTTGCCGCCGAGTGTACCGAGGTCTTGCATTACCCCGTTCTCCCAGCGAAAGGCGCGCTCCTGAAAGATGGCGTTGCGCGCCGCACCGACGACCACCGAGCCGTCCGCTGAGACATCAATCGCGTAGCTCTGATTCCCGCCGAGCGTGCCGAGCCAGGTGAGGCTCTGCGACCAGCTTGCAACTACTGTCGACGATAGCACTGCCGTGCTGAAAAATACCCATAACCGACTGTTTATGCGTTGCGTCATCACTGAAATCCTCTCATCTGGTATGTCCCGCACCCAATAGTGCAGGTACTGCTATTATAGCCCATTTTTTATCAACTCGCAGGGGGAGCCAATTGGGAGCTGTTATACATGCAAGGGTGCGCCCGTCTCCCCTTCTTTCCAGAAAGCGCCTACATTTTGCCGCGCCTTCGGGGTGTGGAATCGCCAAATCCAGCACTCCGAAAGGCGCGGCGCCCGTTCACAGGTCGCAATCCTACGGTAAAGGCACTTAGCACCCGCTCCCAAAACCAAACAACACCGTCAGCAAGTCCGCATCGTCCACCGTGCCGTCGCAGTTGATATCCACGCGCCCCAGAATCTCCCCCGCGTTGCCGAACGCAAACAGCACCGCGAGCAGGTCGGCGTCGTCCACGCAGCCGTTATTGTCCACATCGCCATCGTGCGCGACGCAGAGGGTGTCCAGCAGGAACGCCTCGAAGCGTCCCCGCTCGGCGTTGTAGCCGCGCCCCACAATGTAGCGCCCGTCGGGCGTGATGTCGTAGGCAACCTCCAGATAAGAGCCTGTCGAAAGCAGGCTGGAGTAGGCGTCGGAGAGGTCTATCATGCCCGCAGTGGGGGTCCAGCGAAAGGCGCGTCGCTGACCGCTGGCGTTGTGCGACCAGCCGACGGCAATCTGGTTATTCGTGCAGGCATAGGCGATGCTTTCGTTGCCTCCCAGCGTCCCTAAGTCGTGGGGCGAATAGTTGGAGGCATTCCAGACCCACAGACAGGCGTGCCAGCGTTCGGTGGTGGTGGAATGGGAGCGCCCTGCAATCACCAGCCCATCGTCCGAGACGCCGTAGGCTTCGCCACAACAGGCAGCGAGGGGATACAGCCCCTGCATGCCGGTGTTCGCTTTCCAGACGAACGCCCATCGCTCGCTGAGATGGTTGAACGACCAGCCGGCGACGACCGAGCCATCGCGCGAGACGCCGAGCGCCCGACTTTCGGAGCCGCCCAGCGTGCCCAGCGATTGCATGCCACTGCCCGATCTCCAGCGAAAAGCATAGATGGGTGAGTACCCTGCAGTGGAAGACCAGCCGACAACTACTGACCCATTGTATGACACGGCGCGCGCCCCGCTGGATAGACCTCCTGGAAGAGTACCCAACGAACCGATTCCTCTGTCAGCACGCCAGAGGAAAGCACCTCCACCGGCGCCCTGCCAATTCCAAGGCGACTCCCCAACAATGCTGTTTCCATCTGCAGAAACACCGTATGCCACGCTTTGGTTGCCGCCTGGTAGCGTCCCCAAAGACAACATTCCCGTTTCTGGTGCCCAGCGAAAAGCACGGTTCATGCCATTCATAAGTACTGAATATCCAACGACCATTCTGCCATCATCTGATACACCATGCGCTGTGCTACTTTGACCCAGGATACCTAACCATATCAAACTCTGAGCGTTCAACACAATCGGAACAGACAGAATCACACTCAGCGCCAGTACGGATAGCCCTCTTCGCGTCTGCAATCCCTGCGGCGTCGATTTTGCCGTACTGAATCTCATCTGTTTCATCATGCGCCTCCCTTAAGGTGTGCGTTGCCGCCTCATAGCTCAGCACCCGTCCCCAAAGCTAAACAACACCGTCAGCAAGTCGGCGTCATCTACAGTGCCGTCGCAGTTGATATCCACGCGCCCCAGAATCTCCCCCGCGTTGCCGAACGCAAACAGCACCGCGAGCAGGTCGGCGTCGTCCACGCAGCCGTTATTGTCCACATCGCCGTTGTGCGGCGTACAGTGGGTGTCTAACAGGAACGCCTCATTACGCCCTGTGGCGGCGTTGTAGCCATTCCCCACGATGTAGCGTCCGTCGGGACTGACGGCGTTCGCATCGATCAGTCGCGAACCATCTGCCAGCAGATAGGGGTAGAGGGTGTTCAGGTTCTGCATGCCGCCGCTTTGAGTCCAGCGAAAGGCATTCTGCGTATTGCTGGCGTCATCCGCCCAACCGACCACGATAGCGCCATCAGCGGAGACTCCTGCAGCCCCGCTTTCGCTGCCACCCAGCGCGCCGAGGTCTCGCATGCCACCGCTCTGGGTCCAGCGAAAAGCGCGCGTTCGCTGCTGGGAATTATAGGATTCGCCGACCACAACACTGCCGTCGGACGAGACGCCATAAGCGCCGCTGTAATCGCCTCCCTGAAAGACGCCCAAATTGAGCATGCCGCCGCTCTGCCGCCAGCGGAAGGCGCGGCTATAGTCGCTGCTGTTGTCTGCCTCGCCCACTACGGTGGCGCCATCGGCAGAAACACTTAGAGCGGCGCTATAGTCGCCGCCGAGGGTGCCGAGGTTCTGCATGCCGCCGCTTGGAGTCCAGCGAAAGGCGCGCCAGCGACTGCTGGCGTTGGTCGCCATGCCAACCACCACAGCCCCGTTGCCTGAGACGCCAAATGCCCGGCTTGCGCTGCCGCCGAGCGTGCCGAGGTTCTGCATGCCGCCGCTTTGCGTCCAGCGAAAAGCACGCGGCAGATTACCGCCGCTGTCTGCCTCGCCAACAACCACGAGCCCGTCTGCAGAGACCCCCCATGCATCGCTGTAGTCGCCGCCGAGCGTGCCGAGGTTCTGCATGCCGCCGCTTGGAGTCCAGCGAAAGGCGCGGTAACTGCCGCTGGCAATATCGGCTCGCCCGACCACAACCGTCCCATCGGCGGAGACGCCGTTCGCCCCGCTGAAGCTTCCTCCCGGTAGCACACCGAGCCATGTGAGTCGTTGCGCAGAGACCATGTCCACTGTGCCGAGAATCCCGCTTAGACCCAGAGCGACCAGAGCTATCATCCGCTTCCACCGTACCGCTCGCATCACGCTTATCTCCTCATCCCCAGTATAACCCGTCGGAAGGGGTTTTGGGGGGTGCGGAAGTGAAATTGCAAAAGGGCGCGATACGATGGCTTGGGGAACAACTCAAGCGGTACAATAGAAGAGGGCGTTTATGGCGCAGTCCATCGGGGCGTGGATTCGGCAGACCCGTGAGCGGCGGGGGCTTTCACAGCACGCGCTGGCGCAGCGTGCGCGTGTGTCTGCCAGCACCCTGAATCGCTGGGAGCGGGAACAGACTCGACCGTCTATTCCCGAACTGGAGCAGACGCTTCAGGCGTTGGGCGTCTCTTCAGAAGAGCGGTTGGAAGCGTTGCGCCTGCTGGATGCGCCGCGCGCGCTGATTACCCTGCAGCAGTGGACGCGGCGGCAGCCGCATCCTTCGGGCGAGCTGAACCCACCGCTACTGGGCGACCTGCTGGGCGCGTTGCGTCGGCGTCAGGGGTGGAGCATCGCGCAAGTGGCGGCGGCGCTCAAGGTGTCGGAGCGGAGCGTGCGCAGCTGGGAACGCTCGCAAGCGATTCCGTCGGATGAACACTTGCATACACTCTGCTATGTGCTCCACGCGAGCGCGGAGGAGGTCGCCTTCTTGCTCACGCGCCCGCTCTGGCTGGAGCCGCCGCCAATCCAATCGGTATGCGAGGAAGCCGCCTTACTGAACATGTGCATCGAGCAGATGCGGCAGATGGTGTGGCAGGGCGTCTCGGAAGGGATGGAACTGCGTCTGCTTGCGCTGGAGGCGCAGGTGTGGTGGCATGTGCGTCAGTGCCCACGCCACACGGACATGCTGCGAGAGGTCTACACACTCTGTTGCCAGTGGTATACCCTGCACGGGCGCGTGCAAGACGCAGAGCGCTATGGCTATCGCGGGTTGCGCCTGCTGGAGCGCGAGAAGGGCTTTCCGCGCAGCGCCGCCTGGCTCATTATGGCAATCGCTATCGGAAACGCGGAGCCGAAACGGGATGCCGCGCGCCTCACGGAGTCGGCGGAGATTCTTCAAGAGTGGCTGCCCCCCGTCAGTCAGTCCTTAGAACATGAGTCGTGGTTCTATCGTGAAATCGCCGAGTTCTATTCGGAGGCGCGCCGATACGATGAGGCGACCCGCGCCGCAGAGCAGGGGTTCCAGATAATTCAGCGAGCGGGCAACCCTGCGGAATATCAGCACGCGCTGGTGTCGCGCGCGCGGGTGCTGTCCCGTGTGGGGCAGCCCCGTCAGGCGCTGGAAATCCTCAGACCCCCCGTGAATCCGCTCCCTGCGACGCAAGCGAACTACCTGATGGTGCTGTACGAGATCTGTTGCACACTGGGGGACGAGGCGCGCGCCTCAAGCGCGCTGGCGCAGGCGGAACAGATTGCGCGGGAACACGCAATCCAGCGGACGCTGCGCGCTATCCGTCGCGTGCAGCAGGCAGCGCCGTAGCCCCGTGTGCGAAAAGTTTCACGCCGCGTCAGTGTGCAGGCGTGCGCGGGCGCGGTGTTCCAGCAGGCGCTGCTCCGCCTGGCGCATCAGCTGCTCGTGGTCGTCGCAGTCGCGCGGGTAGAACGCCCAGCCGCAGTGGATATGGAATCGGTCGTGCAGCGCGGGGCTAAACGCCGTCTGAAGCCACTCGGTGAGCGCGTCTGCCACGCGCGCGGCGATGCTGGGCGCGTGTTCGCCCGCGTAGGGCAGCAGCAAGCCCAGCGTGGTGTGTCCGTAGCGCCCCACGATGTCCGCCTTGCGCACCGCGTCGCGCACGACCGCCGACGCCTGCAGCAGCAGCTCACCAATCGCGAACTCGCCCAGCGCGTCGAGTGCACGCTTCTCCGCGACGAACTCGAAGACGGCGAATCCGACGCTCTGATTATAGCGGGCGGCGCGCTGCACCTCCTCGCGCAGGCGTACCTCAAGATAGTCCGCCGAGAACAGCCCCGTCTGCGGATCCAAAATTCGCGCTTCGAAGTCGCCCCGCGCCAGCGCACGCGCCCGGAACCGCTGCTCGTCAATCCACTCCGCCTCACTGACGATGCGTCGCAGCTTCTGCGTCGCGTTGCGCAGGATATGCGATACATAGTTGCACGAAATTTGGAGCTGGTGTGCAATCTCGGTCTGGTTGTAGCCCTCCTCAAAGAAGAGGTGTAGCACCTGTTGCTCGATCTGTTTCAGCTGTTGCATTGCGGTCTCCACAACGACGCGCTCCTCAATCGGCAGATTGAAAGTCTGGCACGGCTCGCAGTTGAGTTTGTCGAGGTCGTAGCCGTTCCATTCCTCTTCCTCGTCCTCGTAGATGGCGTCGAGTGAGCTGACTTTGAACACTTCGCGCGTCATCAATACATCCTCAACGGCTTTGGTGGTCATGCCCAGGAACTCGGCGACCTCCTGGGTGCTGGGGGGGCGTCCGTAGCGTGCGCTCAGCTCGTTGACCACGCGATTGATTTTGCTATTCAGCTCCTGCAGCCACGCGGGTTCCTTGATGATTTTGCCTTTGTCGCGCAGGTAGTGCTTGATTTGCCCAACGATGAGATGCGTGGCGTAAGTGGTGAACTTGACGCCCTTGTCTGGCTTGAACAAATCCAGCGCGTTCAGCAGTCCCAGATAGCCCTCCTGAATGAGGTCTTCGATGGGTTCGCCTGAGCCGATGAACTTGCGCGCGATACTTTCCACCAGCCCCGACAGTTGGATGGTAATGGCGTCGCGCAGTTCCAGATTGCGCGTCTGACAATATTCCAGCACCAGTTCCTCCGTATCCCGTTTTAGCATAGCGCGCTCCTCCTGAGCATTTGGGGCGCGGTCATCCCGACCGCGCAGGTTGGGGCGAGCGTCCGCCCGCCCCGCTGGACTACTGGATTGCATTAATCAGTTTGAACATCGGCATCATGATTGAGATAGCGATGAAGCCTACGATGCCCCCCAGAAACACAATCAGCATCGGCTCGATCATCGAGGTCAGCCCCTTGATAGTCGCATCCACTTCCTGCTCGTAGAAGTCGGCGATTTTGACCATCATCTCGGAGAGACGTCCTGACTCCTCGCCGATGTCGAGCATGTGGATGACCATCGAGGGGAACAGTCCCGTGGCGGCGAAGGGCGCGCTGAGCGGTTGCCCCTCGCGGATGCTCTGGCGCGTGCCCTCGATGGCGGTTGCCAGCACCTGATTGCCCGAAGTCTGCCCGACGATTTCCAGCGTGCGCATCAGCGGCACGCCGCTGGCGACCAGCACGCCAAAGGTGCGGGCGAACCGCGCCACCGCCAGCTTCATCACCAGATCGCCGAAGATTGGGAACTTGAGCTTGAGGTAGTCGTACTGGTAGCGTCCGCGCGGCTTGCGAATGTACGCCTTGACGGCGAACACGACGCCCGCCAGCGCGCCCGCGATCGCCCACCAGTAGCCCACCATAAAGTCGCTTGCGCTGAACAGGAACTTCGTCATCGTGGGCATCTCCACATTCATGCTGGCGAATATCTCCTTGAACTTCGGCAGCACGAAGGTGAAGATGGCAATCAGCACCAGAAACGAGAACGCCAGCACCATCACGGGGTACATCATCGCCGACTTGATTTTCTGGCGCACCTCAAGGTCTTTTTCGAGGAAGGTCGCCAGTCGGTCTAAAATCTGATCGAGGATACCTGCCACCTCCGCCGCGCGTATCATGTTCACGAACAGGTCGGAGAAGACGAACGGATGTTTTTCCATCGCCTCGTTGAGCGCCATGCCCGATTTGACATCTTTGCGGATGGCGTCGATGGCGGTCTTGAGCGCGTGGTCTTTGGTCTGGGTGTGCAGGATGTCCAGACAGCGCAGGATGGGGATGCCCGCGTCGATCATGGTCGCGAACTGGCGGGTGAACAGCACCAGCGCCTGCAGTTTGGGCTTTTTGGACTTGCCGACGCCGCTGAACAGTTGCGTTTTGGCGCGTTGGGGCGCTACGCGCACCACATGGAGCCCCTGCTCGTGGAGCTTGGCAAGCACCAGTTGCTCGTTGTCCGCTTCAATCGCGCCTTTGAGCGTGCGTCCCTTGTTGTCGACGGCTTCGTATCCGTAGAGTGGCATACCCAGTCCTCCTTACGCGGTCTTCAGCAGTTGCATGAAGTTTTCTCTGTCCATCGCGCGGTTGACCGCTTCCTCGTAGGTGATGTAGCCGTTGCGGTGCAGGTCTGCCAGCGCGCGATCCATCGTAATCATGCCCTGACCCGATTGGGTTTCCATAATCGAGTAAATCTGGTGCGTTTTGCCCTCGCGGATGAGGTTGCGGATAGCGGCGTTGGCAATCAGCACTTCGATGGCGGCGACGCGCCCTCCGCCAATCATCGGGATGAGCTGCTGCGCGAAGATAGCTTCGATGGTGCTTGCCAGCAGCACGCGAATCTGCTCCTGCTGGTGCGGCGGGAAGACATCGATGATACGGTCGATGGTTTGAGGCGCGTTGCGCGTGTGGAGCGTGGCGAAGACGAGGTGTCCCGTCTCGGCGAGGGTGAGCGCGGCTTGAATCGTCTCCAGATCGCGCATCTCGCCGACCAGTATCACATCGGGGTCCTCACGCAGTACGGCGCGCAGGGCGTTATGGAAGCTCTCGGTGTCGGCGTGTACCTCGCGCTGGTTCACCATCGCGCGCTTGTGTGTGTGGACATACTCGATGGGGTCTTCGATGGTCATAATGTGGCACGGGCGCGTCTGATTGATGAGGTCAATCATGCACGCCAGCGAGGTCGACTTGCCCGACCCGGTGGGTCCCGTCACCAGCACCAGCCCGCTGTGTTTCTTGACGACTTCGTAGATGACCGACGGCAGGCGCAGCGACTCGATGGAGGGGATGCGCGAGGGGATGACGCGCATGGCGGCGGCGACGGAACCCCGCTGCATGTAGACATTGAAGCGAAAGCGCGCGGTGTCTTTGACGGTGTAGGCGAAGTCCAGCTCGTGGTGGCGTTCGAACTGCTCCAGCTGCTGGTCGTTGAGCGCTTCGTAGACCAGACGCCGCGTGTCATGGGGCGTGAGCGGTTTGTAGGGCAGGGGGGTGAGATGCCCGCTGAGTCGAATGGTCGGCGGCAGCCCCGCGGTCAGATGCAGGTCCGAACCGCCGCGCTCCACACACTGGCGCAGCAGGTCGTCGATGTTGATGTCCTCTACAGATTGTTCGTCGCCTGCGATTTGCAGGGTGACATCGGTTGCGTTGTTGGTCGGTTGCTCCTCGTCGTCCGTTGCCTCCAGCCCAACCAGTTTACGCCAGTCGAAGTTTTGTTCCATAACGACCCCCTCGGCAGGTTTCGAGCCGAGAGTATTTTGGGCAGGGCGGGGCAAAAACTTTACCGTGAAATTGCGTGCGGGGGGCGGCTAAAGCGGCTCGTAGCAAAGCCACACGGGGCAGGGGGCGTGCTTCATCACATAGGCGACCACGCCCACGCCCAGCGGGTTCTCCATCGGCAGCAGCTTGCGATGATCGGTCAGCACCAGCAGGTTCGCCTCGACCTCCTCCGCCTCGCAGACCAGTCCTGGACCGACCTCGCGCGCCTGCACCAGATCGGCGGCGACAACGACGCCCTCCTCCTGCGCGAGGTGTTCCGCCTCCAGCAGCATCTGCTCCGCCTCCTTTGCGCCAGGGGGTTCGGGGTCGTCCACCTCATGCGTGTAGCCGACGGTCAGCACATAGACCAGCCGCAGGTTGCTCCGCGTGTGCTTCGCGAAGCGGCACAGCCATCGCAGTATCCGCTTCTCATGCTCGCTGCCGCGATACGCCATCAGTATCGTTCGCATAGCTATCGCTCCAGGAAGTAGCGCACAGTGGAGACCACCACATTCGGCTTTTTCATCAGCGCAAGGCGCAGAATCCACGCCGACTGATTGTGCAGCAGGTGGTGCCACCACTTGCGCGGATAGAATTCGGGAATAATCACTGTCACCTGATCCAGCGACTCGCGCGCCATCAGCTCGTCGATGTAGTCTTCAATCGGTTCCACGAGCGAGCGGTGTTCGGAGTCCAGAATCGTGAGCGGGATGTCAGGCACAAACTGACGCCATTCCTGCTGCATCTTTTCGGCGGCGGGGGTCACGAGGCGCAGTTCGGTCTCCTCGTCCTTGGTGCGTTTCAGCACCCGCCGGTACACGGCTGGGGGACGCGGGTCGAGGTTGATATGTAGCGCCTCGATTTCGTCTGGATGGCTCAGCGTGCGGGCGTAGTCCAGCGCCTGCAGCACGCCCTGATGCACACTGGGCACCAGCACAATCACCTTGTGGCGCATGGCGCGCGGCTCGGTGGGCTTTGGTTTGAGCTGCCCTTTGATGGTCATGTAATGCTCATGCACCTTGAACAGCAGGAACATCAGCACGCCGATGGAGACCAGCGTAATCCACGCGCCGTAGCGAAAGTTGGCGACCAGCTGGGTCATCAGCACCAGCCCCGTAGTGAACGCCCCGAAGCTGCTAATTGCCATACCGACCCGCCAGCGTGGGGGCTTGACCCGTGCGAAACGACGCGCCATCCCCGCCTGTGACAGGGTGAAGCCGATGAACACGCCCACTGCGTAGAGCGGGATGAGCGCGTGCGTGTCGCCCCGGAAGTAGATAATCAGCAGGGCAGAGAGCAGCCCCAACAGGATGATGCCGTTGTTGAACACGAGGCGGTCGCCCAGATTCGCCAGCTGGCGCGGCGCAAACCGCGCGTTCGCCAGCACGGACGAGAGGCGAGGGAAGTCCACATACGCCGTGTTCGCCGCCAGTATCAGAATAAGCGTGGTCGCAATCTGCACCACATAATAGAACCATGCAAACGGCGTGCCCTCCAGCACCGTGCGCGCCAGCCGTGAGGTGAGCGTCTCGACAATCTCGCCGTTTTCGTTTTTGAGCGGAAGGATGTGGAATGAGGCGGCGGTGTAGGTGATTCCCAGCACCAGCCCCGACAGAATGATTGCCATCAGCAGGAGGGTCAGCGCGGCGTTGCGCGATTCGGGCGATTTGAACGCGGGCACGCCGTCCGAAATCGCTTCCACGCCTGTCAGCGCGGAGCAGCCACGCGCAAACGCGGTCAGAATCACCAGCAGGCTGAGCGCCTGCGCGCCCTCGCCGTAGGGAGGGTAGGGAACAGGCTCAATATCGCCCGCGAAGCCGCGCGCCAGCCCGACCAGTATCAGAATGGCGAAGGTCAACACGAAGCCGTAGGTCGGCGGCGCAAAGACCAGCCCCGACTCGCGCGCGCCCCGCAGGTTAATCAGCGTCATCAGCGCGATAAAAGCAATACAGAGCGACACGCGGTAGGGGAGCATCGCAGGGAACGCCGAGATAATTGCGTTTACGCCCGCCGCGATACTGACCGCCACCGTAAGTATGTATCCTACCAGCAGCGCGGACGCCGCCAGCACGCCCCAGAACTCGCCCAGATTCTCACGCGAGACAATAAACGCGCCGCCCCCCTGCGGATAGGCGTACACCGTCTGGCGGTAGGAGAACACCACGATAAACAGCAGGGCAACCACCGCCAGCGAGATGGGGAACGCCAGCCGCAGCGCGTCCTCGCCCGCGGACCAGAGAACCAGCATCATCTCTTCGGTGGCGTAGGCGGACGAGGAAAGCGCGTCAGAGGCGAAGACGGGTAGCGCCAGCAGCACCGGCAGACGCTCGTGGCGCGCCCGCCGCGTGGAAAGCACCGGTCCAATCAGTAGCCGCCAGATCCTCCCCAGCATGCCGTGTCAAAGAGTATACCTGCTGTGGGCGCGCAGCCACGCCTGCGCGTAGCGATAATCCTCTTCGGTGTCCACATCATACGCCAGTTCGGGCGCGGCGTTCAGATAGAAGTGCAGGCGCGCGTCCAGCAACCGCTTCGCTATCGGGGGCAGGCTGCTAAGCACGAGCCGCCCCGTGAGGAACCGTGCGGCGAGAGGTGCACCCGTCGACATCAGGTGATAGTGAAAGGCGCGCAGGAGTATGAGAGCGACCCTACTTGCGGATTTACGCGCCGCCGCCAGCCGATGCAGCAGCGGGGTCTGCGACTCCAGAAAGCCCACCCGTAGCACACTTGCCGACGCACTCAGGAATCGCCCCTCCGCGAACTGGAGCGCCGTGTAGGGCGCGCCCTGAAACATCTGCACAAACGCAGGCTCTGGCGTCCAACCGACCACCACATCGGCGTCGGGCGGCGCGGCATGCATCAAATCACAGAGCGCACGCCCCGTGAGCATCGGCAGGTCCACCGCGCAGTGCAGGAACTGCACGTCTGTCGGCAGCCCCAGCCGTTCCACCCCGCGCAGCAGGTTGTCAATCGGGTCGCTCCCCTCAACGGTGAATACGATTTCTGTATCCAGCGCAGGGAGTGCATGGAGCAGTAGCTCCGACCCCACCACAGCAATCCGCTCGACTCCGCTCTGCTGGAGGGCATGTAGCACGCGCATGATAAGCGTTGCGCCCTGAAATGAGAACAGCCCCTTGACCGAGTGCCCTGCGACTTCGGACAGAGGCGCGTGCGCACGCCCACCTGCAATCACTACAGCGTCCATTCCAGTCAATTATGACGCACGGGCGCACGCAGGAGCATAGGACTTAAGTCCTAATTTGCCGCTTCGATTCGCTGCAGGATGCGTCGCGCCTCGTCGGCGGTGAGCTGGGGGTTCTGAAGCGCCTGCAGGGCGTCGCTGAGCACGCTACGCAGGGGCGATTCGGGGGGCAGCGCCTGGATGAGCTGAAGCAGCGTCGCGCCCGCGGGCAGTCCCAGTCGGCGGCAGAGGCGTCGGCGGATGGAGTCCAGCACGGTCTCAAAGGCGGGGTGAACGGCTTGCGCACGCGCGTAGATGTCTGCCAGCGCGTCGACATATTCACCCAGCGCAGGAGCGCGGGGCGGGGCAGGGCGGGGCAGTCCGAACCGCTTGCCCAGCGAGTAGAGCGCAACGAGCGTAATCAGCATCAGGTGCGCAAAGGCGATTCGCACGCCCATAGGCGCGACGCCCCAGAACCCGCGCGCCTCACGCGGGGCGCGCTCAAGGTCGCCCTGACCCGCATCGTCAAAATAAATCACGCCGCCGTCGGGCAACAGTTTGCGCACAACCGCCAGAATAAACGCGCCGTTGTCCGCCTCGCGCAACTGCTCGTTGCTCAGCCACTGCCAGTCGGTACACTCAAACACCACGCCCGCTTCGTAATACCAGAGCGCCGCCTCCACCGTGCCGCCCGTATGGAGCAGGGGAACCCAGCGCTCTTTGCGCGGCGAGAGGTTGACGCCCTGGTCTGCCAGTCGCACACGCTGGACGCCTTCCAGCCACGGCGCAGGCAGACTCGGCTGCGCGTCCACAAATCGGTTGACAGGGAACTGCGCAATGGGCAGGCGCGCGCCAGCGTCTCCTCTGAGCGATTCGGACAGGCGTGAGTCGCCGCTGAAGAGCAGTAGACGACCGCCTGCTTTGAGCCAGGCGTCCAGAGCCTCCGCGTCCTCTTCGGTCCAGTCGCCGTCCGCGCCGATGGCGTCCAGTCGGAAGGGCGGGGGAAAGATAACCAGCATGTCGGCGTCTTCGGGCAGTTCGCGATAGGTGCGCTTGAGCGAGCGCACAGTGTAGCCGTTGCGTTCCAGCAGGCGGGCGAAGCCCTTGACGCCGTAGCGATGCTGACTATAGCTCAGGGGCAGGGGCGCAAAACGCGGGTCGCGCGCCTCCTGCGCCAGGCGGAGCGAGTAGAGCAACAGCGCCGCCACAACGCCAATCAACAACACCAGTCCCAACCGCTCACGCAGGAACCGCATACGCTCGGAGCCTCTCGTACAGGAATTCGAACACCCCTTCGAACTGGCGGCAGACAGCGGCGTCAGGCGTCATCCCGCCATACCAGAGCGAGTCGAAGAGCAGGGTAATCGGGCGCAGCTGCTGGTACGCCTCTTCACGCAGGGCGGGGTCGGGCGGGGGAGCAGGGGAGGGGAGCAGAGCAGCGAGCGGCGGCTGGCGCAATCGCTGCAGATGCTCCCAGTTCGTGAGCGCGGGGTCGTAGTCGAGCAGTTTCGCCTCGTGCAGCAGGCGCAGAATCCCCAGATAGTAGGCGCGCGCGGCGAGTTGCCAGTTGCCCTCGTAGGCGAGCCGTCGCGCCCGCTCGCGCCACTCCACCGCGCTCATCGCGCGCGCATCGTGCAGCGAAGCGTCCAGCTCGGACGCCATCGCACGCGCCCGCCGCCGAATCTGCACACGCCCCACGATGTATGAGACCGCCAGCGCAATCGTCAGCACCAGCAACACAATCACGAACCACTGCAGGAAGGGCGTCAACCCACCTGCGCCCACGCCGCCCAAACCGCCCAGCAGCCGATTGAGCCACCGCACGAGCATCTCAATCGCGTTCAGGAACGCCTCCGACGCCCGCTCCAGAAGCGACTTTGGGGGAACCTGCATATCTGGCTCGGCGAAGAGGGCGTCCAGTTGCTGCTTGACCTGCTCTGGGGTCGGGCGCGGAGCAGGGGAGGGGGTGAGCGTCTCACGGTAGGCGCGGATACTCTGCCGCGCGCGGGCAAGGTCGGATGCGTCGCCGCTGGTCTTCGCCTCGTTGAGTAATTCCTGCAGCGGCTCGCGTGCCTCCTGAGGCAGGGGCGTTAGCGCGCGCTCTGCCCGATCGAGGAAAACTTTTCGGTCTGCCGGGCGCGCACGGGACGCCTCCTGCAGGGCGCGCTCCGCCTGCGCCAGTGCATCCAGCGGCTCGCCCGCCCACACACGCAGGCAGAGCAGGAGCGCCACGAACAGACTACACGCCCGACTCGCCCCGCTGTAAAGCCTCATAGATGTCCAGCCCCTCATTCCGATACCGCAGGTCAAAATAGAGTAAAATGCTGGTCAGGTACATCGCGGGCATCACCAGCATGTAGGCAATATAAGAGAACGATTCGTACACCTGATTGAGGGAGAGCCACCAGCGGGAGAACACCTGCTCTAAATCCGAGTAGATGCCGATGATGCCTGCGATAATCCCCAGCAACAGGAACACAACAATCATCACGGCGAGCATGAAGACGGCTTGCATGCCCCAGAAGGCGAGGCAGCAGAGCGTTGCATGGCGCAGGTTCGGGCGTACCAGTTCCACCGCCCGCGCGAAGGCGGTGATGGCGTCCGTGCGCTCGTCCATCACGATGACCTGCGGTAAAATCAGAAACCAGACATTCACCATCGCCGCCAGCACCAGCGTCGGAATCGAAACAACCAGCAGGAGTATAGACACCAGCACCAGCGCAAGGGTAGGGCTGCCCGCCGCAAGCGCGCCGACTCCCAAAACAACCGCCAGGACCACCAGAAAGTACCCCAGCCCCAGCACCGTGAAGATGCCGCCCAGAGCGAGCACTGCCAGCAACTGGTTGGCAACCAGATGCCAGAATCGGGGCTTGAGTCGCGCCCACAGCCCACGCAGGGTGATTGGCTCGCCCACCGCCAGCATCCGAAACGCCAGCGTTGTGAACGCCGCATGCACCATCGGCGCGACCACAAGGTACGGAAAGAGCATGAAAAGCCCCAGATACTCCACGATGATTGCCCCTAAGAAGCCGTCCGTAGTCGCGGTTTCCATGAACACCATCGGCACAAGCAGCAGGAGCGAGACCACAATCGGAATGAGGTAGACCCAGAGCGAGATGGTGAAGAGCGGGCGAAAGTTTTCGCGGTAGTAGCTTACCGCGTCGTCCATCAGCTCGAACGGCGTCGCGGGGCGCGTGAGCGTGCGGAACCGCGACTGCAGAACCGCCGTACCCAGCGTCGTGATGCGCCAATCGCCAGACTGTGCGTGCGTCTCCATGGTTATGTCCTCAATCCCTTCTCGCGCAGGAGCGCGTCCAGCCATGTGAGTTTCTCGGAGGACAGAGTAACAGGCGGCGGCAGCGTATAGTTAATCGCCCTGTGATATTGCCCCTCTGCATACGCCTGTTCGAACGCCTCTTGCAAGTGTACCACAACATCAGGGTCGGGTGCAAGCAGGGGCATCAGCACTGAGGGGAGCGGCTCCGCAAGGTCAACGAACCAAACATCCGCCTCATGCCCTGCCCAGCCTGCTCGATGCAAACATATCAGGTAATCCCAGCTGGGGCGCACGCGCTGAAGGGCTTCCAAGGGCGGAAACGCCGTGTGCGCGCCCGAGTGCAACAGGTCGATCTCCAGCAGGTGAACCGAACTATTGAGCAAGTCGCGCTGTTTTTGCAGGTACAAACGCCGTCCTTCCGAATGGGGCGATTTGTTGGTCGGACTGAGAATCTCGATCACGCTCACCAGTGTACGCTCGGCGGCGTGCAACGAGTAAATTTCTATAAACGGTTCGCGCACAGGCTCGGTATACACGGTGATGTGTACGGGCGCGTCCGCCAGTGCAGCCGAACCCGTGTCAGGACGGCCTCGATGTATGGGATGTGAAACGCCCACGGAAACATCGGGAACATAACGCGGCTTGCCTTCGCTGGTCTCCAGGTACACCCGTTCCTGAATCAGCGCGATGTAGCCGTCGGGCAGGGACTGGTTCAGTTGACGGCGCAGCACACTGATGAGGGTATGATGCACATCCCCCCACAGCGCAGGGTCTTCCAGATACGGATCCATACCTGGGAACGGGCTTCTGGGCGGCGCCATGTCTAAATTGTACCCTGATTACTCTGTGCGGGCGCGCGCCCTGTGTTGTCCAGAAAGCTGGGCGACCTGCTCCTCCAGAAACGCCAGCTGCGCCTCCGCGCTGGGCAGGCTCAATATTTGTTCGGCGGGAATGACCTCTCCAAAACGCACGCACACCACGCCAAAGGCAGGTCTGGGAACCAGCTTCCCGTAGGGCAGGATTCGCTCCGTGCCCGTGATTCCCACAGGCAACACAGGCGCGCGCGTCTGACGCAGAATCAACAGCACCCCTGGCAGGAAGGGCTGCAAATCGCGCGACTCGGACAGCTCGCCTTCAGGAAAAATTGCCAGCGCCTCGCCGCTTTGAACGGTCTCTATGGCAAGTTTCAGCCCGTTGCGATCGGGGGCGCGCTGCCTGATGGGGACCATCTTCGCCAGTCGGGCAATCGCGCCGACGATGGGGATGCTGGGGATGTCCGCGCGTCCCATAAAACACAGGTGGCGCGGCGCGGCGTACCACAGCACGGGCGGATCCGCCAGCGAGAGATGATTCGCCGCCACAATCAGCCCACCGCGACGCGGCACATGCCGACGCCCCTCGATGCGCAGCCACACAAAAAACGGGAACCGAAAAGTAATCGCGAACAGCGCCTTGAAAAACACATACGCGAGGTCGAAAACGATACGGTTCCAGAGGGCGCGCATAGAGTCTGATAAGTGGTATTATGTTAACTATAGTCCTCAGGCTGACCTTCCGCTTCCAGTACTGACTCCGCCATGTAAATCGGGGCGCGGAAGCGCAGCGCAAGCGCAATCGCGTCGCTGGGGCGCGAGTCGATTTCAATCTCTTCGTCGCCGTGCAGCAGGTAGATTTTGGCGTAGAAAGTGCCTTGCCAGAGGTCGTCAATCACCACGCGGTCGATGCTCACGCCCAGCCGTGTGAGGATGTTGCGCGTCAGGTCGTGCGTCATGGGGCGCGGCGGCGTGTCGTCGTTGAGCGCGGAGACTATCGCGTGCGCCTCGAAAGGACCAATCACGATGGGCACGGTGCGCCCGTAGTTGTCGCGCACCTGCACCAGCAGCGCACGAGGTTGACCATGCTCGATGCGTTCATACACTCCCGTGACGCGCACCTCCAGTTCGCGTCCGCGATCGAAGCGCGGGGTGCGCTCCTCAAGCTCGCTGGACGGCTCGCCGCCGAGCAGGCGTTGCAACTGCGCCTCTATCTCTTCGAGTTCCGCCTCTTCCGACGACTCTGGAAACAGACCCTCGAAGGGGTCGTCGTCATCGTCCGCGAAGGGGTCATCCTCCTCCTCAAAGAGGTCTTCGAACTCGTCGTCAGGGTCTTCGTCGAACGGTCGCTTGCGTTCGTCGTCGCGCATGGTGGTCTCTCCTATCCTGAGCGGGTGCGCGCGACCACTTCCATCAGGAAGTCGCGATTCGATTTAGTGCGTTGCAGCAGTCGGATAAGTTGCTCCGCCGCTTCGACAAGGTCTTCCTGATTCGCCAGCAGTCGTCGCAGTTGCCAGATCGCTATCAGTTCCTCTTTGGAATACAGCAGTTCTTCGTGGCGTGTTCCCGACCGCTTCACATCGATGGCTGGGAAGATGCGTCGCTCGGCAAGGTCGCGCGAAAGCACCAGCTCCATGTTGCCCGTACCCTTGAACTCCTCGAAAATCACCTCGTCCATACGGGAGCCTGTGTCGACGAGACAGGTGGCAATCACGGTGAGGCTGCCGCCCTCTTCGATGTTGCGCGCCGCGCCGAAGAAGCGCTTCGGACGATACAGCGCAGCGGGGTCCAGACCGCCCGATAGGGTACGCCCGCTGGGGCTGGTGGTCAGGTTCGAGGCGCGCCCGAAACGGGTCAGGCTGTCCAGCAGAATCACCACATCTTTCCCCTGCTCCACCAGTCGCTTGGCGCGCTCCAGCACCAGGTCCGCCACCCGCATATGGTTTTCAGGCGGCTCGTCGAAGGTCGAGCTAATCACCTGCCCCCTGACCGAGCGCCGCATGTCGGTGACCTCTTCGGGGCGTTCATCTACCAGCAACACCAGCAGAATTACTTCAGGGTGGTTGGTGGTGATACTGTTGGCGATGTTTTTCAGCAGTGTGGTCTTCCCCGCTTTCGGCGGCGCGACGATGAGCGCGCGCTGTCCCTTACCGATGGGCGCAATCAGGTCGATGATACGCCCTGAGGTGTTTTCTGGGGTGGTCTCCATCACCAGACGCTGGTTTGGATAGAGCGGGGTGAGCTGTTCGAAATCCTTGCGGCGGCGGGCTTCGTCGGCGGGCGCGCCGTTGATGGCTTCCACCCGCAGCAGCCCGTAATACTTTTCGCCCTCTTTGGGCGGGCGCGCCACCCCAAACACCAGGTCGCCCGTGCGCAACCCGAAGCGCTTGATTTGCGACTGCGAGACATAGACATCCTCGCTGACGCTCTGAAGGTTCGGATGGCGGCGCAGGAAGCCCCACCCGTCGGGCAGGATTTCCAGCACGCCCCAGGCGTATTCGCTGCCCGGCTCGCTGGCGGTGGCGCGGAGGATGTAGTAAATCAGTTCCGCCTTGTCGTCGATATCGTCGCTGATGCCAACTCGCTTGGCGCGGCGCTTGAGATCGCTCAGCGGCTGCTGCCAGAGTTGTTTGAAGTCGGCGGTCTCTTTCGGCTTGGGGCGCATCTCCACTTCGAGGGTATCGCCCGCGCCGTTGGTCAAAGTCTCAACAGACTCCTCAGTCGAGGTGGTGGTTTGCGTTCGTCTTCTCATCGTTGCCTATCCCGTCCAATGTAGTTGCCCATCCCTGCGCTATGCGCCGTTCAGGGGGAGTATCCATCGCAGTACGCCAATTATACCCCATTTGCAAAAGTATGCAAGGGCGCACTCTCGGCGCCCTTGCACGCAAGAGTTATTGAATCCCACCGGGAAGCGGTATGGTACCTACCCTACCTGTGCCGACGCCGGGGGTAGTCCTGGTAGACAGCACCGATTGGTCGACAATCGCGTACAGGAATCGATTGGACGCCGCCACATACATGATGGGTGTGGGGTCGCCGTTATAGTCAAACTCGCCCATCACCGGCGCAATCCGAATCGGCGCGCCCAGATAGGTCTGCCAGCGAACCGAGTTGTTGGGGTTGATCGCGTACAGGAAGCCCCGTTCGTCGCCGATGTAAAGCACACCGTCCTGGTCAATCGTGGGCGTGCAACGGCTCACATTCGGCAGCACGCGCACCCACTTCCCTGCTCCATCCGACGCGCGAATCGCGTGAATCGCGCTCTGGGTCGGCGAGTGGCGCACCACGATGTAGACCGTGTCTTCGTTGCCGTTGCCGGGGTCGGGACCAATCGAGGGACCTGCCATAATCGCGCCGCCTGCCTGATACTCCCACTGTCGAGAGCCATCCGCCATAGCCACGCCGTAGACGCGCCCGCTATTGGAGCCACACACAATCGCCGTCGCGTTATCCGAAGTCACCGCAATCGGGCGATCCACCGAGTCCGAAAGCACTTCGGGACCACTGCCACTATCGCTCAAGGTTGGAATATCGGTGAACCAGGCGTAGTCGAAAATCGTGAAGTCAATCGCAACAACCAACCCGTTGTGGAAACCAAACAGCAGCAGCGAGCCATCCTGATTCGAGGAGACAGAGCTGAGCGCGGCGGACGGAATCTGATCAAAAATCAGTCCTCCGTAATCGGCAACAACATCCTGAATCTCCAGGTCATCGTTGACCTCAACGAACCATGCCAGGAACAAAAAGATGATGTTGCCGAAATTATCGGCGAACACAGGCAGAATGTAGTTGCCGTCGGTGGTCGCGCCGAAGCCAGTGCGATAGGCGGGCACACCGCGTATCGTCCACGACACATCGGGATAGCCATCCACAGGGGTGGCGCTGAACAGCAGACACTCATACTGCCCTCCCGAAAGCATGAGCGCATCCCATGGCACGGGAGGTAGCACAGGCACTCCGTCGTTGTCCACGATAAAAACCGCCGCGTTAAGGAAAATCGGCGTGGATGGCTGTCCCCAGAACGGGCCAAACGAGCCTGTTGCGCGCCCGTTGACGGGGTTATAAAAAGTGTAGCGGGTGTAGCGTGAGCCTGTTGCCGGGTGTTGTGGCGCCCAGAGGCTGGGACCGGGGATTGCCGGCTCTTCCAGCGCGCCGCCGCGCGAAAACCATAGCACCGCGGGCTGATTGGGTCCCGAGAGGTCGTCCACGAAGTGGCTGCGCCGCATATCCCGTCCCCAGGTGGGCCAGGGCGCGTCCGTCAGCAACGGTTCCGTGATGGCAGGTTGCGCGAATGCGCTTGTCAATCCGATTACAGCGATCAGAGTAGTTGTCCAGCGTCTCATCGTCACAGTTAGCCTCCTGCGTATCTATTTTGGCGTTCCCCTGCCCTCTCCTGCAAGTCTGTAGGCAGGAATCCAGAGAAAATTACGGAAATCTCTCCTGTATGAGTCGTTTGCGAATTGGCTTTGTTGGCAGCGGGTTTGTGGCGCGATTCCACGCGCAGGCGTTCGCCAGCATCCGCAACGCCGAAATCACAGCAATTATGACGACCAATCCCGCCAAAGGTTCCGAACTTGCCGACTTCTGTCGGACGCTGGGCGTGGGCGATCCGCGGGTCTATACTGATGTGCGGGCGTTGACGCGCGACCCTGAGGTGGACGCCATCTGGTTTCTCGCGCCCAACTATGTGCGTGTGGAACTCATTGAGGCGATTGCCGAGGAGATGCAATCGGGGCGCGCAACGCTCAGGGGGCTGGCGGTGGAAAAACCCCTCGCACGCAACCTGCACGAGGCGCGCCAGATCCTGCAGGCGGTTTCCGCGGCAGGTATTCCGCACGGCTACCTCGAGAATCAGCTCTTTGCCCCTGCCCTTGTGCGCGGTAGGGAGCTGCTCTGGCGGCGTGGGGCGGCGGTTGCGGGCGAGCCGTACCTGGCGCGCTGTGCGGAGGAACACAGCGGTCCCCATCGCGCGTGGTTCTGGCGCGGCGACTTGCAGGGCGGCGGCGTGCTGAACGACATGATGTGCCACAGTGTGGCGGCGGGCTGGTACGCGCTCACCCCGCCCGATCAGCCGCTCACTGCTCTGCTCCCCTGCTCCGTCTCGGCGACGATTGCCTGCCTCAAGTGGGCGCGCCCGGAATACGCCCAGCGATTACGCGAAGATTACGCCCACGAGATGGAGGTGGACTACACCCGCGCGCCCGCCGAAGACTACGCGACCGCCCGAATCGAGTTCCGCACGCCATCGGGCAATAAAGCGATGGTGGAAGCCAGCACCTCGTGGTGCTTCGTGGGCGCGGGATTGCGGCTGACTTTCGAAGTGCTGGGACCCGAATATATGCTTGCCATCAACACCCTGCGCGGCGAGGGCGAAATCTTTTTCAGCCGCGCGGTTCAAGGCGCGGCAGGCGAAGACCTCGTGGAAAAACAGAACGCGGAACAGGGGCTGATGCCCTACCTCGCGGACGAGGCGCACGCCTACGGCTACATCGCCGAGAATCGCTACTTTACGGAGTGTTTCCTTGCAGGCGAAACGCCGTTTTACACGCTGGAGTACGGCGCGCGGATTACCGAGCTGCTGATGGCGGCGTATCTGAGCGCGGAGCGCGGCGCGACCGTTCCCCTCCCCTGCCCTGAACTGGAAACTTTCGTGCCCGCGGTCGCCCGGGGCGCATGGCGCGGCTAACAGGGTACACTTCCCAACGATGCGGTGGCGCGAGAACCTGCTGGAGAAAGTCGGCGCCCTGACGACGGCGGTGTTGCTGGCGCTGTATGTGCAGTCGCAGCTGCACCCCGTCATCGAGCGCACCTACGAGGTACCGATTGAACTCATCAACACGCCTCAGAACTACGAGGTGCGCATGGAGAGTAGCCCCCGCGCACGGGTCATCTTGCGCGGCGTCAAGGAACTGGTGGAACAGACTCGCGCCGAGCAAATCCGCGCATCGGTAGACCTCAGCCGCGCCAAGCCGGGCGAGAACCGACTCGCTATACGCTTGGACTACCCCATCGAGTGGCGCGAGCAACTGACGGTCGCACCCGAACGCCCCGTCGTGCGGGTCACGCTGGAGCCGCGCTTGAGTCGCCAGTTTCCCGTGCGTGTCAACCTGACGGGAATACCAGAGTTGCAGGAAGTGCTGGCGGAGGCAGTGCCTGAGCCTGCCAGTGTGCGCGTTTTGGGCGCAGCGTCTCAGGTGCGGCGCGTGCGCGCTGTGCAAATCAACTTCGACATGACGGGCTTGCAGGGCGACCTAGAGCTGGAGATGGCGCCGACCCCTGTCGACGAGCGTGGCGAGGCTGTGATGGGCGTGCAGATTGCGCCTGCTGAGGTGCGCCTGAAGGTGCGCCTGATCCCGCAGCCGACCTCCAGAACGGTGCCTGTGAGCCCCCGCCTCGATGACCTGCCCCCTTTCCCGTATCGGGTCATCTGGTTTTCTGTGGAGCCAGTGTCGGTGCAGTTGCGTGGCAGTCCTGCACGATTGGCGCAGATTAATGTGATTGAAACCGCGCCCATCTCGCTGCGCAATAAGACCAGCGACGCCGAGATGCGCGTACCCCTTAAGCCGCCTCCGGGCGTGGAGATTCTGGGGGCGCGGGAGGTCACCGTGCGTGTGCGTATCCAGCGTGAGGCGCAGCCTGAACCGACGCGCCCGAAACCGCCCGCCGAGTCGGAAACGCAACCCCAACCGAAGGAGGACGCCTGATGGCACAGGTCTACACAGAAGCCGATGCGCCCCTGACGCCGTTGCAGGATCGGACGATTGCCATTATCGGCTACGGTTCCCAGGGGCGCGCACAGGCGCAAAATCTGCGTGACAGCGGGCTACAGGTACTCATCGGCGCACGACAGGGACTCTCGTGGGAGCGCGCGCAGGCGGACAGCTTTCCAGTCGCCCCTGTTGCGGAGGCAGTCGCCCGCGCTGATGTGCTGATGTTGCTGGTCAACGACGAACAACAGCCGCGCCTGTACGCCGAGCAGATTGCGCCCCATCTGCGCACGGGGCAAGCGCTCGGCTTCGCGCACGGGTTCAATATTCACTTCGGGCAGATAACGCCTCCTGAGGAGATCGATGTGTTTATGGTCTCGCCGAAAGCGGTCGGTCCCCAGCTGCGCCGTCTGTTCCTACAGGGGCACGGCGCGCCGTGTCTGATAGCGGTTCATCAGAACTACACGGGCGAGGCGAAGGCGATTGCGCTTGCCTACGCACGGGCGCTTGGTGGGACGCGCGCGGGCGTTTATGAGACCACCTTCCGCGAGGAGTGCGAGTGCGACCTGTTTGGCGAGCAGGCGGTGCTGTGCGGCGGCGTGCCCGCACTGATACGCGCTGCTTTTGAGACGCTGGTCGAGGCGGGCTACGCCCCCGAAGTCGCCTACTTCGAATGTTTGCACGAGCTGAAGCTGATTACCGACCTGATTTACGAAAGCGGCATTCGCGGGATGGAGTTCGCCATCTCCGACACGGCGCACTACGGCGCGATGACGCGCGGAACGCGGATTGTCGACTCGCATACACGCGAGACCCTGCGCCAGATTCTGCACGAAATCCAGACTGGCGCGTTTGCCCGCGAATGGATTCTGGAAAACCTCGCAGGGCGCCCTGTGTTTCACGCGCTGGAGCAAGCCAGCGCGCAGCACCCCATCGAACAGGTTGGCGAGGCGGTACGCGCGCGGATGGCGTTCCAGAGAAAAAGCACCGAATAAAGAGGCGTCGAGTCCGTGGTCAAGGGCGTCTACTCGCAGGGCTTAATTGAGTTCCGTCGCTACCGTCCCGCGTGAACGGCGTCTTGCGTGCGATTTGCGCCAGCGTCAACTCGCGCATCGACTGCTCGGCGTAGTCCCGCAAGCCGACCCAGAAAAAGTGCGCCGCGCAGGGGTTTGTCGCCGAACAGACCCGACTCCGATCCAGCAGGCAGTGTGGCTTCTCAATCAGCCCCTCAACCGCCGACACAATATCATAGAAGCTAATCTCCTCTGGTGGACGGCAGAGCGCGAACCCTCGCTTCACCCCACGAAAAGAGCGCACAATCCCCGCCTTTGCCAGGTCATCGAAAATATTATAGAGGAAGTGCTGGGAAATACCTGTCTCCTCCGCCAGCTCCTTGACCGTGACGATTGCGCCTTCGCCACGCTGCGCCAGCAACGCCAGTGCCTTCACCGCATAGTCTGTCCGCGCTCCCAAGTCCAGTAGCTTCGTCATACCAATTCATCTCCTCGCAACCATTCAACTGAATTATACCACTGACCCCAATACAC
>JBBIQK010000016.1:0-51115 GCA_037442365.1 Armatimonadota bacterium | reverse complement strand
TTCGCGAGTGTGTCGGCTTCGGTGTCCAAGAGTCGTCGCAGGATGTTCTCCAGCTGTTCAGTAGATGTCAGTTGCCGTTGTGCATGCTAAGATTATAGCCCAAAAGGGCTTAAATTGATGCCAATGAGGAGCCGCCCAAGCAGGTATAATTCGCGCGCTATGCCGAAGCCCAAGCACGCCGAGCCGAAGCTCGTGAACATCGAGATTAACGGCGTTCCCCTGCAAGTGCCCGAAGGCGAGCTGCTGGTGGAAGCCGCGAAGCGCGTTCAGGCGGACATCCCCATCTTCTGCTACCATAAATATATGGCGCCCGTGGGGATGTGCCGCATGTGCCTGGTGGAAGTAGGCTACAAGCAGCCCGACGGCAGCGTGCGCAAGATGCCCAAGCCTCAGGCGTCCTGCACCCTGCCGTGTACCGAAGGGCTGGTCGCATGGACGGAAACCGAGCAGATTATCAAAGACCGCCGCGCCGTGCTGGAGTTCCTGCTGATTAACCATCCGCTGGACTGCCCGATATGCGACCGCGGCGGCGAGTGCCCCCTGCAAAACAACACCCAGTTCTACGGTCCCTCGACCAGCCGCTACATCGAGATTAAGCGGCATCTGCCGAAGGCGTTCCCGCTTTCCAGGTATGTCGCGCTGGATCTGGAGCGGTGCATTCAGTGTGGGCGGTGTGTGCGCTTCACGGAAGAGGTGTCGGGCGACGCGCAGCTGGCGTTCCTGTTCCGTGGGGCGCAGACGCAGCCGCACACCTTCCAGCTGACCGAGTTCACCAGCCGATTCAGCGGGAATGTGATCGAAATCTGTCCCGTCGGCGCGTTGACCAGCCGCACCTACCGATTCCGCGCCCGCCCGTGGGACATCACGACGCAAAAGACCGTCTGCACGATGTGTTCCAACGGCTGCACGCTGTACGCCGACAGCCGTTCGGGCAAGGTGGTGCGCTTCAACGCCCGCGAGAACCCCGAAGTGAATGAGACCTGGACTTGCGACAGGGGCAAGTTCGAGCAGACCTATATGCACGCGCCTGACCGCATTTTGCAGCCGATGGCGCGGCGCGGCAAGGAGTGGGAACCCCTCTCGTGGGGCGACGCCTATGAGTTGATTCTGCAGCGCTGGGGCGCGCTGAGCCAGCAGGCAGGCGGACGCGCCGTCGCCGGGCTGGTGGGACATCGGCTGAGCAACGAGTCGCTCTATATGTTCCAGAAACTGCTGCGCGGGGCGTTCCAGACGAATCACATCGACCATCGCTTCACGCGCTACCAGGGCGCGTTGACCGAGCCGCCCGTGCAGAACGAGTATCGCGACCTCGAAGCGGCGTCGCTGGTGCTCGTGTTCGGGTCCGACCTGGCGGACGAGCAGCCGATGGTGTTCCTGCGCACGCGCAAGGCGAATCGGCGCTACGGGGTGGCGTGTATCGTCGCCTACCCACTGGAGAACGCCGTCGAGGAGTTCGCCGCGCACAGTCTGCGCTACCGCGCGGGCAGCGAGGACGCGCTGCTGAAAGGGCTGTTGTACGCGCTGCTGGATATGCTGCCCGTCGAGCAGGCGCAGGCAAATCTGCCCGACGCGGCGTGGCTGCGCGCGCGCCTTGCCGACTGCACGCCCGCGTGGACGCAGGATCAGACGGGCGTCCCTGCCGAGACGCTGCTCGCCGCCGCGCGACAGATTGCCGACGCGCCCAGCATGCTGATTCTGGCAGGCGAGAAGGCGAGCAATCACCCGCGCGCGGCGGAGGTCATCGAGCTGCTGCACGCGCTGAATCGGTTGACGGGCAACCATGCGCGCGAGGAGGGCGGCTTGAACCTGATGCCGGCGGGCGCGAATCAGCAGGGCGCGCTGGAGCTGGGCGTCGCGCCGCACCTGTTGCCGGGCTACGCGCCGCTCAGCGACGCCGCCGCGCGGGAACGATTCGAGCAGGCATGGCGCGTGCCCATCCCCCGCGAGGCAGGTCTCAACACGGACGGCATCCTGCAGGCGTGTCTGCAGGGCGAGGTGCAGATGCTCTATGTGGCAGGCGCGGACCCCGTGCGCGAGCATTACGAGCCGAGCCTTGCCGAACGCGCCCTGCGCGCCTGCGAGTTCGTGATTGTGCAGGATGTACGCATGACCGAGACCGCCCGCTACGCCGACCTGCTGCTGCCCGCGTGCCCGTTCACCGAGTACGAGGGCACTTTCACCAACTGGGAGCGGCGCGTGCAGCGGTTCTGGCAGGCGCATCCGCCGCAGGGCGAGGCGAAACCCGACTGGCAGGTGTTCGCCGAGCTGTGGCTGCGCATGCAGCGCCAGACGCCGCCCTTCAACGCGGGCGAGGTGATGCGCGAAATCGCGGCGCTGGTTCCCGCGTTCGAACCCTGCCGCTACGACGCGTTGGGCGAGCACGGCGCACGGCTGGGGTAGGCGCGTTCAGGGTCAATCCTCACGCGGGGTCTGCAGCGCGCGGCGCCATTTTTCGCACAGTTCCAGCGCCTCGCGCGCCTGACGCCACAGGTGCTGCTCCTGCTTGAGCCGTTCCGACGGGGACAGTTCGGGCGCGCTGTCGGGCAGCTGGGGCGGCGGCGTCTCCAGATACTGGCGGATGGCGGTCAAAAACGAGTCGTACATCGCCGCCGTCTCGGGCGGCAGGGCGTCGGGACCGCGCTCCAGTTGAATCAGGCGCGCCAGCGTCTGCAGGCAGAAGTGGCAGGCTTCCTCGCGGGCGGCTTGCCAGAGGTGTGGGGGCAGCGTGCGCGAGCGGGCGCGTTTCTCGCGCTGGCGACGCGCCAGATGGTGAATCGCCTCCGTCGCCAGCCGTACCGGCAGGCTCACCAGCGGCAGCTGAAAAGTGTGCGCAATCTCCTGCGCAATCCAGTCGCGCGACAACGAACGGCTCATCCCACTTGCATGGGACGCACATGTAGACAAATGTAAACCTTCGGGCGTCAACTACGCCTGCGACCGCTTGATTCACCCTGCGGAGACAAAAGCGCTGCGGCGGGTGGTAGGCGACCAGCTGATGTAGAGCCGTTCGCGCGCGCGGGTGCAGACCGTGTAGAGCAGCTGGCGTTCCTGATCCTCTTTCGCCTGACGCTCAGCGGGGTCGACGATGTCTTTGATGACGGCGTAGTTCGGGAAGTGGCTGCTCACCACACGCACCACTGCCACCGCGCGGAACTCGAGCCCCTTCGCGTTGTGCGCCGTGCCGTAGTTGATTTCGTAGGGCACGGGCGGCGTCTCGCGCTGGAGTTTGCGCGCCTGAATACCCTGCCCGCGCAGCTCCTCGTTGCGGAGCATCGCCTCCACCTCTTTCAGGGCTTTTTTACTGCGCGCGAAGATAGCAATCTCTCCGGGTTGGATATTCTCGTTAAGGCAACGATAAATCCACTCCTTGAGACCGCGCATCTCGGCGTCGATGTTTTCGTACCCGCGCGCCTCGACCGCGACGCCGTGCATCAGCGCAACCGGGCGGTCGGCAAGGAGGCGCGCCTCGTCGTCCTGCAACCCCTCGATGGCGTGGGGCAACACGCTCTCCGCGAAGTCCTGAATCTGGCGTGTGGTGCGGTAGTTCACGCGCAGGGTGTAGCTGCGTCCGCGGGTGTCGATGCCGAACCGTAGCCAGGGCACGGCAGGACGATAGATGCGCTGCCGCGAGTCGGCGCACAGAAACAGCGCGTTGTCGAGGTCTTCAGGCGCAAGGGCGCGAATCAGCGTGAGTTCTGCGGGTCCAAAATCCTGCGCTTCATCGACCACCACGCAGCGGTAGCGGTGTTCAGGATGCTGGTTCAGATACTCCGCGACCGCATAGCAGACGGCGCTGTAGGTGGTCTGGCGGCGCTCCTCCAGCAGCTGCCATACCTGCTCGAACACCCTCCAGAGGCTCTCACGCTGGCTGCGCTGCAGGGGCATTCTGCGTCCCACACGCTCTATCTGCAGGTAGGTCTCCCGATCGCGCACATTCCATGCATCGATGATGGTCTCCCACTCCGGGCGCACAAAATTAAGGTCGTACTCAGAGTTCGCGCGACGGATTGCCTCCTGCAACAGTGTATTTATATCTTTATCGGGTACGAAGGTCTCCACACGCTGCATCTGCTGTTTGAACACGCGCAACGCCACTGCATGCAGGTTCATCACCTCAATTGGCGTTCCGTAGAGGGGTCCAATCATCTGCTCCACGCGCTGTTTGAGGCTGTCCGCCAGCACGCCTGTGAAAGTAGTCAACAGGATTCGCTCGCTGGGGTAGCGGTTTGCCAGCCAGACGGTACGATGCGCGGCGACGACCGTTTTGCCCGTGCCTGCGCCCCCGCCGATGCGTATTGCGCCCTTCAAATCGCGCTCCACCGCCTCCCGCTGCGCCGGGTGCAGGAAGATAATCCACTCCTGCCAGTCCCACTGGATGGCTTTGCGGATAGCTTCCTCGCTCTCAGGCGACCAGAAGTCGCGCGGACGACGCCGAAACAGCTCTGAGGGCATCAACACCGACACCTGCGGCGGAATCAACTCGCGATACGAGCAGGTTCCATCCCGCAGGTGCATCAACCGTTCGATGACATCTTCAGGGAACCAGTCCTCGTCCATCGCCTGCAGGAGCGTGCGTTCGAGCTGCTCTTCTGTAGCGCGCACCAGAAACTCCGCCCAGTCGCGGTCGGCGACGCCCAGCTTCATCAAATCTTCAGGCGTATAGCCGCGGAACGGCACACGGTAGACCACCTGCGCTTCCGCAGCAGCAGGCGTGGAGTCGATAACTTCTTCTGGCGGCGGCGCCATCGAGTGGCTGCCTATCGCCATGTTGGTCGTGAAGCGCCGTCGTCTCGCCCACTCGTAGGCTTTGTCGTGATGGTCCACATAGCAAACCACCCAGCTGTCCTGCTGGTCGGCGACAATCACGCGAATGTCCATGGTCACGCTGTAGCTCCACCAGTGCTTGTAGGGCAGGAAATCCAGCTGATGGAAGCGCAGGGAGTTGTGGAGCGGGTCGCGGCGAAAGAGCCGCAGTTTATCTTCAATCTCCGCGTGGTAATTGGGCGACAATCGTTGGCACGCCTTCTTGTAATGGCGCGTAATCACCAGTGTGCGTCCCGTCTCTCGCATCGGTTCACCCCCGCGCGGTTCGCCGCCGCGGGGGCGCCTGCGAACCGCACACTACTTCCTGCCGACGACATTCGCCAGTATCACCGCGCCTCCTGCATCGCCCTCCACATTCACCATCGTGCGGAACATGTCCAGAATGCGATCCACCGCCAGTATCAACCCGATACCCTCCAGCGGCAGCCCGACCGATTGCAGCACGATGACCATCGTGAACAGCCCTGCGCTGGGGATGCCCGCCGCGCCAATCGCCGCCAAGGTCGCCGTGAACAGTACCACAATCTGCTGTGTGAACTCCAGCTGGACGCCATACGCCTGGGCAATAAAGAGCGCGGCGACTGCCTCGTAGAGCGCCGTGCCGTCCATGTTCACCGTCGCGCCGATGGGGATGCAGAACCGGCTGATGTAGCCAGGCACTTTCAGCTCGCGTTCGACGGTGCGCATCGTCACGGGCAGCGTCGCCGCGCTGGAGCTGGTGCTGAGCGCGGTAATCATCGCGTTTGTGATGCCCTTCAAAAAGCGCCACGGGGAGACGCCCCCCAGCAGCCACACCAGCAGCGGCAGCACAATCAGCCCATGCACTGCCAGCCCGCCCAGCACCGCGCCCATATACTTCGCCAGCGGCGCGAACACCTCCCAGCCTGCCTGACCAATCGCCCGCGCCAGCAACAGCGCCACGCCCACAGGCAACAGATACAGCACCCAGCGCACGATGACCATCGAAAGCTCCAGCAGTTCGCTCACGAAGCCTTTGATTGCCTGCGCGCGGTCGCCCATCAGATTTAGCGCGACGCCCACAATCAGGCTGAAGCTGATAATCTGCAGCATGTCCGTGCGCGCGAGCGCGTCGACGGGGTTCGCGGGAATGAGATTGCGCAGCAAATCGGCGAAGGTCGGCGGCTCGCGTTCCAGAATCTCCTGGGGCGTCTGTGCGCCCTGCAGCACCGCGCCAACGCCCGGATCGACGAGGTTCACAATCACCAGCCCCAGCCCCGCCGCCAGCACCGTCGTTGTTGTGTAGTAGACCAGCGTGATGACGCCCAGTCGCCCCAGATAGCGCGTGTCCAGCCCCGCCGCCGCCGTAATCAGCGAGGCGACCACCAGCGGCACAATCACCATCCGCAGCAGGCGGATGAACAAATCCGCGCCCAGCCCGACAATGCCAAACAGCGGCGACTCCGCCCCGCCCGCGCGATAGAGCAGCAAGCCCCCGACAATCCCTATCAGGATGCCCGCCACAACCCAGCGTATGGACACAAACTCCCGCTCGCGTTCCATCAAAGGCGTGATTCGCCACCAGAGGCGAGTTTCCTGTGTGCTGGTCCCCCGGTAGGCTCTCCTCCTCTTGACAATCAGGCGGGAGATATGGTAAAATATTATCGCCGACGCTCCTGGGTAGCTCAACTGGCAGAGCGGGTGGCTGTTAACCACCAGGTTGCAGGTTCGAGCCCTGCCCCAGGAGCCATTTGCGTTTCTATGGAACCCCTGCGCGTACAGAAGTGGCTGGCGCACTGTGGCTACGGCTCGCGGCGCGCCTGCGAGCAGCTCATCCAGCAGGGGCGCGTGGCGGTGAACGGAGCGCCTGCCGCGCTCGGCGCAAAAGTGGACCCCACGCGCGATACGATTACCGTCGATGGCAAGCCCGTGCAACCGCCCCAACACGCGCCCGTGTACCTGATGCTTCACAAACCGCGCGGCTACATCACCACCTGCAAAGACCCCCACGCGCCCCGCACCGTGATGGAACTGCTCAGGGACGCGCCCGCGCCTGTGTTCCCCGTCGGCAGGCTGGACGCCGACTCGGAAGGGCTATTGCTGTTCACCAACGACGGCGCGTTCGCGAATCGCCTGATGCACCCGCGCTACAAGCTGCCCAAAACCTACCGCGTGTGGGTAGCGGGCGTCCCGTCCGAACGCGCCCTGCAACGCCTGCGCGAAGGCGTCATGTTGGAGGACGGCATGACCGCGCCCGCGCAGGTGAAACGCCTCCGCGCTGAGAACGGACAGACCCTGCTCGAAATCGTGCTGTACGAGGGGCGCAAACGCCAGATTCGGCGCATGTGTCAGGCAATCGGGCATCCCGTGAAGCGACTGATGCGCATCGCGATTGGCGAGCTGCGCCTGCCCCGCGACCTCAAGCCCGGTCAGTGGCGCGCCCTCACCCCTGCGGAACTGGAATTGCTTACCAAACACCTGAACAGACGCTGAATTCGTGCGAAAACCCGTATTGATAACGGTACGATACTCGCCGTTGGCACGCAACTTGCTATGCTGTATCTTGCGCCTGTCTCTGGCGCAAGGAGAAACCAATGTCAAAAACCCTTATGCATCTGTTCTGGGTGGGAGTTTTGGGAGCGATCGCGGTTGTGCAGGCTCCAGCAACCACAGTGTTCAACTTCAACACTGTTCATTCGGGCAGTGCGCCGAGCGGCTCGCCCGCCTGGGCGACGATGACCATCAGCGACATCGTGGGAGGCGTGCAGATTAGCCTGACCAACAGCCCGACGAACACTGCGGGACAGTTCATCAGCGAACTGAATCTGCTCTTCACCACGCTCCCGACGGGATCTAATACCAACTGCGCCGTCAGAGTTCGTTAATTGCCTCGCACGCGACCCACTACTATGGAGTGCTGAAGCGCAGCTTCAGCATGCGCGGAAGCTCCGCTTCCGCACTCCATAAGTCGCCGTTTTGCGAACTATGACCAGCAGATTGGTATAACTTCAGCGGCGACCCGTATGTCACATCCATCTCTCTGGGCAGCTACACGGACGCCGGTTTGAGCTTCAATGTGGGGGTCAACTTCAAAATATCGCCGCCCCCCCCCACACGCCTGCTGCCTGGCGGAACCTCCACCTTTAAGTTGTTCGGCGTCTCCACCGCTGACTTCGCGGGGCTAAACGACAGTGCGATGGTGCATATTCAGGGAATTCCCCCCTGTGGGGATTCGGGCAAAATCATCGCGCCGGAGCCGGGCAGCCTGATTGCGATGGGCACAGGCTTGGTCAGCTTGCTGGGGCTGCGCCGCCGCAAAAAGTAGGCACTCAACTGCGTTGTTAATACACGGGCAGGCTGGGGTCTACCTCCTGCGCGTAGGCGTTCATCCCGCCCGTGAGGTTTTTGACCCGACGAAAGCCCATCTGCTGAAGCAGGCGCGTGATTTGCCCGCTGCGTCCCCCAGAACGGCAGATGACCACAATCTCGTCCGCAGGGTTCAGCTCATGCACGCGCTCGGCGACCTGCGCCATCGGGATATGCTTGATTCCGTGCAGGCGGCTGATTTCCAGCTCATACGGTTCGCGCACATCGAGCAGTACCAGCGGCTCGCCCATGTCCAGTCGCTGCTTGAGTTCTTGCGGGGTCAAGCAGGGGATGCCACTCAGGTCCTGAGGCGTCTCTTCCCCGCGCACGCCGCAGAACTCGGCGTAGTCGATCAGCTCGCGCACAGTGGGGTTCTCGCCGCACACGGGGCAGCTGGGGTCTTTGCGCAGTTTCAGCTCGCGCCAGCGCATCCCCAGCGCGTCCAGCAGCAGCAGGCGTCCAATCAGCGGTTCGCCTGCGCCCAGAATCAGCTTGATGGTCTCCGTCGCCTGCACCAGCCCGATTAAACCGGGCAGGATTCCCAGCACGCCGCCCTCTGCACAGCTGGGAACCAGTCCCGGAGGCGGCGGCTCTGGATACAGACAGCGGTAGCACGGTCCCTGCGCTGCCCAGAACACCGACGCCTGACCCTCAAAACGGAAGATACTGCCGTACACATTCGGCTTGCCCAGCAGCACGCAGGCGTCGTTCACCAGATAGCGCGTCGGGAAGTTGTCTGTGCCGTCCACAATCACATCGAAGTCGCGCAAAATCTCCAGCGCGTTCTCCGAGGTCAGGCGCGTCTCGAACGGAATCACCTGCACATGCGGGTTAATCGCCTGAATCTTCTCGATAGCGGACTGCAGCTTGGGTCGCCCGACATCGCTGGTAAAATGCAGGACTTGTCGCTGCAGGTTGGAGTAGTCCACCACATCGAAGTCCACCAGCCCGATGGTTCCCACGCCTGCGGCGGCGAGGTAGAGCGCGAGGGGCGACCCCAGCCCGCCCGTGCCAATCAGCAGCACGCGCGCCGCTTTCAGCCGACGCTGCCCCTCCATCGTGACTTCGGGCATAATCAGGTGGCGACTGTAGCGCAACACCTCTTCCTGCGAGAGGCTCACCGCCTGCAGGCGTGCGTCATCGATGACACTGTGCGTTTCGAGCGCGTCCACAAGCGCGGAGACGCCGCCTGCCACCGACGGCACAATCGTTAGCTCGGCGTCCGGGGCGAGCGGCGTGTCCAGCCCCTGCAGGTGGCGCACATCCTCATCGCCCAGATACAGATTCACAAAGCTGCGCAGCTGCCCGTCCTCTTTGAACAGATGCTGCTTCAGCTTGGGGAACGCTTCCGTCAGTTTCTCGACGGCTTCACGCACAGTGGTCGCTTCCACAGCGAGTTGTGCGTGGTGGTCTGCATACGGTCTCAGAGCCGTTGGGATATAGATGGTTGGCATAACAGATTTCCTCCATAGTTAGCGTGTGGTAAGGCGTTGGAATTCGGGGTCGTTGCGTAGGCTCGCCAGGTCGGGGTCGTCTTTGGCGAAGCCGGCGAGCGTCTTGTCGAGTTCGAGCGCGCGCTTAAGATGGCGCAGCGCGGCGCGTGGGCTGCCCGTGAGGGCGAGCACGCAGGCGTAGTCATAGTTGAGTACGGCGTCGTCGGGCGTCTCGGCAAGCATCTGTTGCAGCAGGCGCAGCGACTGCGCGTAGCGCTTCTGTTCGTACAGTCGATAGGCGCGTTCGCGCATGCGGAACCGCAACTGCAAGGTCAGCAGGCGGCGTAGTTCTTGCATAGGTTCGGGATGATCGTCCACGCGCAGGTCGATGTAGCGGTCGTCGAAGCCGCCGTAGCCGCCGTGTTTGCGGGCGACGAGGATCGCGGCGGACTGTTTGCCGCGCGCGTCGCCGCCTGCTTTTTCGCCTGCCTCCAGCGCCGCCATGAGTTTGAGCGCGAGTTCGCCCTCTGTTTTCTGGAACGCTTCCGCCATCGCCTGCACAACCGCCTCGCCCGTCAGGATATTGCCCTGCGCGGCGAAGTGTTTGCCCGCGATTCCGCCCGCCCAGCGCAGGCAACGCTGCCCCGTGAAGGTCGCGCTACGCCCGCTGGCGTCCACAATCCCCACTTGGCGCTGCTCGCGCTGGGGATCGTCTTTCGTGAGGCGCTGGAGAATCTCCTGCGGCGCGACTTTCTGGCGCAGCAGCTCCAGCCCGCGCGGTCCGTAAGTCGTGTTGGCGTAAGACTGCGTTGCAACCGCGCCGACGCCTGCCTGCGCGAACGGCACGACCGAGCCGACTGCCAGAAACTTCGAGGCGACCGCAACGCCCACTTCACCCGTCTTCGGGTCTGCGCCCACAATAGAGAATGTCCCAAAAGCCAGTGTCCCGTGTCTCATGGCGTTTAGCGTGGCTAAATTATACCCGTCGGGTACACTGCAATACTGTGATACCGCTGCTAATTGCCAAAAAGCGCGACGGGGGCGAGCTGACCCGCGCGGAGATCGAGCAAATCGTGCTGGGGTATGTGCGCGGGGAGACGCCCGACTACCAGGTCGCCGCGTGGCTGATGGCATGCTACCTGCAGGGGCTGACCGACGCTGAGACGCTCGCGCTGACCGAAGTGATGGCGGCGTCGGGCGACCAGCTCGACCTCTCGGCGATTGGCGCGCCCACCCTGGATAAGCACTCCACGGGCGGCGTTGGCGATAAGACGAGCCTCGTGCTGATTCCACTGCTGGCGGCGGGCGGCGTCGCGATTGCCAAGATGTCGGGGCGCGGGCTGGGCTTTACGGGCGGCACGGTGGACAAGCTGGAGAGCATCCCAGGCTATCGCACGGAGCTGACCGCGCAGGAGATGCTCGCGCAGGTGCGGCGCATCGGCTGCTGTCTCGCGGGTCAATCGGCGAGTCTCGCGCCCGCCGACAAGTTGCTCTATGCCTTGCGCGACACCACCGCGACCGTCGAGAGCATCCCATTAATCGCCGCCAGCATTATGAGTAAGAAGCTCGCGGGCGGCGCGCGGCACATCCTGCTCGATGTGAAGGTGGGCGCGGGCGCGTTTATGACCACGCATGAACGCGCGGAACAGCTGGCGGGTACGCTCGTGCGCATTGGCGAGGGCGCGGGACGCCGCACGCACGCCCTGCTGACCGACATGAGCCAGCCGCTGGGCTACACGGTCGGGAATGCGCTGGAGGCGCGTGAAGCGATAGAAACGCTCCGTCCTGACCTGCCGAGCCATCCGCGCTTTGAGGCGCTCGTACTTGCGCTGGCAGGGCATGCGTTCGCACTGTGCGGGCTGGCGCCTGACGCGGCAGAGGGACAGGCGCGCGCGCGGCAACTGCTCCAGAGCAGCGACGCGCTGAACAAGTTCCGCCAGATGGTCGAGGCGCAGGGCGGCGACCCGCGCGTGGTGGACGAGCTGAACCTGCTGCCTCGCGCGCCGCTGGTTGCCGAGTATCCTGCGCCTGAGTCGGGTTATGTGGCGGAAGTCGCGCCGCGCACCGTCGCGCTCGCCGCGCTCCAGCTCGGCGCAGGCAGGCAGAAAAAAGAGGACGCCATTGACCCTGCCGTCGGCGTGGAGGTGCTGAAGTGCGTGGGCGACTCCGTACAGGCGGGCGAGCTAGTGTTCCGCATCCACGCCCGCACTGAAGCGAGCCTGCAGCAGGCGCAGGCGACTCTGCAGAACGCCTTGCGCATCAGCGACGCGCCTGTGCCTGCCCAGCCCGTGCTTCTGGCGTGACGAGCTTCGGCGGCGACTCCGTTTCGTGAGGCGATTGCACCGTCTGGATCGCTGCTTGAGACTATTGCTCGGCGCAATCGCCCGACGCATTCGGGCAATTCTGCTCCATAAACGCCAGCGTTTCCTGAAGTGGTCGCACGCCGGTGGTTGCCCCCAGCGCGGAGACGCACAGTGCGCCCACGGCGTTCGCCAGCCGTGCAGTCTGGCGCAATTCCCAGCCCATCGAAACGCCCGCCAGCCAACCCGCGGTGAAGCAGTCGCCTGCGCCCAGCATGTCCACCACCTCTACCGTGCAGGCGGGCAGGTGGAAGGCGGTCTCGCGCGTTTTGACGAAGCAGCCCTGCGCATCCATCTTGATTACCGCCGCGCCGACGCCCGCCGCCAGCAAGCGGTCGGCAATGCGCTCCGGGTCTCTCTCGCCCGTGAGCATGCTCGCCTCGCCGTAGTTCGGCGTGATGTAGTCCAGATGGGGCAGGCAGGACTGCAGCAGGCGCATCCACCGCCCGCTGGAGTCCCAGGTGGTATCGAGGCAGGTAATCATCCCGCGCCGTTTCGCCTCCTGCAGCACGCGCGCGGCAGGCTCGCCGTCCATCTGGGGCATCAGGAACGCCCCTGCCAGATGGAAGATCGCGCAGTCGTCCACCAGTTCCCAGTCGATGTCGTCGGGGGTGAACTCGGCGTTCGCCCCACGATAGTGAATGAACGAGCGTTCCCCGTCAGGATGCACCATCACCATCGTGCTGGCAGTGCCTGCAGTTTGACTGCGGCGCACGCCGCGCGTATCCACGCCGCAGCGGTTCAGCTCGCCAAGCACAAAGTCGCCGAAAGGGTCGCGTCCGACCTTGCCCACCACGCGCACGGGCAGTCCCAGCTTCGCCAGCGCCAGCCCCGTGTTGGAGGCGCACCCGCCAACATGGAGTTCCATCCGCTCCACATGGGCGCACACGCCACGCTCCGGGTAATGGCTCACGGGCTTGGCAACCACATCGGCGACCAGAATGCCGACCGAGGCAATCGGGCGCATGGATCAGTCCTCCCCCTTGACGCTGCGCTTGACTTTTTCGAAGAAGCTGGTTGGCTCGGCGCTGACGTACTTTTTGAGGCGCGTCCCGCTCAGTTCGGCGTACTGGCGCAGCAGGTTGCGCTGGGCGTCCGTGAGCTTTTTGGGCATCTTCAGCCCGATTCGCACATAGAGGTCGCCGCGCTTGCCCGTGCGCGGGTGCGGCAAGCCTCGCCCTGGAAGCACAAGCTCGCTGTACGGCTCGGTTAGTTCGGGGATTTCGAGCGTCGCCTTGCCGTCCAGCGTTTCGAGTTCCACCTCGTCGCCGAGCGCGAGCTGGGGATAGGTAAGATTAAGCTGCGTGACGAGGTCGTTTCCCCGTCGTTTGAAGCGCGCGTGGGGCGCGATACGCACCACGACATACAGGTCGCCGTCGCGTCCGCCGCGCAGTCCCGAATCGCCTTCCCCGCGCAGCAACAGTGCGGTCTCGTCCTCGATGCCGGACGGGATCGTGACGCTAATCGTATCGCGCTGGCGCACGAGTCGTTCCCCGCGGCACTCACGGCATGGGGTGCGCACGATTTCGCCTTCGCCGCGGCAGCGTTCACAGGGCGCGACGCGCGTCACCGTCCCCAGAATGGTTGTCTGCGTGAATCGCACGCGCCCGGAGCCAGCGCAATCAGGGCAGCGTTCGGGGGTTGTGCCTGTTTCCGCGCCCGTCCCCTTGCAGCGCGCGCACAGGCGCAGCCGCTCCACTTCCACCGTGTGCGTCGTACCGTGCAGCACCTCCTCTAGCGTAATCGCCAAATCGACGCGCCGATCCGCGCCGTCGATCGGACCGCGCGTCATCACGCCCGCGCCGCCGCCAAAAAACATCTGGAACAGGTTCTCCGCCATATTGAACGGGTCGGCGGTCGGCGCGCCTGCGGCGCCCGCGTGCCCGAACCGATCGTACACCGCGCGCGATTCGGGGTCGGACAGCACCTGATAGGCTTCGTTAATCAGTTTGAACTTCTCTTCGGCGTGCGGGTCGTCTTTGTTGACATCGGGATGGTACTGACGCGCCAGTTTGCGAAACGCCGCCTTGATTTCGTCCTGGCTCGCGCCCCGCTCGACGCCCAGTACCACATAGTAATCAGGTTTACTCATTTTCCGCGTAGTCGCGCGCTGTTGTCTCCTGCTGATAGAACTCCATCAGTTCCATCATTTTCTCTTCTTCCTCTTCCTCCGCCTGTTGACTCAGTTGCTTGAGGTCGCGTGCGACCTGCCAGGTGTGCTCGGGTCCCTGCACAATCACTTCGACGGTTCGCTCGTCGATGATACGGGGCTTGATTTTGCCTGCGGCGATTTCCTGCAGCGCGACGGTCAACGGGTTGAAGTCCAGCCCGTCGACGGGCACGAGCGGTTTGGCGCCTTCGCGCAACAGGCGCGCCCGCTCGGCTGCTAGCAGCGTCAAAATGTAGCGTGGATACTGACTGAGTTCATCGGTCTCTGGATAAATCATTCGGTCACCGTCCTCCTGAATTGGGTCTGGAAGGTTTCTTAATGCGTCAGCACGCACGGAAGCGGTTCGCGCTCCCGCCGCGTGCATACAAGTGCCCACGATGTGCTGATGCCATACGGCGTCGGTAAAGCATACCCAATCCATCGACGAAAAATCAAGTGTGCGCTTAACCGATCGTTTGCTTGCGGAAGCGGAGCCAGCCCACCAGCAGCCACGCGCTCCCGCTGAGGATTGCGTAGCCAGCGAGTGCGCCAATCACGCCCCACGGCGCCAGCGCCCAGTCGAACACGACCTTCTTGCTCATATCGAAATAGTCGTAATGGGGCAAAAGCCCGTACAGCAGATTCAGCCAAAGTGCGCTCAGGTCATGCTCCCAGTGCGCCATCAGCAGCAGCCGTCCGAACAACCCCGACCCGAACGCCAGAATCAGCGAGAGGGTCACATTCGCAGCAGGCGTCATGTAGAGCGAGAGCGCAACCACCATCGCGCAGAGCCAGCCAATCCCCAGCAACTTCAGAATCAGGTACTGCACGAAGATGGGCTTAACGCCGATGCCCAGCATCAGCAGCAGTCCCAGCGTGGCGAGCGCGAGTATCACGAAGCACAGGCTGGCGGTGAAAGTCGCCGTCGCCCACTTGCCCAGCAGGAGCTGCCCGCGCGTGATGGGACGCGCCATCAGCGGGTAAATCGTGCGCCGCTGCATCTCTTCGGGAATCTGGCGCGCGGCAATTAGCACGGTCAACACCGTTGTCATCAGTCCGATGGTCGTTAGCGCCACATCTTTGACGAAAATTTCCAGCCCCCGCACGCCGAACACACGGAACGTCGACGCGCCCAGCGTCAGCAGTAGCGTCAAAATCAGCACCACATACAGATCCTTGCGCCGCAGGGTCTCCAGCAGCCCTGCGGTCATCAACGCGCGTGTGATTTTTAGCGTGTGTGTCATGCCGCGTGCACCTCCTCCCGCAGAATATCGTGTCCCGCCTGTACCGTGCGGATGAAGTAGTCCTCCAGCGACTCCACGCGCCCCGTGAGTTCGCTCAGCCGATGCTCGGCAATCAGTCGCCCCTGATGAATCACCAGAATACGGTCGCAGATAGAGGCAACCTCCGCCAGCTCGTGCGACGAGAAGAAGATGGTCACGCCCCGCGCACGCTGAGTCGCCAGCAGGTCGCGCAACTCCCGCTTGCCGATCGGATCCAGTCCCGACGAGACCTCGTCCAGAATCAACAATTGCGGATCGCCCAGCAGCGCCTGCGCAATCCCCACCCGTTGCAGCATGCCTTTGGAGAGGTTTTTGTTCAGCGTGTGCGCCTTGTGGCTGAGTTTCACCGCGTCCAGCAGGGCGTCAATCTGCGCCTTGAGCGGGCGCGCGCGCAGCCCGTGCAGCTCCCCGTACAGGCGCAGCGTTTCGTAAGGGGTCAGATAGGGCGAGTAGAGCGCGGTCTCTGGCAGGAAGCCGACCAGTTGCCGCGCGCGGGCGTTCGTGGCGTCCATCCCGAAGATACGCACCGCGCCCTCGGTCGGCGGCTGAAAGCCCATCAGCGTCTTGATGGCGCTGGTCTTCCCCGCGCCGTTCACGCCCAGAAACCCGACGATTTCGCCCTCGCGCACCACGAAACTCAGGTCGTCCACCGCGCGAAATGGCGGCTTGAACCAGCGACGATACGCCACCACCAGATGAAAGACCTCAATCGGCAGCATCAGGCACAATTATCGGCAGGCGCCCCCAATTTTCAGAGCGATTCCCTGCGCGTCCGAAGAGCGATTAATCCTAGAAAAAATGGCAGGAATCGCCACGCGCGATGCGAAAACTCTGCGCACCTGAAGGAGGGCGACATGGCACAGGGGAGTTATAACTACAATAAACTGTTCATCGCCAGCTGTATTGCGCTGGTAACGACGGCGATGGCGTTCTCGATACGCGCCGACATCCTGAAGGAGCTGGGCGCGACCTTCGACATCAGCCACGAACAGCAGGGGCTGGTGAACCTGATGGGCATCTGGGGTTTCCCGATTGCAATCCTGATAGTGGGTCCACTGGTGAACACCTTCGGGATGGGACGCCTGCTGAAGTTTGCCTGCCTGGGGCACATTCTGGGGATTGGGTTCACCATCCTGTCGCCGAACTACGGTTTCGTGGCGCTGCTGTTGTCGACGCTGCTGGTCGGTCTGGCGAACGGCACGGTGGAGGCGGTGATTAATCCGCTTGCCGCGACGATGTACCCCAACGAAAAGACGCACAAGTTGAATGTGTTGCATGCGTGGTGGCCAGGCGGGCTGATTATCGGCGGGCTGGCGACCTTCGCGCTGGCGGAGTTCATGAACGCCTCGTGGCAGGTGCGGCTGGGCACGATTATTGTGCCTGCGCTGATTTACGGCGCGATGATCTGGACGGAGAAGTTCCCCGAAACGGAGCGCGCGGCGTCGGGCGTGAGCATGGGCGAGATGTTTCTGCAGATTCTGCGCCCCGGCGTGCTGCTGCTGATTCTGTGTATGTGTATGACCGCCATCACGGAGCTGGGTCCTGACCAGTGGGTCGGCTCGGTGCTGACCGACACGGTGGGCATTCGCGGGATCCTGTTTCTGGTCTACACTTCGGGCTTGATGTTCGTGTTGCGGCTGATCGCGGGTCCTGTGGCGCGAGTGTTCACGCCGATTGGCGTGCTGGCGGTGTGCGCGTTGTTTGCGGCGGTGGGCTTGTATTTGCTGAGCGTCTCGTTCACGGCGGGCGCGGCGTTCCTCGCGGCGACGATTTTTGGCGTCGGCAAGGCGTACTTCTGGCCGACGATGCTGGGCGTGGTGTCGGAGCGCTATCCGCGCGGAGGCGAGTTCCTGCTGGCGGTGATGGGCGCGGCGGGCATGATTGCGGCAGGAGTCGCGGGACCCAGCATGGGGCGCATCTACGACCTGAACACCATCGAGAAGCTGACCCCCGAAGTGCGCCAGCTGGTGGTCGTGGACGGCAGGTACAGCCCCGAACGCGCGCAGGAGATTATCCAGAAGGCGCAGGCGGGCGACCCCATCGCGCAGCAGCAGAAAGCAGTGCTGGACGAGGCGCTCCGCTACGGCGCGGCGATGACTTTCCGCTACGTGGCGATTCTGCCCCTGATTCTGGTGTTCCTGTTCGGAGCGCAGTACCTCTATTATCGGGCGCGCGGCGGCTATCAGGCGGTGAATATCAGTGGGCACTGACCAGCGTTCGGGTACACTCTGTGTATCCGAACGCTTCCACGCCGAAGCCGCCTACTTGCGCGCGCAACGACGCCCCGCGCCTTAGAGGGGAGCCATTATGCGGAAACTGTCGGAACTGCGTAAGCGCATCGACCAGATCGACGAGCAACTGTTGCGCTTGCTGAACGAGCGGGCAGAGCTGGCGAAGCAGATCGGCGAGATTAAGTCGCGTGACGACAAGCCCTTCTTCACGCCCGAACGCGAGCAGATGATTTATCGCCGCCTGCAGCAGCTCAACCGCGGTCCGCTCACGCAGGAGCAGATTGTGGGCATCTTCCGCGAAGTGATTTCCCTCTCACGCGCGCTGGAGAAGGCGCCAACCGTCGCCTACTGGGGACCCGAGGGCACTTACACGCACGCCGCCGCGCTCAAGTGCTTCGGACGCGCCGCGCACTTCACCCCCGTCGAGAGCATCGCCGATGTGTTCGCCGCGGTGGAGCAATCGAATGTGGACTATGGCGTTGTGCCTGTGGAGAACTCCCTGGCGGGCGTTGTGCCTGAAACGCTGGACATGTTCCCGCTCACCAACGCGCGCATCTGTGCGGAGGTCTATGTGCCGATTGCGCATCACCTGCTCTCGCGCTGTCGGAACCTCAATCAGGTGGTGCGCGTCTACGCGGGACCGCAGCCGTTGCAGCAGTGCCGTCGTTGGCTGCGTCTACACCTGCCCGCGGCGGAGATTGTCGAGACCGTGCCGACGGCGCGCGCGGTCAAGTTCGCCGCCGAAGACCCCAACGGCGCCGCCATCGGCAACGCGCTCGCCTCCGAACTCTACGGCGTGCCCATCCTGTGCGAGCATATCGAGGACAACCCACACAACCGCACGCGCTTTCTGGTGATTGGCTACAACGAGCCTGCGCCGACGGGCAACGACAAGACCTCGCTCGTGATGACCCTGCGCAACCGTCCGGGCGAGCTCTACCATGCGCTGGGCGCGTTCCACACGCACGGGGTGAACCTCACGATGATCGAATCGCGCCCCAACCCGCGCGGGATGTTCGAGTACCTGTTCTACATCGACCTGCAGGGGCATCGGCAGGATGAGACGGTCAAAGCCGCGCTGGAGGCGTTAGACCGCTCCGCGCGGGAGGTGGTGCTGCTGGGGTCGTACCCTGCGGCGGAGTAGGCGCGCCACTGCACGCGCTGAAACGCCCACAACGGCGCATGCCTCAAAAACTACTCCTTTGAGCTGCCCGCGGGGGAACCTTCAGGAGGGAGTTCGGGTCATCTCCGCGACGCCGCCCGTATTTACGGAGGCGGATTGGTGTAAAACTCAAAAACTCCACCTGCACATCGATTGCGCAGGTGGAGTTGCGATTACAGCTTCACCGCGCCGCCCAGCAGGAGCGCCATCGCCCAGCCGATGAAGCCGACCAGCAGCGCGCCAATCAGCCCCACCAGAAACGGCTTGAGACCGACGCCCTTGAACACGCGGAACGAGGTCGCCAGACCGACCGCCGCCATTGCCGTGCCCAGCGCGCGGGAGCCCCATGTCTCGCCGACGGCTTTGGTGAACTCCTTCCATGCGTCCGCGTTCCAGATTCCGAACGCCAGTCCCTGCTGCGCCTGCGCGTCGCCGATAGAACGCAGCACCGCCATCGCGATAAAGCCCAGCACGAACGCGGGCAGCAGTTTGGCGATGTTGATCTTGCCGCTTTCGCCGTTGCCTGCCGCCGCCTGATTGCGCAGGTAGAGGTACGACAGAAGCGGTACGACAATCGCCAGGAAGAGGTTGCGCGTGAGCTTGGTCACGGTCGCCGCCTTGAGGACCGTCTCGTCGTTGAACACCTCCTTGTAGGTCAGCGCGGCGCCGACCACCTGCGAGGTCTCATGCACCGCCGTGCCCAGAAACAGCCCAATCTGCTCGGAGGTGTGCAGCATGTGCGGCGCGAGGTAGGGATACAGGAACATCCCCAGCAGCCCGAACAGCGTGATGTTCGCGACGGCGTAGGCAACCTCTTTCTGGTCGGCTTTGATGGCAGGCGCGACCGACACAATCGCCGTGACGCCGCAGATACCCGTGCCCGCTGCAATCAGCGTGCCCAGCCGCTCCGGCAGGTTCAGCTTGCGGTTAATCCACGAGATGAAAATCAGCCCGCCGAAAATCGCCGCCACAACCACCGGCACGCCCCACACGCCCAGCTTGAACACATCCATCAGACTGAGCTTAATCCCCACCAGGATAATCCCCAGCCGCAGGATTTTGGTCGTGCTGAACTTGATGCCTTCTTCGATGCTCTGCGGCAGCGGCAGCAGGTTGCGCAGCAGGATGCCAATCACAATCGCCGTCAGCACCGCCGAGATGGGGCTGGACTTACCCGTCGGGTCAATCCCCTGCAGGCTCAGCACCCATGCGCCCAGCGTGTTCGTGAGTGGGATGGCAATCAGCATAATCGCCACGGACAACAAAAAACCGGGCAAAATCTTCGTCACGCCGCCCCAGTTGGGCACGCCCAGCAGCGCGTTCAGCAGCCAGTTTGGTCTCTCTATTTGGGTCGTGTTTGTTTGGGTTGCCATCGCTGTCTACCTCCTGTCTTTTAGTTGCCCCTCCCACCCCGTATCAGGAAATCCATCACAGGTTCGGTTCCCCCGGCGCGCCGGGGGAACCGTGAGGAGGGGTTCACACAGCCATCAGTAAGCGTCTGCGAGCGCGCAGACATTCTTGCCCAGCTCCAGCTCCTGCGCCTTCTCCTCATCGGGCGCGAGCAGCCCCGCGTTCACGCGCTTGATGTCCACATATTGCGGCGGGAACACAGGCAATGTGCTGAGCATGAACTCGATGAACGCCTCCTTGCTCGGCGACTGATACTCGCGCGGGTTGTTGCGCTTGATGTTGCCCAGCGTGTCGTAGAAGGTTCCGTCGGGGCGTCCTTCGCGGCTCGCCGTCGCGAAATGCGCGGGGAACACCAGCGTCTCGTCGGGCAGCACGAGCAGCTTCTTGTAGAGCGATTCGTAGTGAATCGGCGCCCAGGCTTCGCCGCGCCCGCCGAGGTCAGGACGCGCCACCGACACGATAAAGATCGAATCGCCCGTGAACAGGTAGCGGTCGTTTACAAGGAACGCCATATTGCCCAGCGTGTGCCCCGGGATGTGGATGCCCTTCAGCGTCGCGCTGCCGAACTGGAAGGTGAAGCCATCTTTGAGGTATTCGTACTCGATCGTTGCGGGCAACATGTCAATAGGGTGGATAGCGTCGTACGGGTGCATGAAGTAGGGTACGCCCAGCTCTTTCGCCAGCTTAGGACCGCCGCTGATGTGGTCGGCGTGCGCGTGTGTGTCGAAGATGGCGACGATTCGGAAGCCCTCGCGCTCGGCAAGGTTCGTGTATTGCTCGGTATGGCGGGTAGGGTCAATCAGGACACCTTCGCCGTTGCTCACAACAGCGTAGGCGAGGTCGCCGCGCGCCACGCGCATAATCTGGTACAGCGCGACATCCTGCACGGCGTCTATGCGACGCACGCGGTAGTAGTTGCCCCATGCAATCATGCCGCCCTCGAGGCTCAGCGCATCGTAGCCGCGCTCACGCAGCACGCCCGCCACATACTCCGACGAGCCGCCCTTCGCGCACACCACCACCACGCGCGCGCCTTTCGGTACGCGGTTCGCGCTCGCTTCCTCGTTCTCGATAAACTGGAAGTAGGGAATATGCAGCGTCTCGAAGGGGTTGCGCCCCTCAATCTTCCAGCGCTCAAACTCGTCCTGATTACGCACATCGAGCAGCAGGAACGGCTCGCCGCGCTCGATCATCTCGTCCAGCTCTGCGACAGTAATACCGGTTTTAGTCAGTGTCGTCATCATCATACCTCCCTGTTAGGATAGTGTCTCGGAAGCGTTGTGTTGCGCTTCCGATTGGTTAGAGGCGGGCGGGAGGCAAAAGGATTCGCGGGGGCAAAGACGCTCCGAACACCAGCGACAGGCGCGAGGGGCGTGCAGGCTAAACAGGTATACTCTCGGCGCGATGCTGACGGTTCTGGACGCGCGGGCGACGCCGATGGAACAGATTCATGCGCGTCTGCAGCACGGCGCGCCCCAGCCCACCCCCGAAATGGAGGCGCAGGTACGCGCGATTTGCGAGCGCGTGCGCACGGAAGGCGACCGCGCCCTGCTGGACTATACGCGCCAGTGGGACTGCCCCACGCTGGACGCGCTGGAGGTCTCCGAGTGGGAGTTCGACGCCTCCTACCAGCAGGTTTCGGAATCGACCCTGAGCGCGATTCGGCATGCAGTGGCACGGGTGAGCCGCTTCCACAAACAAATGCGCCCACAGTCGTGGCACATGCTGGAGGCGCACGGGGGCTGGCTGGGACAAATCGTGCGCCCGCTGGCGCGCGTCGGCGTCTATGCGCCCGGCGGGCGCGCCCGCTACCCCAGCACGGTGATTATGAACGCTGTGCCCGCCCGCGTCGCGGGCGTGGAGGAGATTATCCTCTGTACCCCGCCGCAGCAGGATGGAAGCGTGCCCGCCTCCGTGCTGGTCGCCGCGCGCGAATCGGGCGTGCAGCGCGTGTTCAAGGTCGGCGGCGCGCAGGCTATCGCCGCGATGGCTTACGGCACGGAGACCATCCCTACCGTCGAGAAGATTGTCGGTCCGGGCAACCTGTATGTCGCGCTGGCGAAGCGGCTGCTGTGGGGCGTGGTGGGCGTGGACCTCTGGGCGGGTCCGAGCGAGGTCGCCGTGATTGCCGACGCGCACGCGAACCCCGCCTATATCGCCGCCGATTTGCTGACCCAGCTGGAACACGGCGCGGAGTCGGTCGGGTATCTGTTCACGCCGAGCGCGCGCGTGCTGCAGGAGACGCTCGCCGCGCTGGAGACGCAACTGCGTCAGCGAGCGCGGCAGGCGATTCTACGCGAGTCGCTGGCGCGCAGCCTCGCCGTACTGACGCGCAGCCTGCCCGAAGCGTTCGAGCTGGCGAACCTCGCCGCGCCCGAACACCTGACGCTGATGGTGCAGCAACCCATGCACTGGCTCAGCCATGTGCGCAACGCAGGCTGCATCCTGCTGGGAAGCGACACGCCCCAGTCGGCGGGCGACTACCTCGCGGGACCCAGCCACACGCTGCCCACAGGACGCGCCGCGCGCTTCGAATCGCCCGTGTCGGTGGAGACCTTCCTCAAGCGCAGCAGCGTGATTGCGCTTAGCCGCGACGCGCTGCGCCAGCTCGCGCCCGACATCCTCGCCCTCGCCGACGAGGAGGGCTTCGAAGCGCACGCCGCCGCCGTCCATATCCGCCTGCAACACGAGGAGAACGATGCGAACGCCTAACCCCGGTTCCCGATTCGGGATGTACGAACGCGAGACGAACGAGACGCGCGTCTATGTGTCGGTAGATTTGGACGGCACAGGCAACGCGCAAATCAGCACGGGCGTCGGCTTTTTCGACCACATGCTGACCCAGATTGCCCGCCACGCCGTGATTGACCTGGTCATCAGCGCGACGGGCGACCTGCAGGTGGATGAACACCACACGGTGGAGGATGTCGGCATCTGTTTCGGCAAGGCGGTGCAGCAGGCGCTGGGCGATATGCGCGGGATTAACCGCTACGGCTGGGCGATTGTGCCAATGGACGAATCGCTGGCGCTGTGCGCGATAGACTTCAGCGGGCGTCCCCTGCTGGCGTTCGAGGCGGCGTTCACGCGCGAGCGCGTCGGGCAGCTGCCGACCGAGCTGGTGGAGGAGTTTTTCCGCGCGTTCGTCAGCCACGCGCACGCCACGCTGCACCTGCGCCTGCTACAGGGCAGAAACGACCACCACGCGATTGAGGCGATGTTCAAGGCGTTCGCGAAAGCGATGGAACACGCCACACGCTTCCACCCGCGCCACACAGGAACCCCCTCCACCAAGGGCTATATCGAGGGCGCGGAGCCTCCGGGCGGACTATGATTGCGATTGTCAACTACGGCATGGGCAACCTGCGTAGCGTGCAGAAGGCGCTGGAGCATCTGGGCGCGACAGCGCACATCACCAGTGAGCCTGCCGACCTGCGCGCGGCGGACGCGGTCGTGCTGCCCGGCGTGGGCGCGTTCGGCGCGGCGATGCAACGACTCGACGAATCGGGGCTGACGCCCGCGCTCAGGCGCGTCATCGAATCGGGCAAGCCGTTTCTGGGCATCTGCCTGGGGCTACAGCTGCTGTTCGAGAGCAGTTCCGAATCGCCCGGTGTGTCGGGGCTGGGCGTGCTGAAGGGGCGCGTGGTCGGCTTTGCAGAGACGCCCGACTTCCCGATGCGCGTGCCGCACATGGGCTGGAGCCGCCTGCGCCTCGCCCAGCCCGACTCGCCGCTCTGGCGCGGCGTGCCCGACGGCGCGTATGTCTACTTCGTGCATTCGTATTACCCCGCGCCCGACGATAACGGGGTGATTACGGCGTACTGCGACTATGGGCTGCGCTTCGCGTGCGCTGTCGGCGCGGGCAACCTGCACGCCGTGCAGTTCCATCCCGAAAAGAGCAGCGACACGGGCTTGCACATCCTGCGCAACTTCCTGAGCCTCACTGGAGCCTCCCTATGCGCCCCGTAGATTTGAACCGCGTCGAGCGACTGCTCATCCTGAAGGTCTCCTCGATGGGGGATATCGTGCATGCCTCGCCGGTGGCGGCGGCGCTCAAGCGGGCGTATCCCCATCTGCAGATTGGCTGGATTGCCGAAGACCGCCATGGGGGTGTGCTGGTCGGCTCGCCGCGCATCGATCGGCTGCATATCATCCCGCATCGCGCGCTTCGGGAGCGTCCTTTCGGGCGCGAGGCGCGGCGGACAATCTTTCAGATTGCCCGCAAATTGCGCGCCGAACGCTATCAGGTTGCGCTGGATTTGCAGGGACTGCTCAAAAGCGCCATCTGGGGCGTACTGGGCGGCGCACCGATTCGTTATGGGGCGCACCGCATGCGCGAGCTGACCCCCCTGCTGCTGCGGCGCATCCCCATCCCCGACCGCGCCGACCGCCATGTGGTGCAGCAGTATCTGGACGCGGCGCGCTGGCTGGGCGCGTCGGGCGAGTTCCCCGACCTCTACACCGCGCCCGAAGACGCCCAGTCGCCCGAACCGCCCGTGGAGTTCCCGCTGTTTGTGTCGGACGAGGCGCGCCAGCAGGCGGCGTGCAAACTGGCGCAGCTGGGCATCGAGAGCGCGCCGTTTATCAGCATGAACCCCTCCGCTGGCAGGGAGTGGAAACGCTGGCGGCTGGAAAACTTCGCCGCGCTTTCCGACCGCATCGAGGCGGCGTGGGGCGTACCTGTGGTGTTCGTGGGCGGACCGGGCGATAAGCCGCTGGAGGAACAGTTAGAGCGACTCAAGCAGCGTCCCCTGCGCAGTCTGATTGGGCGCACGAGCCTGCAGGAGGCGATGGCGGTCGTGCAGCGTTCGGCAGTGCATGTGTGCGGCGACACGGGCACGGCGCACCTCGCGGCGGCGTTCCGCACGCCCGTCGTATCGCTTTACGGTCCAACCAGCCCCGACCGCACGGGACCCTACGGACAGCGCGCCCGCGCACTCACCAAACGCGCCCAGTGCCGTACCTGCCCGCCCGACCGCTGCCTGCGCAAAGAGTGCCTGCAGTGGATTACCGTCGACGAGGTGCAAACGGCGGTTCAGCAGGCGATGGACGCTAATCGTTGAGCAACGCCTGTGAGCCCCGCGTCGGGTACACTTAGTGCCACGCATGAAGCGCTACTACATCACAACGCCGATTTACTATGTCAACAGTGTGCCGCATATTGGCACCGCGCTGACCACGATTGTGGCAGACGCCTGCGCACGGTTCCACAAACGGCGCGGGCGGACAGTCTACTTCCTCACAGGCACGGACGAAAACGCGCCCAAAGTGCATCGCGTCGCGCAGGAGCGGGGCGTCCCCACGCAGCAGTTCGTCGACGAGATGGCGGAAGCGTTCGAAGGCGCCTGGCGCGCCCTGCACATCGAGTACGATGTGTTCATCCGCACAACGGAAGCCCGCCACAAGCAGGTGGTCGCCGAGGTCTTTCGTCGCCTGCGCGATAAAGGCGACATCTACAAAGGCAGCTATCAGGGCTGGTACTGTGTTTCGTGCGAGACCTTCTTCGCCAGCAGCAAGGTGGACGAGTCGCGCGTCTGCCCCGATTGCGGTAAGCCGCTGGAGTGGCGCGACGAGCCGTGCTACTATTTCCGCCTCTCCGCCTACGAATCGCGCCTGAAAGAGCATATCGCCGCGAACCCGCATTTTATTGAGCCTGAGGTGCGCCGCAACGAGACGCTGGGCTTCATCGCGGAAGGCTTGCAGGACATCGCCGTCTCGCGCACGGGAACCGACTGGGGCGTGCCCGTGCCCGACGACCCCGACAGCGGCGTGGTCTACGTGTGGTTCGACGCGCTGCTGAACTACCTGACGGCGACAGGCTGGCTGGAGCGCGACGACTACACCGACACATGGCCGCCTGAGCTGCAACTGATGGGCAAGGACATCCTGCCGCGCTTTCACGCCACCATCTGGCCCGCGATGCTGATGGCGCTGGATCTGCCCCTGCCCGAGCGACTGTACGGGCACGGCTGGTGGATTGTGAACAAGCAGAAGATGTCCAAGTCGCTGGGGAATGTGTACGCGCCGCTGGAGGTCGTGGAGTCGCTGGCGGGGGCGGCAGGCTGCGAGACGCCCTACGCCATCGACGCCTTCCGCTACTACATGCTGCGTGAGATGCCCACCGACTCCGACGCCGAGTTCAGTCTGGAGGGATTGGAGACGCGCTACAACGGCGATCTGGCGAACGATCTGGGCAACATGCTGCACCGCACGCTGTCGATGATGCACCGCTATTTTGGCGGGCGCGTGCCCGACGGCGCGCGTGTGGATGCGGGGCTTGCCGACCTGTTCGCGCAGCAGGCAGCGCGCGTTGCGGAAGCCTACGAGGCGGTCGATTTCCCGCGCGGGCTGCGCGAAGCGTGGCAGATTATCGGCGCGGTGAACCGCTATTACGACGAGCAGGCGCCCTGGACGCTGATGAAGCAGGGCGACACAACCCGCGCGGGGCAGGTGCTGTACGCGGGGCTGATCGCCGCGCGCCTGCTGAGTGCGCTGGTGGAACCTGCGATGCCCCAAGTCGCCCGCGAGATTGCGCGGCAACTCGGCGTCGGCGAGGTTCCCCCATGGAGCGAGGCGAGCGCGATGGACGCCCTGCCCGCAGGACACACCCTGCACGAGCCGAAGCCCATCTTCCCGCGCCTGCAAGCCAAGCCTGCGCCGCCTGCCCAACCAACGCCTCAACAAGGAGCTACGCCTATGCAGGACGCCATCACCATCGATGACTTCAAACGACTGCAGATTCGGATTGCAACCGTCGTCGCCGCCGAGCCTGTGCCCAAATCCACCAAACTGCTCAAGCTCACGCTGGATGTCGGCGGCGAGACGCGCACGATTGTCGCGGGCATCGCCGAAGACTACACGCCCGACCAGATAGTGGGCAAGCAGATTCCCGTGCTGGTAAACCTGCAGCCGGCGCTGATTCGGGGCATCGTGTCTGAGGGGATGATGCTGGCGGCGGACGTCGACGGCAAAGCGGTGCTGCTCCATCCCGACCGCGAAGTGCCCAGCGGCAGCACGGTGCGCTGAAACGGCAGGAATCCGCCACGCACTGTCTAACCCTTCAGTCGGAGGTAGACGACGATGGGGTTCCCGTATCGCGATGCTGAGCAAGCGAAGGCGTTTGTGATGGAGTTTATCGAGCGGCTGCGCGGCGTAGATGTGATTCGCGAGGGCTGGCAGAAGCTGGACATGCTGATTGCGATTCACATCAAGCAGCCCGATGTGGATTTCTGGATCGACACGCGCGGCGGTAAGCTGGAGATGTTGCCCGAAAAGCCCGATGGCGAAGAGGAAGCCGCGCTTACACTGACCGCCGACCTGTTCCACAAGCTCTACACGGGTCAGGAGAACGCGATGATGGCGTTCACCCAGCGCAAGATTCAACCCAAAGGGCGCGTCAGCGGCATCATGCAACTCACCAGCACCATGCCGCAGGCGGTGGCGGTCTATCGGGAGTACCTGAAGGAGAAAGGGCTGAGCGCGTAGCGTCTACGGCCACTGGTGGTACAGCCCCGCCACATGGTCGGTGAGAGGCTTCGCGCGGGCTTCCATAGCGCGCAGCTCGTCGGGTGCGAGAGGCTTGAACGCGCGCGCCGCCGCAATCAGCTCGCGCAGCTCGCGCAGGCTGTTGGGCAGAATCACCGCCGTGTGAATCGGATAGCTCAACGCGTAGCGGAACAGCTCGCCGACGGTGAACCTGCCCTCGCCGACCAGCCGCCCAACGCCCATCACCTTCATCACCGCCAGCCCGACCCCCTTGCGCCGCGCGTACTCCAGCAACTCCTTCGCAAACGAACGCGGATGGTGCGGCTCCGTCGGGTTCAGCGGGATCAGCGCCATATCGAACGGGAACCGTTCCATCGCGGTTTTGAGTACCTGTGGATCGTTGTGCCCCGAAATGCCGACATACTGCACGATTTTCTGCTCTTTCGCCTGCTGGAAGGCTTTGATGGCGCCGTTGGGGGCGAACAGGCGGTCAATCTCGTGCGGGTACGAAACATGATGCACAATCCACTGTTCCAGTCGGTCGGTGCGCAGGCGTTTGAGGCTGTTCTGTAGGTCGCGCCACGCGCCGTCGTAGTCGCGTTGTGCGCTCTTGGTGCTGAGGAAGACCTTCGCGCGGACGCCGTCGACGGCTTCGCCGAAGATGGTCTCGCTGTCACGGTACTGCTGGGCGGTGTCGAGGTAGTAGACGCCCTGTTCGACGGCTTCGCGGATGATGGCGATTGCTTCCTGTTTGCGGCTGGCGTCCTGAAGCACCCCCGCGCCGCCCAGCGCGAGGATGGGCATCTGAACGCCCGTCTTGCCGTAGGGGCGTCGGGGCAGCTCGCGCGTCATTATTGCACCGCCTGCATCCGCTTCAGGAACCCGTCGGCGCGTTCGAAGCCCGTCAGGCGCAGGTCGCGCCGCTCGTTGCCCTGAGAATCGATGAAAATCACCGTCGGCAGCCCGACAACCTCGTGCCGCTTGAGCGCGTCCTGCACGGCGGGGTCGGTCTCGGTGGTGGCGTCCAGCACGAGGCGCACGAACCGCTCCGACTCGCGCACCACCTCGGGATTGGTAAAGGTGTAGTGCTTCAGCTCGCCGCACGCCTGACACCAGGTCGCGGTGAAGTCGATGAGGACGGGCTTGCCTTCCGCCTTCGCCTGTTCCAGCCGCTGCACGCTGTACGGCTCCCAGGCAATCTCCACCTTCGGGCGCGTCATGGAGAGCGCGTTATTGACCATCAGCGCGGCGAGCGCCACGCCAATCACCTGCTTGAAACGCACCACGCGCGGCTGGGTAATCTCCTTGCGCTCGCCGAACAGAAAGTAGAGCGCACTCAGCCCCAGAAAGGCGACCCACGCCCAGCCATAGACCTGCGGCGCCATCAGGCTGCTCGCGAAAAAGAGCGCAACGCCCAGCAGCAGCACGCCGAAGATACGCTCCACCAGAATCGTCCACTCGCCAGAGCGGGGGATACGCTTCTGCACGCGGTCGTAAAACAGCCCTGCAACGAAGTAGGGCGCGCCCAGCCCCAGCCCCAGCGCAAGGAACGCCAGAAAGCCAATCGTCGGGTTCGCCATCGCCGCCACGATGGGTATCAGCGCGGCAATCACAGGTCCGATGCACGGCGCGGCGGCGACGCCCGCCAGCAGCCCCATCAGAATCGCGCCGATCCAGCCCTGCCGCGCGCCCACATAGCGCATCAGCGCGGGCGGCGGCTGGAACTTATAAACCCCAAACAGCGCAAGCGCGAACAGCACAATAAACGCAATCAGCCCGCCCAGCACCCACGGGTTCTGGAACTGGAAGCCGAACGCCTTGCCCGCCAGCGATGCCGCCGTGCCCAGCAAGGCGTACATCGCCGCCATGCTTAGCGCATAGAGCGCGCTCAGCCCAACGCGCTGCCCCATCTGCCCGCGCGCCTGCATGCTGAAAAAGCCCAGCGTGATGGGAATCAGCGGCAGCACGCACGGCGTCAGGTTCAGCGCCAGCCCGCCCACAAACAGAATCAGCGTGAACCACACCCACTGTCCCGTGCGGAACGATTCCTCCAGCCACCCGACCAGCCCGCCTGAGCCGCTGCGGTACTCCACCAGCCCGCCGCTGGGCGACTCCTCCGCAGGCTCCGAGCCAGCGATAGCTTCCTGATACTTCGGGTTCACAGCGCCCGCTTTGTCGGCGACGGGCACGACAATCTCCAGCGGCTGGGTGCGCGGCGGGTAGCAGGCATTGTCGTCGCACGCCTGATAGCGCAGCGTCGCCTTCACGGTCAATTTGCCTTTCGGCGCGCCTTTGTCCAGCGTGAGCTGGAAGCGGATGGGCACGCGCCCTTCGTAGATTTTGAGCGGCTTGCCTTCCGAGAAAGCGAACGCCTTCTCAAGGGGCTTGGGGTATTCAATCGCGCCCGCTTTGTAGCCCTTGCCCTGCGGGATACGGAGTTCCGTCGGGATGAGGTAGTCTTCTGAAGCGGGGTTCGCGTTCACATGGTAGGGCTTGTCCACCTGCAGTACCACGACGCCTTTCACCGTTGCGCCCGGCGGGTAGGCAGTGCGCTCCAGAATCACTTCGCTTTTGAACTGGATTTGACGCAACTGCACCCACCCCGACGCCAGCAGCATCAGCCCCGCAAGTCCGACCAACCACAAACGCTTCATACCCATAGGATACCTCAGCCGTCTTCACGCCCCGCCTTCTCAAAAAACATCACATATTCGTGCTTGAACACATAGAAGTTGTGCCGGAGCGCGCGGTAGCGCCAGAGGTTCTGTTGTCCCCGCTTGCCGCGATTCTCCTGAATGTCTTTGACGCAAATGCTCTTCAGTCGAAAGCCCCGCGTGCGTACGACCTCCATCGTCTGAAAGCCGAGCGGAACCCACTCGCCGCGTGCGTACTTGTCGCCGATGACCAGCGTGAGAAACCGTCCGTGCGCCAGCAGCGGCGCGAAGTTCGCCACGACCTGCCCGAAACGCTCCAGAAACGCCTCGATATCGGCGGCGTTCGAAAGGTCGTCGGGACAATCGCTGAAGTGGATGATGTCGTGATAGGGCGGATGCAGGATGAGCAGGTGCGCGTGCGAAAACCCCCACGCGCGCATCGCCTCCTGCACCGCATGGGCGGTTTCGGGGCGTGTGCTGTCGCCCAGTAGGGGTAGAGCGCGCGTCGACTCGCGGCAGGTCGCCGCCTGAACCCGCTCGCGCACTTTCTCGACGCACGCAGGTTGCAAATCGACGCCAATCGCGCAGCGTCCGAGCCTGACCGCCTCAATCAGCGTCGTGCCCAAGCCCATGAAGGGGTCAATCACCAGCTCGCCGGGCTGAGTGAAGCGGCGCATCGCCTGCTGGGGGATTTGCGGCACGAAGTTGCCCCAGTATTCTGCGGTGTGCGCGCCGCTGTTGTCGCGCTTGCCCAGCAGCCAGAGACTGTCGGTGAGAATATCGTCGTACTGCTCCCAGCAGGTCAGGTCAATTTCGCCCAGCGGCTTTTTGTTTTGAGTCATCAGCGCGGTGCAATTGTACCTGGCGCAATCGGCGCGCCTATACGCTTAGCGGACGCCTTCCTGCCCTACTCGCGCGATCAGCGCGCCCAGAAAGTAGACCTGCGCCGAGAAGTAGACCCACAGCAGCAGCGCGACCAGCGAGCCTGCCGAGCCGTACAGTGTGGCGACGCTGGAGTGCGCGAGGTAGAGGCTGATCAACGCGCGCAGCCCCAACAGCAAGAGCGTCGCAATCAGCGCGCCCAGCAGGGCATAGCGGAACGACGGGCGCGTCGCTGGCAGCAGCCAGTAGAGCAGCGCGTTGCCCAGTATCAGCAGCGCGGGCAGCAACGAACGGTTCACCGCCCAGCCAAGCCAGTAGACGCCGGGCAGATGGTCGGGCAGACGCGCCCGCGCCGCCGCAAGCGCAATCTCCAGAACCACACTGCCCACCAGCAGCACCGCCAGCGCTAGAATGCCTCCCGCCCCAATCAGGCGGCTGATGACCCAGTGCTTGACGCCGCTTTCGGAGTGGGGCGGTGCGTCCCAGAGTGTGTCCAGTGAAGCCTTGAGGCTCTGCATCAGCCCCGATGCGCCCCACACTGCCAGTAGCAGCCCCAGCAGCGTCGCGCCCGCGCCGGAGCCCTGCAGCACCGTGCGCTGAATCAGTTGCTCCACGCCCTGCGTTGCCTGCTCGCCCAGCCCGCGCCGCACACCCGACAAAATCTGCTCAGCGACCTGCTCCGTGCCCAGAAAGTAGCCCGCGATACCCGTAAGCGCAAGCAACATTGGCGCGAGGGTGAGCATCGTGAAAAAGGCGAGCGCCGCCGCATGGCGCGACACGGTATGACGCGACCAGAGTTCCGCGACCTGCGCCGCCCATCGGTACAACCAGAACCGCTGCAGCCGCTCTATCAGCAACACTATCGTCGGGCGCACACAAGGCTGCGCCGATAGAAGGGACGACTCAGATGGTCTATCCGAACGCCGCCGCGCTCCCGTGCGCTGTGAATGAAGTAGCCGTCGCCGATATACAGCCCCGTATGGTCGATCTCTTTGCCCTTGATGGCGAAGTAGAGCCTGTCGCCTGGGCGCAGGTCTTCAAAGCGAGTGATGGGCATCCCCACTTTCGCTTGGTCGCGGGCGCGGCGCGGGAGCTGGATACCCATCTGCGCGTAAATCAGCTTCACAAACGCGGAGCAATCGATTCCCGTGCGCGGGTCGTTGCCGCCCCAGCGGTAGCGCACGCCCAGATAGCGCATCGCCAGGCGCGTCACATGCGCCGGGTCTGCCCCGCGCGGCAGCGTGTAGACCACATCGTAGGGCGTGAGCTTCACCGCGCCCGCGGGCACCCAGCCGACGGCGCCGTTGTTCATCAGCACGCCGCGCCAGTTGCCCCGCTGCTGCGTCATCATCAGATAGAATTGAGCGGGCGTGTGCGGGTAGAGAACCGCGCTGCGCGTATTCGGCTGCGCGTAAATCGGCGTGGGGCGCACCGTCTCCACCAGCCTGCCGACGCGATGCGTCACATACTCAGGCTCGCGCGACGCCCCCCGACTGGACACCGAACGGCTCTGTGGCATGTTATGCGCTCTCCACCTCCTGCAACGGCTGCTGCATCAGGTTCCGCACGCGATGGCGCTCGGCGATTAGCACGCACCGTAGCGTCTCCAGCGCGCGGTTCAGGTCGTCGTTGATGATGAGGTAGTCGTACCTGGGGATATATTCCATCTCTTCGCGGGCGTTGAGCAGGCGCAGCTGGATCGACTCTTCGTCGTCGCGTCCGCGTCGGCGCAGGCGTTGTTCGAGTTCCTGCAGCGAGGGCGGCGCGACGAAAATCAGGATAGCTTCGGGATACTGTGCGCGCACCTGCATCGCGCCCTGCACATCGATGCGCAGCACGACATCGCGCCCTGCGCGGCGCAGCTCCTCCATCTCACGGCGCGGCGTGCCATACCAGTTGCCGTGTACCTGTGCGTACTCGATAAACGCGCCCTGCGCGCGTAAGGCGTCGAACTCCGCCTCTGTCACGAAATAGTAGTCCAGCCCGTGCCGTTCCGTGAGCGCCTGCGGGCGCGTGGTGTAGGTGACCAGTCGGCGCACATTCGGCGCGACCAGCTGCCACTGCTCGATGAGCGTATCTTTGCCCACGCCCGCAGGACCCGATAGCACAATCAGCAGTCCCTGCGCAGGCGCGCCAGGCTTCGCCATAGTGTTCAAGTTGCACCTCCTTCACTTGGCGCGTCTGCAGCCCCGTTGCTCCAGCGCCGCACCCACCTGTACGCCGTCCCGGTCGCCCTTGCCCCATAGCCGACGGTCCATCCCACACGCCGCTGCATCTACCCACATTATCGGCAACGGCGGCGAATCCGCGCAGCCTCTACCCGCGCACAAATGGCTTGCTTAATAATACACCATCGAAGCGTCGATTCCTGTCGGCGTGGATGCAACTTCGGAAACGCAATTCGGGTATCCTACAAGTAGGATGAGAGGGGCTGTTTGGACGCTATGGATGGCGTGTGTGTTGGCAGGGGCGGCGGCGCAGGAGTTTGTCGCCGAGACGCTGGTCGGGCGCGGCGTCGCCGGTCCGTACACACTCTCTTACAACCGCGTCGTGGAACGCTCCGAGATGGTGCTGGTGGAGACGCGCTGGCTCGTGCGTGAGACCGATTACTGGATCGACTATGCGACGGGGCAGGTGCGTTTCGCCGCGCCACTGCGCACGGGGCAGACCGCCCGCGTGAGCTACCGCATTCAGAGCGGCGTCTCCCAGCGCAACGTGAACCCCGATGTCGCGCTGGAGACCGAGCTGGCGCGCTGGGGTCCCGCCGCGCTGAGCCTGCGCGGGCGAATCGCAGGCGACCCGAACCGCCCGATGACCGATCTGGGGCTGCGCGCCACATGGCAGGAAGACTCGCGCGAGGGCGAGGCGCTCTACCTGATGCGCAATCCGCAGGGCGACGATGCGCCCGCGCTGCTCCAGCTCCGCTCCCAGTGGCGCACCGACACAGGCTGGCAGGGCGGGTTCCAGTTCAGCCGCGTGGATAGCGACTTCGGCGACGCGAAGCCCTACGGACTGGCGAGCGGACAGCAACGCGCCGAGGCGAACCTACTTTTCCAGCCCGACTCGAACCTGCGCACGCGCCTGCAGTGGAGCCTCCAGGAGCCGCTGGCGGCAGGCGCGCCCGCCCAGCAACGCTGGAGCGCGGGGCTGGACTATCAACTGGAGCAGATTAGGGTCTCTCTGGAGCGCCAGATGGCGGCGCTGGGCAACCAGCCGACGCAGGTGGTGGACCGCGCCGCCATGCAGATGCGCCCCTCCGACGCCGTGCGCCTGAATCTGGAACAGCAAACGCAATCGCAGGGCGAACACACGGTGCAGCAGACACAGGTGCGCACTGAGCTGGGGCAGGCGGTGGAGCTGCGCCATCGCACGGTGGACGATTCGCAGGGTGGGCGCACGGAGGAGAGCGGCGTGGGCGTGCGATTCAGCGCGCCAACCGTGCAGGGCAGCGTGGGGCTGGAGCAGCGCTGGCGCGAGGACGCCCAGCATCGCGCGGCGCAACTCGGCGTGCAGGCGCAACTGGACCCCCGCCTGCGCGTCGGCGGCGAGTTCGAAGCCGCCGAGAACGCCGGACAGATGCGCGGCTACCATGTGCAGGCGCAACCCATCCGCGGATTGCAACTCACCCTGCGCGAGCGCGACTATCAGGGACTGCGCGGGCTGAACCTGCGCAGCCAACAGGTGCACTGGGACTGGCGACTCAGCGAAGAACTGTCGCTCAGCGGGCAGCTCGCGCAGAATCCGCTCCATCAGGGCGCGCCCCAGCCCGTGCAGAGTGAGCAGTACCAGCTCCGCTGGCGACAGGGCGCGTGGGATGTCGAGGCAGGCTATGTCGAGCAGAACCCGCTGGGGCAGTCGCTCACCGAACGACGCTACACGCTCGGCGTGCGCCGACGCCTCGACGCGAACACCCTGCTCGGTTTGAGCTACCAGCAGTCCGAGTGGGAGCGCGACGCCTTTTTGCGCGAGGCGATGGTGCGTCTGGGGCTGACGCGCCAGATGGCGGGCTTCTACCTGGCGCTGGAGGCACAGCTGCAACTCCCCCGCGCGGACGCCCAGCCGCAACAGCGCCTCAACTATTCGGGCAGCCTGCGCATGGGCGTGCAGTTCTGAGCGTGAGTCTCGTGGGCACAGGAGTTCCCGGTGAGGTATACTGGGCGTACAGGCGCACTGAGTGCCCGGAGGCAACCGCCATGCCAAAACTTCAGATAGATTTGCAGGAGGGGTTCGCAGGGGATACTGTCGAACTGTGGGTGAACCACCAGCTCGCTGCCCGATACGAGAGCGTCTCTACCGATTTGCGCGTCAGCCTGGCGCAGAGCCATGCACTGGAACTGCCTCCCGGCGACTACCATGTCGAGATTCGCCTGCCCAATCGCGCGATTCGTGCGAGTACGGATTTATCCCTGCAACAGGACCTTTATCTCGGAGCCTCCATAAACGACAATCGCATGCTACTGAGGCTTCAAACAGAAAACTTTATTTACATGTAAAGTTTTCTGGGATTGCTTCTTGCAATTAATGTGTTTCATCGGGTATGATATTTTGACCAATCTGCAAGTATTGGGGGTTGGAATCTAATCTAAGGAGGCATTACCATGAAGTTGCAGGATCCCGCAGTACAGGACGGTGCGGGTATCTCCGGGTTCGAGTGGAGCGTCGAGGATACCGCGCAAGCGTTGATTGCTGCTTCGATTGAGGAAGCAGAGGTTGCAGAGTCAGCCGTTGCGGAGGAGTTGGCGACTGCGGAGAGCGCAGAGATGCTGCCCCGCCCCCCTATCGTTCCCCGTCCAGTGGCGCCGCGTCTACCGATTCGCCGGCGTACGGTGAGCGGACGCTACCGTGGGCGTCTGGGGTCGTGGGAACTGGAGCTGCGCGTCGATGTGGATGGACGCCGACCGATGAGCCGCGTCAGTGGCGATTTCTACACGGTTTCGGGCGGAACAATCCGCTACTTTGGCTCTTTCATTGTGGACTCGCCCACCCTGAGCGTCACCTCCACCACGGTCACGGTGCGTGGCGCCGCGCGCACGACATGGACGACGCCGTTCAACCACATTCGGGTCGCCATCCCGCGCACGCTGATTCTCCAGCCGCCTGCAGACGCGACGATTACCTTCCATACCGCCTCTGGGCAGCAGGGGGCGACCTATGTCTGCTCCTATGAGTCTGGACACTTCCGCACGGTTCAGCTGGAGGTGGACTGCGTGCAGGGCGTGGCGCCGTTCGACTCGTATGACACGGGGGCGCTGCCCTCGGGAGGACCTGCGCGTGTGTTGAGCGTGCCACAGGCGTTTGCGGAAGCAGGCATCGACATGCAGATGGCAGGCGCGCCGAATGTGATCCCCCTCAGCGAGGCTGGACCGAACCAGAAATGGAGCGATTCGGAGCTTCATGCCTCTATGGTGCGGCACTTCAGTCTCTGGCGTGATGTTCCGCAGTGGCGAGTCTGGCTGCTTGCCGCCTATGAGCATGAGCTTGGACCCGGGCTATACGGGATAATGTTCGACCAGCAGGGCAAGCAACGACAGGGCTGCGCCGTGTTTCATCGGGGAATTGGCGGCAGCACTGCCGAGCAGAAACGGCTGCAACTCTACACCTATGTGCATGAGCTGGGGCACTGCTTCAACTTACTCCACTCGTGGCAAAAAAGCTACGCGACTCCCCCGGCGCCCAATCGCCCTGCTTCCCTCTCGTGGATGAACTACCCGTGGTACTACCCCGGCGGTCCCGCTGCGTTCTGGGGCGCGTTCCCATTCCAGTTCGACGACCTCGAAGTGGTTCACCTGCGGCATGCGCTTCGGGACGACATCATCCCGGGCGGGCGCGACTTCACGAAAGGCGCCGCGTTGACGGATGGCGAGGCGTTTGACGCCCCCATCGCCACGCAGACATCGCTGAAGCTGGAGCTGGAGGCTAAAAAGGCGTTCGCCTATGGTGAGCCAGTCGTGGTGGAAATCAAACTCTACACGATGAGCCTCTGGGAGCAGGAAGCCAATCTGCGCTTACATCCTAACGATGGCTATGTGCAGATTGCCATCCGCAAGCCGAACGGCGACATCGTGACTTACGAACCGCTCATCGAACACTGCGCCGCGCCCGAGATGCGCACGCTGGACGAGCAGTTCCCCTCAGCGTACGAAAGCGCATATATCGGCTTCGGTAAAGACGGACTCTACTTCGATCAGGTGGGACGCTACCAGCTCCGCGCGTTGTATTACGCACCAGATGGCTCAACGGTGGTGTCGAACATCGTGGACCTGTTCGTGCGTCCGCCGCTGAATGAGACCGACCAGATTATCGCCGAGATGCTTCTCAACGAACAGGTTGGGACGCTGTTTGCGCTGCTCGGCTCCGACTCTGAGACGCTGCGGCAGGGCAACGCCACCCTGAATACCCTGATCGACGAGTATCCGAGCCACCCGCTCACCCTCTATGCGCGTCTGGTTCAGGGTATAAACGCCACGCGGGAGTTCAAAATCGTGACCCCGGATAGCCATGTGGCGATCCGTGCGCCCCAGCCCAAAGAGAGCATTAAATTGTTGCAGCCTGTGATTGAGGTCAGCGAGAAAGACCCCATGCGCGGGCTGGACAACATCACGCTCGGCATGACGATGCTGACCCTGGCGCACGCTCAGAAAGCGGCAGGCAACACACGCGAGGCGGAGACCACAGCGAAGCGGATGGAGGCTCTGTTCAAGAAACGCATCACGCGCAAGCATGTGTTGCAGCAGATTGCCGAGCAAGTGCGCAGTATCTGAAGTCTGCCGTTTCTGTCCCTTCGAGGCGCGGGGGCGAGCTGCTCGCTCCCGCGCCCAATTAATCACTGGAGACGCCTGCCGCGTCAGCGGGTATACTCCCGACGATGACGGAACAGGGCGAGGTTGTGGTGATGGACGCGGAGGATATGCGCCGCGCCATCACGCGCATCGCACACGAGATCCTGGAACGCAATCGCGGCGCGAAAGACCTGGTGGTGATTGGCATCCAGCGTCGGGGCGCGCCCGTTGCCCGCCGACTTGCGCTTGCGCTGTCCCAGATTGAAGGCGTCGGCATCCCCTGCGGCAGCGTGGACATTACCCCCTTCCGCGACGATGTGGAGCGCAAGCCCGGCGCGCTCACCCGCAGCCAGACCGATGTGCCCTTCCCGATTACCGACAAGCGCGTGGTGCTGGTGGACGAGGTGATTCACACGGGACGCACGGTGCGCGCCGCGATGGAGGCGATTATGCAGCTGGGACGCCCTGCCAGCATTCAGCTGGCGGCGTTGATCGACCGCGGGCATCGCGAGCTGCCCATCCGCCCCGACTATGTGGGCAAGAACCTGCCCACCAGCCGCGCCGAGTTCGTGCTGGTGGAGCTGATGGAGCTGGAAGGGCGCGACCGCGTGGTGCTGCGCAAGACGACCTCACCGCTGCCGTAGGAGCGCGCGATGCCGCACATATTGACTGCTGCCGAGTTGCCCGTTGCGGAGCTGCTCACACGCGCCGAACAGTGGCGCACACGCCTGCAGGCGAACCCCACGCCGCCCGTCCAGCCTCGCGCCGCGCTCATTGCTCTGCTGTTCTACGAACCCAGCACGCGCACCCGCGCCGCTTTTGAGCAGGCGTGCGTGCTGTTGGGCTGCCATCCGCTGGTCATCACGGCGGAGGCGAGCAGCGTCGTCAAGGGCGAGAGCCTGCAGGACACTGTGCGCACGCTGTGTGCGCAGGGCGTGCGGGGGATTGTGATTCGCCATCCGCAGGCGGGCGCGCCTTTCGCCGCCGCGCAGGTCGCCGACGCGCCCATCCTGAACGCGGGCGACGGCGCGCACGAACACCCCACGCAGGCGCTGCTCGACCTCTACACGCTGTGGCGACGCTACGGCATGCCCGACCCGACCACACGCTGGCTTGCGGGGCGCAAGGTCGCTATCGTGGGCGACATTCGGCACAGCCGCGTCGCGCGCTCGAACCTGACCCTGCTAACGCAGGCGGGCGCGGAGGTGTGGCTCTGTGCGCCGCCGACGCTGACGCCCGACGCGCCCCTGCCGCACGCCACCCACACGCACGATGCGGACGCTGCCGTCCGCGACGCCGATGTCGTGATGGCGCTCCGCCTGCAGACCGAGCGGATGGCGCAGGGACTGTTGCCGAGCCTGAACGCCTACCGCCGCGACTATCAGATTAACGCCGAACGCCTGCGCCTTGCCCGACCCGACTGCGTGGTGATGCACCCCGGTCCGATTCAGCGCGGGGTGGAGATCGACGACGCGGTCGCCGACGGCGCGCAGTCGCTGATTCTGGAGCAGGTGCGCAACGGCGTCTCTGTGCGCGTCGCCGCGCTGGAGTACGCGCTGGGCGAGCGGTAGAGAAGGGCTGCGGACGCACTCCTTTTGGCTGCCCCGACCAATTCGGCAGGAACGACGCGCAAGCGTGCGAAATTGTCGAACATGCTGTCAGAACATGAACTCTCACAGCGATTGCGCGACTACAATTCTGCAACGGCGCTCGATTTCTGGCGCGCGCTGGGCTATCCTGCGCTGAACGCTCCGTTGCCCGCCGATGAACTGCAGAATGATTTGCCCCCCTCCGCACGCCAGCATTTGAATCAGGCGTGGCTGCTGGTGCACCTGCGCGAGACTCTGCGCGTCTACCACCTGCACACGCGCACGGCGCTCCGCGCCCACCTGCGCCAGATTATCGAACCCCTCTATAGACGCTACCCGCAGTATGAGTTCCTGTTTGTGGTGCAGCCCGACGACGGTGCGGAACACACGCTGCTGTTTGTGAATCCGCGCCCTGTGTTGCAAGACGATACCGGGCGTATCACGATTGCCATTCGCACGCTGGCGATCGACCCGCGTGCGCCCACCCGCACCGACCTCGAAATCCTGACCGCGCTGGCAACGGTTCCCGACGCGCCGCCCGAAATCCTGCGCCAGCAGGTCGCCGACGCCCTCAGCGTCGAGAAGGTGACCGAACAGTTCTTTAAGGCATACAGTCAACTGTTCGAGCAAGCGGTGCGCACGATTGAGGGCATCGAGGACGAAGAGGCGCGCCGCCAGTTTGCGTTAAAGCTCTTCAACCGCCTGATGTTCATTCGCTTTCTGGAGCGCAAGGGCTGGCTGCGTTTCAACGGGCGCACCCGCTACCTGCGCGCGCTGTGGGACGACTACGGCAGCGCGGGCATCGTGCCCGCAGGTACCGAACACGGGCAGGATGCTCTGCGTAGCGCGGGCATCGTGCCCGCGAACGCTGAACACGGGCAGGATGCCCGTGCTACGGGAAGCGATTTCTACGCCACGCGCCTCAAACCCCTCTTCTTCAGCGGGCTGAATAACCCCCAGCAGCGCAACCTGATGCGCGTCAATCAGGGCGGGTTCCTTGCCGACCTCATCGGTGAAGTACCCTACCTCAACGGCGGGCTGTTCGAGCAGGACGAACTCGATACGCGAGAAGACATTCGCGTGCCCGACGCGCTGATAGAAACCCTCCTGCGCGACCTGTTCTACCGCTACAACTTCACCATCACCGAAAGCACGCCGATGGAGGTGGAGGTTGCCGTTGACCCGGAGATGCTGGGCAAGGTGTTCGAGGAGCTGGTCACGGGACGCCACGAATCGGGCAGCTACTACACCCCGCGCCCAGTGGTGGCGTTCATGTGCCGCGAAGCGCTCAAGGGCTATCTGAAGACCGCCACGAAAGAATCGCCTGAAGCCATCGCCCAGTTCGTCGACGGGCGCGACAGCAGCCGCCTGCGCGACCCCGAAGCCGTGCTGCACGCGCTCAAGTCCGTGCGCGTGTGCGACCCCGCCTGCGGCAGCGGCGCCTACCTGCTGGGCATGCTGCAGGAACTGCTGGAGCTGCGCACCACCCTCTTTGAGCAAAAGCGCCTCGACCCCGAAACCCTCTACCAGCGCAAGCTGGAGATTATCCAGAACAACCTCTACGGCGTGGATATCGACCCCTTCGCGGTGGAGATTGCCCGCCTGCGCCTGTGGCTGAGCCTAGTGGTGGACGACACCCGCCACCCGCTGGACGACCCTAACGCCGATGTGTCGCTGCCCAACCTCGACTTCAAAATCGAGGTCGGCGACAGCCTCACCGCGCCCGATCCGCAGATTCGTCCTCAGCTTGGCTTATATCGTGAACCTAACATTAGAGAGTACGAGAACCTCAAAGCTACATACCTGCGTGAACACAGCGACGAGCAGAAACGCCAGCTCCGCGAGCAGATTGACGCGCTGCGTGAGGAAATCCGAATCTGGACTCACGCGGACAAACCCGTGCGTGGATTCGACTGGCGCGTGGAGTTCGCCGAAGTGTTTCGGAACGGCGGCTTCGATATCATTCTGGCGAACCCGCCCTATGTGCGGCAGGAGCTCATTCCCAACAAGGAGATGCTGCTCAAAGCCTACGCTGATGTCGCCGAAGGGCGCTCCGACCTCTATGTCTACTTCTATGCCCGCGCGCTGCAACTGCTGAAACCCGACGGGATGCATGTGTTCATCTGTTCCAACAGCTGGCTCGATGTGGGCTTTGGGGGCAAGCTGCAGAAATACCTGCTGGAGAACGCGCACATCCTGGCGATTTACGACAGCGCGCAGGAGCGCCAGTTCGCCAGCGCGGATGTGAACACCATTATCTCGATTTTGCGCAAGGAACGCCCCACGAATGACGCCCTCACGCGCTTCATCCGCCTGCAGGGACCCTTTGAGTCGGCGGTCGCCGATCCCAGCCAGCAACGGCTAATCCAAAAGACCCGCGCTGAACTGTGGCAGGAAGGGCTGGACGAAGAAGGGCGCTACACCGGCAACAAGTGGGGCGGCAAGTACCTCCGCGCCCCCGACATCTACTTCACCATCCTGGAAAAGGGACAGCGCTACAAGGTCTTCCACTGGCAGGGCACGCCCGTGATTGTGGAGGATATTACGGACTCACTGGAGGCGTGAGATGCGCTACACAGGTGAACAGATTCGCGAGATGCTGAGGCGCAGCGGTATTCGCAAGGGACAGGGCTTTCGCCTGAGCAGCAGCGTCTACCGCGAACTGGGCGAATCCGTTGCGTACATCCGTGAGCGCGGGATTGACTCCCTCCGCTATGAAGAACTCATCCTGAGCTATGTACGCCAGTTCGGGACAATCACGAACCGCCAGGTGCGGGAACTGCTGGGAGTGGACATATATAAAGCCTCACGCATACTCAAAGGACTGGTCAAAGCAGGTAAACTCAGACGGATTGGTACAGGAGACAGAAATGCTTCCTACGAACTCGAAGGGCAGGGATGAAACAGCCTACGATGCGGGGCGACTTATTAGCCCGCTCCCTGTTGCATCTGCAACCGATTGGTTGCAAGCGCAACATCACTTTGGTTGCAAGTGCAACATTCTTTTGCAAGTGCAAACAACGGACTACCGCTATGCAGCCCTGACCGCAACAAAATGAGGAGGCACGCCATGCGCTTCAGCGACATCAAGAACAAAATCGTCAACCGAATGGGGTTTGAAAGTTTAGACGCCCTCCGCCAGGCGGGCTACCGCGTCGTGCGCGAACGCGACGGCGACCGCTACTTCCTAACGCGCGAAAACGAACTCCAGCCCCTGCTGGTCAAACTGGGCGAGATTGCAAACATCAAATATGGTGTCAAAACAGGCGCTGATGGATGGTTTCATGTCAAGCTGTTGGAGAATCGAGGTGAATATGCACTTATAGAATCTGGAGATGGCTCTCTGCATGAGATCGAGTCCCGCTTTCTTGTGCCTGTAATCAGGTCGATCAAAAATTGTTCTTACTATTCTACAAATATGGATAAGATAGATTGTTTTTTAATTCACATAGATATCGATTCTCGGGAGATACAAAATTATAAAGTATACTCTTATGTAGAATATGGACAAAAAAACATCATATTCTTCTAGGACGGGAGGTGGAATACCTGCTCAAAGACGTTCTTGCGCACAACGCGGTAAGGAGTGGTATCGCATACGACTTCCGAATGTGAAAACATTAAAAGGTTTTATGTATAAGATTAGAAGAGACAAACATGCTGTGCCAAAGAATACCTCGAATGCGGTTGGCGACGACGCTTTGTACGAGATTCATACAACTAATGAACTCATCATACCTATTCTAAACTGTACTTTACTGGCGTTATTCTTCGAGCAACATGGGCGTCTGCCCGGAGGTGGCAGCGGTCCTACTGCAATAATGGTCTCAGATACCAAGCGTTTGCTTGTGCCTAATCCAAATGCTTTCAACTCCCTACAGATCGAGTGTTTGCTAAATGTGTTCTCAAGTATGGAAAAGCGTAAAATATGCAGCATCTTCGAAGAACTGGGCTACCCCAAGCCCAGCAAAGACTACAGCAACATCGACCCCAACGCCCTCACGCTGGAGCAGGTCAAGCAGGCGTCCCCCGACCGCTACGAGCTGGACAGTGTTATCTTCGATGTGCTGGGCTTGACCGACGAAGAGCGCCTAATGGTCTACCGCGCCGTCGTGCAGCTGGTCAAAGACCGCTTGGTGAAAGCAAAAAGCGTGTAAAGCGGGCAGGGGTTCTGTCGCAACGAGGTGGGCGTCCAAAAGGGCGCGGCAACCGCACCCCTACGCATGCTTGTACGGACGTGGTTCCTGCGTCCCATTCCCCGATGGGCGCGGCAACCCCACCCCTACGCACGCCTGCACGGACGCGGTTCCCGCGTCCTGTTTTCATACCAATCTTTGGGTCATAGTTCGTAAATTAGCGACGCTTGTAGCCCTCACCCCCTTTGTCCCCCTCGCCCGAAGGTTCGGGAGAGGGGGATAGCGCAGCGCGCGGCGCACACACGGCTCCCCTCGCCCGCTTGCGGGAGAGGGGCTGGGGGTGAGGGCAAAAAAGCGCGCGCTTCTGGCTATAGGTGCACAGCAATTACGAAGTTTGATGCGCGGATTGGTATCAGAATCTCCCATTCCTTGCAACGGAGCGCGGGCAGGAGTTGGGCGTTTCGGCGCGAATTGCCTTCCCGCGATGATGGGGCAGATTCCCGACCTGATAGACAATCAGCGCGTGACGCAGCACACGCTGGGCGCGGTGCTATCGCAGGCGCTTCAGCAAGCCGAGTCGCCTGTCCTCTGGATTGCGACCGCCTATTTTAATCTGGATGGGCTGGAGCGCTTGCACGGCTCGATCCAGCGCGTCGCCGAGCTGCGCCTCTTGCTGGGCACAGAGCAGGAGCAGAGCTTCGTGCTGACCGAGCGGCTGGCGCGCGAACTGGAACGCCACTTCGCCCTCATTCACCCCCAATCGCAACAGAAGGTGGAGTGCTGGGTCGCCTTTCTGAAGGACGACAGGGTGCAGATCCGTCGCTACACGGGCGGCTTTCTGCACGGCAAGGCGTACCTGATTCTGGGGGTTCCCGTGATTGGCGCGGTGGGGGTCGTCGGCTCCTCCAACTTCACAGGCGCGGGGCTGGCTACCAACACGGAGCTGAACGCCGTCCTCAAACAAACCAGCGCGGTGAACGACCTCAAACACTGGTTCGAACAACTCTGGCAACAGAGTGAAGACTACAAGGAAGCTTTGCTGGCGCTGCTCCAGAACTTTACCTGCACGCTCAGCCCCTACGAAGTGTATATCAAGGTGCTGTACGAGTCGTACCGCGATCGGCTGGAGGGCGACCTGCGCGAGCAGGACGGCAAGCCGTCGCCGATTGCGCTGGCGGACTTCCAGCGGGACGGCTATCACGCCGCGCGCGAGATTCTGGAGCAGTATGGCGGCGTGCTGATTGCCGACTCGGTCGGGCTGGGCAAAACCTATCTGGCGTTGCGCCTGCTGGACGACTACGCCTACCAGCAGCGCCAGACCGCGCTGGTCATCTGCCCCGCCGCCCTGCGCGAGACCGTCTGGAAACCCGCCCTGGAACAGCACGCCATCCCGCACCGAATCGAGAGCATGGAGCAGATCAGCCAGAGCGACACGCCGATAGAAGAATACGCGCAGTACCCCATCATCGTAGTGGATGAGTCGCACAACTTCCGCACCCCCAGCTCGAACCGCTGGCGCAACCTGTTCGAGATTGTGCGCCGTGCGCGCGCCCGCTACCCCGACCAGTTCCGCCTGATCCTGCTCACCGCCACGCCCGTCAACAACTCCGTGTACGACCTCTACCATCAGGTGCGCCTGCTGACGCAGGACGAGCGGGAATACTTCCTGGCGGCGGGCATCGAGAACCTCGAATCGTATTTCCGCAACGCCGACGAGAGCCGCGAAACGCTCTACGAGCTGCTGGAGGCGATTGGCGTGCGCCGCAGCCGCGTCTTCATCCGCAAGCACTATCCCGACGCCGAAATCGACGGGAAGCGCATTCACTTCCCCCAGCGTATCATTCACAGCGTGAACTACAACCTGCAGGAAGTCTACGGCGACAACCTCTATCGCCAGATTGCTGACGCGATTGAGAACCTGAAGCTGGCGCCCTATCAGATCGATTCCTACCGCAGGCAGGTGGCGCGGCATCAGTTGAATCTGTTCGGGGTAGAATGGACGCAGATAGAAGCCGCGCTCCGCAACGCGGGGTTAGACGCTTCGGCGATTGCCGACCTGCGCAAGCGTCTGGGCGAGCAGAGCGGGCTGGTTGGACTGCTGCGCGTGTTGTACCTCAAGCGGCTCGAATCGTCTGTCGAGGCGCTGCGCAACTCCCTGCGCCATCAGAAGAAGTTCCAGGAACACTTCCTGCGCGCCCTCCAGCAGGGCAAACTGCTCACCAGCAAGGACTACCGCCGCCTGCTGCTGCTCGAAAGCGCAGACGACGAGGCAGAGGACGACTTTCAGGCGTTCCTCAACACGCTGGAAGACATCGATCCCAGCCAGTACGACCTCGACCTGATTCGGCAGGCGGTGGAATCCGATCTGCGTGTGCTGGAGGGGTTGCTGGACGCGCTGGAGCGCATCCCGCCTGACGCCGACGCCAAGCTGCAAACCCTGAAAACGCAGCTGCAGGGCGAACTGTGCGACAAAAAAGTGCTGATTTTCTCCTACTATAGGGACACTGCGCGCTACCTGTACGACTACCTCCGCACGCAGATGCCCACTTCCGTCATCGAGCTGGTCAGCAGCGAGGTCAAAATGGGCGAGCGTCGACGCATCGTGCAACGCTTCTCCCCACAGTCGAACCGATTCGACCTCAACGGCGAGGCAGAAATCCAGATTCTGATTGCCACCGACGCGCTCAGCGAGGGGCAGAACCTGCAGGACGCGGGCGTGATTATCAACTACGACCTGCACTGGAACCCCGTGCGCATGGTGCAGCGCATCGGGCGCATCGACCGAATCGGCTCCCCGCACGATACGATCGATGTCTACAACTTCATCCCTGAAGACTCGCTGGAAGACCTGCTGGGCTTGATGGAGCGCCTGCGCACGAAACTGGACGCCATCAACCGCTCTGTGGGGCTGGACGCCTCCGTGCTGGGCGAAGCGCCGAACCCGATGGACTTCAACACGCTCAAGCGCATCGCCGAAGAGGATGCGCAGGTGCTGGACACGCTGGAAAGCGAGAGCGAGCTGACCATCGGCGAGTTCCTGCTGGAAGACCTGATGCTGTTTCTGAAAGGTCTGGGCGAGGAGCGGCTGAGCGCCATCCCGCTGGGACGCGGCACGGCGCGCTATGCGCCTGCAGGCGCGCCAAAGGGCTTCTTCGCCGCCTTTCGAGACATCCGCACCGAACGCCACTACTGGCTGTTCCAAACGGAAGACGGAAAATACCTCACGCGCAAGCTGGAAGCCATCCGTCCCATTCGCTGCGAGGCAAACGAATCGCCCGCGCCGCTGCCCAGCTCCAACGCGACAGAACAGAAGCTGACACAGATGCGCGATCAGCTGGTGCAGCAGATTAATCGCGCGGCGAACCAGATGGTGGAGTTGGGTCGCCTGCAAAGACAGGTGCTGCTGCGCCTGCAGACGCTGCCGTCTTCCAGCCTGCGCAACGAGCTGATCGCCTACTTTTCCCGACCGCTGCCGCAAACCGCGCTGAACGACCTGCGTCCGCTCTGGCGAAAAGCGCAGACGACGGCAACGGCAGACATGCTCCAGACGCTCAAGCAGTTCGCCGATTCCCATCCCCATCTGAACCTGCAGGTGGAGCGTCTGTCGCGAGTGGAGCCAGAAGACCTCGAGTGTATTGCGTGGATGTGGGTATTATAAAAACTATGTTCCAGAATGCACAGCAGGCGCGCGATTGGCTGAAGGAGCTGGGCTACCCCGTGCAGGAGTCGCTGGTGTTCAGTGCGCCTCTACTGCCCAAAAGCGCGGCGGAACACATCGACGAGTGGGCGCTGTTGGCAGCCCTGAAGGAAGAGTCTGGTTTGCCTTTACATGTCTACTGGCTACACGCTGTCCCTGAAGCGAACTTGAATGACCTCAAATATGTCGCGCATGTGTACCGCTTCAAGTATCCAAATGTTCATCCTCTCTTCTTGGTACGGTACAAATCGCATCAGCAGTGGCGAAGTGTTCTAATATGTCCCAACTACGAATCGCCCCGAAATCGATGGGCTTCTGGGCTTTACTTCAAAATCACTTCGAGTGAGGAAACAACTACACTGCTGCGCTACGACCCCAGTGTGCCTGTCGAGAAGCACTGGCAGCGTATTTACACAACCCTGCGAGGTGAACCGATGAGTGCGAGAGTTCAACAGGTATTGGAGAGTTGTATCGCTGAGCTGGAGAACATTCTCAGCGACTTGAAAACGCGAGCAAAACAGGCTGTGGATGAGGAAGACGAGGAACAGGGTCAACGCTTGATACAAGAGGCTAAGTCAGTGAGGCAGTTGATTGAGCAGGTAAAACAGCTTGCCGCAGGCGCACCGCTCAAACCAACGCACGCGCCACCATCAGTTGACCACTCGCGTACTCGCCAGAAGCACCAACGCCAGCGACGCGCTACACCGGAAAGTTCTTACCATTTACCAATCTTGGAATCGCTGGTGGAGTTAGGCGGTAGGGCTTCTGTCGGCGCAGTGTTAGATCGCGTCTATGAAAAGATAAGTGGAATGCTTCAGGATGCGGATAAAGCCCTCGTGCCCTCTGGGCAGGAACCACGATGGCGAAACACTGCGAAGTGGGCGAGGGCAGACCTGAAAACACGGGGATATATCGCCTCGGACACTCCACACGGCATCTGGGCAATCACGGAAAAAGGACGCCAGTATCTGGAAGCGTTGAAACGGGACTCGTCCTGAGGAATTGTCTATAAGGAGAACGCCATGCGCCCTGCGCTTGTGTGCCTGTGGCTTGCGGCGAGCATGCTGAGCGGCGTTGCCCAGCGGGTGTACCTGTTCCGCACGGGCGACGATGTGCGCGACGCCGCGCTCTACGACGCTCTCCGCGCGCACGGACTGCAGGTCACACTGGGCGCGCTCTATCGCGAGTACGACGGCGCGCACAGCCTGAACGCCTATCAGGTCGCCGTGCTGGCGGGCGCGGGCAACACCGACGACATGCCGCTCACGGGACAGGACGCGCTGCTGGCGTGGGTGGGCGCGGGCAGCGGGCTGGTGACGCTGGAATGGACGCTGTGGGGCGCGGCGAGCGCCAATCGGTTCCTCATTTTGCGCGAGTTGTTCCCCGCCGAGTATCAACGCTATACCTACCGCATGGACATACGCTACCAGCAGCAGGTCAGCGATCCCGTTCTCAATCAGGGGCTTGGTGCGACGCTGGCGCTGGGCGAGGGGCACGAGGCGCACCTGAGAGCCAGACCGGGCGCGACGGTCTACTATGCCAGCGACTACCTGCCTGGCGCGGGCGGCGTCGTCGGGTGGGTGTACCAGCAGGGGCGTGTGATGAGTCTTTCGGTCGCACCCGCGCACAGTTTGAATCCTGTGGCGCAGAACCCGATCTTTCGGCAGCTGCTGACCAACGCAGCGCGCTGGGCAGCCCAGAACGCCTGCGCTCCATCGGGCGGCGACGCCGACAGGAACGGCTGCGTCGACGACGCGGACCTGCTCCAGGTGCTGTTCGCGTTCGGCGCAACGGGCGACCCCAGCGCCGATGTGAACTGCGACGGAATTGTGGACGACGCCGATTTGCTGGAGGTGCTGTTCGCCTTCGGCAGCGGGTGCTGAAGGGCGGGTCAGGTACAATCCCTGCGGAGGGAGCGATGACCGACTTTTCCGGGCGTGTGGCAGTGATTACGGGGGCGGCGAAAGGCATCGGGCGCGCGATGGCGGAGCAGTTCGCCCGCCGCGGCGCGCAGGTCGCCCTGCTGGATGTGGACACCGAAGCCGCCGCACAGGTCGCGCAGGCGATCCAGCAACAGGGCGGCGAGGCGCTCTCCCTGTTCGCCGATGTGAGCGACGGGGACACCCTGATGCGGGCAGCCGCCGCCGTGCAGAAAGCCTACGGCAGAACCGACATCCTCTGCTGCAACGCGGGCGTCTACCCGCAGGCGTTCCTCGAAACGATGACCGAAGCCGACTGGGACAGGGTGCATGCCGTCAACCTGAAGGGGATGTTCCTGACCGTTCGGGCGTTCCTGTCGATGCTCAGGCAATCGTCCTGCGGGCGGATTGTGCTGACCTCCTCGATTACGGGACCCGTCACGGGCTTTCCGGGCTGGGCGCACTACGGGGCCACGAAGGCGGGCATGCTGGGCTTCATGCGCTCCGCCGCCATCGAGCTGGCGAACTACGGTATCACGGTGAACGCGATTCTGCCGGGCAACATCGAAACGGAAGGAGTTGGCGAAATCGGCGAGGAGTACCGGCGCACGATGGAGGCGGTCATCCCGTTCAAGCGGCTGGGCGCGCCGGAGGATGTCGCCTACGCCGCGCTCTTTTTCGCCTCCGACGAGGCGTCCTACATCACGGGGCAGACGCTGATTGTGGACGGCGGGCAGGTGCTGCCCGAATCGAGCCTCGCGCTGGAGGATTTTTGAGACCCGCCCGGCGTTGATTGAGGCGGCTACCGCTGGAGGTGCAGCGTCTCGTCGTCGGTTTCGTGGGGCGGGGTGCGGTAGATTTCGTCGATGGCTTGCTCGTAGGCGCGGATTTGCTCGCGCAGCGGCTCCAGCAGGGCGTCGGTGCGTGGGGCGGCGCTGCGGGGCGCGGCGCTGAGCCGAATCGTCTCCATCAGCAGGTTCTCCACGCTGGCGGTAATCATCACGCTTTCGTTTTCGAGCGTCTGCAGGGTGCGTTCGAGGTTGCGGAAGCTGGCAAGCTCGCGCGCCTTCTGGCGGTACGCCCGCTGGAGGGTGTTCTCCATCACGGCGTCGTGGTTCTGCTCCAGTTTGCGTCCAAGCGCGTTCACCTCGCGCTCCAGCTTGGCGCGGTAGGCGCGCCAGGTCCATTCGGCGCGGTTGAGGCTGCCGAGCGCGCCTTCGCGCAGGGCGTTCAGCGCCGCGCTCAGGTGGTCCTGCCACGACAGTCCACGCCGCGCCTGACGCTCAATCTGCAAGCGCAGCTGAGTCGCCTTGCGGCGTAGGTCAGCGTCCTTGGCGACAATCTCGTCCAGTTCAGGATATGCGCCTTTGACGCCCGTCATCTGCTGCAGGTTCGTGCGGATTTGCTGCGCCATCTGGCGCAGGCGCAGGTGCTGCTCGCGATAGTGGGGCAGCATGGGGGGCGTGCGCCGCGCCCAGAGCCAGCCGCCCGCCGCGCCGCCGACAGTTCCCAGCCCCACCAGCGCAAGGATGGTCAGCAGCGTCGCGCCGAAACCTGCGCCGCCCGTAATCAGCAGCCAGCCTGCCGAGACGAACACGCCCGCCGCTGCGCCCAGCATAGCCCCCAATCCGACCCGTAGCATCACGCGAATTATACCGAACAGCGCGCAGGTACCATTGGCATCAATTTAAGCCCTCCTCACCTTGCACCAACTGAAAGGTCGCAGGACGCCTCCGACGCCGACAGACACGACACCCCGACCAACACCGCCTAAACGCCTCCACCACATCCCCCAAACGAC